>CAYUPI010000010.1:0-148956 GCA_964446585.1 uncultured Verrucomicrobiota bacterium
TAAGGTTCATGCTTTCGGATGAGGAACCGTTCTCACGCCTCCATTATGGTGGTAGCGTCAAGATGCGCTCTTCCGGTCGCGCGTTCGCCAAGAAGTGCTTGTGAGACTTCGTTCGGAACGCCGCGAGGAACGAAGAGAATTCACAGACGGCACCTAAATTCGCAGTTGTCGGACCGGTCGAATTGAGGCAGAGGATTGGGCGTCTCAAGCCTGAATCACATATGAAACCATCTGTCCTCATTCTGACGTTTCTCGCCGTACTCTCTGTCCGGGCACAATTACCGCTCACGTCGGCACGCGCGGCGGGCTTTGATCCCGGACGTTTGGCGGTGTTGCACGCGACGACGAAGCGGTTCGTGGAGGAAGGGAAACATGTGGGCGTCATCACATTGCTGGCGCGCGACGGGAAGCTGGTGGACTTCCAGACCTACGGGTATCGCGACCTGGAGAAGCAATTGCCGATGGAACGCGACACCATCTGCCGCATGTATTCGATGTCAAAGATTATCACTTGCGCTGCCACACTGATTCTGTTCGAGGAAGGACGTTTCAACCTGGACGATCCGGTTGCAAATTATCTGCCTGAGTTGAAGGAGATGAAGGTCTGGACCGGTGGCACGCAAGAGGAACCGAAGCTGGAGCCGCTCAAGCGCCCCATCACCATCAAGCACCTGCTCACGCATACCAGCGGGTTTCAATACGATTTCGCCGGTGACGATGAGTTGTCGAAGCTGTGGCGCAGCGCTCATTTGTGGACCGGGCCAGGGCTTACCAATTTCATCTCCAAGCTCAGCAAACTGCCGCTGAAGCATCAGCCGGGCGATGCCTACACTTATGGCGTGAACATGGACGTGCTCGGCGCGTTGATCGAGCGCGCGTCGGGAAAGACCTTCGGCACTTTCCTTGACGAGCGGCTCTTTCGTCCGTTGTCCATGAAAGACACAGGTTTCAGCGTGCCGGAGGCCAAGCGGAATCGGCTAGCGAAGACCTACAAGCATGGGCCGGATGGAAAGCTTCGCGAGGAGAAACCCCTCATCGAGGTGTGGCCGGGGCCGGGACGCGGAGTGGAAGCGGGCGGCGCGGGAATCTTTTCCACGGCCGGTGATTACGCGCGATTCGCGCAAATGCTGTGCAATGGTGGCACCCTCGATGGCAAACGCATCCTGGGACGAAAGACGGTTGAACTGATGACGGCGAATCATATGGTCACGATTCCCAACAATCAGGCCACATCGCGAGCGAAAGGGTTTGGGTTCGGCGTCGAAGTTACAACCGACCTGGGCCAGCTTTCGGTGCCATCCTCCGTTGGACAATTCGGGTGGTACGGCGCCGCAACGACATACTGTCAGATTGATCCAAAGGAGAGGCTCGTTGCCATCGCTCTCGCGCAGCATTTCCCGTTCAACGAGCACAACTTGTTCGCGCAGTTTCAGACCGGGTATTACCAGGCGCTGAAATAGCTAAAGGCTTCTTCGCGTCGCTAATTCAAAAAGTGCTTTAGAGGTAGCTGCGGACGTCAGTCGGAGCAAATGGCACTTCCGATTCAAAATGCGCCGACTGACGTCGGCGGCTACCCACATAGTTACGTGGGCCCAGCTGCGTTCGTCTGGATGTAATCGCGCAACGCCTCCAACATGATCGCGACCGATACGGCGCCGGCGTCGTGATATCCGATCGAGGCATCGCCCAGAGTCTTTGCCCGGCCAATGCCTGCGCGCATAGATTTACTCGCCTCCATGCCAGATTCCGCGGCGGCCGCTACGGCGCTGGCTGCTGCGAGAAGTGGACGGGCGGCGAGTTCGCGCGCCTTGAGCGCGGCAGGTTGGAGAGCATCGATCATGGTTTTGTCGCCCGGCTTGGCGCCACCGCGGGCCATAACGCCACACAGCGCTGCTTCCAGAAAATCGGCCAGCGCAGCGGAGTCAAAAGTAGCGCGTCCCTCGAGGGCCTTACCGCCGGAGAGAAACATTGTGCCAAAAATTGCGCCGGAAGCGCCGCCCATCGTGCTTAGCATAGCCATCCCAGCCGTTCCGAAAACTTTGGCGATGCTTTCGCAGTCGCCCGTTTCGAGCTTTGCTTTTACTGCGCGGAAACCGCGGGCCATTCCCAGCCCATGGTCCCCGTCACCGAGGTGGCGATCCGCTTCGGAGAGGATCGGTTCCGCCTGGATGATGCGGTCGGCCATAAGCTGGAGCATTTTACTGATCGCTTCTGCATCCAGGTTGCTTTTCATCATGAAGGATCCGTTCGGGCTCAGGCCAGCCCGCAGGCCTGGGCTACATCTTGGTAAAGCACACCGAGGAGCATGGCATGTCCCAAAGATTGATCAGTTCGGAGTCCAGCTTGGTGAGGCTGATTGAAAGGCCTGCCATTTCCTGGCAGGTGGCATAATGCCCGACGAGGGTTTCGTGTACCTGGATGCCCTTGACACGCAGCAACGGTTTCAGGGCGCGCAGCACGATAAGCAGCTCCATCATCGTAGTGGACCCAAGGCTGTTGATCAGCAGAACGACCCGGCAGCCAGGCTCGAATGAAAGGTCGTCGGCCAGTATCAGCTCCAGCAGCTTGGGCGCTAATTCATCGGCCCTGCAAAAGGGCATTGTGCCCACGCCCTTTTCGCCGTGGAGTCCCATGCCCAGGCCGATCATTCCCGGCGCCAATTCGAACGTCGGCTCGCCCGTGGCGGGGATCGAGCCGGCGAGCGTTGCAACCCCGACGGAGCGAGTGTTGTCGCGCGCCTTGATGGCCATGTGCTCCAATTCTTTCAAGCTGCGCGCCAGGGTGGCTGCGGCCCCCACCAGCTTTACGATTGGCACCAAACCCGCGATCCCGCGACGTTTCTGTTTCTCGGTCGGCGGCGCAGAGGCAACGTCGTCCCAAATCAACACTGTGCGAACTTCGATGCCTTCCTCGGCGGCAAGCTCGGCGGCCATGTCGAAGTTCAGCACGTCGCCGGCGTAGTTTCCGTAGAGGTAAAGCACACCTTTGCCGCGGTGGACGGCCCGCGTAGCTTCGAGCGTAATGTTGGGCGGAGGCGCGGCGAAGATATCGCCGCAAGCGGCGCCGTCCGCGAGATTCTTACCGACCAGGCCGTGGTAGATGGGCTCATGCCCTGAGCCCCCACCGACGAGCAGAGCGACTTTGCCATCGGGAATATGATTCATGACAATGGACCGCTCGCCGACTTTGCGGGCGTCGCCATCGTAGGCCTCCACCAGACCGTCCAGCAGCTCGTCAGCACATTTCAAAGGTTCGTTAATAATTTTTCTCGAAGTCTTCATACAGTGTTGTTGGCACCTGGAGGCTCACTCAAAGACGACCAGAGAATACATACTCAATTTTGGAACGACTACCTCCACTCCGCCCTCGGCCAGAGGCGTCATTCTCAGTCGGATATTTTCTGGCTGTTGCGTCGCTTGGGTCATGCCGCTGATGCGGCATCTGACCTTGATATCCTGCAGGGGAATGATCTCCCGGCGGACGGACCACGGTCCCATTAGTGATTTGTTGGGCAGCATCAGCTTCTGATAGAGCGAGTGGCGCCCATAGGAACTTTGGTCATTGAGCAGATGCACAATCGTGCGGTGCATTGTTGGCTGACGCCGATAGGTTACAGCCAGCATCAGGGGACCGTCCACCTCGAGCGGTGCTTTGGAATCTCCGGCCGCCCACCTTGCAGCGTTCAGCAGCAATGCGCCGATATAACTGTTGGGATAAAAGAACATGGCTTGATCCAGGCCGGCGGCCATGTACACGACGCGGCCCTGGCCATAGGTCGAGGCAATTAGTCCTGGAATCGCGTCCGCCTTATTTTCGTTCGTGCTCATCAGCACCAGCGTTTGGCCAGCTTCTTCCGGTCGCACAAACGACGCGCTGCTCACCAGTGACAACCATCCCCGCTCCGCCGGAGATCCGCTGGGATTGCGCCAGGCTGTTTGCTCCTGTGCTTGGATGGAGTAATCGTTGAGAATCGGGTGATTCGCTGACTCCAGCCAGAGATTCAGGTTCGCTTCACGCGTGGTCATTTCGCGCGAACTCAGGTATTTGGCTTGAAAGAGATCGGCCAGGCTGAAGTTCGTGCGTTGCTTGAGATTGTGATTGAACAGGCCGGTTTCGCCGGTGGCCGCCAGACCTCCACCCGCTTTTACGAACCGCCGCACGACTTCACTGGATCGATCCGATAGCACACGTACGTCCGGCAGCACGAGAACACGGATTCCCTGCAGGTCAGCGTTTTCGAGGTCGTATTCGCTCAAAACTCGAAGCGGTAAATGCGCTTCGAAGAGTGCCCGGAAATAACCCAAGGCGTGCGAAAAGTATTTCGTCAGCGTATCCTTGCCGAGCAAGAGCCGGGTCTGCTCGGACGCAACGATACCGATGTACGGAACAGCCTCGGATTGTCGCCACCACTGCTCGCGCGCTTTAACCTCGGTGACGTACATCCTGCAAAAGTCCTCGCGCTCGGCATTTTCTACAAACTCTGCATAGACGCCCCACGGCGCGCCTTCCAGGCAGCGCAGCATCAATTCGACAGCCGGCGGCGTGCCTAGCGTACCGTGAGCGTGCGGCTGGACCCACACCCGCGCGCCGCGGTCGTGCGATGTTCCCTGGGTGAAGGCATAAACGAACTGCTGGAACAAAGCGTCGCCAGGATTGTCCCAATACAATTCGACCGAAGGCAGATCGATCGCATTGGCGTAATAGGCGGGATACTCGCCCATTGGCCAGCCGGGCTCGTACCAGGTCCGGTTGGCAGAGTAATTCCCATAAATCACCGTATTCGAATTCGCCGCGCGGACGGCCTGCCGAATGCGATCCGCGACCTCCGCGAAATAGGACTCATGCCATTGCAAGTAGAGGCGGCTGACTGGATCCTCTGGACGAATACGATTGCGAGCTGGAATATCTGCGCCCTGAGAAATCCGCTTAAATGCGTCGCGCGTTGCGGAATCGTAGGTGTGCAGGGCGACAGGCGAGTAGCCGTCGAACCAAAATCCATCCGCCTGGTACTCTCGCGCCAAATAGACCAATTGCGCGCACAGCCACTCCACCACCTCGGGATTACGGAAGTTGACGTAATCTTTCGCGCGGGAGCCATTTTCATTGACGCGCAGCCAGTCCGGGTGTTTGTCACGGAAGACCTCGACCAGCGGGGACTGCACCGGCCCGAGATAAAACACGGCCTTGGCGCCGGCCTGGTGGACCATCGTCACGAAGCGCCGAAGGTAGGCGTCCGCTTCCTTTACCACTTGCGCCGGATAATCATTCGAACGCGGCCCTACATGATCCCATTTTTCCAAAGTGTTGACCGCCACAACCTGATAACCGGCATTCAGGAACTCTTGAATCTGCCGCCAGTCGGCAGGTGGCAGGTGAGCGATACTCAAATCGGTCTGCACCCAGCTCACCACCGGTCGCGAGGGTGGTCCGGTGGGCAACGTGCGCGGCGGTAGGTCGGCGTCGACTGCTCTGGCCGGCGAGTTCAACACCGGGCCAACAATGGAAACGGCCAACAGCAGGTTCCTGATGACTTCCATTCGAGCGACGCCTCAGGCCCAGTGTTCCCCACAACCGAAAAAGCATTTCATGTGAAATCCTGGGACAAGCAAGAACAAGGTGAGCGTCATGAGGGGCCAAGCTGACCCGGATCGAAATGGCTGTCAATCACCTTGGCCAAGGCGAACCTCGCGCCTTAGCTCACTGAACGCTCGACACTTATCCCTCGTCCCTTGACACTTTCTGACGATGTCCGACGAGCTGGCTGCTCTGCAAGCGCGCTACGACCGGTTGAATTCGCTTTACCAGGTCGGCACCGTTATTCATTCCACTCTCGAACCGCAAGAGGCGCTGCAGTTGATCCTCAACGAAGCCGTGCGGCTCATGCGGGCGTCCAGCGGTTCGGCCGCGCTCCTCAATCCCACCACGGGTTGCCTCGAGATCCTGGCTTCTCAAGGTCTCCCCTCGGAAGCCGCAGCACTCAAGCTCCGTCTTGGCCAGGGAATCACCGGATGGGTGGCGCGGACCGGCCGGCCGGCGCGCGTAGGTGATGTGACCAGCGACGCTCGCTACATTGTGCTAAGGCCGGAGGTACGCTCGGAACTCGCCGTTCCTCTCGAAGTCAAGGGCGAGGTACGAGGGGTCCTCAATGTGGACTCGGAGCGGCTTGAAGCCTTCACGGCAGACGATCAGGAGTTGCTGGAATCACTCGCCACCCAGGCCGCCAATGTCATCCATCATACCTGGCTCTACGAACAATTACGCCTCAAAGCCCGGCTTTTCGAGTCCCTGGCAGGTGTTAGCCGCACGATCAATTCTACTTTCGACCTGGACGACGTCTTGCGCGCCATCACTCGCGAAGCCTGCGTGTTGATGCAGGCCAAAATGTGTTCGCTCGTGTTGTTGGACGAAACCCGCCAGTGGCTTGAGCTGCGGGCGAGCTTCGGAGCCGGCGAGGCCTACCTGCGCAAGCCCAGATTGAGCGTGGATGAGAGCCTACTCGGCATCGTCGTCCGCCGCAAAAAGCCGCTGCAAGTGGACAACGTGCAAGCCTCTGCGCGCTACCAGAGCGTTGAGGTCGCGCGGCGCGAAGGGCTGGTCGCGCTTCTAAGTGTGCCGCTGCTATATTCGGAGCAAACAATCGGCGCCCTCAACGTTTATACGGGCCACCGTTACAGTTTCTCGAACGAAGAAATTCGTCTGCTTACGGCGTTGGCGGAGCTGTCGGCCACCGCCATTGAAAAGGCCCGCCTCTACGAGCGCGTCGTCGATATCGAAGAGCAATTGCGCCAGAATGAAAAGCTTTCGGCGCTCGGCCTGCTTGCTGCCGAAGTCGCCCACGAAATTCGCAATCCGCTCACAGTGATGAAGATGCTTTATCACTCGCTGGACTTGAAATTTCCCAAGGCTGACCCTCGTGCCAGGGATGTCGCGATCATTGCCGAGAAGATGGACCATCTGAACAAAATCGTGGAGCAGATTTTGGACCTTGCGCGCACCACGGAACCGCGGATGACGCCGGTGAACTTGAATAAACTGATCCAGGAGCTCGGTTTGCTGGTGCGGCACAAACTGCGACATCAAAATGTACAGATGTTGCAGAAGCTCCAGCCGGATTTGCCCGACGTCATGGCCGAACCCACCCAACTGGAACAGGCTTTCCTCAATCTCATCCTCAACGCCGCCGAAGCCATGCCCGACGGCGGAACCCTCACGATAACTTCCCGTCCGGTGCGCCTGCCGCGCGGTAGTCAGCGGCCGACGCATATTGCCCTCGAATTCAAGGACACTGGCCGCGGCATGAGTGACCAGCTCCGTCGCCACACCTTTACGTCCGTCCTGCACACGACCAAACCCAAAGGCACCGGTCTTGGCCTGGCCACAGTTCGACGCGTATTGGAAACCCACCACGGGAAACTCAAGATCAAATCGCTACCAGGCCACGGAACCACAGTGAGCGTGATCCTGCCGGTTTGATTCCTTTCCCATCTTAATCGTAATCTCGCTCGTAATCTTGGTCTCGATACGGCTGAGCGGACTCGGGCTCTGATTTGCATTACGATTAAGATTATCGTGATCCGGATCTGAACTACGGCCTATTTCGCTGGCGACCCACCGTCTGACCTTTGGCGTCATTTTGCGATTCGCGATTCACGTTTCCCGCCCGGTGTGCTAGAGTAACCTCCGTTTTATGCCTTATTCGAAGCAACAACTCTGGCAACGTTTCAAGAAGTACTACCAGGAATTTCCGCAACTAGGGTTAAGCCTGGACATCAGCCGGGTGAATTTTCCTGACGATTTCTTTGCGGCGATGGCGCCGCGCTTCGAGAAAGCCTTTCAGCAGATGAAGCAGCTCGAGGCGGGCGGCATCGCGAATCCGGATGAGAAGCGAATGGTGGGGCATTACTGGTTGCGCAATCCCGCACTCGCGCCATTGCCCGAAATTCGCAACGCCATCGAGGAGACCAACCGTAGCATCAAATCATTCGCCAGACGGGTCCACGATGGTTCCGTTCGCGGAGCCACCGGTTCGTTCAAGAACCTCCTCTTGATTGGTATCGGCGGCTCAGCGTTAGGTCCACAATTTGTCTCTAAGGCCCTCGGCCAGACCAATCGCGATAAGCTCCAGCCTTATTTCTTTGACAACACGGATCCGGATGGTATTGACAATACAGTGTCGCATATTGGATCCGACCTCGGGAGGACCCTATGTCTAGTTGTTTCCAAGTCCGGAGGGACTAAAGAAACTAGGAACGGCATGCTGGAAGCGAAGGCTGCCTACGAAAGAGAGGGGCTGGATTTCGGGCAGCATGCCGTCGCAATCACGAGCGCGCAAAGCGAGTTGGACAAGCTGGCGATTCAGGAAAACTGGTTGACCCGTTTCCCAATGTGGGACTGGGTTGGAGGAAGAACGAGCGAACTATCTGCAGTTGGTCTGTTGCCAGCGGCTTTGCAGGGATTCGATATTGACTCGATGTTGGCAGGAGCACGCGCCTGTGACGACTACACTCGGAGCCCAAACCTTGCGATGAACCCCTCAGCCCGGCTTTCAGCCATATGGTTCGTTATCGGTAACGGTAAAGGGGAGAAAAACATGGTGGTTTTGCCCTATAATGACCGGCTGGAGCTATTTTCGAAGTATCTCCAACAACTAATTATGGAATCGCTCGGAAAAGAACGCGATCTAGATGGCCGGCTAGTAAATCAGGGGATTACTGTTTTGGGCAACAAGGGATCCACCGACCAACATTCTTATGTACAACAGCTTAGAGATGGGCTCGACAATTTCTTCGTAACTTTCATCCGCGTCCTCAGGAATGGGGATGGCAGAGCAATTCTCGTGGAGCCCGACGTTACTTCAGGTGACTATCTGGATGGGTTCATCCAAGGCACCAGACGAGCGCTATACGAAAATGGGAGACAATCGGTAGTTATTACGCTTGCGGAGGTTTCACCTTTTGCGGTGGGCGTTCTGATTGCCCTCTTTGAACGAGCCGTCGGTTATTATGCGAGCCTTATCAACATAAACGCATATCATCAGCCTGGTGTGGAATCTGGAAAGAAAGCCGCTTCGACTGTAATCGATCTACAGCGAAGAGTTCTCAAGCATCTCCGGGAGAATGCTGCCAAGGCGCTTACAGCCGAGGCGGTCGCTCAGACCGTTGGTGCCGCAGATGAAGCCGAAGTGGTATTCAACATCTGCGAACACTTGGCTGCGAATCCAGTCCATAAGGTAGTACGGGTCGCCGGAGAATCGCTGTTCGAGGCGACATATAAGCTGCTCTAATGTAGTCAAGAACATGTTCGTTTTTCCCAAGAATTACGACGTCATCGTCGTCGGGGCCGGCCATGCGGGAATCGAGGCCGCCCTAGCAGCCGCAAGGATGGGATGCCAGACGCTTCTGCTGACCATTAACGCTGATACTGTCGGACAGATGTCGTGCAATCCGGCCATAGGTGGGCTTGCCAAAGGCCACTTAGCAAGGGAGATAGATGCAATGGGCGGCGAGATTGGAAAATGCACCGACATGACTGGGCTTCAGTTCCGCATGCTCAATACCAAGAAGGGACCTGCTGTCTGGGCACCTCGGGCGCAGTGTGACAAGAAGGCCTATCAGTTCCGCATGAAGTGGATCTGCGAACGCGAGCCTAACCTCGATCTGCGCCAAGGGCAAACGATGAAGCTGTTGCACAGGCAAGGGCAAGTCTATGGAGTCGAGACAACCTTGGCGGTCCAGTATCACGGTGAGAACGTAGTATTAACAACAGGCACGTTTCTCAAAGGTCTGATGCACATTGGTCTGAACCAGCAGCCAGGAGGGCGGGCTGGAGAATCTGCAGCTATGGGAGTCTCTGCATCGTTGTTGGAGGTCGGGATTGAGCTTGGGAGACTTAAGACCGGCACCCCACCTCGGCTTTTGCGGAGGTCCATCGACCTTTCAAAGACGGAGATCCAGCCCGGGGATGAGCCAGTGCCTTACTTCAGTTACTGGAAGGAAGGGATGTTCCACGTGGAACATCAAGGATCTGGAAGGCCTGCGCATGGCAGTGGACGTTCCACTTCCACCGAGGGATTGTTCCACGTGGAACAATTGAACGCTGGAAGCAACGGAAAGTACCCCAACGGCTCTATCCTAGCACAAATCGGAGGCCAGCTACCATGCTATATCACTTTCACAACCGAGCAGACTGCAGCGACGATTCGGGCGAATCTCCACAAGTCACCACTTTACTCGGGCCTTATCCAGGGTGTCGGACCGCGGTATTGCCCTTCCATCGAAGATAAGATCGTTAAGTTTCCAGAAAAGGAAAGGCACCAGATTTTCCTGGAACCTGAAGGGATTGCGACGGATGAAATCTACGTCAATGGGTTTTCGACCTCGTTGCCGTTCGATGTGCAATTGGAGCTCGTCCGTACCATCATCGGGTGCGAGAACGCGGAGATTCTTCGGCCGGCATATGCTGTGGAGTATGACTTCGCCTATCCAACCCAACTTTATCCATCGCTGGAAGCGAAGGCACTCAGGAATCTGTACTTGGCCGGCCAGATCAACGGAACGTCAGGTTATGAAGAGGCTGCAGCACAAGGCCTGATGGCAGGGATTAACGCCGCTCGCCGGACGCAGCAGAAGGAGCCGATCCTCCTGCGGCGCGACCAGGCATACATCGGCGTTCTCATCGACGACTTGGTAACCAAAGGAACGGTCGAACCGTACCGGATGTTTACCTCTCGTGCTGAGTACCGGCTGCTACTTCGCCAGGATAACGCAGATGCAAGGCTTTCACGAATTGGATGGGAGATCGGTCTGCTTCCAGACCGCGACTACGAGGCCTTCTGTCGAAAGCAAGATGCAATTGAAGAGGAGCTCAGCCGTCTCGAATCGACCAGAGCTGGAACAGAAACACTCGCTCAAATCCTGCGGCGGCCTGAAGTCTCGCACAGTAATCTGCCTCAACCCGACCACCATCTAAACGGAGAGGTCATCGAACAAGTCGAAATATTAGTAAAATATGCAGGATACATAGATCGACAAGAAAATGAAGTAAATAGGATTAAATCGTTGGAGCATAAGCAGATACCTGCAGACTTTGATTATTCTTTGGTACCAAGTCTGCGCAAAGAGGCGCGGCTGAAGCTTTCGAGCATCCGACCCGCGACCTTGGCGCAAGCCACCCGGATCTCCGGCGTGTCGCCAGCCGACGTGAGCATTCTTCTCGTTTGGTTGAAACGCTGTGCAGGCGTGAATCCGGGCCCGCTGACAAATCAGTCCGCGCATGACGAAGTTGGCTCTTGCCAAGACAGCTCGAACGACGCTGAATTGGAAGCACATTAGCGCTATGCGAAAAACTCTTCTGGTCCTGTTCGTTGCCTCGTCGAGCTGCGGTGTCGTTGCGGCCAGGGATACGATACACAAGTTCAAAAAGGTTCAGCTTACGGATCAATTCTGGGCTGAGGGAGCGACGTTCGGCGATTTCAATCACGACGGAATCATCGATGTTGTATCCGGTCCGTATTGGTATGAGGGCCCGAGCTTCAAGAATCGGCACGAATACGCTCCGGCGAACGCCAGTTTCAAACGAAAGAAAGCCGATGGGACTGAGGAGACTATTCCAGGTTTTGAAGGGGGCCTGGGAACCAACAACGCATACTCTGAATCCTTTCTGACTTTTACTTATGACTTCAACGAGGATGGTTGGGCAGACATCCTGGTCTATGGTTTCCCCGGCAAGGAGGCGACCTGGTACGAAAACCCAAAGGGCCGTGAAGGGCACTGGCAAAAGCACGTTATTTTTGAAGTCGTCGATAACGAATCACCCGGATTCACCGATCTGACCGGTGATGCCAAGCCCGAGATCGTCTGCTGTTCGGGCGGTTACATTGGTTATGCACAAGCCGATTGGGCACATCCCGCCGCGCCTTGGACATTTCACCGCATTTCGCCAAAGGGAGAATGGCAACGCTTCACGCACGGCCTCGGTGCGGGCGATGTGAATGGCGATGGTCGCGTTGATATTTTGGAGAAAGACGGTTGGTGGGAACAGCCCGCGTCGCTGGCCGGTGATCCCGTCTGGACCCGGCATGCGGCCAAGTTTGGAACGGGGGGCGCGCAGATGGTGGTGTACGACGTAAATGGCGACGGGTTGAACGACGTCATCACGAGTCTCGCTGCCCATGGTTACGGCCTGGCATGGTTCGAGCAGGTTCGCGAAAATGGCCAGATCAGTTTCCGCGAGCATCTCATTCTGAACCGGGACGCGACACCGAACCGTTATGGCGTCCAGTTCTCGCAGGGTCACTCACTGGCGGTGATGGACATTGATGGCGATGGTTTGAAGGATATTGTTACTGGCAAGCGCTTCTGGGCGCACGGAGCGACCGGCGATCCGGAGCCGAACGCGCCCGCGGTACTTTACTGGTTCAAACTGGTGCGGCCAGCCCGAGGCGAGGCCGAGTTTATTCCTCAGCTCATTGACGACAACTCGGGCGTCGGCACCCAGGTCGTGGCCGGTTTCAACAGCAACAGGAAGTATCCTGACATCGTTGTTGGCAACAAGAAGGGCGTGTTCGTTTTCGAACACGTGACCGAATCCAGATGACAAATGATTGCTTCGCCGTTGGATGGACAAATGTGATGAGACTAACGGGACGAAAGTGAACGATTTCCCGTAGCAGACAGTCGAGCCTAGAAACCGATTCTTTAATCTTTGCAGAAGGGAACACCCAGCGCCTTGGGCGCACGCGAGTGCCCGACGAATCCGCCCAGCACGAGAATTGTCACGACATACGGGAGAATCTGAACCAGCTGCACCGGCAGAGGTTCCTTCCCGAAAAGTGTGACCCCGTGAAGTTGGAGACGCACTTGCACGGCTTCTGAAAAGCCGAACAAAAGACAGGCCAGCGCGGTCGGCACCGGTCGCCACTTTCCAAAGATGAGCGCAGCCAACGCCATAAAGCCGCGGCCGGCGGTCATGTTCCGAGAAAATGAGGAAGACAGAAAAATCGAAAGCGAAGCGCCGCCCAGGCCCGACAGCGCACCGCTCATCAAAACGGCCATCCAGCGGACGCGGTTGACCCTCACTCCGGCAGCTTCCAAAGCATATGGGTGCTCCCCAGCAAATTTTAGCCAAAGGCCAGCGCGAGTGAACTTAAGGGAGAGCCAGCAAAGCCCGACGGCGATCCAGCTTCCATAGAGGAGCTCCGAATGAAAGCGCTCCGGCGCTGGAATCGTTGGAGTGGAGCCAGTCACGTCGTACAAAATCTTGCAGAGAAACGGAGTCATGCCCAAGGCGAGCATGTTGATGGCTGTGCCTGCCACGATCTGATTCGCACGGAGTCGAATGGCGAACACACCATAAATAGCGGCCATTGCCACGCCGGCGGCGATTCCAAGAATGGCGCCAAGCCACGGTGAATGCGTCGCATATGTCCCCACGGCGGCCCCGAACGCTCCTACCAACATCAGGCCCTCGAGCGCGATGTTGATCACTCCCGCTCGCTCGCTGTACAGACCGCCCAGGGCGGCAAAGAGGAGCGGAGTGGAGACGCGAAGTGTGGAAGCTGGAAGCTGGAGGAGTATGTCCATTATGGTAGAGACCGGAATTCTCTCAGCCTTTCAACGCCGCCAGTAATCGGGTTCGCGGTCGAACTAACCAGCACCAGAGGCCCTCAGCCGAAACGGACAGGATGATGAACGCTTGCAGCACCAGGGAGAGTTCGCGCGTGACATGCTCGGTTTCGAGATCCAGGTCTGCCGCGCCCTTGTGCAACGCGCCAAACAGCAACGCTGCCACCACTATGCCTGCGGGCCGGTTCCGGCCCAACAACGCCACCGCAATGCCGATGAAGCCGTACTCGGGTGAAAATCCTAATTTGAATCTACCTGCATTCCCGAGCACTTCGGCGACTCCTACCAAGCCGGCCAATCCACCCGCGACCGCCAGCGCCATGATGCGGATGCGACTCGCATCAATGCCTGCGGCACGGGCCGCCGCTTCATTCTGGCCCACAGCCCGGAGCTCAAAGCCCACCGTCGTGCGCCAGAGCCAAAGCCAAACAGAAACTGCTGCCAGCAGTGCCAGAGGAAGGGCGAGCCCAACGGGAGCGCCCCCCAGCGCCGGCCATGGATGAAGCAGGTAGCCGGGGCCGATGCTTCGCGTTTCAGGATTTTGTGAGTCAGGATTCTTGAGCAGATGCAGCGCGACATAACTGGCGATACCTGCGGCAACGAAGTTCAGCATGATCGTGTTGATCACTTCATGACTGCCGCGCCGTGCGCGAAGCCAGCCGGGGATTCCCCCCCACGCCGTTCCGGCCAGTGCGGCTGCGCCTGTAGCAAGAATCGGCGCCCACGGCTGAGGCAGACCTGGCCACAGCGCCCCCACGGCAGCAGCCGCCAGCGCGCCGAGTGTTAACTGACCTTCACCGCCGATGTTGAACAGACCTGCCTGAAACGCCACCGCAACCGAGAGCCCGGTAAAAATGAGCGGAGTCGAATAGAATAAAGTCATTCCCAGATCATATCCCGAGCCCACAGCACTCTTAACGAGAATGCGGAGCACGTGCAGCGGATTCTCCCCAGCGATCCATGTGGCGGCCAGACCAAGAGTCAGGCCGACGACGAGCGCCAGCAATGGCTGAAATAGCCGTCTCATCCGTTTTCCCTCCTCCTTTCGAATTTCGTCATTCGCGACTTGCCATTCCCTGAGCGCCCCCCATCGCAAGCCCCAGTTCGCTCTCCGAAACTTGCCCACGGGCGAACTCGGCCACGATGCGCCCCTCAAACATCACCAGAATCCGATCCGACAACTCGATAATTTCCTCCAGTTCCGAGGAAATCAGCAGGACGCCGGCACCCTGATCCCGCGCCCGAACCAGGCGCGAATGAATGAATTCGATCGCGCCGACATCGACGCCGCGTGTGGGTCGCGCCGCGATGATGAATTGCGGCCTTCGGTTGAATTCTCGAGCAACGACAAGTCGTTGTTGATTGCCTCCGGAAAGCTTTCCTGCTGCCATCTCCAGGTCCCGAGGGCGGATATCGAATTCCTCCAGGGCCTCCCGGGCGGCGAGTTCCACCGTTCGCGTGCGCACAAATCCTCTGCGCTCGAAATTGCCCGCATGGTGGAGTCCCAAAAGGAAATTCTCCCTCACCGGACTTTCCAGCAAGAGACCATCGTCCAGGCGATCTTCTGGAATGACTGCGACTCCCAGCGCTCGAATCCGGCGGGCGTCCAAGGCCGTCACGTCATGGCCCAGAACTCGAATGTTCCCAGAAAGCCCCGCGCGGACTTCGCGCGGATGCAGCAACGATTGTAGTAATTCGCTCTGGCCGTTTCCTTCAACTCCGGCGATCCCGACAATTTCGCCACGCCGGACCGAGAGGCTGACTTCGGAAAACTGGGAACGGCTCGCTCCGCTGCGCGGCAGCTTCAGGTTTGAAACTTCCAGAGCCAGCTCCTTGCTCGGTTGTGCGTCTGGCACTGTCACGGTAAGGGAGACCATTCTGCCCACCATCAAATTGGCGAGTTCCTGCGGACTGGCCTTGGATGTCGGCAGGTCTGCGATAGCTTTGCCGGTGCGAAAAACCGTCACCTGATCCGTCACTGACATGACCTCCTTGAGCTTGTGCGTGACCAGGATAACCGTCTTTCCTTCCTGGCGCAGCCTGCGCAGGTTCTCAAAGAGATTGCTGGTTTCCAGCGGCGTGAGCACTGCGGTTGGTTCGTCCAAAATCAGGATGCAGGCCTGTCGAAAAAGCAGTTTGAGGATTTCGACTCGCTGCTGGATGCCCACAGGAAGCTGGTCAATGGGACGGGTCAAATCCACTGCCAAGCCATACTGGCGCGCCAGAGATTCTATTCGGGCGCTCGCCGACCGGCGATCGATCAGGCCCCACCGCCCGGGTTCCGCCCCCAGTATGATGTTATCCAGCGCCGAATACGGTCCGCCGAGCATGAAATGCTGATGGACCATCCCAATCCCGCTGGCAATCGCGTCGGATGGCGAATGCCAGCGGCACGCCTTTCCCCGAACAAAAATCTCACCTGCATCCGGCGCTATCATGCCGTACAGCAGGTTCATGGCGGTGGTCTTGCCGGCTCCATTCTCGCCAATGAGGCCGTGGATCGTCCCGGTCTCGACGCGGAGGTCCACTCCAGCATTGGCCAGGACTGAGCCAAACCGCTTGGTGAGTCCGCGCAGCTCAACAGCGGGCGCTGCGACTGGTGTCATCGGTTCGGAATTCTTGCCAATTTGCCGCGGGAGTCAATTATTCAGGAGGTCGGCAAGCCTTAAACCCCCGTTTCCGCTTCCCCTGGAGCTCGTGAATGACAACACTTATTCCCCAACAATGCTCAGCCGGCATCGAACTAAAGCCCTTGTGGGCCTTGCCTGCTGGTTTGCCTCATTGCTGGCGTTCATTCTATTGCTTACCTTCGGTCATCGCGCCCAGGACAATTCTCCTCGCTTGGGTTCGGACTGGTTTGGGATCACGGTGGTCTCGGCTCTGTTACTGCAGCTCTTCTTGTATCTGTGGGCTGCTTACCACCTAGCGAAAGGTAAAGGACAGTCGGAGCTATTGGCCCTTTTCGGATTTCTCTGCTTCATTGGCCAACTGGCGGCATTAGCAGCATTGTTCGCATTGCCTGATAAATGTCCGCGCACGCATCACAATTCTACACGAAGACGAAAGCACCCACACGTTTCTGGTCTCGCCCGAGTGATCCAATGTCGGCGCAATGCTATCATCGGAATCTCTTTCGGAGTTTGTGCAATTGCGTTCGGGGTCTCTCTCGTTCTCTGGCCAGGCGGATTCGCGACTGATCCGGCAAACATTCGAGTCGTGGGAATGTTTGTCTTTTTATTCGGTTATACGGGTGTTATCGCTGGCTGCTGGTGGTGGCTAAAGGCCAAGAGTTGGAATGATGCCATCATCGTCATCGGCCTCATGCCTCTCGGAATTCTCTTGATCCCTTATGTTCGGCTGATCCTGCTGAGTATTCCCGCGCTCCTGCCGCTGGGCATGGTGTTCATGCCGTTTGTTCTAATTGTTGTCGTGCTCGCCTTGCCCGACCGTTCCGGCGAACCAGGACGAAGGATCTGGAGGGACCGGCCTTGAATTGTGCGGGCTTATCGCATGTCGGACGTTTTATTTCTTATAATAATCCGGCACGATGATTTTGCCCGCGATAATCTCCGCTTTGAGTTCGTCCGCTCGCCGACGCACCGGCTCCGTCAGCACTTTTGCGTTGTACCCGTCCACGGAGTAGTCAACACCCTTGTCGTGGAGGCCGAACCGCTTCAGCCCGCCGGAAAACTTGCCAGCTCTGGCATCCTCGATTGCAGTGAATACGGCCAAATCCACCCGCTTCAACATGCTCGTTAGAATCAAACCAGGTTTCATCCAGTCCTGATTGGCGTCCACGCCAATGGCAAATTTCTTCTTGTCTTCGGCGGCGTCAAACACACCCAGACCGGACGCACCCGCGGCGGCAAACACGACGTCGGCACCCGCTTCATACTGGGAGAGGGCCAACTCCTTGCCTTTGGGCGGATTATTCCAGGCCTCGCTGGTCACTCCGACGTAGTTGGCGAAAACGGTGATCTGCGGCTGGATCCTCTTTGCGCCGGCCTCATATCCCATTTCGAACCGCCGGATCAATGGAATATCCATGCCGCCGACAAAGCCGATCTTGCCGGTCTTGCTCGTCAGGGCGGCAATGGCGCCCACCAGGAATGCGCCCTCATGCTCCTCGAACAACAATGAACGCACGTTGGGCAAGTCCACTTCCGCATCCACAATGGCAAATGATTTTTTCGGGAATTGGGCCGCGACTTTCTGGAGCGCGTCGCGTTGCGCGAAACCGACTCCGATTATGAGATCGAAGTCGCGCTGAGCGAAGGCACGCATCAGAGGATCGAAAGCATTGTCGTCAGCCGCCTCGACATACTTCAGGAGGATACCCAGCTTCTTCCTGGCCTCCATGGCACCGGCGTAGGCCGAAGAATTGAAAGATTTGTCATCTTTGCCGCCGCGGTCCAGCACCAGACCCACTTTGAAGTCCGCGGCGTTCGTGTGCCATGCCAGCGTCAGCGCGGCCATGACCAGGAACAACAGCAGGAGGAAACGCACCGGCTTTGTGCCATGTCCTGGCTCTAAAGCGATCGAATCTTCAGGCATAGCTCTGCATTTCTAGGCGCGACATCTCCTCGGGTCAAGACTCGAGACAATTCCAGAATCGCGGCGGAGAGCGCCCGTCCTCGGGCGCAGCAGCGCGTGAATCTGCAAGCTATGAAATATTTCCGAAGCGCAGGACTGAATGCCAATTGCTGCGCCCGCGCACTCCGCAATGAGGCGTTGCGACTTGAGGTTTTCCTGCTTGTGGCTATCTTCGGTTCATGCCGATATACGAATTTCATTGCCAAAAGTGCCGGCAGGACAGCGAAGTCCTGGTGCGTTCGAGTGATTGGAAAGGGACCGAGTGTCCGCACTGCGGTTCGACAAAGCTAAGCAAAAAGCTGTCTGTTTTTGCCTCGGCCAACGCAAGCGGCAGCGAGGCTCCGGCTTGCACGGGCGTGCCCAGTTCCTGTGGCATGTGCGGCACGGGCCGGCCGCATTCGCACTGATTCAATATTCAACCACCCTGAACTACTTCTTTCGGGCCGATTTCCAGCAGAGTCGGCACAGCCCAATCCGGTGCCTGCTGCTTCAGTTCCGGCAGCGTGTAACCACCGGTGGCCACCGCTAGAGCTTTGGCGCCGATGGCGCGCGCACAGGCGATATCCAACGGGGTATCGCCGATCACGAGGACTTCCTCGCCACGCAAATCGCGCTGAAGAATTCGACCGCCGCGGGCGCGGGCGATGGCGGCGATCTGCTCGCGCTCCTCATGATCATCGGCGAACGCGCCGGTCTGGAAGCGCTCCCAGAGGTTGAAGTGGCGCAGTTTGATCTCGGCGCCTAGCCGTGTATTGCCGGTGAGCAAGCCGAGCAGGGGCGGTTGCGTGAGCGTTTTCAAACCTTCGAGTAATTCCCAAACTCCAGGACAAACGTTACCCTGTGCGTGGCGCAAGATGTGGTCGAGCCAGAACACATAGCGCTCGAAGAAGCGCTCGAAATTCACCGGCGTCGCCGGTATCTGGTGAAAGCCGAAAAACTCGCGCACGAGCCCGACATCGGTGCGACCGGCAAATTTGAGGCGCTCGAAGCCGTCCACCGCGTTGAACTCGGTGGCGAAAACTTTTGCGAATGCCTGAACGCCCGCGCCGCCCGTCCGAATCAGCGTGCCGTCAATGTCAAACAAAACCAGCCGCACCATGACGGGAAAGCCGCAACTGCCGTCAGCTCAGTGATTGCAGAATACTCTCCGCTGTGGCCCGCGGATTTTCTGCCGTGTAAATGGGCCGGCCAATCACCAGCCAACTCGCCCCGGCCTGGACTGCTTCCCTTGGCGTCAGCGTGCGTCTTTGATCATCACCCGAAGAACTTTGAACGCGGATGCCGGGCGTGACCAACTGCATGCTCGCCGGCACCATCTGCCGCAATTCCACCAGTTCCAGCGGCGAACAAACCAGCCCGCGCAGGCCCGCTCGGTTGGCCATATTGGCCAGGCGCCGCACCTGCCGGCCCACGTTGGGATCAAAGCCCAACTCGCTCAGCGCGTTCGTATCAAGGCTGGTCAGGACAGTGACGCCCAGGATCAGCGGGGGCGTATGGCCAAGGCGCCAGGCGCTCTCCTGCGCCGCCTGCTCAGCCGCTTTAATCATCTCCCGGCCACCGCTGATATGAATGCTGAGCATCTGCACATCCAACCGCACTGCCGCCGCCACCGCCTTTGCAACCGTGTTCGGAATATCGTGGAACTTGAGATCGAGAAAAATCGGCGCGCCCAGGCCACGAATCCGACGCACAATTTCCGGGCCGGCGCTGGTGAACAATTCGCCGCCGATTTTGAACCCGCCCGAGACCGGGGCGAGTTGGCCGGCCAATTTCAACGCCTCATCGGCAGTGGATACGTCCAGTGCCACAATGATCGGATTTCGCATGCGCGAATTGAAGCTGAACGGCGGTCAACCAACAAGTCGCGATTAAAGCAATTTTATCGCGAGGCGCGCATTTTCGCGCCCATCCGAGTCGAGGCGTTTTCAGATGGCAACACCGTTTGGTGCGGTGAATGTCTCGTCCACGATATTGCCGGTGTTGCGGGTCTGCGCGGGCTCAAAGATGAGGACCTCAGCCTCCGCGTCAGCCATAGTCCGATGCTCGACACCGTGCGGCACGACGCACAATTCACCGGCCTGTAAAGTCGCACGATGGCCGCGGAACTCAATCGCCATCCGGCCGCGCCAGACCAAAAACATCTCGTCTTCATTTTCGTGATGATGCCACGGAAAGACACCTTCGAACTTCACAAGTTTCAGTTCTTGCCCGTTCAATTGCGCCACGACCTTTGGCCGCCAGTGCTCGCGAATCAGAGCAAACTTATCGTTCAGGGAGATCTTGTGGCCACCGAAGTGAGGAGGTGGAGAAGCATGCGATTCCGACAAGAAATCCGCCTTCTCACGTCGGCGGCTACGGTCTTTAAGCGACGCTCCCCCGCGGCGCGCGGTATCAGCTCTTCCTTTTTCATCGACTTCATAATAATCAAAAAAGGTCAGGAGATCCTTCCTATGGCCTAAGCCGCTGTTTTTCTTGTAGTTCTGCAACTCTTGAGTCGATCCGTCGTCCTCATCTCGCCACCCGCGCTTCAGCATGAATTTGTTCCAGATCAGGATTTCTTCCGCGTTCGATTTGCGGCCCTTTTCAAAGCACCATGCCAGAATTTCCTCGTCAGTTCCACCCTCCCCGACGCGCTTTACAATGGCTGGATAATCGACTCCCAAAAAGCGGCTGCAGCGACCATCAAAACCAATGCTCAAATTTTTCAAGTAGTCTGGCGGAAGATTGCCCTTTTCCTTTAGCCGAATCTTATCGAGCATCCGGGCAAAATAGACAATGCCTCCGACCCGATCATAAGCGCTCCGAGGATACTGGGACATGTTCAAAGCCTATCATTGATCTTCCTTGTTCCAAAGTGGTTTGGATATCGCAGCTAAGGTGCCGAGGGCAAACAGCAAGAAACTTCCCATTACTGCCAGGATTCCAAGTGGCGCGGCCTGGATCTGGCTAACGCCAAAATCCCCGGGACCGGATGAGGCCACGAGTACCGCAGTGAGAGGGACCACGCCCGGTCCCCATTGGCCCTTCAACAAACGCAGGACCAGGTAAACACTTAAGACCGGCGTGACGATGGCACAGGCCATCCAGGCGTTGCCTCCAGCGTGCATCCAAATAAGGGCATGAGTGAACCAGACCAGACCGAGAAAATTTCGGACACTCTTAGCGGCCTTGTGTTGGGCGTCGAGCCAGCCCAAGCTGTGCACCATAAGAAACGCCAGGCTCGACTGCACCGCCCAGTGGGCCGCACTGGCGTCCCATCCCAACCCCGCCCACACGACGATGAAGGCGACTGCGGCGCCAAGGATGCCGAGCTTGGGATTGCGCGAGAGCGCAGCACAAACGAGCAAGTAACCGGCGGTACTGATGCGTATTAATTCTGCTCGGCCGAGGCCGGGCACGCGGCTTTGGCACCATTCCTGAGGCAGCCCCGCTACAATAGCCGCGAGCGAAAGCAGGAACAGGTGCAACGCCAAGCGCGGCCCGCCGTAGCGAGCATAAAGCCGATCGTAGATCGTCGCGTTCATGACTGTGAGCGCTAGGAACACCTTGTTACCTGAATGGGAGGCGCAAAGGAGTGTTATGACCGCTGGCAAGGTCAGGACCGTTCGTTGCCAAAAGACCGGAAGCTGTGGCACCAACGCCGGCATCCGGCGGTTGGCCGCCCAGGACAACATCCAGATTGCCGGCGCCAGCAGCTCGGGCCGTAAGCTGAAATCGTAAACGTAACCCAAGCAGTAGAGGTGCACGCCAGTCCCGATGAGCCAGGTCCCAAACCAGGCGAGCGGCCACCAGCCTCGTGATGGCGGCAGCGAGGAGGCAGAACGGCTGAACGGAACAAAGTTCACCAAGCCGCACAGGGCCGGCAGCGCGAGGAGCCAAACATATTCATTCGTGTAATAGGCTGCTCCCCAATCCGGTTTGGTGCCGAATTTGGACTGATGCAGAATCCGGTAAATGATCGGCAGAGCGGCGTTCACCGCCAGTATGAGGAGTCCTATTATCGCCAGCCGCCTCGGGAAATTGAGTTTGGAAAGGAAGCGCTTTAAGCTGCCGAACCGAACGATGGCGAGGAGCGCCCCGGCGATGCACATCGTCCAGACGATCCGCGTGTCAATCAGTGCCGCCTGACTGATCAGGAGGAACGGGACCAGCACGAGCATATTCTCCAAGCCCACCAGCAACATCGAGTCGTACCAAATGCTGCGCCTGGCCAAGAGGATCGCCGTGGCCGCCAGCAAAATCTCATACAACTGAATCGCGCTGAAATTGAAAATGAGGTGGGCTGTTTCCCTGTTTAGAACATGTGGGTCAACTGAAACACGGTAAAGACCATAGAGCAGCAGCAAGGCGCTCAAGATGTAGAAAGGATTGGAGGCAAAAAGCTGCCGCAGCCAATAGGAGAACGGTTTTTGTGGCAGCCGAGTTTCGCTGTGAGGAAGGTCTTCGGGCACGGGTTCGCCAAGTTCCCGCGCGCCCGGTTCGACAGGTTCGTTCATGGTTGCCTCGCGATCCGAGTGCTGCATCCGTGCATCTGCTGCCCGGCTGTTCCCATTAAGCATACACTGCGCCAGTGAGTGAACTCGCCCGAATGAGCGCTTTTTTGGTCACTCGCTGATTGCTCCTTCTGCGAAGCCAATTCGCGGGAGAAAATTCTCACGCAAAATGCGTGAATTTGGCGCAACTTGACCGCCGGGGGGTTTTGACTTCGACCACCGCATTTTCTAGCTTCCCCAGGCGATGAACGTATTGCGCCACACCGACCGGGATTTCGGCGAGCGACTGCGCCAGGTTACCGCTCCTTCGAGCTTGTTCGATCCCGACATTGAGGAGCGGACGCGCGCTATTCTTAAGGAGGTGCAGGTCCGCGGAGACGACGCGGTGCTGGAGCTGACTGAACGTTTCGACGGCGCGAAGTTGTGCGCGGACCATTTGACCGTCTCGTCGGCCGAGCTAATGTCGGCTTCCCTGCAAGCCGACGAGGCACTTCGGGCGGCTGTGGCGGAAGCCGACGGGAACATCGCGGCGTTCGCCAAAAAATCGCGCCGCAAGGAATGGTGGATGTGGAATTCGCATCGGGCGGCCGTGGGCGAGAAATTTGATCCATATGCACGCGTCGGCATTTATATTCCCGGCGGGACAGCGCCGCTGGTTTCGACGGCCTTGATGACGGTGACTTTGGCGCGCGTGGCGGGTTGTCCGGAGATTGTCGTGTGCACGCCTTGCGCGCGGGACGGCTCCATCAACGCGGCCTTGCTGTTCGCCGCTCGCACGGCAGGAGCAACTGAGATTTACCGGGTAGGCGGAGCCCAGGCGATTGCGGCGATGGCGTATGGGACAAAAACCATTCGCCGTGTGCAAAAAATCTTCGGCCCGGGCAATGCTTACGTCGTGGCGGCGAAACGCTTGGTGGTCGGCCACGTGGCAATCGATCTGTTGCCGGGTCCGAGCGAGCTACTGGTGCTGGCGGATGAGACGGCCAATGCCAGGTTTATCGCGGCAGACTTGCTGGCGCAGGCCGAGCATGGCTCGGGTCACGAGCGTGTCTGGCTGGTGACGACATCAGGCAGACTGCTTCTGGCGGTCCAGCGGGAACTGGCAAAGCAATTAGCAAGACTGGCGCGCGCGGGCTTCATCCGGCGCGCGCTTGATAACAATAGCTGGCTGATCCATGTTCGGACGCTTGAGGAGGGCGTCGCACTCACCAACAAGTTGGCGCCGGAACATTGCGAGGTGATGACGCGCGATGCCTGCCGCCTAAGCCGGGGCCTGAAGAGCGCCGGCGCCATTTTTTTGGGACCATGGTCGCCTACGGTGCTCGGGGATTACGTCGCGGGACCAAGTCACACGCTGCCGACGGGCGGAGCGGGCGCGTCGTTCGCCGGTCTAACTGTAGATCAATTCCAGCGGCGCACCAGCGTCGTCGAATACAGCCGCGCATCCTTGAAGCGGGCACTGCGCTCGGTGAGCAAGTTTGCCGATGTGGAGGGACTTGACGCGCACCGGAGATCGGCCGAATTGCGCTTCGCTCGTAGCCAACGCAGAACGCGAAAAACTCGTTGAGTTGACGCGGTGGTTTCCTAGCATTCGTTCATGGCTCGAGGCTTTTCAGACCCGTTCATCCGCCCTCTGGTCCAGCGCCTGCATCCCTACACACCGGGCGAGCAGCCCAAGGTCGAGGGTCTAATCAAACTCAATACCAACGAAAATCCTTATCCGCCCTCTCCGAAAGTTCTGGCTGCCATCAAGGCCGCGGTGGACGGGCGCTTGCGGCTTTATCCAAATCCCACTTCTGAACCGTTGCGGGAAAAGCTGGCGAAATTCCACGGCTGCAAACCGGAGAACATCATTATCGGCAACGGCTCGGACGAATTGCTGGCAATGGCGGTCCGAGCCTTTGCCGAGCCGGTGACCCTGGCACAAAGCTGGGCGAAAACGCGGCTGCTGGCGAGGTCCTACGCTCAGTTTTTCCACCCGAGCTACTCACTCTATCCAGTGCTCGCGGCTTGTCACGGCGCACGAACCAACGCCGTCCCACTAAACCTCGATTTCCAAATACCATCCTTGAAAGAGCTGAAGCGAGGCAAACAATGGGATTTCCAGGCGGCGCTCACGTTCATCACGACCCCCAATGCACCCAGTGGTCGCGGCTACACTACCGCTCAATTGCAGGAGCTTTGCGCCGCCCAGAGGGGCGTTGTGCTGTTGGATGAAGCCTACGCGGATTTCGCCGACGAACACGCTTTGTCACTCGCCTTGAAATTCCCCCATCTGCTGGTAGCGCGCACTTTCTCGAAGGCTTACTCCCTCTGCTTCCAGCGTGTGGGCTACTGCGTCGGCGCGCGCGAACTCATCGCAGCCCTGCACAAGATCCGCGATAGCTATAATGTCAACGGCCTGGGCCAAATTGCAGCGATGGCGACGCTGGATGACCTGCCTTATTACCGGGCAAATTTCCGGAGGATTATCGCGACACGGCAGCAGCTCAGTCACGAGCTGGTCGAGCTTGGTTTCGAGCTGTTCCCGAGCCACACGAACTTTATCCTGGTCCAGCCGCCCTCCTTTCCCGCCGCTGGCTGGTTGCAAAAACTGCGTGACCGGAAGATCCTGGTGCGATGGTTCGATGATCCGATGTTGCGGGGTTACTTAAGGATATCGGTGGGAACGCCCCGGGATGTTGAAGCGTTTGTGACGGCTGTGAAAGGAATTCTGGCGTAAGCAAACGCGCTAACGAAGCTCCAAATTCCAAGCTCAAACTCCAAACAAATTCCAAGCACCAAACTCCAACAATGAGGGAGCTGTGCCGGAAGCAGGTTGGGTTTTGTGATTTGGAGTTTGGCGTTTTCTCCAGGCTTGCTGTCATGCTTTAGGACACTCGCCCTTCGAGACTGCAGAAAGCTTTTGCTTCCTTCCGGCTCATTTTTTGCTAATAGACTAGTGTGTACTTGGACTATTACGGCCTGAGCGAAGCGCCGTTCGACATCACGCCGAATCCGCGGTTTTTGTTTTACAGCGCCAAGCACCGCGAAGCGTTCAATCATTTGCTCTACGGCATTCGCGAGCGGAAAGGCTTCGTGCAACTCACGGGCGAGGTTGGCGCCGGCAAGACCACCCTGTGCCGCGCTATGCTCGAACAACTCGATGGCCATTTCGCCACTGCTCTCATTCTCAATCCAATCATGAGCCCGGATGAGTTGATGAAAGCGATCGCCATCGAGTTCGGGCTGCCGGTCAACGGCCTGGATCGGCTCGATACTCTGGCGGTCATTAACCAATTTCTGCTCCAGCAGGTCGAGCGCGGCCAGGACACCGTCCTGATCATCGATGAGGCGCAGGACCTGACGGACGAACTGCTCGAGCAAGTCCGGTTGCTCTCGAACCTGGAGACAGACAACCGCAAACTGCTGCAGATCGTCCTGCTGGGCCAACCCGAGCTCCGGGACCGCCTCAACAACCCGCGCCTGCGTCAACTGCGCCAGCGGATCACCGTTCGGTATCATTTGCTTCCTCTCCGGCGGCACGAAGTAAATCAGTACATCCAGCATCGGCTCGAAGTTTCCGGCGCGAAAGGCGCGCCGTATTTCACGCAGCTGGCTTTGTGGCGCGTTTATGGTTACAGCAAGGGCATCCCGCGCCTGGTCAATGCTGTGTGCGACAAGGCGCTGCTCGCGGGTTTCGTTCAGCAACAGGAGCGCATCAATTACACGATGGTTGGCCGGGCGCTGCGCGAGCTGGAAGGGCACATCGCCGCATGAGCTTAATCAATGATGCATTGAAGCGGGCGAAGCAGGCGCAACAGCATGCGCCGCCGCCTGGCATGGCCGACCTGTCGTTGCGCCCAGTTGAACCCGCGTCCGTCCAGGGCCGACGCAACGGCCTGATGGTTCCCGCAGTCATGGTAGCCGGCGTGGCGCTAGTGCTGCTGATCGCTTGGCGGCTCTTTCTGAAGGGAAGCCCGGATCAATCGCCGCCGCGCGGTTCGCCTTCTGCGGAGACAGCGCAGGCAAATCAGTCGGCTCCATCTCTGGTGGCCAAAGCCTCTCCCGCTCCAGTGGTTCCCATTGCTTCTCATTCAGAACCTGGCTCGACCCAGCCCGCCGCGGCGGAACCTCCAGTTGGAACTCCGGCTGTGGCCGCGACAGCGACCGCGACAACTCCGCCGTCCGCTGGGACAAATATCGTGTCTGTGCCCGAGAACATTGCTGCCATCGCTTCGGCTGTGCCTGTGCTAGCGCCACCGCAACAGCTAGCACCATTGAAATTGCAGGGCATCCTTTATCAACCGCCGCACCCCGCGGCGATGATCGGCGGCCGGACTTTGTTTGTCGGCGATAAGCTTGGTGAGTGGCGAGTCGTCGCCATCAGTCAGGAAAGCGCCACCCTTGTCAACGCCGGACAAACGAATCTCTTGACGCTGCCGCAGTAAATCCGCAGCTCGGCCAGGCCCCTACTTTTTTCTTGGCGCGGGCACTGGATGCGGGATCATCGCCCGCCAATGAATTTCCTGCGCGCGAAATTTGCCGCTTCCCCAATCTATGTCCGGGTCGCGCCGTTTGCGATTTTTCTCGCTCTAACCTATTGCCAGCAGCTTTTCGGTGAGAGGGGACCGTACTGGTTCTACTTAATCAAAACTCTGGTAGGCGCGTGGCTGTTGTGGGAAATGCGATCTTTCGTAGCCGAACTGCGCTGGTCGTTCAGTTGGGAGTCACTTGCGGTTGGTTTCGCGGTCTGCGTTTTGTGGGTTGGCCTGGATGGCCTGTATCCGCGACTCTCCAAGCCGGACGCGGGCTGGGAGCCGTTCCACGAATTCGGACAGGGCTCGGCGCTGGGGTGGCTCTTTGTGTTGGTGCGGTTTGCGGGCTCGTCCTTGGTCGTTCCGCCGCTGGAAGAAGTTTTTTATCGTTCCTTCCTCTATCGCTATTTCGTGAAGCTGGATTTCCTCGCGATGCCGCTCGCTCAATTTCATGCGCTGTCCTTCTGTGTCACCGCGGCTATCTTCGGCCTGACTCATCCCGATCGTTGGGTGGCAGGCATTCTTTGCGGGCTGGCGTACCAATGGCTGGTTATCAGAAAGAACCGGCTCGGTGACGCCATCGCCGCGCACGCCGTCACCAATTTCCTGCTAGGCATTTGGGTCGTGTGGAAGGGCGCGTGGAGCTTCTGGTGAACCTGATCGCGGGCCCGGTCGGATAGAAACGGCGGAGGTAATTTGTCGTTTGCCTGGGAGCAATATCGGCTCGGCCGCGCACTTTAGCCTGGTCCGAAATCACAAGGCACTTTGCTCCCATCTCGCCGACGATAGACCGAGAAATCCCCCTTATCCAGTGTCAGCACAGTAGCGCGCGGGAAGCGTTCACTCAGGAGCACAACGCAGGCGTCCGCGAGATCCATCTCCCGGTCGGCATATTTGCGAAGGAGCCAGAGCAAAGCATCCGCGTCTTCAGCGAGCCTAAGCTCCGAGACATAATCACCGTCGCGCAACAGACGGGGCGCCAGTTCCTGGACCCCGAGGCGGTAACCTGCTTCGATGAGCACGGCTTCGGCACAAATGAACGGCGGCGAGAAATGATCGAAGTAATACTCGGCCCAGCGACGTCGGACCGCCTCTTTGCTCCAGCGGGCCAGGATGAATCCCGTGTCCGCAATGAAGTTCACGGCCGACCCTTGAGCATGCGGCTAACGTAGCGTTTGTCCCGTTCGGCAGTTTCCGACAGATCCCAATCCGGATACCGACGGCAGGCCCATGCGCGCTTCTTCAGACGTCCGGCCCGGTCGCGTCCGGCGGCGCGCAACCATTTGGCCAGAGTGATTCCTTCAGTTCGAGCCGCTTGCCGGAAGAGGCGGCGCTCGGCGATCGAAAGCCGCAAGGGATAAGCCCTATTTGACATACAGTTTTGTATATCATTTTTCAAGAAGGTTTTCAAGTAAAATCTACCGCCAGCACGCTTGCTAACGGCCCCTCGTACCGGGTATGCCCCTTGCTATTCGACAAAGCGCGTTTCTTTAACTTTGATGGATGCGTGTTGCCGTGCGTCATCTTTGAAGACGACCATCTGCTGGTAGTGAACAAACCGGCGGGTCTGAACACGCACGCGCCCAGTCCATACGCCGGCGAAGGCCTTTACGATTGGTTGCGGAACCGGGAGCCGCGCTGGGCCACGCTGGCCATTATCCACCGGCTCGATAAAGAAACTTCCGGCGTGATGGTGTTTGCCAAAACGCCGCTGGCCAACCGCCTGCTGACTGAGCAGTTCACACAGCGCTCCGTTCATAAAGAATATCGGTTCCTGACCGACCGCGCTTTGCCTCGCAAGGAAATCTCGGTCGAGAGCTGCCTGGTTCGGGCGGGCGAGAAATATGTTAGCCGGCCGGTGCACGTGGGCGGAGACCTGGCGGAGACGAGGTTCAGGCTCCTCGAAGAAGCTCGATTTCGTTCACAGCCTCCTCATGTCGGCTCCTACAACATCGTTGGTGCCGAGCCGGTGACTGGACGCACGCACCAGATTCGCGTTCACGCGGCCGATCGGGACTGGCCCATCCTGGGTGATACTTTGTACGGCGGCACACCGGGGTCGCGAGTCTATTTGCATGCAACCGAATTGGCGTTGAGACATCCCGCAACGGGCGAAGTCGTGACGTTCAAAGCGCCACCAGTATTTGAGGCCGATCCGCGCCTGGCGCTGCGTGAAGCCCTCATTGAACCGGAACTCACAAATGCCTTTCGCCTCGTTCATGGAGCGAGCGATCGGTGTCCGGGTTGGTACGTGGAGCGGCTGGGTGATTATCTGCTCTGTCGGAGCGGACAAGGCTTGAAGGCAGACCAGGAGCGGGAACTGGCGCGGCTCGAAAGCCATTGCTCCGCGCGCGGCGCTTATCACAAGCTGCTGACACGGCAGGTGCGCCGGGCGACCCCTGTCGAAGCCGCCCCACGGTTGGTCCTGGGTGAGACCGCAACGGAGAGGTTCGCGGTGCGCGAGAATGGGTGTCAGTTCGAACTGAGTTTTCGCGAAGGCTTTTCGATCGGACTGTTTCTCGACCAGCGCGACAATCGCCGCCGCTTGCTCACCGGCCACGTCGCAGCAAGGTTCAATTTCTCACGCGCCGGCTCTCCGGCGCTGCTCAATACGTTCGCCTATACGTGCGGCTTTTCGGTTTGCGCTGCGAAAGCCGGCTGGCTGACTACAAACATCGATCTCTCGAAAAAATATCTCGAGTGGGGCAAGCGCAATTTCAAGCTGAACCTGCTCGATCCCGTCGAGCACGAGTTTATTTTCGGCGACGTCTTTGATTGGCTTGGGCGTCTGGCCAAAAAGCAGCGGCGGTTTGACATTATCCTGCTGGATCCGCCGACGTTTTCGCACTCCAAGGAGTCGGGGGTGTTCCGCGTCGAAAAGGATTATGGCAAGCTGGTGCGTCTGACTTTACCGCTACTCCATGCATCGGGCGTGTTGTTCGCCTCGACGAACGCCGCCTGTTGGGAGCCGGCACAATTCCTGGCGTGCCTGGAAGAGGCCGTCGGCAAATCAGGCAGAAAGATTCTTCAGCGACATTATGCGCCGCAGCCCCCGGACTTTCCAGTTTCTCGTTATGAACCGGCGTACTTGAAAACGGTGTGGCTACGGGTGTCTTAGCGTTATCCACTCTGCAGCATTTGCAGCATCTGCCGATCGAGTTTAGAGCCGCGGAAATCTTCGTAAGCAACGTCTGTGCGGTTGCTATCGAGCACGCCGAAGTCGCCCCGCAAATTCCAAAGCGCCCAACCCCAGCCCGCTTCCTTCCACAATTGGAGGCAATCGCGCATCCAGGCCAAAACCACTGCGTGCGGTGTGCGGCTAAATGCTCCCCATTCCCCGACGTGGACGCCGACTCCTTTTTTTGCGAGCTGCTGCCAGGGCACGATCCGCTCTTTACGTAAGCGTTCTTTATCAATCGTCGATTGCTCATTGAGCTTTAGCGGCCAGCTCGGCTCCGCCCAGGACTCGGCCCCGCGCACCCAATTGGCTTTGTAATGGCTGACCTGCATCGGATCGTAGCCGCGCGTACTTTGCGCAATCCCCAATGCGGCCAACCCGGTCACCGGCTCGCGCCCCCAGCGCAGGCCGTCGGCGATGATGAGGCGCTGGGGGTCTTCGGCGCGGATGGACTCGACAAGACGCGTGACTACGCGCCGGTACTTTTCCTCGGACAGATTCCCGGGCTCGTTCAACAAATTGAAGCTCAGGCGTTGGCTCGAAATGCCCCGGTAACGATTCGCCAACAATCCCCAGTGAAACGCGCAGGCCGCGAGCGCTTTCTCATCCGTCCATAAGTCCAGAGGTTCCTTTGGCGGATTGACACAATAGCCCGGCGCGCGATGCAGGTTGAGGTTGATATGCACACCGTGCTTGCCGCCCAGCTCAACGGCTTCGTCGATGTCTTTCAATTCCTCTTCGCGCACTTTCAGCCAGTCCTCAGGATCGGTCCAGCACAGGTAAGAAAGGGGCAGGCGAGCAAAATCGAAGCCCCATTCGGACATCAACGCAAGATCGCTTTCCCGGAATGGCGGATTGTTGCCCTCGCGCCGCTTGACGCATTTCTCCGTCAGGTTGAATCCGCGCCAGCGTGGCAGGTGGTTGGCGGTCGCGGATTTCAGTTCGGCGGCTCCGGTCCTTAGCTCAGGGGCTGCAGCAGTAACAGCGAGCGTGCTGGCGGCATGGAGAAACTCACGGCGGGTCACAGCAAATCCTGGTACGCCAGCCAGAGCGCGCGAAAATATCTCAGGATCCGCACCGGGTCTGTGCTCTCCGGAATCTCGGCCAGGCAATAGCCGGTGAATCCGGTTTCGTTCAGGCCCGTCAGGAGTTTGCGAAAGGGATACTCATCCAGAAATAGATCACGCATGTGAACGGTGAAAATCTTGCGCTTGATCAGATTGAAGTTGTGCTCGAAGCCTTCGCCGTCCAGATCGCTTTGGTTGCTGTTCCAGCAGACGCCAACGTTTGGATGGCCGGCGGTGTCCATGATGTTCTTGATGTACGGCACGTGCGACGTTTCTTTGCCGTGGACCTCGAGGCGAATCTGAACCCCATGTGCGGCCCCGAATTCACCCAACTCGCGAAGCGACCGGCCGATTTGTTCCAGCGTCTTTTCCTTCGACAATTGAGGCGGCAGGCCATTGGGCCGGACTTTGACGCCGGGCGCGCCCACGTCGTGCGCCAGGACGATGTATTCTTTGGTCGCGGCGATGTCGGCGCGGAGTTTGGCCTGATCGGGAGTGTGGAAATCGAACGCGCTGCCCAGGCCCATCAATTCGACCGGTGAACCGCGAAAACGTTCTTTCACCTCAGCGCGCTGTGCATTGCTCAAGCTGACTTCGACCCCATGCGCATGGGACGTGCGAAGCTCGACGCCTTGAATGGCAGCGCCCGCGCAATTCTTGATAATGGTCGGAACGTCCCAATCTTTGGCGATGTTGTAGGTGACGATGCCGAGCTTCATTTTGGGCGGACGAAGCACGAAGCTCGGCGTCCGGGCGCTTTCGGCGGCTATAGTGGCTCGTGCGAAAAAGCCGGCAGCGCCGACCGTCAGGCCCGCGGCCTTCAAAAAGTCCCGGCGACGGGCAATCATAAATCAGCTCGCGGCCAACTGCGGGACTTCGAAACCATTGCGGTACTGGCGCTTGATATATTGGTTGGCTTCATTGTCCTTGAAGCGCTCGGTTTGGGGATCGAACTCCAGCGATCGGCCCAGCCGGTAGGCGAGATTGCCCAAATGGCAGTGGGCGCAGGACCGATGTGCATCGAGAGTGGACACAGACAGGTCGGAGGTCTTGCGCGAGCGCACCGCCTTGAAAAAGCGTAGCCACTTGCCTCCCTTATCCGGGGTCGGAGCGTCCGCCGGGATCGGCAGGGCTTCGCGCTCGCCCGTCTTGCCTTCTTTGTAGCTAAAGAAGCCTTTGCCCAAGACGTAGAAACCCTTCGTGCCAAAGAAACTGTTGCCGCAATTTCCTCCGTCGAATTCCTCGAATGAGCCCAGGTTGCGCACCTCAAAGGTCATGATCGAGCCGTCTGAGTAAGTGAACGTCGTGGCCTGCGTGTTTGGAGTCTGCCCATCGTCGTCCAGCCCGTAACGCCCGCCGGAGCTGTACACCTTTACCGGCAAGCCGCGATTGTGCCCCCAGCACGCCGCATCCATCTGATGCACGCCCTGATTGCCAATCTCGCCATTTCCGTACTCCCAGAAATAGTGCCAGTCATAGTGGACGTACAAGCCGGGCTTTTTGCGGTCCACGTTGATCATGTACTCGTGGTCGGGTGAGGGCCCCTGCCATAACGGCCAATCCAGGTTTTCTGGAACCGGCCCGGTTTTGCCGTGGCCGATAGGGCCGCGATTGCCGTTCTTGTACACGTAGCCGCGCGATTCCACGATCTTGCCGATGAACCCATTATGCATGAGCTGCATGTCGCGGATGAGCGTCGCGTTGGATCGGCTCTGGGTGCCGTGCTGGACCATGCGGCCATATTTTTCGGCCGCGGCCACAAGCTGGCGTCCCTCATAAATGCTGTGCGAGAGCGGTTTCTCGACATAGACGTCTTTGCCCGCCTGGCAGGCCCAGACGGCGGCCAGCGTGTGCCAGTGATTGGGCGTGGCGATGGTAACGGCGTCGATTTCCTTGTCCTCGAGGGCCTGGCGGATGTCTTTGTACTTTTTCGGCGCCTTGCCTTGGGCGGTTTCGACGGCTTTTGCGCCCCGTTCAAGCACAGTGGAATCCACGTCGCACAAGGCGACATATTCCGCGTCGTCCTTCATGCCCAGGATGTCCTTGATATGGGAGCCGCCTTGGCCGTTGAATCCGATCGTGCACATGCGGATGCGGTTATTGGCGCCAAACACCTTGCCGGTGGCCATCGTGCCCGCTACCAGCACCGCCGTGGTTGTTTTTCCGAGAAATTGTCTGCGAGTTAATTCCATATTCAATCCTTTCGAGTGTGTGTTACTATCCTGGAACCCTGAGGCGTATGTCGCGAAATTGCAACTCTGAAAGAAGGGACCCTCAATTGAACGCAAGGCAGCGAAGACGCAAAGCCGCAAGAGATTGAAGCAACCCTTGCCAGAAGCACGCGAAACCGCTCAAATGCCCTGGTGAGTGCAATCCAGGTCAGCTATCGCTCACACATAGAAACTCGCAGGTCTGTCTTCATGCCCATTGAAAACAGTGCAACTTACAAAATTCCATCGTGCACGTTGCCGTGCACGAACTATCGGGTTAATAATATCGTTGGCGGTCAATGTCACACGGTCGTCCATCAACTGCGGATCAGGTTCACGCAATTGCGTGCAACGCTTTTGCCAGTGATCCGCGCACTCGATCGCTTGTGTCGGAGTACGGCGAGGCTCTTTATTCGCGTTTGCTGCCACCCGAGGGCCAGGATGACCGCTGGAGGGAGCTTGTGCTCCTCGGCAGGGGCAATGCCAAATTTTTAGATGATCCGCGAGCGGCATCAAAGCTTTTGGCTACTTGCTTAGTTCATCCTACGACCGGTGCATTTGAGATTATTATTGAAGAAACCTGCTAACAAAATCACTGGAGCGAATGCGGGAGGGCCGTGTGGGATGCCAAATAGGACGCGCTGGGACGCCCGCATCGCTCAGTTCCTTCGTTCGGCTGAATATGCGCACTGATCATCAAGAAACGCCCGAGCCTCCGAATCGCCGGGTTGGTTGGTCGATTTACGGCGCAGCGGTGATCGCGTCCTGCCTGATTTGCGCTGCGCTTGCGCCTTGGGGACTTTTCCCTCTGCTATCGGGAGGCGCATGGTCCTGGGTCGCGGTCGCCTTTGGTGTGGTCATTGCGCTGATTGTAAACCTCGTTCGTCCTCGCTACGAAACCGCTGTAGGGAAATGGAGAGCATTCTATGATTTCCTTCTCAGGCAGATGCCGCCGCCCGACTGAGCAGTCAGCGCAGCCGAACAAATGGCCTGGAGTGGACACGGAACGGCGCGTCCTGTTTGCATTTGTACGCCCTCGGCCCCGCGCCACTCAGACCGAGCGTCGGTCACCGTAGTTCGGGTGTGTTCAATGTGGCAAAGCCGAAACGAAAACTGACACGAGCAGAGAAGCGGGCGAGGAAGAAACGTCGCGAGGAGTTCATGATCGTCTTCATCAATGGAAAGCAGAAGCGAGTGAGGCGTGGGCCAAAGACTGAGGGCATGGATGTGGCCGAGATTATCAGGCGGAACGCCGATCCGATTTGGTTGCATCAAAATGAGCTTTGGGAATACATGGACCAGACCGAGGAAAGCTGAGATTCCAAGCATCGAGGCTCGCAGGCAAGGTGTCACCGTCTCACCCTCCGGGACGGCTACAAACCCTGAATTATGCAGGTTGAGTTGCGAACGGGAGCGGGCCAATTGAAACGAATTACTTCACTAATGTTGACGGTCGGACTGCTCGCGGTCAGCGGCTGCATGTCCACGCATCTGGTCCAAGATAAAGTGCAGAAACACGTCGAATATAGCGAGAGCGACGGGCAGACCCGAGAGGTGGAGGGCGAGCCGGGATACTACGCGCTGCTGCCCCTCACCATCGTCGGCGATGTTGCGACGTCGCCCTTTCAGCTCTTTTACGTTTTGTTTACTAACGACTCTCGTACGGCCAGCGCCAACATTCACGGTGTCCCAGTGCCTTTGCCTTGACTGACTTGCGCATTGGCACTTGTGTCAAGACCCGATGTTTGATATGTTTTCCGGGAAAGGCAGAATCACAATGAAAATACGTTTTGCGGCTTCGCGCCGCGCTCGGTCCAGCAGGGCTTTCACCTTGATTGAACTATTGGTGGTAATCGCCATAATCGCGATTCTGGCGGCCCTGCTGCTGCCGGCCCTGAGCCAGGCCAAGGCGAAAGGCGTGCGGACCAAGTGCCTTGCCAACATCAAGCAGATCCTCTTGAGCACGCACATGTATGTGCTCGATTTCAACGATATCCTGCCGTACACTTCGTGGAGTTCTGACACGAAAGACGTGGCGAACTGGTGCTATACGCGGACGTCGAGCTCGACCAACAAGGATAGGGTGGACCTGGGGCAGCTCTGGCCATATCTGACACAGAAACTGATTTTTTGGTGTCCCATCGAGCCGACGAACAACGCGGCCTTCCGCCAGCGCGACATGCAGGTCTGCAGTTACACGATGAACGGTTCGGTGTCAGGCTTTCAGACCCGGCCCACCGGGATACCATGGGTGAGCTATAAGTTGGCGCTGTTCAAGCCGCACTACATGATCTACTGGGAATCGGATGAACGGCAGCCTTCGTACTACGATAACGTCGCGAGCAGACCTGACGAAGGTTGCAGCCAACGGCATAGCGGCGGTATTGTCATGGGAATGTTTGGTGGCCACACCCAGTTCATTAAGTACAAGGCATACTGCTACGAGGCCGGCATCGGCGGTTATCCCGGCCAACATCCCGGCTGGGCCTGGTGCAATCCGGGGTCGAAAAGCGGCAGTTGATGTTTGGGGTTCGTGCCCACCAGTTCGCTTTCGTTGATGGTTTCGAACCTTGCGGGACGGCGATCTGAGTAATCGATGACGTCCTTTATGAGAAAAGCAATTGAACCAAGCGGAGGCTTGGCCTGTCTGTTGTGCGCTGCCTTGCTCCTGGGTTTCAGCGGTTGCAGCAAGTCCTCCCAACCGGGCGAGGCAAGCGCCCGACCTCCGAAACCGAAAGAGGCCGCCTCGCAACTCCAGCAGGCTTTTGTCGCCGCCGAGCCGGAGTTGAAAGAGAACGCCACGATCGCCTCGAAAGCGCTGCAAACCACCGACTACGAAGCGGCGCTCGTATCGCTGGAAAGCATCAAGTCGCGCGGCAACCTGACACTCGAGCAAGGTATGGCGGTGCACAACTCGATGGTGGCTTTGGAGCAGAAATTGGTCATAGCGGCTGACGCGGGCGATCCCGAGGCCAAACGCGCCTACGAGCGGCTGAAAAAATCGAGGCGAGATTGACCCGCTGCCGGAATTCAAACGGTTTCCAGAGACACTTGACTGGCATCTGCGGGAGGTGATGCCATGACGCTGGGGAAGTTTTCGCTCGGCGTCGGCGATCGCTTTGCGCACCAGGCCAGGGCCCAACTGCGGGCTTGCCTGCTTGCTTCTCAACAGGGAGTCGAAGTCATTCCGGTCTGGAACAAGTCCAACCGGGAACACATAACGATTGGCTCGGAGCCGGCCAGCACGCGGGCGGCGGCGGACGAGGCGGTGAAAGCACTAGATTGGACCAGCTCGTACCATGTCGATGCCGACCATGTCCGGCTCGGGACTGTGGATCGCTTTCTGACATCCTCGGATTTCTTCACGATTGACGTAGCCGACTGGATTGGAAGGCAGGCCGAGACAATGGCGGTTGAGAAATTTGTCGATCACCACCCCGAGTTGATCGGGCGCATTTCGGTCCCCGGCATCGAGCGGCCGTTTGATACCACTCGCAGACAAATCGAAGTGATGGCGGGCAAGTATCTGTTGGCCGTTCAGGAAGCCGGAAGAATTTATCGGCGCATTGCTCAGGTCAAGAGCGATGGAAACTTCATCACCGAGGTTTCGATGGATGAAACCGATCAGCCCCAAACGCCGCCGGAATTATTGATCATTCTCGCCGCGCTGGCCGAGGAGTCGATTCCGCTGCAAACGATCGCGCCCAAATTCACCGGCCGATTCAACAAAGGGGTGGATTATGCCGGGGACGTGAGGCGCTTCGAGGAGGAATTCAGCCAGGATCTGGCGGTGCTTGGTTATGCCGTGCAAGCCTATCACCTGCCGCCGACACTTAAGCTGAGCGTCCATTCCGGTAGCGACAAATTCTCGATCTACGGCCCGATGCGGCGCGCGGTGGAGGGAGCGGACGCGGGACTTCATCTGAAAACGGCGGGAACGACCTGGCTGGAGGAAGTGATTGGCCTGGCGGAAGCCGGCGGCCGCGGACTGGCGCTGGCGAAACAGATCTATGCCGGAGCATTCGAGCACCTTGAGGAATTGTGCGCGCCTTACGCCTCGGTGATTGACATTCATCGTACGGCGCTCCCGTCCGTCCAAACGGTCAAGGTCTGGAGTTCCGAACAATTTGTCTCGGCACTACGGCACGACCCGAAGAACCCTGGCTATAATCCGCACCTTAGACAGTTGCTACACGTCGGCTACAAAGTGGCTGCTCGGATGGGGCAACGTTTCCTGGATGCTCTGGCTGAGTGCGAGGAGGTCATTGGCCGAAATGTCACCGAGAATCTTTTCGAACGCCATATTCGGCCACTGTTCCTAAACAAAGCTCCGCCCCCTCACTGAAGTCGGCGGAGTGCGCCCGTCCCCGGGCGCAGCAATTCCGGTGCAGCCCTACGCGTTGATTTATTTGCGATGCTGGACCCGATTGTGCATTGCTGTGCCCGGGGACGGGCACACTCCAATCACGCCATTTGACATCCGCGCTCGACAGTTTTTCAGGGAAAGACTAGAAGAGAACCCGATGTCCACGGTGGCCGAGCAACTTCGCCGCGCGCGGCAGGCCCAAAACCTGACACTGTCGCATGTCGGGGAGATCACCAAAATCCGCACCGACCATTTGCGCGCGCTCGAGGAGGGCAATTTCGATGTTTTTCCGGCGGCAGTTTATGTTCGCGGATTTGTGCGCTCGTATTCGACACTGCTTAAGCTGGACGTGCCGCAGCTCATGGCGACGCTGGAGACCGAACTGTCGGGCAACAAACGATTCGCCGATGCAACTGCCAGTTCGCTGCCGCCGCGGGGGTTCCTGGACTTTCTCATGCTTCAGCTCTCGAAGATGGATTGGCGAAAAGGACTGGTGGCGTTGGGCGGGGGCGTTCTGTTGCTGGCGTTCGGTTCGGGCTACCTCATCTGGCGCCATCAGCGGTCAGTCGATCCCTTGAAGGACTTGAAGCCGGGCCTTTATCAATCGACACAAAGTCTTTCCGGAGAGACTCTGCCATTGCCCGCGCCGAAGCGATAAGACCTGGCACCCTCAGAGATCTTGCAAATAAAGCTCTCGGTTCTTCCAAAGGTAAAGCCACCCCGATACGAAGGTCAGCACCACCGCCAGCCACTTGGCCGCGTCCCGGAACGACACCGACCAGGGCGAATCGGCGAAAACGTGCCAGCCAAACAGAGCCTTTCCAACGCTGCCCCACTGCGAATAACTGGCGACGACGAGGATCGAGATGATCGCGACAATTTGGGAGATAGTCTTGTGTTTACCGTAGCCCTCCGCTGCCAGAACCACATTCTTCGAAGCGGCCAGCAGCCGGAGGCCGGTGATCGCCAGCTCGCGCGCGACAATAATCACCACCATCCACGCGGAAATCCAACCCAGCCCTACGAAAGCTATGAAAGCCGAACAAACCAGGATCTTGTCTGCCAGAGGGTCCATCAAAATGCCGAAGTTGGTGATGAGCTTGTGGCGACGCGCAATCTGGCCATCGAGAAAATCAGTGACGCCGCCGGCGATAAACAAGACCAGGGCAATCGTTTCGTGAAATGGCATGCGAGAAAACATCACGCCCAGGAAGGCAACAGTCAGAACGAACCGCGAGATCGTCAGCTTGTTCGGCAGGTTCATTCGGCTTGAGATCGCCTCAAAGCGGAGCGGCAATCAAGTCATAATCGGTGTGGCCGATGACTTTGACGCGGGCAAACTCGCCGAGCGGGAGCCGCCCGCGGACATACACGCGGCCATCAATATCGGGCGCGTCGGCCTCGCCGCGCGCCACAAGGTAATTTCCGCGAAGCTGGTTGGTATCGCCGTCGACCCCGCGGATCAAACCGTGCTCCCACGAGTGAATCCGGGCGTTTCGGAGTTCTTTGGAGCTGGCCTCGGTTTCGACGAGCGCTTTGAGCGTGCGTCCAACGAAGGATTCGGCAACGCCCTTCGCGATCTCGTGTTGTGCCGCCATTGCCAGGTCACGGCGTTTTTCCTTGATCGCGTTCGGAATTTGACCGGCCATCATGCCCGCGCGCGTGCCTTCCTGGCGGGAGTACGTGAAGACACCCAGGCGCTCGAATTTGGTCTCGCGGATAAAGTCCAGAAGCGCGCTGAAGCAGGCTTCGGTCTCGCCGGGAAAACCGACGATGAATGTCGTGCGCAGGGCAATCCCCGGAATCCCGGCGCGGATCCGGCCGATGAGATCCACCAGATACTGCTGTGAGGTCTCCCGGCGCATCCGCTCGAGCATGTTCTGATGGATGTGTTGGAGCGGAATATCGACATAGCGCGCGACTTTCGGACACTCGGCGATTGTGCGAATCAGTTCGTCGGTCCAATGCGCCGGGTGGGTGTAGAGCAGGCGGACCCAGAAATCGCCGGACAGCGCGTTAAGCTCGCGCAGCAAAGTGCAGAGGGTGATGGAATGACTAGGCAGCGATTGAACGGCCGAGTTAAAATTTTCCGGTGAAGCCAGCCCGCCGCGCATGTTCGGATGCAAGTCCAGGCCGTAATACGTCGAGTCCTGCGAAATCAGATTCAGTTCCTTGACGCCCTCGGCAAGAAGACGCCGGGCCTCGGCAACTACGTCGGATTGCAGGCGGCTGCGGTGAGAGCCGCGCATGCGTGGAATGATGCAAAAGCTGCACGGATGATTGCATCCCTCGGCAATCTTGAGGTAGGCGAAATGTCGCGGCGTGAGGCGGAAGCGCGGTGTGGAGTAGTCGGGGATGTAGGTCGGTCTGGGCGTGACGCTGACCAAGGGCGTGGCGGAAGACGCGTTGGGGGTGAGTCGTGTTCCGTGTTCCGTGTTCCGTGCAGCGTTTTGGGTGAAACGTGAAACGTGAAGCTTGGACGGCGTTGCGTCGCTGGTGACGGACCCTGCTCGTCCCAGGGGCTTTGACATTTGGAATTTGGATTTTGTTTGGAATTTGGAATTTGGAATTTGGAATGTTGTCCGCGCCGCGAGTTTCTCTTGCCGTCGCGCCAACGCCAGTTTGACGATCTCCGCAGCGTTCGTCACCTGGTCGATTCCCATAAAGGCATCGACTTCCGGCAAGAGTTTCGGCAGTTCCTCCCGAAAGCGCTGCGGTAGGCAGCCCGCCACGATGAGGCCCTGCCCGCGGTTTTTGGCGTTGCGCAGTTCGTCGGATTCCAAAATCGCATCGACGCTCTCTTCCTGGGCGGAATCAATGAACGAACAGGTGTTGACAATCACGACGTCCGCCTGACTGGCGTCGTTGGTGACCTCCACGCCGTCCTGGAGCAGACGGCCAAGCATAATCTCGGCGTCGGTCAGGTTCTTCGCGCACCCAAGCGAGATTAACCCGACGCGGAGTGGACGCGTTGGACATTGTTCGTTCATTAAACCGCGCACTCTAATCCAAGCGGATCAAGGCGGCAACTGCGGGGAGCAGGGTGTAGCAGCCGACGTGCGTCGGTGGAAATCGAGTATCCGATAAACGAAATCCGCCGACTCACGTCGGCGACTACAAAGTTTCGAGGATACCGGTGTGCGGGGCAGCTACTTGTTCGCAGTAACCTTTTCGGGAGGCGCGTTGGTACTGGCGACCGGCGGAGCTTCTTCCTTGGGCAAACGCAGTTTGGTCCGCAGGACGGCTCGCATTTCCGGCGGCCAGCCGCGCTCTGGATCGAGTATGCGGCCCCGAACTTCGCGATCGATCTCCTCGAGCGGACGCAGGCCGATAGCCTCGATGCGTTCCTTCGGAATCTTACTTATATAAGCCGCCCAGACCTGGCGAGCCAAAAGTTGGAAACCCGCCGAGCGGTCGTCTTCGTCAATCGCAAGGCTATTGTAGGAATTGGCGAGCAGTCCTTCAAGAATAGCTTCCACCCGGTCGCGAGACGTCTCGTTGATGTCCTCTTGAATTTTTGAGACGACGTAATCTTCCAGCGTGATATTCCGCGGGAACGAATTTGTCTTGCCGTCAATCATCGTCTGGTCCGGATACTTCTGGCCGATGTACTTGAACCAATAGGCGGCGTCGGCGACGCGGTTGTTTCCATACAGAAAATAGATCGCATCTCGCAGAAAATTCCGGTGGGCCCGCAGGATGTGGTCGTGGTTTTCCTTATCCTCCTCGGCGGCTTGTTCATAAGCGGCGCTGACCTTGGGAATGATGTCAAGGTTTGGTCCGAACTCGAATGCCTGGGCGAACGGATTGGTCACCAACCGTCCGCGCTGGAAGCTCATCTGCATCGACTGGTAAATCACCCGGCGCAAGGTAATTAGATCGTCTTTCTTGGGTATCTTTTCCGGGTGCTCCTGCGCCTTCTTGAGGCCGAGGGCGGCCCAATAGATGGCGTGCGACTCGGGCAGGCGCCATTCCAGCGGGCCATAGCGCTCGTTGACTTCCTTCATGAACTCCGGGTCCATTTTGAATTTCGTCATCAACAATTGTCGGCGCTCCTTCTGGTCCTCGGTCTGCGGGTGGATGAGCTCCTCCAGGTCAGGTTTCTTTTTGCCAAAGACTTTCGCCATCTCGTTCGCCCACTGCTGCTTATAGTACATGTTGGCGTCGTCCAGGTTCTGGCCCATTTTGTGTTGAAAGAACCACGCCAGCTCGCGATAAATTAAGGTCTCATCTCGATTGTAGGCTAGCCCCTCATCGCGCAGCAGCTCAACGCCGCGGCTGACCCAGCGCCAGCGGTCGCCGAAATCCTTGAACTTGACGGAAATGTTGTAGGCCATGTTCCAGGCTTGGACCAGCCAGACCTGGACAAAGTGCGGTTCCAGCTTGGTGATCCAATCGGCCAATTGCGCCATTTCGAAGAACTTGTCCTCGTCCTGCAGGTCGCTGGCCCGCATCCACAGAGCGTTGGAAATCAATCCCCGAAACCCGCCAAGGGCAACGGTGGTGAAGGCCAGCACCGGCGGCGCGTTTTCCAGCGGTGTGACCCGCGTTAACCCCAGTTGATCGCGGTCGAGGTTCAGTGAGTTCTGCACCCGCGAAGCGCCGAAAAGCAGCGCGGCGGCGCACACGAGCAACAACGCTTTTTTGAGTCGAGCGTTCATCCGAGCCGCGTGATTCGGGCGTTTCATTGCGTTCCTTGCGCCGTCGCCAGTTCGCGCCGAGTGAAAACGGCAATTCCGAAGAGGCCGAGAATCCCGCCCAAAAGAACGACGACCTGGCAGAAAGCCAGGCCCAGTTCGGACCAGGGGATGCTGCGGCCCGTGCTCAGGGAATCGATCGGCGAAAAATTCTTGGCCAGGTTGATGATCGAAAGGATCGCTTTGAAGGCTGGAATCACGACAATATCTGCCCGGGTGGAACCTTTAGTCCCCTTTTCCGCGTTGTAATTGGCAATTGTGCCTTCGGAAACGACATTGGCAAGCGTGCCGGTGGACAAAACCAGGAACATGACGCTGACCGCCATGAAGGCCGCGACGGGAAAGGAAAGGAAACTGGCCGCAGCCAGCCCCAGCGCCGCCAGCAGTGCCATCCAGCAAAAAATGATGCCAAGCCCTCGCGCATAGTTGAGGCCGAAACCGCCTTCGCGGTAAAGCACTTCGATGCCTTCGTCCAATGGAAACAACAACGCTGTGTTGTTGCGGTTCCAGAAGGTAATGGTCAGCACCCCGTTCTCGTCCACGGTTGGCGGGATCTCAAACTCATGAAAAGTGTCAGGAGCCAGGCTCATCGGGTCGAGCAGGGCCAGGCGCGTTTTGGGCGGCGTGCCGACCGCCCACAGCGCGGTGAACGTGCCCGACGTCGTGTGGTCCGCGGCGTTGAATTTGATCCGCAAATGGAGCGGGCGGTCCCCAAGAGAATCCTTGACGGAGCCCAATTCAATCTGCCACTGGCGCGGATCGCCCGGCCCGACAAGTTGGTGTTCGGCCTTGATCTGCTCGCGGATTTGCTTGCGCACTTCCACAAGATCTACTTTGGCAACGGGACTCTTCTGTAATCGCTCCTGGAGCTGGCTTTCGGTTTCCTGTTCGATGACCGCATCGAGATTTTTTGGACGGGCCGACCCACGAGCGACCAACACTTCGCTGCGCAGCACCTGCTGCTGATCTGGGGGCAACCGAGTGGCGCGCCATTGCAGAAGCCCGTACACGCTGCCACCGGACAATGCGAGCAAAGCGGCGTTGAGCGACATCAGGCCGACCCATTTGCCCAGCCAGATTTGCCAGCGAGCGATCGGCTTCACGGCCACGACCTGCATCTGACATTCCTCGATGTCCCGTGCGAGAGTACCGCAGGCCAGCCAAAGGGTCGAAAGCCCCAGCAATGCGCTAATCGAGCTGAGCGTGTAAGTGAGCAGGATTTGCGTGAAGCCGCGCGCGGTGCCGTCGGTCTTAATCAGCAGCGGCAGGGCTACGACCGACGCGAGCAAAAGGACCGCCACGACCAAAAACAGCCGGAATCTAAAGGCCGCTTTCCACGTCAACCAGGCGACGGCAAGCACGCGCTGCATAAATCAAGAAGCCTCAATCCGGCTTCGGTTTTCCAACGAGGCTGGCGAGCTTCTCGTTGGCTTTTTCCAGGTCGGCCGTCTGTGCAGCCGGAATGGAGAGTTTGGACTCGGGTAGCACCGGTTCAGTTGGTCGTGTTAGTGCTTCGAGCTTTTTCTGGTCAATGGGCTCGACTGGCGCGGGCGTGGGCGCACTTGAAGTCGCCGGCGCCGGAGTGGCCGCGAGCCGTTCCAGAATCTTGTAGGCCGCGGCCGGTTCTTCGGCTTCGCCCCGGAGGTAGGCGGCAACGCGCGCGCCGGAGGTGGCGCCGGAAGTTGCGGCGGCGGCCTGACGGGCCGTTTGCACTACCTGGAGGAAATAGCGTTCCAGATTTTGCGTCGGTGTATCGATCTGGACTTTGTCCTCGGCCACGTCCTGGCGAATGACCTCGAGCACGCGCTGCATGGTATCGCGTGGCAGGGAAGGCGTGGTGATCCGAATCGAGTCCGGTTGGGCCAGCAGTTCTTTCAATGTGCCCATCGCCTGAATCCGGCCGCCATAATAAATCACGACGCGATCACAGACGTCTTCCACGTCGGACAGCAAATGACTGCTCAAAATGACGGTCTTGCCGCGCCGCCCCAGCGCCAGGATCAGGTCTTTGACTTCGCGGCAGCCGATCGGGTCCAGGCCCGACGTCGGTTCGTCGAGTATGACCAGGTCAGGGTCGTTGATCAGTGCCTGGGCCAGGCCGATGCGCCGCTGCATGCCCTTGGAGAATTCGCCCACTGCTCGCGTTCGCGTCTGGCTCAGACCCACCATTTCGAGGAGCTGCTCTGCTCGATTTTCGCGCTTCCCTTTGGGCAGCCGAAACAGGTTGCCAAAAAAATCCAATGTTTCGTGCGAATTCAAATACCGGTACAGGTACGACTCCTCGGGCAGGTAGCCAATGAGCGATTTAGTCGCGACATGCCGCGGCGAATGGCCGAAAACCTCGATGTGGCCTTTGGTCGGGTACAGTAGGCCGAGCAGCAGTTTTACGGTCGTGGATTTGCCGGACCCGTTCGGGCCCAGCAAGCCGAAGACCTCGCCGCGGCGGACATCGAAATCCACATCATCCACCGCGCGCGCTTTCGGCCGGCCCCAAAAATCTTTGAAGACTTTGGTAAGGCCGCGGACGGACACTATGATCTCGCTGTTCGTTTGTGCAGCGCGGTCCGCAGAATCCTGAGTGGTCTCCGTCAGCGGCATCGTGTCCATTACTCCTCTCGCTCTGCGGCTTCCCCGAACAGAGCGGCTAACTCGGTCTTGCCAATTTGTTTATTTGCAACTGCGATCATAGCATCATAAAGCTGGTTGTCGCCGGGTAATGTTGTCTTCATCCCGGATTCCTCCCTTTCCGCCGAATTTCGCCAGACCCAGGTCGTGAAACGTTCGATTTGGTCACGTGTCAAAAACCGTGGCTCAGGCTGCGTCATTGAGCCAGTCGGCGGAACAGATCCGCATGCACGCGCAGCACCTTGTCCGCACTCTTGTCAAAGTCCGCATCCGAGACATATTGAACATTGCCGTCGGGCGGCTTGCGGCGAGAGCGCTTCTCCAGCAGAAACGCGAAAACGCGTTCGTGTTCTTCACTCGGTAGCTTCTGGATTTGTTCGATGACTTCGTTGACGCTCATAAACTAATCTAGCGACTCATCAGCAACCCGGCAAGACAGCGGAGGGGCCTGCGCTGCGAGTTGTTGGTTTCGCAGCACTGTCCGGAAGCAAACCGTTCAAATTCTCCGAGTTGTTGCTCATGCGAGTTTGGGCGCCAACTGCGGCTTCGGCGGTGGCAGCGTCGGCCGAGTCGGCTTCGGCGCAACGGGTTCGGGATGATAATGTTCGAGTTCCTCGCCTTTGCGCACCAGTCGGGCGCTGTTGAAGATGACGAGCAACGACCCGCCAGTGTGCATCGCCGCCGCCCAAACCGGTGGCACTTTGCCGAGCGCGGCCAGCGTCATGCCGCCGATGATGAAAGCGACGCCGAAAAGGAAGTTCTGGTTGATCACCATGCGTGTGCTCTGAGAGAGCTTGAGCAGGAACGGCAACCGGCGCAGATCGTTGTTCATCAAGGCAATGGTCGCGCTATGGATGGCGACCTCGCTTCCGGCGGCGCCCATGGCGATGCCGATATCCCCTGCAGCCAGCGCGGGCGCGTCATTCACGCCATCACCCACCACGGCCACTTTGTAGCCTTTGTCCCGGATGCCGCGCACGAAATCGACCTTGTTCTGCGGCAGGCATTCGCCTTTGGCTTCTTCGCAGCCAATCTCCTTGGCCACACGCATCGCAACCGCCTGGCGATCGCCGGAAATCATCGCGATCCGTCTCACGTTGCTATCCTTCAATTCGATCAGGGACTCGCGCGCTTCCGCCCTCGTCTGGTCCTGGAGTCCGACCCAGCCGATGCAGTGGTGGTCGCGCGCGACGAAGATCAGGCTCCAGCCTTCCGTCTCGTTCAGGTCCACGGACTTGTCGAATTCTTCCTTCACGCCGTTGTCGCGAAGCCACTGTGCGCGGCCCACCAGCAGGCGAACACCGTCCACTTGCGCTTTAACGCCACGGCCGGCGGTTTCGTTGAAATCTTTCGGTTCGGCCAAAGTCACTCCGGCTTCGGTCGCCAGCTTCGACAGCGCCTTGGCAGTGGGATGATTGCTGTACTTTTCAGCCGAGGCGGCCAGGCGCAGCAACTCCGCCGGCGTGGCGCCCGCCATGGGCGCGAGGCGGCTGACGGCCAGCTCGCCTGTTGTGAGCGTGCCGGTCTTGTCGAAAATGAAAGCGTTAATCTTGGCCGCCAGCTCGATGTCGGCCACGTTTTTAATGAGAATCCCGAGGCGCGCCGCCGCCGAGAGCGCAGCCACCATCGCCGTGGGCGTCGCCAAAATGAACGCGCAGGGGCAGCTAAAGATGATCACCGAAATCACGTTGTTCAGGCCGTGTTCCCTTCCGGTGAACGCCCAGACCAGCGCCGCGATGACCAGCACCAGCGGTGTGTAAAAGCCCATGTACTGATCGACGATCTTCATGATCGGCAGCTTGGTTTTCTCCGCTGCCAGAATCAGTTCGCGCACCCGTCCGAGAGTCGTGTCCTGGCCGGCCCGGCTGACTTTGATCTCGAGCACACCGGTCAGGTTTTGCGTGCCGGCAAACACTTCATCTCCCGGCTTCTTATCGGCAGGCAGCGACTCGCCCGTGATCGTGGCCTGGTTGAACGAGCCCTGGCCGCTGACGATTACGCCATCGGCTGCGACGTTGTCGCCTGGGCGGATGCGAATGACGTCGCCGACGGCGAGGTCTTTGGCCGCGACTTCTTCCTCGCCCTGGGCGGTGAGGCGCCGGGCTTTGGTGGGCGTGAGCTTGATCAGGGATTCGATGGAGGCGCGCGCTCCCTCAGCGGTCCGAGTTTCGATGATCTCACCCATCAGCATGAAGAATGCGACCACGCCGGCGGTCTTGTAATCGCCGGAGGCGAATGCCGCCAGCACGGCGATGGCCACCAGCTCATTGATGCTTAAAACGCCGGCGCGCAGGTCCTTGACCGCAGTCCAGACAATCGGGTAACCGAGGACAATGGCCCCGATAAACGCGCTGGCGCCCGCCACGGCCGTGCCTTGCGTGAACAGCCAGTCCACGATGAAGGCGTTGACGACAAAGACCACCCCCAGCAGCGTTTGCCAGAGGCGCACCGGGGCGTGCTCGTGATCCGACCCGCACGCGGAGCACGACTCATCGTGCGCGTGCGGTTCTTGATGACTCAAAAGGGACGTTTGCATTTATCTTTTACTTCGTTTCTTCAGTTTTGGGCTTTGGAGGTTCCCGATTTAACAATAAGCGAAGTTCCCTGGTTTTGCCATCCGTGCTCTCGGGCAGGAAGATCTTGTCCTGCACGTTCGTCAGGGCGCGGCCGAGTGTTTCAGTCAAGCGCTGCTGCACGAAGAGAGCTGGATTCTCCTGATATTTGGGCAGGAGTTGCTGGAACTGCTCGGCCCGGCTGGAGACTTCCGCGACCAGTCGGCTGCTGTCGGATTGAGCGAGATTCAGGCGGGAATTGGCGTCCGCCGCCGCCTTGCTCAGGACCTGATTCTCATAACTCCGCGCGTCATTCAGAACCTTATTCCGGGTGATCTCCGCCTTGAGCACGTTGGCGAAATCTTCCTTGAGCTTGACCGGGGGCCTGCTTTGCACGTCGCATTGTTCCACAACAACTCCCAGCACGCGTTTCTCGACCAACTCGCTCACGCGCCGGCGCACAGCCTCGCGGAAGCCGGCAATGTCGCGTGTCAGGATATCGTCCACGGCAAACTTCGAAGCGGTATAAATGAGCGCTTCGTTAAGCGCGTTTTGAACCGCATTGGATGCATTGACAAAACTGAACACATAGCGAACGGGGTCCTCGATCCGATACGCCAGCATCGCGCGCGTGTGAACGATATTGCCATCGGCCGTCAGCGCGTAACCGTCCACCGCCGGATTGAGCGAAGGAACCGGCATCGGTTCGGCGCCCGACACTTCCAGTTCCGGGCTGATGGCAAACCAGCCCACCGTCGAATTGACTTTCTGCAGGCCGGTGATCGATACCTTGACGTATTCGTCGATCGGATAAGGAAAGGACCAGTGCAATCCTGGTCCGAGCAATGCTTTGGCGCCCGCGCCGGTGGGCCGGCCGAAATGCAACACCAGCGCTCGTTCCTGCGGGCCAACCTGGAAGAAGCCCGAGATCAGGAAAACGCCGACCAGCAGCGCCATGACAAATTTGACGATGGCAAAACTGCTGCGCAGCGCTTCGGAGAGCGCCTGCGAACCGGCGTCCAGCGGCGTCTCCGCCCCAGGCGACGGCCCCTTCAATGCTTCTGTTGAATCAGGTTCAGCCATGATGAGATCCTACTTGCGGAGCAAGTTCGTCCCGCCACCGTTGAACAAATCGAATGGCGGCGTGCGTCCATCAAAAATCAGGGTCGAGCGCTCCTTGAGCGAACTTTCGAGCGCATTGAGACGACTGATGAAGTTAGCCAGTTCGGGATTCTGCTGAAAAACGGGAAGGAACTTTGCAGCCTCGGCCTCGCCTTTACCGCGTATTCGCGTCGCCTGGCTTTCGGCGTTGATCACCAGTTCGGCGGCGCGGCGATCCGCGTCTGAACGAATATTCTGAGCCTCAGTCTCGCCTTCACTTTGCAGTTTATCCGCCAGCACCTTCCGTTCCGAGGTCATCTGTTCGAATACCGATTGCGTCACGCTTTCGGGCAAACCGAGCTTTTTGATGCCGAGAAACTCAATTTCCAGGCCGTAGTTGTTAAGGCGGACCTGCGATTGCAGAGCCGCGAGGATCTCGTTCTCGATAGTTACGAATTTATTGGCGTCGGGGTTGGCGGTAACAAAATCCGAGAGGGGATGCTGGCCCACCACGGCGCTCTTGGCGTTGCTGAGCAATCCCTGCAGCACTTTTTCCGCTTCAGCGATGGGCTCGGTGCTGCCGGCGAACTTCGGGAAGAACGCCATTGCATCGGTGATTTTCCAGCCCACATAGACCGAAGTCAGAAGATTGAAGCCGTTCTGCGTCAGGCCTTCGGTGAATTTATCCTCGAAATTCTGCTCCCGTTGATCAAAGCGATGCACCATCTCGATGCCCCAAGGCAGCCGCAGTTTCAGCCCGGCCTTGTCAATCTTCCGGGTCGGCTTGCCGAACCGGGTCACGACCACGACTTCGGACTGGCGCACCTGGAACGAAAACAACAGGAAGCCGAAAACCAAGAGCAGCAGGCATGCAATGATGATGGTGAGAGGATTTCGTTTCATAGTGTTACTTATTTTTTGGACGGCTGCACGGAGAGCTCGCCGAGCAGATCGCCGCGAATTCTGTCCTGCAGGTCAAACGTGATTACATCGTGAGTGTTGGTAGTGAGCAAAATGTATTTGCGCGCGCCGGCGGTCGCGCGGACGAAAGTGTCCAGGTAATTGCGCTCGGCATAAACCAGCGGCGCGGCCTCGAAAGCGGGAAGCTGGTTGGTAAATAACGCCGCGCGGGCCATGGCACCGATTGACCGCGCAATGCTTTCTGAAGTTGCCTTGTTGATCACGTTGGTGGCCTGCGCCTGCGCCTGGGCATTGGTTTTGATGTCATCCGCGCGCGCGGTGAGGATTTTTGCCTGCTTGGTGTGAATCGCGCTGACAACCTTCTCGTAGTCCGGCGCCACTTTGACCGGCGGATGCACGTCCTGCAGGCCAACGAAAACAATGCGCGCGCCCAGACTGTGTTGGTCGGCGGCCGCTTGAATCCGCTCCGTCAATGTTTGCGCGGCCTGTTGGAGCCCTGAGGACATAACTTCGGCCAGGTCCACGCTCGTGAGATAACGCACGACTTCGCGCGTGGCCAGGTCTTGGAGGAGCGCCGGTGAGTCCTCATTGTTGTACATCCACGCAACGAGGTCGGTAATTTGAAATTGCACAGGGATGCTGACCGTCAAGAGGCTCACCGGGGGCGTACGTTTGCCGGTGATTTTATTGATCGTCTCCTGCGAGCCCTTCTCGCGGTTTGCAACGAGAAAATTTTCTTCTTTGGTGTGCGGCACGGTCCAGAGCACCACTGGGTCCTTTTCTCTCGTCGGGTCATGGGTGAAGCCGACGTCGAAACTCTGGATTTGCTCCGTGCGGGAGCGATAAACTCTGTCGATCGGCCAGGGCCATTTCAGATGTGCTCCTGGCCCGAGCAGTGTGCGGGCTTTGACGGGTTTGCCGAAGCGCTCGAGCACGCCTTGCTCGCCCGCTTCGATGAACACGACAGACGTGGACAAAACGAGCGCGCCCACTTGCGCCAGCAGCAGCCAGCCTAGCGCTTGCTCGAAGAACCGGTAAAACCAGGTCTCGGACACCTTGAATCCGAACTGGTAATCCAACGCCTGGGCAGCGGTGGTGATGAGGCCTTCGGGTTGGCCCAGCAGTCCCACCAGCCGGCTGTCGTACAAGGGCCGTTGGATCTTGCCCTTCACGCGCGGGCGGTACACCTCCAAAATCAAATTGATCAGCGTTTCGAGGGCGATGAGCGCCTGCAACCCGCAAAACACATGGGCGATATAAAAGTCGGTTCTGGGAAAACCTGCCTGCACGCCGACAATGCCGACAGCGACGACAAAGCAGAGATAGGCTCCCAAGAGCAGGTAACTGGCCCCCGGACGAAGCAACCGATGCCGCTCAAGGCGGGCCATCGCGGCGGAAAATTTGCCAAGCAGAAAAAGCACCAGCGCGAAGAGGCCGAACAATGACATGGCCACCATCGGCTCTTTGAGCTCGACACGCGTCGTGCTCCGCGGCAGCCAACGCCATAGAAAATACGCCCCGCCGGCTTGCAACAGGCACACCAGCACGGTGAACGCGGGCACAAAAAACTTCTCGAACTGATCGCGCGACCTTTGGGCGGGGAACACTTCCGCTTCCTTGGCCTCGAACATGGCGGAACCGGAGCGCGACTTGAGCAATTCGTCCAACTCGAGCTTTTCCAGGCGCTCGCTTTCCTCCAGCCGCATCTGGAACCAGCTCACCGCCGCTACGAGCAGGCCCACTCCGAGGAACAGGACGCTGACCAGACCGGCGAGCGAGTTCGCGTAGCGCGCAACGGCAAAACCGGCCGCTCCCACTACCAGCAACGCCAGCAGATTGATCAGTCCGTTTCGATGAATAGTTCGTTCCATTCGGATTTGTTCGTATGGTTCCTGTGCGGAAGTGACTCTTACGCCAGTTCCCGTTCCTCAAACAAAACGATAGCTAGCGCCAGCACCGCGCCCACATAACCGGCCACGTAAACAAAGGCTTTGCCCACATAAGCCCAGTGGAAGGTGCTCTTGCCGGTCTCGAGCGCATCGGCGAGCCAGAAAAGCTGCCAATTTGGCGTAATCGTGTAAAGCACCGATGCCCACCAGGACCCGCGGCCGGCCGGCCGGCCGAACAAGTAATCCGACATGATCCCCATCAGGAAAAACGCCGAGCAAATGGCCAGCGTAGGAATGATATCGAGCCGGGTCGAGCAGGCCAGAGCTAGCCCCGCCAGAATCCACAGCGCGAACAAGATCAACACCGCCGCCGGGACCAGGCGCCAGTCCACGCCCGTCGCAAAGGCCTGGGGCTTGACCTCTTTCGTGAAAAAGTTGATGACGACGAAAGCCAGCGTGAGCATCACGACGACGCAGAACACGGCATCCGAGACGAACGGGCGCCGTAAAAAAAAATTGCTGAACCCGCCCAGCGCATAGGCCGCCGACAGTCCCCCTGCGAAAAGCGCCCAGGCGAACAAATCCGTCGAACCGTAGGCATCGAAAGCCATCCGGCTCGCCAGCAGTGTTCCGATCAAATTCACGTATGTCAGCACCGTGAGGGCGGCCATCAAACCAACGTATTTGGCGAGCAGGAACTGCGCACGGCCGACCGGTTTGGAAAGCACCGCAAGCGCAGTGCCGCCGCGAATCTCGCGCGCCAGCGACGCCGAGGCGCTCAGGACCGCACCGAGCAATCCCGACAAGAGCATCACCGCCAGCGTGCTGTTCTTGACCAGCTTGGGTTCATCGCCGAACGCGAAGTAATAAGGGGTTGCCAGGACAATCTGAAAAACTGCGGAGCAAGTCATGAGCAGCAGGAACACCGGCTGCCGGACCAATTCCATGAATGCGTTGGTGGCAATGGTGATGAACTGTCGCATCTATCTCGTCAGGCCCAAACAGCCTATGAATTAGAAGCGTGAATGCAATCGGTTAGTGTGCCTCCGCAGCTACGCCGAGAACATTTCCCTCTCCTCCTTTGGAGGAGAGGGGTAGGGAGAGGAGGCCTATGTTTCTGATGTTGCGGACCTGTCGTCACTGTTCGATCACTCGGTTATCGGTTGTTAGCTGCAAGTTTGCGGCAAAACGTGCCGGGCTGTAACTGTGCGTTTGGCTGCACACCCGTGGTCAAATTCCAAAATCCAATAACCAAAGCCCAAACTAACTGTCAGCGCCCACACACAGGAAGCGCATGATGCTGTCGCCGTGCTTGAGGAGTTTTTTTTCGCGCCAGCTATCCGGCACGGAAAGCGTATCGCGTCTGGCGTGGCCCAGCACGAGCACGCCGTCAGCGGACAGCAACCCAGGCAAATGGCTGTCATCCAACAATTGCTGCGCCAGAGAAGTCGAGCGCCGCTCGAGATTCTTTTCTCCATAAGGCGGGTCGGCCAATATCAGCTCGAACTTTTGGGCCGCCGCGGCCAGTTGTGAGATGGCGACGAAGACGTCCTGCACCCGCGCTTGCAACAATTCGGACGGAAAACCGGCGAGCTGAAAGTTCTGGCGAAGGAGTTCCGCGTGGCGTGTCGATTTCTCGACGCACACAACCAAGACGGCGCCACGGCTCAGGCATTCGAGACTAAGAGCGCCTGTGCCGGCAAAAAGTTCCAGGACCCGCGCGCCCGCGACGCGCGCCCCAAGGCTATTGAAGACCGCCTGCTTGACGAGGTCGGCCGTAGGCCGCACGCCCAGTCCCTTCGGCGCTTTCAAAATCCGCCGAGCTGCTGTTCCACCGGTGATGCGCATCTAGACGGCTCCATTCCCCGCCCAATACTTGCGGGCCAGGTCGAAATCCTCCTGTGTATCCACTTCCATGTAATCGCCCGCAGTGTCCGCGTGGGCCATCCGGACGCCGGCCTCGATCATTTCCTGAAAAAGGAGGATCAGATAAGCCTTCTCGAGCGAGGGCGCTTCGCGGAATGGTTTGCCGGTATATTTTGTGCGGGCCTGCTGATAATGTTCGCGGAGCTGAGCCGAGCCGGCGGGACTGAATTTGCCAATGCCGGTGTATTCTCCGTGCGCCTTGTGGGGATGAATGCCGCGATGGATGCGCGTGACGTAGCCGTTCCCGGCTGTGACTTTCTCGGCGTCGTCGGGAGGATGCTGCGTGCGGTGCCGGTAACGCTCCAGCCAGGCTGTATCCACGCTCAGGACGATGTCGGCCGGATGCACCAGCGTCCGGCGAATCACGTCGCTCGTGAACAGGATATCCGAATAACAGCAGATGAAACCCTCGCCCATCAAATCTTCCGCGTGCATCAGGGAGGCGAGGATGTTGTTCTGCTCCCAGCCGGCATTGTGGCGGAAGGTGAAGTCCGGATAGTCGCGCCGCACTTTCTCGATCTGGTAGCCGCCGATGAAGCAAATGTCTTTGATGCCCGCCTCGGCGAAAGCGCCGACGCACCAATCAAGCAAGCGCCGGCCGCGCACCTCGGCGTAGCATTTCGGAGTATCGGCGGTCGTTGGCATTAGCCGCCGCCCCCGCCCTGCGCCGATAATGATGGCTTTCATGTTCTGACCAAAGGATTACGCACTTTCAGTTTTCATATTCTCATACCTTGCCACCTATAGCAGCAGGATTTTCTAGGTAATTGGTGGACATCATCTGGCCACGTGTCCCAGAGACCATGCATGATCTTGTAGGCCGGCAGCAGGAGACTCTTCTGGGTGCTGACAAAGACAAGGTTGTGGAAAGCGCCTTCTACCATCGACACCCCCCTTCGTCGGTTTCCTCTGGTCAATCAACTCTCCACCATCCAGATATCCAGTACGCCTAACTGCCGTGCCTTGACGCCTGCCCCTGGCGCCGTACCATCGCTCCTTGCAAGCGTGGCGGCTTGCACCATCAATCTTCGAAAATGGAGCAGTCGCCAAGATCGCTCGCACCGCCACTTTGCCTTCGCACCTCACCGAAAATGGGCACGCACAAAGATCGCGCCTGGGTCCGGATATCTGGGAGCTTGCGCCCACGCCATCTTGAAGTGCAAAATATCGCCGCGCAAAAATGTAACTAAAAAATATGCAAAGGAGCTCTGGTCGGATGAGAAAAAAACTTCGAGGTGGTTGTTCCTGCGGCAAGGTGAGATACGAACTATTGGCCGCGCCTATCCGCGTGCATTGCTGCCATTGCACGGATTGTCAAAGGCACACCGGCAGCGCATTTGTTCTCAATGCCCTCATCGAAACTTCGGCGATAAAGCTCTTGCGCGGGACCCCGGAAGCCGTCCCTGTTCCGCGTGACTATGCTCCACACGACATTTATCGCTGCCCCAAATGCAAGGTTGCGGTTTGGAGCAACTACGGGCGCCGCCCTCAGCTCAGATTCGTTCGCGTCGGAACGCTTGACGACCCGAGTGCCCTTCGACCCGATATCCACATCTATACTAGCACCAAGGTGCCGTGGCTCAGGCTCCCCAAAAGTACACCCGCCTTTAGGGACTATTATGACGCCAAAAAAGTCTGGCCGAAGAAAAGTCTGCAGCGATTAAGGACCGCCTTGGCCGCAAAAGCTCGCTAACAATTTCCGTGGTGCCCATCACAGCGACTGCTTCGGGTTGATTTTGAACAACGCGTCGATTTTCTTGCGCGTGACTTCGTCCATTCTTATCAGCGGCGGCCAGCCGCGTTTGTGGCCTTCGCCAGGGAGTTTGTGCGTGGCATCGATTCCCATCTTGCTGCCCATGGCGAGGTCGGTGGTGGCGTGGTCAAGAACGTCAGCGGGGCCTTTCGTGAAGATGCTGTCGCGTTGTGGATCCGTGTTGGCGCAGAGTCGGAATAGGACTTCGCTGGTGTTGTGCACTTTCACGTCGTGGTCAACCACAACGATGTATTTGGTGAACATCATCTGGCCCATGCCCCAGAGGCCGTGCATGACTTTGTAAGCTTGCAGGGGATAACTTTTCTTGATGCTGACAAAGACGAGGTTGTGAAATACGCCCTCAGCCGGCAGCGCGAGGTCCACGATTTCCGGGAAGTTCATCTTGAAAATCGGCAGAAACAATTTCACCGAGGCGCTGCCGATATAGAAATCCTCCATTGGCGGGATGCCGACAATGGTGGCGGGATAGACAGCATCGCGCCGATGCGTGATGGCGGTGATGTGGAAGACCGGATACGTCTCCGGCAGGCTGTAATAGCCCGTGTGATCGCCAAAGGGTCCCTCTTCGCGCAGCGGTTCGCGCGGGTCCACGTAGCCCTCGATGACGAAATCAGCATTGGCGGGCACTTCGAGGTCGTTGGTCTCGCACTTGACCAATTCGACGGACTTCTTCCGCAAATAACCTGCCAGCAAAAACTCGTCCAGGCCGTCGGGCAGCGGCGCGGTAGCGGCAAACGTGAACACGGGATCGCCCCCCAGAAACACGGCAACGGGCATGCGCGTGCCCGATTCATAGTAGCGTCGTCCGTGCCGCGCACCCACTTTCTGAAGCTGCCAATGCATGCCGGTGGTACGGTCGTCGTAAATCTGGATCCGATACATGCCGACATTCCGTTCGCCGGTGTCGGGATCCTTCGTGACCACGCCGGGCAGCGTAATAAAACGGCCGCCGTCGAGCGGCCAGCATTGTTGAATGGGGAGGTTGAGCAGAGTTGGGAGTTGAACGTTCAGAGTTGAGGGATCCCGCCAATTGGGCGCCGCCGGCCAGGGCTCGACGTGGGTTGGTGAGGCGTCGAATTTGTGGATGACCTCTTTGCACGGGCCGCTCTGGACAGTTTTGGGTTTGGCGTGGCGCAAGTCCAGGGCGGTGCTCAACAGTTTAAGCGCTTCGGTCATCGAGGTAGGCGGTTTGGCTTTAACCAGCGAGGCCAAAGAGGAGGCGGCGGCTTCGACCGACTCGGCGCCCAGACTCATGGCCATGCGTTTCCAGGAGCCAAGCGTGTTGATTGCCAGAGGAAAGGGTGACGCGACGCCGTTTACCGTGGGCTTCTCAATCAAGAGCGCCTGTCCGCCCCCGGGCTTTTTCATCTCGCGATCGGCGAGTTCGGTAATGACCAATTCGGTCGCGAGAGGCGCTGAAAGACGCTTCAATTCCCCCGCCCGCTCAAGCTGGGTCAGGAACTCGTGAAAGGAATCGAACGCCATGGCCGCACACTAGCAGAACGCGCCTTGTCCGCAACGCCGGTGCCGACTCCAAAACCCTTGCCACAGACAGTCGCCGATGAAACATTTGCCCCGCCTTATGGGACATATCAAGTTGCACATTCCTGGACCGGTCGAAGTAAGCGAGAAAACGTTCCTCGCTTTCGGCACGCCGATGATTGGCCATCGCGGGCAGGGGTTTAAGGATCTCTACGCGAAAATCCAGCCGCAGTTGCAGCGACTGCTTTCCACGCGCCAACTGGTCTATCTGAGCACCTCCTCCGCTTGGGGTGTCATGGAGGGCGCAATCCGCAATCTGGTGTGCAAGAAAGTGCTCAACTGCATGTGCGGCGCTTTTTCCGACAAATGGCTGGACGTGTCGCAACGCTGCGGCAAGCCGGCGGAGCCGTTGCAAGTGCCGTGGGGTTCGCCCATTCGGGCCAGCGACGTGGACAAAAAACTTGCCACTGGCCAGTTCGATTCCCTGACCGTCATTCACAATGAGACCTCGACCGGCGTTATGAGTCCGCTGGTCGAAATCGCGGCGCTCAAAAAGAAATATCCCAACGTCATGTTTATCGCCGATTCGGTCAGCTCGATGAGCGCGGTGCCGCTCAACTTCGATGAACTGGGACTCGACGTCCTGTTGGCCGGCACACAGAAAGCATTCGCGCTGCCTCCCGGTATGGCGGTCTTTGTTTGTTCGCCCGCAGCGCTGGCGAAAGCCGCCACCATGAAAGATCGGGGTTACTATTTCGATTTGGTCGAGTTCCAGAAAAATGCCGAGCAGAGCATGACGCCGAGCACGCCCACCATCGGGCACGTCTATGCCCTCAGTTCCAAGCTGGACGAGTTCTTCGCCGAGGGTCTGGAAGCGCGTTACGCGCGGCATCGGCGCACGAATCAGATGACGCGCGATTGGGCCGCCAGGCATGGTTTCACGCTCTTTCCCGAACAGGGTTTTGAATCCCTGACGCTCACGTGCATCAATAACGGCGCCAAACCGGGCGGTAGGACCGTTGACGCACCGAAACTGCAGAAACTGGTGAAAGACCAGGGCTTCCTGATCGACGGCGGCTATGGCAAGATCAAAGGAACCACGGTCCGCATCTCGAACATGGGGGACGAAACCGAGGCGACGATGAATCAGCTTTTTGCCGCGATGGACAACGCGATGAAGCAGTTGAGGTAGTTGAACACGTAATTAACAATGCCATCGTTTTGAACACGGCATCGCAAAATCTGGCTCATCACTTCGGGATCCTGCGCGAGAAGCTTCAACACGCGACCGATTACGAGCAGGCGCTCTATTATTTCCTCGAGGAGTTCGCCGGGGATGAACCATTCATTCGCCAGTGTGAACCGGAAGAGGCGTTGAACCTGGTCGGCGTTCTGACGCATGTGGCCGGCCAGACACTCGGCAAACCTGCAGTGCTGGACAACCGGCGCATCCTCCGGCTAGCTCAATTCAAGTTCACGCACGGAAATGCGGTCGTCGCCGGCCGCGTGCTGCTGTTCTTCTATTTTGAGAGCGAAGATACAGGCTTAATGGCGCTAATCCCCGGGGTGAGAGGCGGCACCGAGTTGGCGCGCTTCCGCCTCACGGGCGCCGTCGCAGGAAATCCGAAGCACAATTAACTCTGGCAAATCGAGCTCCCAGGGCGCTCAAAGCCTCATGGCGCCAGGATAAGCGCCCCGTGCTGGACTTGCCTATTTCGGATGCGTAACCTGTTCGTAATGCTTGCGGAGCAGGTTCTCGCCAAAATCGTTCTGCCGATCACGCCAGACGGAGTGTATGTGGTTGGCGTTGTTCTGCGTGTTGTCGTACTCCATTAAGAAGGTGGGGCCTTGGATGCGGTAGTAATGGCCCTGACCAGGATCGAGTCCGCCCGCCCAGGCGAAATGGATCTTTTGTTCGCCCGCTTCTCGAATTGCTCTTAAGTCCGACTCGGCGATTTCTGCCCGGCAACGAAAGACGTACTCCCGGAACAGAGCGAAAAGCAGCTCCTGTTGCGTCGGTGTGAGGGCCGCGGCGGCAATCCCCAGCGGTTCCAAAAGCCGAGCTTTGCGGTCCGCGCCCGTAATGATGTCGCGCGGAGCATCCGTCGAGATGATAGCCTGTTTACGCTGGTCGGAGCTGAGCGACTTCACCAACTGGCGGGCGAGATCCTCCTCCCCGCCCAGCACGCGCAGCCCTTTGCGAGGGCCACTTTGGATCTCGGCGGGATTTGCCCCAAAAAAAGACGGCGTCACCGATAGAACCTGATCGCCGTCGAGAGAGAAATTCACCGAAAGATGGTGTCCCTCGACCCGCCAACCCCAGGCGGCTTTGGCCGGCTGGCCGAAAACGGTGACGAAATAAAGCTCCGCATTCCGATGGGGAGCCTTGTCTTCAAGGTCGTAAAGGATTTGTTCGAGGCTCATAATCGTCGTGGCTTTCATGTAGCCGCGCTGGCTCAGGCCGGCGCTGAGCAGCGCGTGAGCCAGCAGACGTTGCGGAGAAGTCATCTCCTGGAACGAAAGCCCCTTGCGTGGCTTGGGAATGAAATGCCAGTCGAACCGCTGGTCGTCTTTGAATTCGAAAACCGCCCTGGCCCTTTGCTCAGGCGTCAGAGCTGCCAGGAAATTGTTCGCGGCCTCGGCCATCTCTCGCGCCGGCGAATCGGCAAACGCTGGAATGGCAAGGAACTGAAGAGAGCACAGAAACCCAGCCGATAGCCGGAGTGCGTTTGAACGGCGCATGGCGAAAGACAGACAGAATCATTGAGAAAGGCAATGGAATAATGCTACTTCTCAGGCGCCTGCATCACTTCTTCTGGCGTGAAGGGCGTGGAACGGTTGCCCACCTGAGTTTTTACTGCTTTGATCTGCTCAACCGTTATCGGAGACGCTTTATCTCCCCAGACCTGCCGAACATAGGTCAACGCGGCGGCTAAAGCCTCTTCCGGCAACGCCTGTCCGATCGCAACCATCGGGATCGTAAACGTCATCTGCTGGCCCTTGACCGTTATGGGACCGTTAAGGCCATACAACGGGATGCGCAGCAGGCGGTTCGGAGCCAATTTCACCCACTCCGAGCCGTTCAAAGGCGGGGCCTGGGCGGGCTTGCCCATTCCATCGGTGTTGTGGCAGACGGCGCAATTATCATCGAAAACCTTTTTGCCGCGAACCAGATCGATCCCTCCTTTGGGAGGCTGATAGTCCAACACCTCGGCGAACGAATTGAACGGATAGTAAACTTCCTTGCTGAACCAGCCACCGTGCTCGTCGAAATACAACATCCCCCAATAAATCAGCAGCAGCAGAAGCACCAGGAGCCAGACCGGGACCGTCCGCCGCGCCGCGCGGGGTTCTTCGGCCGCTGGCGTCGGGGGCTTCGGTTGGATGTCGAGTGAGTCCATGGTCTGATGCAATTATCGGACCGCGACTTATTTGCGCTCTGGGATCGCGTTCAATTCCTCGGCGGTGAAAGGCGCTGCTCGAATGTTCGTCAGAGCCACATTCGTCGCGCCGCCACTCGCCGGCGGGGCATTTGTCGAGGCTGGAGGCGCAGCCGGAACGGTCAGCGGCGCGACGAAAAGGTCCGCGTTCGCTCGCAAGCTGGCCAGATAAGCCACGAGAGCTTTCGCTTCGGCTGTGGGCACAATTTCATATCCCGGGCGTGGCGCAAACCCGGCGGGAAGCGCCAGCGCATCCGGAGCTGGGGCCCGTTCGATTTTCCTCGTCTCGAACAAGTACCGATACGGCGGCATTGCCGAGCCCTTCACCTGCAATTGCGGTGCATAGAGATGGAGGAGATGCCAGTTCGGCTCCGGCAGCCGCAAACCGACATTGGAAAGATCCGGGCCGACGCGTTGTTCTCCCAGCATCACAGGATAATCATAAAGGAAATCCTCGGCGACCGAACGACGCTTGCCCCAATTGCGCGCGATGTCCGGACCTACCGGCACGATATGGAGCTCGGCTTTCGCGTCGCCGACCTTGAGCTCACTTACCGCCGCGTCGGCCTGAGCTCGCTTGACACCTTCCAAAACGGACTTTGGGAGCTTGGTAGTCCACTCGCCAGCCTCAGGCTCGGAGATTTCTGGGCGCACCTTCCGGAGGGCGGCGATGAGAGCAGCCTTGTTCGTTCCGGCTTCCGTCAGGACGACGTCGCAAACTGTCGCAGTCTGGCCTGCTTGCTGGCTATGGCAGTATGCGCAGCCGTTCGCGCGATATACATCCAGGCCTTCGCGGGCAAATCCCGGCCTGGTAACCGGATAATTCATCTCGGCGGAGAGTGTATTGGTGGTTTGCAAACGGCCCACCTGTAACTGCGGGGCCAGCACCAACCCAAACCACGAGCTGGCCAGAGCCAGAAATGCCGAGAGAAAAATCAATGGACCGTAGTTCATGAGGACCCCGCGGGATTGAAAAGACTCTCCGTGGCGGTGGCATAAGCGGCAGCCATGCGGGCGCGGGAAAAACGCCTCACCACACCAATCACATTCACGGCAAAAGCAACGTGGCCCGCCGCGATGAGCACATCACCCATCGTGCTGGCGCGCAAAAACGGCAGCGTCGATCTGGAAACCTGCAGGAAGTCAACGGCCGGGTCCTGCAGCTTGAAACCCTGGACCAGGCCGCCAGCGGCCAAGGGCACGATTAAAAGTACAACCCCCGCCGCTGCGACCCAGAGGTGAACCCGCACGAGCTTCGGCGAGCTAAATTCGATTCCAGCAAGTTGCGGAAGGATGTAATAGACCGCCCCGAACATCACCAGCGAGAAGAATCCATAAGTACTCGCCTGTGTGCGAGCCGCGGTGAACCAGGTGAAGCTCGTAAGTTCGCCGATTGGCGGCAGAACCGCCGCGATGTTCATCACGCCCGCGAGGATAAATCCAATCACGCCCAGCGAGATGAACTGGAGAGGTAGGCTCGATCTTACGTTGGAGTATTTGCCTCGCAACGTTCCAAAAACATTGAGCGCTGCGGCAAGGACCGGGACGAGCGTCCACACCGTCGCCGTGGTGCTCAAAGCGGGCATCCAGGCCGGGACTGGCGCGGTGTTGGGAATGCCGCCCCAACTGCCGAACAGAATAAGGGTCCAAAAGGATAGCAGCGCCAGATAGCGACTGTGCAGTTCCGCCTGTGCCAGCTTGGGTACGAAATAGAACACCGTGGCCACGCCCATCAGCCCGAGCCAAACCACCAGCAGATTGTCGGAAAACCACCAGGCGATCACCGCCTGAGCCACGCCACGAACTGGAAAGCCGACGAGTAAAAGGTAGGCTGTCGAATAAATCCATGGAAACCAGAACAGCGCCGCTAGAGCAAACCATTGCGAGACAAACAGCGCCCGCACGCGGCGCTGATGGAAGGTAAGCACAGTCCAGATTCCGAACGGGAGATAGCCGAGGAAAATAATCCGCGCGCCGTACTGCGGCATGTCGAGGTTTTCAAAGCCGGTGGCGTCGCCGGCCAGGATGCCGAGGAGGCCCACCGTGACGCCCAGATTCCATAACTTGGCGCCGATGGTGATCATCCACCGATGCGCGAGAGGCGTCCGGCCCAGACGGGCGATCAACCATAGCCCTACGCCCAGTCCGGCCTGCAGGCAAAACCCGTAGAGCGCGCAGTTCTGAGCAGCAGGGTGCGTTCGTCCGTAGGTCAACCATGCGTAATCGGCGAGGAAATTGGGGTAATGAAATTTGAGCGTGGAAATCAAACCGAACGCCGACCCGATTAGCAGCCAGATCGCCGCGCTCACGAACATCAGGAAGAGCGGGAGCCGGCAGGAAGCATCGATTTCCGCGACCGTTGCGGGCGGGCGAGCAGATACTTCGGGTGTTGATGTCTCAGCCGTTGTCATCGGACTGAATTATTCGAACGGACTCGGCGCCGGCTTGGGCGGAGGCGGGTTGGCTTTGGCGACGCGCTCGAGCAGGTTCGACCGGGCGGCGGCCGGATTTTGCCAGGCGCGCTCGACCAGCGCCATCGCATCGTCGATCCGCAGCCGGACGAGGCCTTTGCTCTGGTCAATCCAGCCAACATTATGAAGTGCCTCGGCCTCCGCGGCGCGCAGTTCAGCCAGAGTCCGGGTGCGCACGGCGGCGCGCTCTTCGCCCAGAGGCGGGGGCTGAGTGTAGTGGTGCATGGCCCAGGCCAGCGCGGCCACTATCAGAAAAGAACCCAGGATGGCGGCGGCATAGGCCAACCGGGTGCGATCGCGAACAGGTTCCGCATTCATTTGACACCTCCACGAAATTGCGGCGGAGCGTCTCGCAGCTCATCCGCTTGATCCAGCTCGCCACCGGAGATCTGCGTCGGCACCGGATGATAGAAGCCCATCGCCTCGATGAGCCGCGGGTCCTTCTGCGGGAATGGAGGATGACTGGCGTATTCCTTCAGGAATCTCCAGCCCAAGAACCCTCCCATGAACGCCCAGCAGCCGACATAGAGCCACAGCCATTGGCCTGGGTAGCCCTCCGGGTGCGGCACCGGCAGGATGTTGAACGACAGATCAACGAAATGCATCAGCCACGCCCATGCGCACAGCGGCACCATGAACCGAAATACATGTTTCACATCGATCCGCAGCAGCGCCAGGAACGGGATGAAGAAATGGCCGAAGATGATGACGATGCCGACCCAAAACCACGTGCCTCTCTCTCGCACCACATACCAGAAAGTCTCCTCGGGCATGTTGCCGTTCCAGATGATGAAATACTGTGCGAAATGGATATAGGCATAAAAGACGGTGAAGGCGAAGAGCAGTGAACCGAGAAAATAATATTGGTGCTCGTGCAGCACATCGCTCAGCACCCCCTGGCGATCCAGGATCATCGTAATGACATAAGCCGTGGCCAGCGTCATCCAGACGCTGCCAGCAAAATAATAAACGCCGTACATCGTCGAGAACCATTCATGTTGCAAACCTTTCATCCACATCACGGCCGCCATGGTCAGCGTGGCCGCAAATACGAAAATGCCGATGCCCGAGTAAGTCCTCATCCGATGGGTCGGCTCAGCGGCGCCGGTCTTATCCTGTTGAAGCGACCAATATCGCAGCCGGCGCGAAAACAGAAACCAAAGCCCGAAGCACACGGCCGCCACGACGTAAAACATCGGCTGAGTGAACAGCGGCAGTTTAGCCTTGAGCGCGTGATCGAGTCTCGGATCTTCGCGCATCCACGGATAGATCGACCTGGCTCCGAGGGCGATGGGCAGAAACAGAAGCAGCATCCAGGGGCAGAGAAGAGTGGCGATGTGCTCGCAGAAACGCCGGATAGCCACCGACCAGCCTGCATCAAAAAGGTGATGTACGAGAACCAGGAACAGGGCTCCGAGGCATAGGCTCAAATAAAACATGAAAGCGAGCAGCCAGGCATAAAGAAATTCCTGAGCTCCGCCCTTCCAACTGACTCCCAGGCCAACGGCCGCAAGCAGACCGCCGGCTCCCATCAGGATCCCGGGCACATTCCGCCATGTCGACAAATCAAGCGGCCCGGTTGCAGATTTAATTCCCGACTTCATAATTATTTCTGCAAGCTTCCGCGCAATGCTACCGGGACGTCCTCGAGCGTGCCCAACCGGGCCAGTTGCAGCGCGCGCAAATAGGCGATAACAGCCCAGCGGTCCTCGACCGTGATGTTCGCCCCATACGCGCCCATGTTATTCCGGCCGTTGGTGATGACGAAAAACAACTCGCCGTCGGCCATCTCTACGATGCGTTTGTCGTGCAAATTCGCGACGACAGCCATGGCGCCGAGCTTTTTGGGCATGCCGTTGCCGTCAGCGGTCGCGCCATGGCAGGGCGAGCAGTTGATGGTGAAGCGCTGCTGGCCGCGTCGGAGCAGAGCAGCGGTGATCGGCAGCGGATTGTTTTCGATGAAATTGGTCGTGCCGGTCAAATGCCCGGTATTTACCGGTGCATCTTCGTACGGAAATACCGGTCCGGTGAGGGTCTGAATCGGCGTGCTGCGGGCGACCGTGCCGGGGACGGGCAATTGCGAAGTCAGGCCGTTGGTGAAGAAGCCGTTTTCCTTTTGCGGGCGGAGCTTGAGCTGCCACTCCATGTCGGGAAAAATGTAGAGCGAAGGTTTACGGAAGTGCGTGCCGCGTTTGCCCAACACACCGACGACCGCCAGGATGCAGACACCGAAGATGAGTAGAAAATAGCGCATTATTCCTCCACCACCTCGATATGCGGGCTGCCGGCTTCTTCGAGCAGCTTGCGGGTTTCGGCTTCGGAATAGCTCGGATCGTCGCACTCAATGGCGATGAAGAACCGATCGTGCGTGACGAGGGAGAAGCGTTTGTTCTTCAGCAGCGGATTGTGCAACCGAGGCAGACGATTCAAGAACAGCATGCCGAACAGCGAACCAAACGCGCCAAAAAGAATCGTCAACTCGTACGACGGCGGAAACGCACCGTAAGGACTGAACATCGGCTTGCCGCCGACCACGATCGGATAGTCGAACGCGTTCATGAACCAGATCATCAACATGCCCGTCGTGTAACCCGTGACACCCCCTAGGAAGGCAAACCAGCCCACTTTCGAGTTCTTCAGCCCCATCGCCCGGTCCATGCCGTGCACCGGGAAGGGCGTGAAGACGTCCCATTTGCGGAACCCTGCGTTGCGGACCTTCTCTGCCGCGTGAAGAACCGCGGCGGCGGTCCGAAACTCGGCGATCATGCCGTAGGGTTTGGCGTTACTCTTCATCGGGAATAATCTCCTCAACTTTTGCGCCGCCAGCCGGGTGATGCGGGTCGGCCTGGGCAGTAACACCTTTCACTTCCGAGATGGCGATCATGGGCAGAAATCGGATGAAGAGCAGGAAGCATGTGAAAAACAGGCCAAACGTTCCAATATAAGTGCAAATGTCCACGTAAGTGGGCTTGTAATAACCCCAACTGGACGGCAGGAACTCGCGGTGCAGCCCGATGACAATAATGACGAAGCGCTCGAACCACATACCTACGTTGACCAGGATCGAAATGATAAACACGAACCACAGCTTCTGGCGGCACCACTTGATCCAGAAGACCTGCGGCACGAGCACATTGCAGCCGATCATGAAAAACCAGGCCCATTGGTAGGGACCGAGCGCGCGGTTGAGGAAATGGAATTGTTCGTTCGGATTGCCGCTATACCACGCGATGAAAAACTCCATCCCGTAGGCGTAGCCGACGATTGAACCCGTGGCCAGCGTCACTTTGCACATCACATCGATGTGCCGCATCGTGATGATGTCCTGCAGCTTGAACATCGAGCGCAGCGGAATCAGCAGGGTCAACACCATGCCGAACCCGGAGAAAATAGCTCCGGCGACGAAATAGGGCGGGAAAATCGTCGTGTGCCAGCCCGGCAATTGCGAGACGGCGAAATCGAGCGAGACGATCGAGTGCACCGAGAGCACTAGCGGCGTCGAAAGCCCGGCCAGGATCAAATAAGCCTTTTCGTAATTACTCCAGTGCCGGTTCGAGCCAGTCCAACCGACGGCGAACAGGCCGTATAGGAACTGCCGCAGCCGGGTCTTGGCCCGGTCGCGCATCACGGCCAAGTCGGGGATCAACCCCATGTACCAGAACAGGACCGAAACGGTAAAGTATGTCGAGACGGCGAACACATCCCACATCAACGGCGAGCGGAATTGCGGCCAGATCGAATTCGAGTTCGGAATCGGGAATAGCCACCAGTCAAACCATACCCGGCCGACGTGCATCGCGGGATAGATGCCGGCGCACATGACGGCAAAAATCGTCATGGCCTCGGCAGCCCTATTCACACCCGTGCGCCAGCGCTGGCGCAGCAGGAAGAGAATGGCTGAAATCAGGGTCCCGGCGTGCCCAATACCGATCCACCAGACGAAATTGACAATGTCCCACGCCCACATCACCGGGTGCATGTTGCCCCAGACGCCAACGCCGGTGGAGACCTGGTAGCTGAGCATGAAACCGAGCATGCACAGCGCCAGGAAGCTCGGGACGAACATCACCCACCACCAAAGCGGCGCTTTGCCTTCGCACAGGCCGGCGATCTGGTTCGAGATCCAGCCAAAGCTGCGATTGTTCGCGACGAGCGGCACCCGCTGCAGTCCAGCGGGCGGCTGCGGCACGGTCGCAGGCCTGGCTTCGGCAGTGATCACTCCGCTCCTTTCTTTTCAGCGTGCTCGGTCCCCTTCTCTTGAAACGGACTGCCCGATTTCTGCTCGTAGCTCTGCAAACTCAACGGCCCTTCCTTCAAGTCCACGTAGTCCGGCATGGCCGGGTTTGGGTTGCGCACTTTTGCCAGATAGGTCAGACGCGGTTTGGTGAGCAGGAACTCGAGCACGGTGTAATCCCTGGCCTGCTTCTTGAGTTTCGATACGCGGCTGTTCTCGTCCTTGATGTTGCCAAAAACTATGGCTCCTGCGGGACAAGCCTGCGCGCAGGCGGTGGTGAAGGAGTCGGTGGGCACGACCACGTCGGCCGAGGCGCCCGCTTTGACCTTTTGAGCAATCTTGGCCTGCTCGATGCGTTGCACGCAGAAAGTGCATTTCTCCATCACGCCTCTCATGCGCACGGTCACATCCGGATTCTTGCTCATCTTGAGCAGATCCCACTCGTCCTCCTGCCGGTGAGCGAACGGACCCAGGTAGAGCTTCGGTCCGAGCGGGCGCTTATTGTAATCAAAATAATTGAAGCGGCGGACCTTGTAGGGGCAATTATTCGAGCAATAACGCGTGCCGACACAGCGGTTATAGACCATTAGATTCAGGCCTTCCTGGTCGTGAACGGTCGCATTGACCGGGCAGACGTTTTCGCAGGGGGCCGCTTCGCAGTGTTGGCAAAGCATCGGCTGCGTCACCACCTGCGGATCGTCAATCCAGGTTTGGAACTGCTCCTTCTGGTCCACTTCGAAGGTCTGGGAGAAATTCTGTTTTTTGGGGCTGGCCGCGTAATAGCGATCGATCCGCAGCCAATGCATCTCGCGCCCGCGCTTGACCTGATCTTTGCCCACGATGGGAACATTGTTCTCGCTTTGGCACGCCATCATGCACGCCGAGCAACCGACGCACAGGTTCAAATCAATCGACATGCCCCACTGGTGCAGACCCTTCTTCTTCAACTCATCGAACGGATTGGGATAGAGCGGCGACACCACGGGCGGCTCCTCCTGCTTCATCCGCTTGGCAAAATCTGGAAATTGCCGGTATTGGTCCATGTTCGCCTCACGCACGATTGGTCGGCCTTCCATGGACCAATGATCCTGAGTCGTGGAGAGCGGATAGGTTTGGCCGGTCTTCTGCACGGTCGCGCCCACGGCGAAATTCTCGGCGTCGCTCGCGCGCAGCAGATAGGCGTTGAAGCCACTGCCCTGTCCGACCCGGCCGGTGCGCTCGCGCCCATAGCCCAGCGCCAGCCCGAGTGAATAATCCGCCTGGCCAGGCTGAATCCAGATCGGCCCTCGGACGCTGCGGCCGCCGAGCTTGATTTCAACTACATCGGTGTTTTGCACGCCCAACTCGACTGCTGTCTTGCGGCTGATCAGCACTGCGTTGTCCCAAGTCAGCTTCGTAATTGGGTCTGGCATCTCCTGGAGCCAGCCGTTGTTATTGTAGCGGCCATCGTCCACGCTGTAATCGCGATGGAATACCACTTCGAGCCGCTCCTTCGTGGGTCTGGAAACTTTCACCTCGGCGACCGCCTGCGCAAGGGCGGCCGCGCTCAATTGCACATCCACAGGTTTGGCCGCGGAGTTGGCGAGAAAACCATCGTGGAGGAATTTTCTCCAGGCGGCCTCGGCATTGCCGTTTCCGATCAACCCGGCAAACGTCTCGCGCACGATGTCGTACGGGTTGGTCGTGCTCAGGCCGCCGAGCCGGGCCAGGACCTCCAGCTCCGTCAGTCCGCCGAACAGGGGCGCGATCAACGGTTGTATCGGCACCAGCGTCCCATCACTGGTCCACGCGTCTCCCCACGACTCCAGATAATGCGCCGACGGCAGATGCCAGTCGCAGAGAGGGAAAGTCTCGTCTTCAGAATAGCCGAGACGAACGACATTCAGGGATTTAGATTTCCCGCGCGCCGACGCCCAATTCAGATCGGCCGGCGCGTTATAGGCTGGATTGCCTCCCAGCACGACCAGCGTCTCGAGCTGTTCGGCCTTCAGCGCGGCAGTTAAATCGCGCATCGAGCCTTCCTTGGATTCCGGCACTGCGTGGAACAAAACGGTCTTCCCCAAATTGCCCAGCGCGTCGTTGAGGGCGTTTGCTAACAGATGCACGGCCAGCGGCTGACGATAGCCGGCGACGACCAGCGACTGGCCGCGGCTGGCCTTCAAGTCATTCGCGCACTCCTTGATCCACTTGTGATCAATTCCGGCGGGCCGGCCTACGCGCTCCAGGCCCGCGACAGTTCCCGCCGGCAGAATCTCGCCGGCCAGCGCTGCCGCCACCTGCACGACCGCGCTGCTCGGAGTCCGCAGCCGGTGGTCGGCATTGACGCCCGTGAGCGTCATCAAACTCTCGACCGCATACAATCGATTCAGCCCGTCGTCCGGCTTTTCGAGACGTCGGCCGTGCGCGAAGCCGCGGATGTGGCTGTGGACGTTCTCCTCCGAACCAAGGAAATCGCAGTCGAGCGACACGATCACTTTGGCCGCGTCGAACCGATAGTAAGGCTTTACCGGTTGCCCGAACGCGAGCGACGCCGCGCGACGTTTCACGCCCAAATCGACAGGCTCATAGACATACCAGCGTGCCTGTGGAAATTTGTCGCGGAACAGCGATTGCAGTCGCTGGCGCGAAGGCGAGTTGTTACGCTCCAGCAAAATACCGAGACCTTGGCCGGCATTGGCCTGCGCCTGCTTCGAAATCTGAGACAGAAACCCGAAGGCCGCGTCTGCGGTCGTCACGCTTCCGCGGTGGACGAAGCGCGTCGCGCGGTCGGGATCATACAGGTTCAGGATCGAAGCCTGGACGAAGCGATCGGTCCCTCCGTTGCTGTCCGGGTGCAGCGAATTGCCTTCGACCTTGGTCGGCCGTCCGTCATTGGACTTGACCACCAGCGGAATGGCGCTCCCGCGCGTTGGCATGGCCGTGGCATAATATTGCGGCACGCCGTGCACATAATTTTCCGGCATCTTGCTGAACGGCAGAATTCGCTGCTCGGGCCGACGGCAGCCGGAACCCGCCATTCCAACTCCGGCCAGCAGGAACGAGGCGGACATGATTTTGACAAAATGCCGCCGCGAAACCGGGTCGGTCCATTCGCTGGCGCCGGCGGGGAATTCGCGCTCGAGCCATTGCCGGAATTCCGGCCTCTCGGCCAGCTCATCCAGGCTCCGCCAGTATTTGCGGCCGGTTTCCGGTTCGGGGCAGGTTGGCGGAATGGTTTTCATCGTCTGATTATCGGTGGCATGCCGAGCACGTCTGTAACGATTCCACTTTCCAGTCCCGAACCATTTCGCCGCCGTGCAGCCGCTGCAATCGCGCCGCTTCCTCCGGGTTATCGCTCCATTTCCAGTTCAGGTCCGTGATCTTATCGGGCGGACGCACCTTGACGGCGGGGTCCCGATGGCAGTCCAGGCAAAAGGTCATGCTCAGCGGCTGATAGTGGTAGACCTCGTCCATTTGGTTGATCGGGCCATGGCACTCGACGCAACTGATACCGCGGTTGACGTGCACCGAATGGTTGAAATAAACAAAGTCCGGCACCCGATGAATCTGCACCCAGGGAATTGGCACGCCGCTTTGCGCGCTGTCCCGGACCAACGCCAGGCGCGGGTCATCTTTCAATACCTGGTTGTGACAGTTCATGCACGTAGAACTGGACGGGATATTTGAATACCAGGATTTTTCGACGGCGTTATGGCAGTAACGACAATCGATCCCGAGCTGGCCGGCGTGCGTCGCGTGGGAAAAACTCACCGGCTGGACCGGCTGATAACCCACGCGCGAATACTTCGGAGTGAGATAATACCAGGAGCCCGCTACCAGAGCGGTGCTGACCAGCAGCGCGCCGGTGATCACCAGGCCCGGTAGCCGGTTGGTCCATTTAGGGAAAATCGCTGACATTTCGACCTTACGTCACTCAGCCCAAGAATAGCGCTCTCGGCGCATACAGGTTCGCGTCACCCATAGTGGGCGGGCATCAGGCTCGACGCGCTCATCGCGAACGAAACTTATCCCTGCACACCAACCCTAAATTGCTTTCTGTGTAGCAAATTTTGGCTACTCGAAAGCGCGGCGATGCCAAAAGACCCCAAGTCTCGCAGTCGTCTGTTTAAACCGGCAAAAATGTGTACCTTCACCTGTGTGGCTTCGCAAGCGAACTTTGCTGTATTTTTAACGATTTTGGTCTGGTTAATAGTGGCCATAAAGAAATCTTGTAGAACGTCGCTTGCCGGCGAGTAGTCACCCGAACACGGCGTCGCCGAAAATCGTCAAAGTCTTCGCCGCGGCCCTGCTGCGAAGATTGACCCTGACTCCTGCCTGTTCTAGACTCCGCCTTCTTTATGAAGATTCTGGTCTGCGACCCCGTTTCGCCCAAAGGCATTGCGTTGCTGCAACAGCGGCCGGAATTCGACGTGGTGGTTCTGCCGGAGCTGCTGAGCGAGGCTCAGTTGCTGCCAGTGGTGAAGGACGTCGTAGCCATGGTCGTTCGGTCGGAGACGAAAGTGACCGCCAAAGTGATTGCAGCGGCGCCCCAACTGCGGGTTGTGGGGCGCGCTGGTGTCGGCATCGATAACGTGGATGTCGAAGCCGCGACACAACATGGCGTGGTGGTGATGAACACGCCCGGCGGCAACACCATTTCCACGGCGGAACTGTCTTTTGCGATGCTGCTGGGCCTGGCGCGGAAAGTGCCGCAAGCACACGCTTCTATGGCAGCGGGCAAATGGGATCGTAAACAATTCATGGGGGCCGAACTGGCCGGAAAGACTTTAGGAGTGCTGGGCCTGGGTCGTATTGGCAGCGAGGTGGCTAAACGCAGCGTGGCCTTTGGCATGAAAGTCGTCGGCTACGATCCTTTTTTGACCGAAGCCCGCGCGCGCGCACTGGGAATTGATTTGGCCGCGGACCTCGATGACGTTTATCGCGATGCGGACTTCATCACCGTCCACCTGCCCGTCACGGCCGAGACGCGCGGCATGCTCAACGCCCGTGCCTTTGCCCGGATGAAGCCGAAAGTCTGCCTCATAAATTGCGCGCGGGGCGAAATCATTGTGGATGGGGATCTGCTCGCGGCCCTGGATTCGGGCAAAGTCGCCGCCGCAGCGCTGGATGTCTTCGGCACGGAACCGTTGCCGGCGGAGCATCCGTTTCGCAAACATCGGGCCATCACCCTTACGCCCCACCTGGGCGCCAGCACGCAGGAAGCGCAGGAGAAATGCGGCGTCGAGGTCGCCGAAGTCATCACCGCCTATTTGCTCACCGGCGAAGTGCGCAACGCGGTCAACCTGCCGTACCTGGACGCGAAGACCTACGAGCAGCTGCGGCCGTATCTGGTGTTAGGCGAAAAGCTGGGCAAGTTCCTCGCGCAACTTGCACCGGCCCAAGTGGACCGCCTTCATATCACCTACGGAGGCAAGGCCAAAGACCTGCCCAACATCGATCCGGTCACGCGCGCCATCCTGCTCGGCTTTCTCTCTCGCGCCTTGGTGAAGGACCTCAACAACGTCAATGTGCGGAGCATCGCTTCCACGCTCGGATTGAGTGTCGAGGAGAAACGCTCCACCGAACCTGTGACGTTTAACGAATGGCTCCATGTGCAGGTCTCCAACGGCGGACTCAAACTTATCTCCGCCGGCGGCACTTTCTTTGGCTCGCCGGACAACCCGCGCATCGTGCGCGTGTACAGCCAGCCGACCGAAATTGTTCCCTTCGGAGTCGTGCTCCTCCTCAAGAACAAAGACCGACCCGGCATCGTCGGGTATCTGGGGACGTTGATGGGCCGGCACAATCTTAATATTGCCAGCATGAGCCTGAGCCGTGATACTGTCGGGGGCTACGCCTTAACGGTCTTGAATCTGGATAGCGTGCCGCCGCCGGAAGTGCTGAACGAAATTCAGAAGGATCCGGACATCAGCAACGTCAAGGTGGTTAAACTGTAGGTCCAGATTGTATTCAGCCCGTCTGTTTATGAAAAAAATGTCCGTGTCTCTCTTCACCCTATTTGCGGTGGTTGCATTTTCGGCCGAGCGCATTTTCGCTGCTGCCGAGCCCCCTTCCACCAACGCGGTTGCGCCCGCCAAACCGGCATCCGCGGCCGCCGAGCTGTTCCCTGACGCCGTCATCGCCAAAGGCAAGGGTTTCGAGATTAAGCGCAGCGAACTGGACGAGACGGTCACCAGCATCAAAGCCTCCGCCGTCGGGCGTGGCCAAGTCATTTCTTCCAAAGAAATGCTGACGATGGAACGACAGCTCCTGGACCGTCTGATTCAAATCAAAGTCCTGCTTATGAAAGCCGGCGACGCTGAGCGGGCCAAAGGCAAGCAGGTTAGCTCGAACCGGTTCGAGAACATTAAGGGCCGAGCCGGCAGCGAAGAAGCGCTGAACCGGCAATTAAAATCCGTCGGCATGACCCAGGAAGACCTGCGACGCAGGATGAACGAAGAAGCCACCGCCGAAGCTGTGCTGGAGCACGAGCTCAACGTCAATGTCAGCGAGGCGGAGATCAAAAAGTTTTACGACGAGAATCCGACGCGGTTCGAGCAGCCGGAGATGGTCCGGGCCAGTCACATCCTGCTGACCACCCGGGACCAGGCGACCAACTCCGAGCTGACGGAGGCTCAAAAAGCCGCCAAGCACAAACAGATGGAGGACATCCTGAAACGGGCCCGCACCGGTGAGGACTTCGCCAAACTCGCCAAGGAGTTCTCCGAAGACCCGGGCTCGAAGGACAGCGGTGGCGAATACACCTTCCCGCGCGGACGCATGGTGAAGGAATTCGAAGCCGCAGCTTTTTCCCTGAATACGAACCAAATCAGCGACATCGTCACGACTCAGTTCGGATATCACATCATCAAGCTCAGCGAAAAGCTCCCGCCCAAAAAAATGGAGCTGGCGAAAGTCAAGCAGGACATCACTGATTATCTCAAAGGCCAGCTCGTTCAGGTAAAGCTTCCGGAGTATGAGAAACAAAAAATGAAGGAGGCCGGTGTAGAGATCCTGGACGAAAAGCTCAAGTCAGTGACATTGCCTCCTCCGCCGCCGCCAGGCGCCGCCCAGCCCGCCAATCCGGAAACCAAAAAGCCCTGAGCCTCACCCGCGATCCGTCCCAGACGCCGGGCAGGGCGCATCCGTCCCCAGTCTGGCAGAGCCGGAACCAAAGCGGCTAAGGCGCGACGTCATTAAGGGCTCCAACCGTGGCCGAACCGCGCGAAGCGCTTGGAGTGCCCGGAGCTTGCTCCCGCTCTGGCGCGGTCACCGACGGTCGAAAGCGCCGGCCAGCCGGACGCACTCCATACGCTTCGCGAAGCTCGTGGCAGATCCCGTTATTGGTATCCTTCCCTTGCAGATTCCACACCGGAAAATCTGCGTAAAAATGGGAGATTTTCGGATATATGTGCTCAGCGCGCCGCGAGAAGCCCCAGTGTCGCAGCCTGGCGCGCTGAGGACAGGCGCGCCCTACCTCACCGCTCAATATTTCTTCGTAAACTTCTTTCGCGACTCTTCTTCCTCGCTGGCAGACGAGCCCGGCGTGACATTGGGTTCGTTCGGTTTTGTCGCCGGCGAGGGCGTGGCCGGCTCAGGCCGTTTTTCGGTGGACGGCGACGTCTCGACAGAATCCACATACGTCAGCCGCAAGCTCATCAACGTCTGCTTAAGAAGCGATTCCTCTTCTTTCGAAAGATTGCCGCGGGTCTTGGCTTCCAGCATTTCCAACTGGTCGATGAATAGCCGCGCCGCCTCCAGGTCCTGAACCACTTTTCCGCTCTCCGGATGGGCGACCTTGCCCATGAGCATCATGGCCAGGTTCGATTGTTGCATGACCATTTGCGCGAACAGGAGCGAGAACTCCTCCTCGCGGCCGACGGAACTGGAACTTGCCGCACTCATGACCCGTTACCTTCACGTTTCGTTTTGATCTCCGCGAGCAAAAAGCGAATCAATCGCCGCAGCCGCGCTTCGACATCCACGGTCTCGAGGATCGATTGCCGCTCCGCCGCTGCTTGCAGCACCGCGCACGACACCAGGTCCGCCGTTTGCTCCGGGTCGGTGATGGAATCCAGGTAGTTCAGAATCTCCTTGGGCGAGACGGAGGGCGACGAGTGCTTTTGCTCGGCTTTCTCCGGTGGCATCCCCGGAATCGGAAATGGCAGGCCTAGTTCAATGCGCTCTTCCAGCAGCTCGCGGACTTTGGCCATCAGCGCATCCACCCGAACATTGTCGCAGGGCGGGGCTTGCAACGCGCGGATCCGCTGCACCCGATAGGGCCGGTAGCGGACGGTTTCTTCCAGTTCCACCCGTGCCAGCCCCTGCAAAATCAAATGTGACGTGCCGTCCCGATGGCCCACCGACACCCGGATCAGGCCCAGGCCCGCCACCGGCGAGGGCGTCTCGCGGCCGCTGCCAGGCTTTTGCATCGCCACCGAAAACATTCGGTTCGAGTGCAGCGCGTCGGCCAGCATCTGCCGGTAACGCGGCTCGAAGATATACAGCGGCAGCAAAGCCTGGGGAAAGAGCGTCGCGTCGGGCAGCGTCATGACCGGGACTTCCCGCGGTATCTTCATGGCTACAATGTAGGTGGGCGCGCCGCAGAATCAAGTTGCTTGCCAAAACACCTGCCACCCTGCATCTTGCTCTATGCTATGAATAACCGAACCGGAATTATTGTTTTGATTGTACTCTCTCTGGGTCTGGCGATAGCCGTAATTGTCGTGCGGAAAAAAGCCGTCGATCAGCACCAGGATGATACTGCGCGGATCGAAACGGTTTCCAACCAATTGACCAAAGCCAGCTCCGATCTCGAGGATCAAAAGCGCGTCAACGTGGCGATGGAAAAGGACATGGATACTCAAAAGAAGACTTTCGAAAAGTCCCTGGACGAACTGACGAACAACTTCACCCAGGTCTCCTCCAACCTGGCAAAAACCGAGGCCTCGTTGCAAGCGTCCGAGCAGCAAGTCAAAGAGCGCGACACAAAGATCGCTGACCTGGAAGCGCAGAGCCAGGTGCTGGAAAAGCGCGCCAGTGAATTGAGCAACGAGATCACCAATCTCAACACCCAGATCGACGATACCAAGCGCAAGCTGGCAGCCTCAGAAGGCGACAAAGCCTTCCTGCAAACGCAACTCCACCGTCTGATGAGCGAGAAAGCCGAGCTCGAACGCCAGTTCAACGACTTGTCTATTCTCCGCGCGCAAGTGGCCAAACTGCGGGCGGAACACAACATCGCCCAGCGGCTGGAATGGGCCCGGCAGGGCATCTTCGCCAGCACCGATCAACGCGGCGCCCAGAAGCTGATGCAAGGTCTCGAGGCGCCCAAGGCGACGGCCCAGAAGCCCAGCTACGATCTCAACGTCGAAGTCAGCGCCGATGGCAGCGTCCGGGTCATTCCCCCTTCGACCAATAAACCGGCGCCGACCAATGCCACCGCGCCAAAATGAGCTCCGGACCGTAAGGAACCGCTGATAGGCGCTAATCTTCACTAATGAAAGCAGATCAAACATCCTGGTTTCGCACGGCCGACCCAGACGCCGCCTGGTGAAGCCCTGTGCCTTCGGATCGGGCTTTCTTCTCCCGAGGCTGAGCGTGCATTAGCGAAGATTAGCGGTTTTTCCACATGATCCAGGCCGGTTCACTTATTGATTCGTACGGGCGCGTCTTGCGCGACTTGCGCGTCAGCATCACCGACCGCTGCAATTTCCGCTGCCTTTACTGCCTGCCGGAAACTGAGGCGGCCCACAATTTTTATCGCGGTCACTGGGCGCACCTGCCCAATTCGGCGCCCATCGTCCAGCAATGGGTCCCCAAATCCAAAATCCTCACCTTCGAGGAGATCGAACGGGTCGTCCGCATTGCCGCCGGCCTCGGCATCCAAAAAATCCGGCTTACGGGAGGCGAACCTCTGCTCCGCCACGGCGTCGAGGACCTGACCGCCCGCATAGCCCGGGTGCCGGGCATCGAGGATCTGGCGATGACCACCAACGGTTTCCTCTTCGCGCAGCACGGCCCGGGCTTGGCCAGGGCCGGACTGCGGCGCGTCAGCTTCAGCCTCGACTCGCTGGACAAGGCCAATTTCAAAAAACTCACCGGGCGCGACGGTTTGGAGGAAGTTCTGAGCGCCATCCGGCTGGCGCAGGAGCTGGGTTTTGCTCCGGTCAAAGTCAACGCCGTCGTCATCCGCGGCATCAACGATCATGAGATTGAGAACCTGGCCGAGTTCGCCCGCGTGCAAAACCTGACCTTCCGGTTTATCGAGTTTATGCCGCTGGACTCGGCCCGCGCCTGGCTCAAGGAGATGGTCGTGCCGGCCCGCGAAGTCCTCGCGCGCCTTCAGGCCCGTTTCGATCTGCGCCCAGCCGCCGCCGACAACCCTTCGGCCACCTCCAAACGCTGGGTCTTTGCCGATGGCCGCGCCGAGATCGGACTCATCGCTCCCGTCAGTGAGCCGTTCTGCGGCCACTGCAATCGCATTCGCCTGACCGCCGACGGCAAGATTCGCACCTGTCTCTTCAGTGTGACCGAGCATGATCTCCGTTCCCGCCTGCGCAACGGCGAGTCCAACGAGCAAATCGAGGCCTGGCTACACGATGTCGTCCTGCAGAAGGAAGCCCGCCACCACATAGGCGAACCGGACTTCGTCCCCCCGACCCGCTCGATGAGTTGCATTGGGGGATAATTCAACGTTTTGACCACGGATTACTCGGATGACACGGATACCGAGCATCCGCGTAATCGGTGTGATCCGTGGTCAGTAAGCTGACTTGATCCAGGAGCTCGAGTTTAGGATTGGGAAGGAAACCACAGTCTCTCCCAGGGACTGACGTATTTGCTTTTCCAATAGCAAATGCTATTTCCGAGACAAGATCTTATCGACAAGGGTCTTGACAAAAATTATTCTGCTCCGATGAGGCCTTACAAGACGTCTAATATGACGCCGATTACTCGTTAGCCCGCACTACACATGCTCACGCCAGAGAAACTCAAAGTTTACCAGAGATTCGCTGGCGACATTGATCTTTGGACGCGCACGGTGAAAGGCAAAGATCCGAGCGGGATGACGGACGAGGACTGGACAAGCATCGATTGGTTTCGCACCGGCCTCTGGCTAGTCGCATCCGGTCGAGCGACACAAGAGTTTCATTCGGAGCTTCAGCAGAGGTTGACGAATGAGGCGGACGCTCAGACACGACGGCTGCTTGAGAGGCTCGCCGCAGGAGGGCCGAGATGATGCGGCCCAACAACGCACATGCAGTGGACGCGCCAGTAGCCTCGCTTTTCCATGTCGTGCATCATTGGCGGCGCGCCCCTGATGTCCAGCGTTATCTGTTTCACGCGCGTGACGAGTCGGTTACCTGGCAATCAAAATAGAAAGGAAATAAAGGAAATATGAACAAGATCTTACATGCAGTTGTCCTCGTCTTCTTCGGATTCGCGTGTTGGTTTCTATCGATGATGCTGAAGATGCCTACCATGATCGGGCGGTCGTCGGGAGTGCAGATGCCCGCTTTCACTCGCCTTTGCGTAGCGTATGGGCCACTGCTGATGGCGGGTTTGGCCCTTTCAGCGTTGGCGTATTGCATTTATGTGTGGACGCGAAAAGTAGAGAACCGCGCCACTTGGATAGGCTTTCTGGCCACATCCCTATCTGCCCTCTTTCTGGTCCTGATGCCAACGGTCGTCGCTATGTACATTACACTCGTTGACTTTATTAACAGGTCAATCGTCCATTGAGACGGCAGATAACAAGCGGCCTGGAACAGGCGCGGGGCGAACGAACCTGTTGCCTTCTTAGGGACTAATTCCCACGCCACTTAGGACGAACGTCGGCATATGGCAATCCTCGCAACTGTCCGCTGTAGAAACATGAAGACGTCACTGGCGTTCTACATCGGCGTGCTCGATTTCGAGCGTGTGGACGGCGATGACGATGCCGCAGACCCGTCTTTCAGCGTGTTGTCGCGCAACGGGGATCGACTCCTCCTCTCCAGCCACTGTGGCGACGGGGAATTTGGCCAAGTAATCGTCGTTACGACCGATGACGTTGATGCAGCCTTCCGCAGGTTTCGGAAGCGAGGGCTGCGCACGCCTGGGAATCCGGATGCTCCTGAGAAAGTCCACGAAGGTCCGATTGATCAGAGTTGGGGCACGCGCGAGTTTTACGTGAAGGATCCCGATGGCGATACGCTCCGGTTCACCCAGCATGGCCAATGATAAGCTCGCCTGACTTTCTGTGCAGCGAACGGAGGCATCGCGCCACTGTTGCAGTCGCCGCCCCTCGTCGCCGCCGTGCTGAGCTGGATCGTTGGGCGCAAAGAGCGGAGAGGTCCACATGACACAAGCAGAGGTTCGCGGCATCGCACCGTTTTTTATCGTGAGGCACGTACCGTCATCGCTTGCGTTCTACCGCGACCGGCTTGGATTTGAGATTGTCTTCCAGGGGCCTGCTCCTGAGGACATCTTCTTCGGCATCGTTTGCAGAGGCGGCGCGATGATCATGCTTAAAGCAGTCGGCGTCGATCCAGTGCCGAACTACACGCGAGACATCAAACAAGGCATCGCCCGCTGGGACGCATACGTTGACGTCCCGGATCCTGATGCACTGGCGACGGAATTCGCGTCGCGCAATGTTGAGTTTTCCGAGCCACTCAAGGACACTGATGACGGTTTGCGTGGTTTCGAGGTCAAAGACGCCGACGGCTATGTTTTGTTCTTCGGTCGCCCTCGCTGATGAGCGTCAGTCGAGACAGGACTCGTGAATGTTTCCTTCGTCAGGACACGCCCAACAAGGCGCCGAGCGCAGACGACAGATGGACTCAGTAGCAGCGACAACAAACGATGACGACATGATTACCTCAATTCATACCTTGATTTACTCCGATGATGCCAACGCAACGCGTGCATTCTTGCGTGACGTGCTCGGGTGGAAGTACGTCGCCGAGGATTTCGATAACGATTGGCTCATTTTCAAGTCGGGGCCGAGCGAGATGGGCGTGCACCCGACGCACGGCGAATGGGAAGGCCGAACCTACGACTTCCCGCGTCACCACGCGATCGCGTTGATGTGCGACAATATCGATACGACGGTCGCCGAGTTGCGAACGAAAGGAGCGCAGTTTCGAGGTCCCATCGACCAACGCGAGTACGGCCGCGTCATAATGATGCTCGTGCCTGGAGCGGATGACATCCAGTTGTATCAGCCGACTCACAAGTTCGCGTACAACCTTTAAGACGCATCGGCGCCCTCCATAAACAAGCTGATGGTGTCTCGCCGGCGCTGGTGCGCAGGACAGCGAAAAACTGACGAGCGTCAAGCATTAAAGTTCGTTGATCCGCACTCAGCAGGATGTGCTATTTTCTTACATCTCCATTACAATTCTTTGATAAATCCAGATTCGAACCAGGTTAATCTTGCCCAATATGAAAACTGAACGATTCGCCATTGTCCTGACCGTCGTTAATCTTTTTATTCTAATGTCCTTTCTGTTTCGTGCTCAATCAGCGGCGACTCCAGAGGTAACGCCCGTGCTCCGGGCCCGCGCGTTGGAGATCGTGGATGATCACGGGCGGGTACGTGCCATGATCAAAGTGTTCCCGGCCAGTCCCAATGTGAAGATGCCCGATGGCACGACCGGGTATCCGGAGACCGTGCTGTTGCGCTTGATCGATTCGAAAGGGGCTCCCAATGTCAAAATCGCCGCGACCGAGGACGGCTCGGCGGTGAGTTTTGCCGGCGAATCAAATCCGACTTATATCCAGCTTCTTGCCCGGGGGGCGAACACTTCCCTGAAGCTCGTCAACAAAGACGGGCGGCAGCAAGTGATCCAACCGCAGTGATCTGGTGCGGCCTGGATGCCCTGGAACTCTCGAACATAGCCGCGCCCTTCCCTTCCTTCGCTTTCTTCTGCCAAGAGCCTGTTCTGTAGTCCGAGAATCAGCTTTTCTCGGTAAGGGCTTCTCCCTAGTCTGGGCGCCAGCTTGTCATTCATGAGCCGAGCTTTCGAGGGGAAGGTGGCCTTGATCACCGGCGCTGCTTCCGGCATCGGGCGCGTCGCCGCGCGCGCGTTTGCCCGCGAAGGGGCGCGTGTGCTGCTCTCCGATTTGACAGCCGATGGCGGCCAGGAAACGGCGCGAATGATTAAGGCGGAAGGCGGCACGGCTACCTTTGTCCGAGCAGATGTCACGAGCGGTCCTGACGTCAAAGCGATGGTTTCGGAAGTGGACCGAGCTTACGGCAGGCTAGACTTCGCCGTGAACAACGCGGGCATCGACGGCGCTCGCGCGCCCACCGCGGATTATCCCGAAGAAACCTGGGCCCAGGTTGTAGCCGTCAATCTGACGGGCGTTTTTCTCTGCATGAAATACGAAATCCCGCTGATGCTTCGGCAGCGCGGCGGTTCCATAGTGAACCTGGCCTCCGTGGCGGGCGTGACGGGCTTCCCTGCTCACAGCGCTTACACCGCCAGCAAGCATGGCGTGATTGGCCTGACGAAGACCGCGGCACTCGAATACGCAAAAGCCGGTCTGCGCGTCAACTCAGTTTGCCCCTGCTATACACGCACGCCCATGCTCGAACGGATCGTCCGCGCCAAACCGGAGTTGGAAGCCAAGCTGCAGGCCCGGGTGCCGCTGGGCCGATTAGGCACGCCCGAAGAAATTGCCGCCGCCATCCTTTATCTTTGCACCGACAGCGCCTCCTTCATCACCGGACATTCTCTGGTCATGGATGGCGGCATCGTCGCCGAGTAGCCTCAGGAATTTATGACACCCGAAAAATTGCAGGCCTGCCTGAACACGATTCGACAGTTTATTCAATCGGAGGTCTTGCCGATGGAGGGCGATTTCATGCGCCGGCCCTTTCGCGAGCTGCTGCCGCTGCTCAAAGCCAAACGCGAACAGGTCAAAGCACTGGGCCTGTGGGCGCCGCATTTGCCACCGGCGCTTGGCGGGCTGGGCCTGTCGCTCTCCGAATTTGCGCGCGTCAGCGAAGAACTGGGCCGAACGCCTATCGGCCACTTTCTGTTCAACTGCCAGGCGCCTGACATTGGCAACACGGAAATCCTGATCGAGCATGGGACGCCAGAGCAAAAGGAAAAGTGGCTGGGACCGCTGGTGCGCGGCGAAATTCGAAGCTGTTTCTCCATGACCGAGCCGGAGTTTGCCGGGTCGAACCCGGTTTGGATGAACACGACCGCGGTCAAGGAAGGCGGTGATTATGTGATCAACGGCCACAAATGGTTCACCAGCGCGGCCGATGGTGCCGCCTTCGCCATCGTGATGACGATTACCAATCCGGAGGCGGCCAAGCCGCACAACCGCGCCAGCCAGATAATCGTGCCGACCAACACCCCCGGCTTCAAGCTCGTGCGCAATATTCCGGTCATGGGAGACGAGGGCGAGGATTACTCAAGCCACGCTGAAATCCGTTATGAGAATTGCCGCGTGCCGCAGGCGAACCTTCTCGGCAAAGAGGGCGACGGTTTTGCCATCGCCCAGCATCGCCTGGGGCCTGGCCGGATCCATCATTGCATGCGCTGGATTGGTATTTGCGAGCGGGCATTCGATTTGATGTGCGGTCATGCGGCCAGGCGGGAGCTCGCGCCCGGCAAACCCCTGGCCACTCGTCAAATCGTCCAGGAGTGGATTGCCGAGAGCCGGGCCGAGATCAACGCGTCTCGGCTGATGGTCCTGGAAGCCGCCGCCAAAATCGATCGCGAAGGCACACGCGCCGCCCGCGTCGAGATCTCGCTCATCAAATTCTTCGTCGCGGGTGTGTTGCAAAAAGTATTGGATCGCGCGATCCAGGTGCATGGCGGACTAGGCCTGACGGATTATTTGTTACTGTCCCATTGGTACCGGCATGAACGCGGCGCGCGGATCTACGATGGACCCGATGAAGTCCACAAAACCGTTGTCGCCCGGATGATTCTCAGACAATACGGCGTGGATCTTTCGCAATGATTCGCGCTCATCGCCTTGGAATTATTCTTCAGCCATGACCGCCGTCTCCGCCACGCCCGGTAGCCTGCTGGACCAATCGCAAACGGTCCGCCCCGGCGAAGAGTTGGACACGCCGAAGCTGGAAGCTTTCCTGAAAGCACACCTCCCGGAGTTGACTGGGCCGCTTGCCGTCGAACAGTTCCCCAAAGGCTACTCGAATCTGACCTATCTGCTACGCGTGGGAGAACGCGAGTTGGTGCTACGACGGCCTCCATTCGGAGCAAAGATCAAGACCGCCCACGACATGGGTCGCGAATATCGGATTCTATCACATATCTTCGGGACTTATCCCAAAGCCCCGCGGCCATTGGTCTATTGCGAGGATGAATCGGTGTTAGGCCCCCCTTTTTACGTCATGGAACGCGTCCGGGGAGTCATCCTGCGCTCGGCGGCTCCGCCCGGACTGGAATTGCCGCCGCGCCTCATGCGACAGCTTTCCGAGAATTTCATCGAGAGCCTCGTCGAGATCCATGGCATTGATTATGCCGCCGCCGGTCTGGCCGATCTGGGAAAACCCTCCGGCTATGTTGTCCGCCAGGTCGAAGGCTGGACGAGGCGTTACCAGAACGCGCGGACGGATGACATCAGCGAAATGGAGCGAGTCGCTGGCTGGCTCCGCGAGCACCAGCCGGGCGAATCCGGCGCCTGCCTGATCCATAACGATTACAAGTACGACAACCTCGTGCTCGATCCGGCTGACCTATCGCGCATCAAAGCGTGTCTGGACTGGGAAATGGCCACCCTGGGCGATCCGTTGATGGACCTGGGTTCAACGCTGGCCTATTGGGTGGATGCGGATGATCCGGACGAATGGCGCCAGCAAACCTTTGGTGTGACGACCCTGCCCGGCAACCTGAATCGCCAGCAGTTGCTCGAGCGCTACGCCGCCCGGAGCGGCCGCAAAACCGAGCAGGCAGTCTTCTATTTCGCGTACGGTCTCTTCAAGATCGCCGTCATCGTCCAGCAGATTTACGCCCGCTACAAACAAGGATTTTCCCGGGACGAAAGATTTGGACGGCTCATCCACACGGTCCGCGCCGCCAGCCGCACAGCCGTCCTGGCCATCGAGAAACAACGGATCAGCGGACTGACATCGTGAAGAGCTTCCGATCTCCTGTTGGTGGATTGCCACGGCGCGGAAGCACCAAGCACCAAACATCAAACAAACGCCGTGCGACACCCATTCATATTTGGAGTTTGGTTTTTTCTTGTTTCTCTGCCCCGAAAGGTTTCGGGGTTGGTGCTTGGTGTTTCGCGCGTAAGATTGTTGTGCAATCAGGGAGAACCCTGAGCTGACGCGATATGGAAGATTCCGGCAATAGACAAACGCGCGCGTTGTTTGCCCTTTGCGTTCTGTTCGGAATCAATGCGATGAATTTCTACGACCGGCAAATTTTGGGGGCGGTGATGGAGCCGGTCCGCAAAGGATGGGGCCTAAGCGATACTGCCATGGGCTGGTTGAGCACAGCCTTCACTCTGTTTTATGCCGTGGTCGGTCTTCCGCTGGGACGATTGGCCGACGAATGGAAACGAATCCGGATTCTGAGCATCGGCGTTTCCATTTGGAGTCTGCTCACGGTTGCTTCGGGGCTTGCGTGGAATTACTGGTCTCTATTTGTCACGCGCCTGGGAGTCGGAATGGGGGAAGCGACCTGTGCGCCTGCAGCTAACTCCGTCATCGGGGACCTGTACCCTCCGAATCAACGTGGCCGAGCGCTGTCGGTTTTCATGTTGGGACTGCCGATCGGTTTGTTTCTAAGCTACTGGGTCAGCGGGCGGATTGCTCACGCGTATGGTTGGCGCGCTGCCTTCTTTTTTCCTTGCTTGCCCGGCCTGCTGCTGGCGGCGCTTTCACTCACGATTGATGAACCTCGACGCGGGGCCGCCGACGTCGGGCCACGGGCAAGCCGGCGACGAGAGGGCTCGCCCTATTGGCTGATTCTGACCATGCCAACGATGTTGTGGATCATCGTCTCCGGAGCTCTTCACAATTTTAATATGTACGCCTCGGGTTCGTTTCTGACGGCTTTTTTGATTCGCTACCACGGGCTGAGCCTGAAAGAAGCCTCGTTCAGTTCCGCCGTAGTGTTGGGAGCTGTGGGGGTCATTGGGCTGTTAGGTGGGGGTTGGATAGCGGATCGCATCGGGAAATCGCGGCCGCACGGCCGGCTTTTGGTGGCGGCAGTTGCAATGCTGGCGGCAACCCCTTGCATTTACCTGGCGCTACAGCAGCCCCCGGCGGCAGTCCAGCCTTTCATGCTGCTCATGGGCAGCGGGTCAGTACTGATGTTTGTCTATTACGCAGGCGTTTATGCGGCCATTCAAGAGGTCATCGAGCCGGCCCTGCGAGGCACGGCAATGGCAATTTATTTTTGTGCTTTTTACATCTTTGGCGCGAGTTTCGGCCCTCCGATAACAGGGATGCTTAGTGATCACCTGGCCCGCTCGGCGATGAAGGCAGCGAGTGCCTCTGCGATGAACGAGCACTTCAAAGCGGTCGGGCTCCACCACGCGATGTATTTGATTCCCCTGCTCTGCCTAGCGTTGGCCCTGGTGCTGTTTGCCGCCGCACATGCTATGCCACGCGACGTCGAACGGCTGCGGCGATGGATGAGTGAGGCAGTGTAACCTGCGTTGTTCCCGGCTTTGTAGCCGCCAACGTCGGTCGGCGGATATTTTCGGCAGTCAGATTCGGGCCGACTGACGTTGGCGCAAAACGCTAACCGACAAACAGAAAGAGAATCCGCCGACTTACGTCGGCGCCTACGATTAGCTGGCAGTTACGGAGTCGCCAGGTCTACGCACACGATTTCCTGATCGTTTCGTGCGTACATTCGCCGGTTGGCGAAGGCCGGGTGCGACCAAAGCACGTTCCGTCCTGCAGCAGTATTAGTCGGCTCCAGAACGTGGGCTCGGCTTACCTCCTGGTAACCCTTGGGACTGAACCGGGCAATGATCAAATCACCTTTCTCGTTGAACAGGAAGAAGCGGCCGCCATTTTTGACAATGAAAGCGTTGGCCCAGCGGACCGGTTCGCCGGAAGTCGTGGCCTGAAAGGTTTCCCAGACCCGCTCGCCGGTGGCCGCTTTCAGGCAGCGCAACTGTCCATAGCTGCACACGCCATATATGTATCCTTCCTCGAGAAAGGGCGTGCACATTACCGCGTTCAATTGGGTCGTGTCTTTCTCGCTCATTTTGGCTGTGCTCCAAATCGCTTTGGCCTGAGGCTTGCCGGCGTCGAGCTGCATCATCAAAGATCCGTTATAGAAACACGTGAAGAAGAGTTGGTCGTTGAGTTTTCGCGGCGTGGATATCGTCATCCCCGAGCGAGCTTTGAACGGTTCCGACCAATAAACCTTTCCCGTTTCCGGATCGAGCGAGTTCGCTGCTTCCGGGTGCCAGAGGATAAGCTGCCGCTTGCCGCCCGCCTCGTAAATCATCGGCGAGCTATACCCTGGCTCCTTGGCCGTCAGGGCTCGCCAAAGCTCTTTGCCCGTGTCCTTGTCGAAAGCCACGACGGTGCTGCCCTCGCCCGCGGCCAGGCAAATCAGCTTCTTCCCATCTATCAGCGGATGTCCGGAAAAACCCCAGAGGGGAGTTTGTGCCCCCAGTTCCTTTTTGAAATCGTGCGACCAGAGCGCCTGGCCGGTCTTTGCGTCCAAGCAACACAGGTTCCCCTCAGCGCCCAGCGAATAGACTTTGCCGTCACTGACCTCCGGAGCGACTCGCGGCCCGGCTGGATAACTGATTGTGTAAGGGCAGTCGTATTCATATTTCCAGAGCACTTTGCCGTCGGATTCATTCAAACAGAGCACCCGTTCGACGCCTTGAATTTTGCCGCGCTGGAACGGATCGGCCGGGTTGGTGACGCCGGGGGCAAGCTGTCGGTCTGCTAGATAAACGCGGCCCGCCGCGACGCTCGGTCCGGCATACCCGGCCCCAACTTTAGTTCGCCAGCGCACCGGCGGTCCACCCGCGGGAAACGTTTCAAGGATCCCGGTCTCGCGCCAAACCGCGTCCCGCTGCGGACCCAACCATTGCGGCCAGTCATTCGCCAGGACCGCGCCTGCGGTTGCAGTGAAACAGATTAGAATGCCGAGCTTCGATGTGCGCATTGGATACATAGGTCGAGTCTAACCCCGAAGTCTCAAGGCCGCTACGAAATCCGATCCGTCCGCAAAGGGCCGGACGGTTGGGTGCCCCGCCGGAAGTGAATCATCCCGGCGGGGCGCGGCAATTTCAAGCCGGGACAGGCGCCGGCGCGCTCGCGGGCTTAAAAACTGCTCCGGCGATTGCTCCCGCCAGGGCCGCTTCGATTACTCCACCGATGGCCCAACACACGATGAGTTTGACCGGGAGCGGCTGCACTGCGTATGTGATCAGGTCCAAGCCGATCCGCAGGACACCGACGATAATTCCCAGCCGAACCCCCGCAGCTACGCCCCCGGCCGCGAAGCCCTTGGCGAACAGAATCGCGAACATGAAGGCGATTACTGCCTGGCCAAGCATGAGCCAATGGAACTGGCCCATCATTTCTTTCTCGGGCCGCCACAGTTGGGGCGTCTGCGCGTAAGTTTCTTTCAACAGCACACCATGAAAGATCCACTCGAAGACGAAGATGAATGCAAACAGAGCTACGACTGTCAGCAGCAGACGTTTAGTATTCATAGTTGCAATGGGTTGATGGTTAACGTTGTGCTCAAAATGCCTAATTTGGCATTTGAGCTGATTTCGCAGCTCATGAAGTCCCCATTGCCACTCAAATGCAAGGCAATTTCTCAGCTCTTGGCGAGACAGCCTCCTACTTGCTACTCGCCTCACGCCGCCTTCAGGTGAATAATTCGGGCGTCACAACTGAATCGCTCAACACGGCCCAGAAAGCGCAACGCATCAACCAGGATGCGCGGCGGTACGGGACCTTTGCCGAGATTGGAGCGGGCCAGGAAGTGGCGCGGTGGTTCTTCCGGGCGGGCGGTGCTGCCGGAACAGTGGCCAAAACCATCTCCGCTTATGACATGGCGGTGAGTGATGCAATTTACGGTCCCACAGATCGATACGTAAGCCGCCAACGCCTCCGGGCGATGCTCGATTACGAGTACGACTTGCTCCTGCAACGGCTGGACAAGACGCACGGCGCCAAAGCGGCGTTCTTTGTTTTCGCAAATACCGTCGCCACCAAACGGGAGGAAGGCAACGGCTGGCTCGGCATCCGTTTCCAGGCCGAACCCGGCGCCGAGCCGTCCGAGATCCTGATCCACGTTCGGATGTTCGACAAAGAAAACGTGCGGCAGCAGGAAGCGCTGGGGATCATCGGCGTGAACTTGCTGAATGGCGCGTTTTATTTTTACCGGGAGCCGGGGACGCTCATCCGTTCACTGCTGGACCACTTGACCTGGGAGCGGGTCGAAGTGGACATGATCCATTTTGCCGGAGGGGCGTTCGCAGGAGTGGACAATCGGCTGATGGCGCTGGAATTAGTGCAGCACGGCTTGACCGAAGCGGCAATGTTTACTGCCAGGGGCGAAGCCGTTCAGTGGGCGGAGGTGCTCTACAAGAAACCCGTCCTGGTCCAGCGCGGCAGTTTCCGGCCGGTGACCAAGGCGACCCTCGACGTGCTGGAACGAGGTTTGGAGCAGTTTCTCCGCGAGCCGGAACTGAAGGACGAGACGCCCGTCGTGCTGATGGAAATGACCTTGCGCCATCTGACGACCGGCGACGTCATAGAGGAACAGGATTTTCTGCACCGGGCCGATACGCTGAGCGCACTGGGCCGAACAGTGCTGATCTCGAACTTCCGCCGCTTCCACCGCTTGGCCTCGTATCTGTCGCGCTACACCGACCTTCCGCTTGGTCTGGCCCTGGGTGCCTCCTACTTGCAGACGATTTTTGATGAAAGTTTTTACAATGAAAGAGAGGGTGGGTTGCTCGGCGGCCTGGGCCAGCTTTTCAAGAACCCGGCCCGGCTCTATGTCTATCCGCACCTGGATTTGCCCACTGGTCAGGTGCTGACCGCAGCAAATTTCTCCGTGGCGCCGCGGCTCAAACATCTTTATCAGCATTTGCTGGAGAACGGGTATCTCCGGGACATCTGCAATTATGATCCTGAGCTGCTTCCGATCCGCCGCCGCGACGTGCTGGCAAAAATCCAATCCGGTGACCGCTCCTGGGAGGAACAGGTGCCACCGCAGATTGTCGAGGTCATCAAGCGCGGCGGATTGTTTGGCTACCGCGAGGCTATCCGGGTCACTCGGTAACCGGGGCTGAGCAGGAGGCTACCACCGGCGGACCATCGCCTGGCCAATCTTCGCTGCGCCGACAAACACCGCGCCAGATTCCACGACCAGGCCGCCCGCCTCGACCTCGCCAAAGAATCGCGCAGTCGATCTCAACAGCACCGTCCCGGCGCTCTTGAGATTAGCCGCCAACTCACCGCCGATCTCCGCTGCGCCGACTCGGAGCGCCTCCGCCCAGCGAAAGTGGTTCCCAACGGGAACGATGAGTCTTCCCGTCGAAAAGCTTCCGCGAATCACCGCCGTGGAATGGATCTCCAGGCTGCGCTCGGCCACCAGCTTGCCGATCAAGCGGCCTTTGAGAACCGCTTCGCCAACGTGTGAATCAGTATTGAGCACATAACCTTTGGCTTCGATGACCAGCCGCCCATGGGTCCTGAAATTTTTCGAGACAGTTTGGTTGACTTGATAATCTCGCAAGTCCACGTGGCTGCTGCACTTCCGGCACATGGTGGATTCGGCCGCGGCAGCCACCTGCAGATCAGAGCCGCATTGGAAACACCGGACCAGCTTCTGCTCAATGGCCCGTGGTTGCGATTTGGCCGCCGGATGCAGGGCCTCCTGGATGCGAAAATGCTGCTGACATTGCTTACAGAGCGTGGAGTACGCGCTGCGCGGCTCCCGCTGCACGTGACCGCACCTAGGGCACGTTACCGAGAGCGTGTCCTTTGTTGGCGCTGCAGCCAACTAGAACCGGCCTGCTTTCACCGGCTCGCTGGGTCGGGCGGCTTCGGTGGCGGCCGGCGGCGGCGCGGCGGGCGACACTTTGTTGGGGTTGACCTCACTCTTGCCCACGAAAGTTACGCCTTCCTCGATCATTAATCTGGGAGCGCGGATATCTCCGAACAACTCGGTCTTGGTCTTAATATCGATCTTCTCCCGGGCGATCACATTGCCGTTGATCTTGCCGCGCAGCACGACGTTATTCACATTGATGTTCCCTTTGACCATGGCGTTATCGCCCAAGCTCAGGCTGCCTTCGGAATTGATATCGCCATCGATTTTTCCATCGAAAGTCAATTCGCCGGTAAACTTGAGCGTGCCTTTGAGTTCGACATCGGAGTTGAGGACGTTTTTCGAGTTGGTGGTGGGTGTGTTCATAAACAAGTCAGTACATAATTAACAGCAGTCGCCTACTTGTTACTCCTCCAGGCACACCCCTGTCAACGGTTGGTTGTGGAAACTTCGTCGATGAGGTACGGCGCCAGCCCTTTTCTGTTGCGGAATCACTCAAGGCTGGTATCCAGTGAGCCTTATGAGAATTGCTATTTTCCGCTTCTTGGTCGGTCTTGGCGCGTTGACATGGGTTGCTTGCAGCGGCTTCGCATCCGAGCCGGGCGAAATCCCGCCGCCCAAGGAAGAGCCGCGCGTCATTGACGCCGGGCCGCCGCCCTCGGACGCAATCGTTTTGTTCGATGGGAAAGATTTGTCGCAGTGGCAAAGCCAGAAAGACGGCGGTCAGGCCAGGTGGGAAGTCAACGACGGCGCTGCCACGGTCAACGGCTCTGGTGGCATTGCGACGCGGCAAAGTTTTGGCGATTGCCAGTTGCACTTGGAATGGGCGTCCCCCGCCTTGGTCAAGGGCAGCGGTCAGGGCCGCGGCAACAGCGGTGTTTACCTGTCAGGCAGATACGAGGTCCAGGTGCTGGATTCCTACGAGAACAAGACTTATTTCCACGGACAGGCTGGGGCCATCTACAAGCAATTTGCGCCTTTGGTCAATGTTTGCCGCAAACCGGGCGAGTGGCAGTCCTATGATATTATTTACCATGTGCCCCGCTTTGAGTCAGACGGCAAGCTATTGAAACCAGGCACGGTCACAGTTTTGCAGAACGGGGTATTGATCCAGGACAACGTGGAGATTAAGGGCTCGACCGGACCTGCCGGCGCCCCGAAATACCGCGCACATCCTCTCAAACAACCGATTGCCCTCCAGGACCACGGCAACCCGGTGCGCTACCGTAATATTTGGATCAGGGAGTTGTAGCCGGCGGCCCAGAAATCCGAAGCCCGAATTCCGAAACCCGACCCGCTGTGATGGCGCGCCAGCGCGGCGAGAACAAGCCCGATTTCCCAAATTTCAGCCTGCACGACTCAGCTTGCTCTCGAACGGTCTGCCTCTGAGCAACACTTGGCTCAAGACACCGGCGAGCTTTTCGGCAGATGCAGCGCTTCGCTTTCGAAGCTCCAAGAGAGCGCGCAGTTTGCAGGGCGACTTTATTAATAGAAGAGCGAGCTTCGCGTAATTGATTTCATCCTCCGCGTTCATGACGTGATTGAAATCGAGCGGCAGATCCTCATCCGCGGCGTCAAGGATCACACGCACGACTGCGCACGGAACATTTCGCTCCATGCAGACCGCGCAGATTATTTGTGATTCCATTTCGACAGCGTCCGCTCGAGCCGATTCCAAGAGAGTTCGTTTCTCGGTCGTTGTGGCCGCCACTCGGGCGGCGCAGTGGAAGCGGCCCGGGCGTGCGCCGGCGGCGCTCAGCGCGGCCAGCAACTCCGGCTGGCCGTCTGCTGCGAAGAGGACCGTGCCGGTCGTCAGTTCGGGTCGCAGCCCGCCGGCAAACCCGCTGCTGACGATCAGCTCCGGCTGTTCATTTGCAAGCAAATGCCGCAGGGCCTTTTCGGCCCGGCGTGCGCCCATGCCGGTAAGGAGCACGCGCACGTCGGGGCGTCCGGCCGCAAGTTTTCGGAACGGCCGTGCTTCTTCCTTCACAGCGAAGCACACGATGGTCCGCGCCATAATCAGTTGTAGCGTTGCCTGCTTGCTAGGTGAATCACTTAATCCCCGCCAGCCGCTCCTTCCACATTTGGTAAAGCTGCAGGGTCGCTTTCACGTCGCGCAGGCAATATTCGGCAATGTCACGATTCCGTCCTTGCGCCAAGAGCGAATTCATGTCGCGGCCAGTCACGCCATGGCTCTTGGGGGAGTCAATTCCGAAGGCCTTGCAGTAGAAATCAAGGTTGAACCGGCGCGCCGCCCCGTCGCGCCCGCTGACGCCGTAGAATGTCAACTGCTCGGCCAGATCGCAGTGTGGCTCGGTTTGGAATCGATAACCCAACCAGTCCTTGCGGCTGATGGACACGTTGAGCAAAGCTGAGCGCAAATAGAGAAACGGCACGTCGAACCCTCGGCCATTGAACGTGACGATGGTGTCATAGCGTTTGGCCACGTCCCAGAATGCCGCCAGCAGTTCAGCCTCATCCACGCATGTTACAAATTCGACCGACCCACCCTCGCCTGCTGATTCTTCGTGCTCGTCGGCAGTATAGAGCACCTGCCCGCGGGCACTCTCGGCGTTGAGCATCGCAATGCAAATGACCTGCCCTGTCAACGGCCACAGACTGCGTTGCTGGTCGATCTCCGTGCGGCGGGCGGCGCGCGCCGGCTCATCGCTGATTTTTGCGCTCTCGCGGAACAAGTATTCCTGCTGCGCTTCATCGAGACTGTCCAGCGGCAGCGCCGAGCTTTCTATATCGAAGACGAGTTTGGCCATGCAGAGGAGCTGCTGTCCCTCCACTGTTAATCGCCCGAGGCACAAACTGCCAGCCCTTTTGCAGCGATCCCTGTTTCGGAGTGCGCCCGTCATCGGGCGCAGCAATGTGGATCAGGGCGAGTCGCTCGAAACTGACCTCGGGCTGAGCTTATCGCCTGTTGCTGTGCCCGAGGACGGGCACACTCCGTTCAAGCGGCGAGCAATTGCGCTCTCACGTGCGCCCGGCGGCCAAAATTCGGCGAGCGTCGAAGCGTCGATTTGAACTTGTACCGGCGTTCGCTGGTTTCCTCGGCTGAATACAAACGCTTCGCCAAATCGAGAAAGCCGGCTTGCAACTCAGCCACGCTCATGTCCCGCGGCCGAAAGTTGATGTCGAACAAAGTGCACAGCTCCCATGCCTTGTCGCGAATGATCCGGCCTTCGGTCCTAAGGCGCGCGTAGAGCGGCGTGCCCGGAAACGCGGTCAGAAATGTGATTTGAACTTCATAAAGCCCGGAGGCCTTGACGAACTCAAACACATCGTCGAACACTTCCGGCGTGTCGCCGTCCAGGCCAAGGATGAAGCAGCCGTTGACTGTCACTCCATAGGACTGAATTTTGGCAATCGCGGCCACGTATTCGTCCTGCCGGCGCGCTTTCCAGTTCGATTTTAGTTCAACCCCATCGAGACTGCAGCGCCGCGGGCTTTCCAGGCCGATGAGCACCTGCTGGCAGCCGGAATCACGCATCAGCCCGAGCAACTCGTCGTCCTCCGCCACGCCCACGTCCGCCTCGGTGAACCAGCGCAGGTTTTCGTGCGCCAGTGCCCGCAGCAGGCGCTTGTAATGTTCGCGGTGGACGAAGCTGTTGTCGTCGGCGAACTCGATAAAGGGATGCGGCCAGATTTTCTTAATCTCGCGAATTTCGGCAATGACTTTTTCGACCGGTTTTAATTTATACCTGGAGGTCAGGAGAATGGAGCTGGCGCAAAACTCACAACGATGAGGACAGCCGCGACTGGTCTGGACCGTGAGACGGTTGTACTTGGCCGGGTCGAGCAAATCAAAGCGCGGCATCGGCGCCTGGCGCAGGTCGTACAGGCCATGGGGCGACTCGACGTAAAGCGGCTGCAGTGTGCCGCGGTCGAAATCAGCGAGCACCTTGGGCCAAAGAGGTTCGCCTTCACCAACGACGACACTGGTGCAGTGTTCGCCGGCTTCTTCCGACAACGAGCTGGCGGTGATGCCGCCCATGACGACAGGGATTCCTTTGGCGCGATAAAAATCTGCGACCTCGCAGGCCTCCTTGAATTGCGCGGTGAAGGTGCTGAGCGCGACGAGATCGAAGTGGTCCGGCAATTCGCCGCTGCTGCGCAATTCGGCGATTTCGTGGTACGCGATGTTGAACTTCTCCGGCGTCAAACCGGCCAGCGTCAATAGGCCGAGACTGGGAAGTGAAGCGATGATTTTGTTGCGGTCCACAAAACCGGGCAGAGTCAGGCCGAGCCTGGTGAGTTCGGGATTGTGGGCTCGCACGCCGCTCATGGCGATAAAACCGATGGTTTTCATAGTGATGCGTGATTCGTGATTTGTGGTGATGGAATCGCCAACCGTGGGGCGCCCGGCGGCGGCTCCAGTGGGCGCGTGGTCCCAATAATAGCCAGAAGCGTCAGCGCGGCGCCGAGCAGCAGACTGAGCACTGGAATCGCAAAGAGCGGTCGAGCGCGAGGCGCGTGCGCCATCAAGCAACAGCAAACTGGCATTGATATTGCCCCAACGATGAAGGCCGGGGAGGCGACCCCGAGCGCCTGAGTTCTCTCTGGCAAACGCAGCGCCGTGAAATAGAACATCAGGTTGACTGCGCCTAATCCGAAAAAGGAAATGTGCGCCAGTCGATACAGCCGCCGTTTCAAGCTGGCATAGCCGCCGAGCCAGTTTTCCCGTTGAAAAAACAGCCCGAGCACCAGGCCCGAGACAAACCCGAACAGGATGCCCAGCCAGGCGGCAACAAGATTCAAATGCGCTTGCATCGGTCTGTGCGAGTTCGATTCATCCCGCCTCCTATAACTCGACTGGCCGCGCAGGCGTTAATCGATAAAACTTGGCTTGCTATTGATTGGAGTGATGCAGGAGACTCGGCGCGTCCTGGGCAATTAGATTCGTGATGGGTAACTGGTGTGGGCTGATTGGCTGCCGGTTGTTTATCACCCGTTATCCGGCAGCGGTCCCGCTCACCCGTCGTTGAGAAGTCGGATGAACATTCACCATCTTGAGTTGTTCTATTACGTCGCCAGGCACGGCGGCATCATGCAGGCTGTGCGCAATATCCCCTATGGGATTCAGCAGCCGGCTGTCAGCGGCCAGGTCGCGCAATTGGAGGAATACCTCGGCGTGACCTTGTTCCAGCGCCGGCCATTTGCGCTGACGCCGCCCGGCCAAAAGCTATATCATTTTATTCAACCGTTTTTTTCGAATCTCGAGGCCGTAGCCAGCGACTTACAGGGCGGCAGGGTCCAGCACGTCCGCATCGGTGCCTCGACGACTGTCCTGCGGGATCATCTGCCGGAAGTTTTTCAAAATGTGCGCCGGAAATATCCGAACCTGAAAATTGCCCTGCGGGAAGGTTACCACCCGGACCTGGAAAGCCTGTTGCATCGAGAGGAGCTGGACCTGGCCGTGACCTTAATCCAGAAGAGGGCGGGGCCCGGCATTCACTCCCTGGAACTGCTCAAGCTGCCGCTGGTCTTGCTGGTCGAGAAAAACAGCAAAGTCACGGCGGCGGAACAGCTCTGGAAACGAGACAAGATTGAGGAGCGGCTCATCTGCCTGCCGGAGGCGGAAGCGATCAGCAAACATTTTCAGCAAGGACTGGCTCGATTGGGAGTGGATTGGTTCCCGAGCATCGAAGTCAGCTCTGTGGACCTTATCGAGACCTATGTGGCGAACGGTTTCGGCATCGGCGTCTCGGTCCTGGTGCCCAAGGCCAGCGTGTGCCCGAACGTGCGCGCCTTGCCATTGCCGGATTTCGAGCCGGTGGTGCTGGGCGCCTTATGGCGCGGCCAGACTTCGGCCCTGGTGCAGGCCCTGCTCGAGGAGATGCGCCTGCGCGCCAAACGGTTGTCATGAACCCTGGCCTGGAAGGGCAGGTGCCGGATTGTTGGACACTCCGGCCTCGGTTTGAGACACTGACTGCAAGCGCCTGGAACCAAGTTCCAGGCTTCCGAGAAGCACCCGGATTCAAATTTCAAGCGCGCTGTGGGACAATTTGGAGCTTGGTGTTTGAGGCTTCACTGGAGCATGGTGCTTGATGCTTGGGCTTTTTCCGCAATATGGCCCGTCGGCTGCTGTCGGTGAAGGGCCTGTTTTCGACCAGTTGTTACTTGCGTTCTATTTAGGAACTGGCTAAGAAACCGATCATGGCGCTGCCATTTTTAAACAGCTCATCTGGAAAACGCGACCTAATCCTTGCAATCGATTTGGGCGGGCGCACGACTAAAGCCGTCCAGTTGCAGCGTCGCGGCGATGATTTCGTGCTCTCACGTTTCATGCTGCTGGACGCCCCCATATACGAGAAGACCCTTTCGGCCGACCTGTTGACGGAACACATGAAAAGTATCTGTCAGACCATGGAAACAAAAGCCAGGCCGATAACGCTGGCCGTCGGCGTGAACGACTCGATTGTTCGTCACGCCGACCTTCCACAGATGCCGATCAGCGACATGCGCCAGGTTCTCAAAAACAATACCAAGAATTACCTGCAACAGGATCTGCCGGGTTACATTTTCGATTGCTCCATCCTGCTGCCGCGCTCACCTCAATCCGCGGCCGAGAAAGCCAAGGCCACCGGCCCGCTGAAGCAAAAAGTGCTTGTGGCCGGCGCCAGGAAGCAATTGGTCGAAGACATGCAGAACGCGATCCGGAGCACGGGCTCGATACCGGAAGCGATCGTTCCTGGATTGGTCGGGCCGGTCAATGCGTTTGAAATGGCGATGCCGGAAGTGTTCAACAAAGAGGTGGTGGGGTTAGTGGACATCGGATTTCGAAACACGAGTATCTGCCTGCTACAACAAGGTGAATTGATATTGAGCCGTGTGGTGGCCATCGGGGGTGATCGATTGACGACCGGCCTGGCCGAATCCCTCGGCATCAGTTATGCCGAAGCCGAAGGGATCAAGGTGGGGATGGCTCCCGAGGTCCAATCGCAGCTCGAAGCGCTGGTGATTCCCCTCGGGCGCGAATTGCGCGCTTCGATCGACTTTTTCGAACATCAGCAGGACAAAACCGTCACCCATGTGTACGTCGGGGGCGCCTCGGCGCATTCCGAACTTATCCTGCAAACCCTGCAAACGGAAATGATGGTCGAGTGCAAAACCTGGAACCCGGTCAGCTTTCTGCAGATGGCACTGCCTCCGCAACAGGCAGGGGAAATCGAACATGTGGGCGCGCAGCTCGCAGTCGCCGTCGGCGCGGCGCTCACCTCTTTGTAATTCTATGCCGATCCGCATCAACTTACTGGCCGAAGCGCAAGCGCTGGAGGAATTGCGCAAACGCGACCCGGTCAAACGGGCCATCCGGATCGGGGTGCTGCTCGGCGTGCTGATGCTCGTCTGGAGCGGTTATTTGCTAACCAGAACCATGAGTGCCGGCAGGGAAGTGGATCGGCTGAAAGCCCTGCACCAATCCCGCATCAAAGATTACCATCAGGTGCTCGAGAACAAGAAAAAGTGGGACGACGCCAACTTGAAACTGGCCAAACTCACGGAAATGCGCACTAACCGGTTCCTCAACGGCAACGTGCTCGACGCCCTCCAGCATACCACAGTGGACAATGTCCAGCTCACGCGTATCCGAATTCTCCACGAATATTCGACTGTCGAAGAAACCAAAACAAAAACCGATTCCGAAGGAAAAGTCATCAGCCGCGGCAAACCAGCCAGCGCGAGAGAAAAAGTCGTTCTGACGCTCGACGCCCGAGACAATAGCGGCGGAGAGCAAACGATTAAGTACCGCGACGCCATCGCCGCGTCTCCCTATTTTCAGTCCGCGCTGGGCAAGACCAACGAGGTCCGATTGACCAGCAGCCAGCAGCAAGCCGGCCAGGATGGTAAGACGGTGACATTTACTCTCGAATGCCGATTTCCGGAGAAACTCCGATGAACAAGCTTTCCAAAGACAAACGCAATCAGCTCATTCTGGTGGTGATGCTCACCGTGATAGGTGTCGTTGGGCTTTGGTTCGGCTTAATCAATTTCCAGCAGCGAAATCTGCGGAAACTGGCGGGGGAGAAAGAAGATTTCACCGACAAACTTACCAAGATTGAGCAGGCGGGTAAGAATGCCGAGCGCCTCGAGAACGAATTGGAGCAATCCACCAAAGAGCTGACGCAAGTCGAGGACGACATGGCTTCGGGAGATTTGTATGCCTGGATGCTGAAGAACGTAGGCGTGCTGAAATTGCAGCACAAAGTAGATATTCCTTCGCTCAGCCCGCCCGAGGTGAAGGATTTTAATATGCTCCCCAAGTTTCCCTATAAGCAAGCCAACTATGGCATCGGCGGAACCGCCTATTACCACGATCTGGGAAAACTTGTCGCCGATATTGAAAACCAATACCCCTATTTCCGGTTAGTGAACCTCGATGTCTCGCCGGAGAACGTCACAGGCAGTGGCGACAAAGACCCTAGGGAAAGGCTTGCATTCAAAATGGATATCGTCACTCTGGTTAAGCCCGGCGGATTCTGAAGACTTTTGGTGTTGAGCTATGAAGAACTTCGTTTTATTGGCGGGCGTTTGCGGATATTGTCTGGCGACAATTACCGCCTTGGCTGCCCCTTCCCCAAAAGAAGGCGCGGCCGCCTCAAAGTCCGCTGCTCCAGCCTCCGTCCGCGCCGAACCCAACATCCCGGCTTCGATTTTCGTTTGGCCGGCCAATCCCAAGGAAGGCAAAGACCCTTTTTTCCCGAGCTCAATCCGTCCTTACGCCCAGGCGGTGGTCAAACAGCCCTTGACCAATGTCCCTGTTAATCTGATTCTCAATGGCATCAGCCGGCGTCTGGCCATGCTCAACGGCCGGACCTTCTCCGAGGGTGAAGAGGGCGATGTCTCTACTAATGCCGGCAAAAAGCATGTTCGCTGCCTCAAGATCAAAACCGACTCGGCGATCTTTGAATTGCTTCCCGAAGGCGAACGCCAGGAGTTGAAATTGCGCGGCGGCTTATGACCTGGAATCGCGGCGCTGGCGTCCCGGATGGACCGAGCTGTGGAGTAATGCGAGACACTGTGCGTGCATTACGCCATACTCTCAGACTTCGGGACACCGGCGCACTACTCGTTGCGTTGTCCCAATGGTGGACAACGCCCTGACCGATAATTGTCTTTAGTTGCACCGTGAGCGCCCCGATGGCGCTTCGGACTCTGTTTGGCACTGTGACTGCTAAAATACGCTGGAATGAAAGCCCTGGCTTTGTCAGTGTCCAGCCAACGTTGGAACCGAACTAAATACATGAAATCAAAAATCATCACAATCGCTCTGACTGTGCTCCTCAGCTCGAGCCTGGCGGGATCAGCTCAAACCAATGCTCCCACAGCCGCGCCGACGGCCACAGATGCCGCGGCGGCCACGACCACCAACGCGGCGCCGGCGGCAGAAGCAGCCGCGCCGGGCTCGGTGCTGACACCCAGCGGCTCCCCCCAACCGGGCGCGATCATTCCTATCATAGTTATGGATGATGCGAAACTCACCGACGCCATCCGCAACCTGGCGCGTATGGCTGCCATCAACTACATGCTCGATCCCAAGATTGGTTTCGGCCAAATCGGGCCCGATGGCAAACTGACACCTGAGCCGACCGTTACGATACGCTGGGAAAACGTCACAGCCGAGCAAGCCCTGGAATCACTTCTCAACAACTACGATCTGCAGATCCTTCAGGACCCAAAAAGCAAGATCGCTCGCGTTACCAAAAAGGACCCGGCTGCGCCGCCGCCGCTGGTCACCAAAGTCTTCCAGCTCCAATACGCCACTCCGACTAATCTTCTGGCGGCGATCACGAATACGTTCACCGACCCCAGGCGCAGTAAAGTGGTTGCCGATACACGCACCAGCCAAATCGTCGTCGTCGCCACCGAACAGGAAATGGCAGGTGTGGACGCGCTGATCGAGCGCCTGGACACCGCCACGAAACAGGTGCTCATTGAAGCGCGCCTGCTGGAAACATCTTTCAGTCCCAGCACGTCCAAGGGCATCGACTGGTCCGGGACGCTCACCGCTCAGCATTTCAGTTATGGCAACGGCCTCATGCGCGGCGAGAGCACGACGAAGATTCCGGGCGACCCAACGACCACGACGTTGCCCGGAGGTCGCACGACTACGACCACGCCCAGTTCAAGCGTCAGCACGGTCATAAACTCGATTATCGGCGGCGTCAACGGCGGTGGCGTTGGGTGGAACACTGCAAGCGGATTTTCGCCCGCAATTGGCTTCCTGAACGCCGACGGAGTGAACGCCGTGCTCTCGTTCATCAACAAAGAATCCGACGCCAAGGTGATCTCCGCTCCGCGCACAGTTACCCTCGACAATGAGCTGGCCAGGATTGAGGTCGTCCGCGCCGTCCCCATCCTCAATACGACGGCCAGCACCGTCCAAACCACCGGCGGTTCTCAAACCACCTACACCAACCTCGGCGTGATCCTCATGGTGACTCCCCACATCTCCGCCAACAATTTCGTCAATCTGAAAGTCATCCCGGAAGTCTCACGGGTCTTCGATACCATCACCAAGACGGTCAACGGCCAAACCAGCCAGGCCGATGAATACGACATTCGCAAGCTGGAAACGCGCGTGATGATCCCCAGCGGCAATACCCTGGTCCTCGGCGGCCTGGTGCAGGATGACGTTCGCAACAGCGATACCAAGGTCCCGGTCCTGGGTGACATTCCCCTGCTCGGGCATGCCTTTAAGAGTGCCTCGAAAACGAGGCAGAAATCCAACCTGACCATCTTCCTAACTCCGACCATTGTCCAGGACGAGGATTACCAGCCCACGTCCACCGCATTCCTGAAAACACCTGTTCCTACGGGAGTGGAAGGCGAATGGACGGCCTGGGACAGTGCCAAGCCGCTGGATTGGAGCAAGCCGGTCTTCGAAAAAGAACAACCCCAGGTCCAAAAGGATCCATACAAGTAGGCTCCACTCCTGGCATTGAACCCAACATGAACCAAAGGGTTGCTTGAAAGCGGAGCCAAACTCCGAGATTGCACCTACTCGTATGAAAACCAAAATCCTCAGACAGCCACAGCGAGGTTTCGCGCCGGTTCCTGGCCGCTCGCGGTTCGGCTTGATGTTCGCAGCGTGCTTCCTGTTGGCCACCTTCGCCAGCCAGGCGGCGCCGGTGGTGAGCACCGTCAGCGGCGGACGCGCGGGCACCCCGCGTTACGGCTACGTGGACGGGAACACCCAGCCCGACGCTCAGTTCCACACGCCCGTCGGCCTGGCTCTCGACAGTTTCGGATTCAACGGTTCCGGGCCGCTCCTCTACGTCGCGGACCGTGACAATAATGCGGTTCGCAAACTCGACCTCAATGGGAATCAGACGATTACCTTCGCGACGAACCTGATCAACCGAATCAGTCAACCGGTGGGCGTGGCCGTGGATGCCAACGGCAATCTATATGTACTGAACCGCGGCAATGGTGCAAACGGCACGGTCCTGTCTTTTAATCGGTTCGGCAACTTTTTGGGAACGAATGCCGCGTCGCTAAGCGCCGCCGAAGGCATCGCCCTGGACGGCGGAGGCAACATCTACGTGACAGTCAACAGCAATTCCGTCATCGAGATCTTTCCCGGCTCCTATCCCGGTGCTCAAACCACTATCAAGACGATCGCCACCCCGGGCACCTGGCTGCGCGGGCTGACCGTAAAGCAAGACGGCTCCGTGGCGGTTTGCGATGCGGGCCGCCACGGCATTTTGGCGATCAGTCCCGCCGGTGCGGTCACGAGCTTGACGGGTTTTAACGGAGCCGGTGACCAGTTCGGGGCTGCGGCATACGCCCAGTTCAATCAGCCGTACGGCATCGCTGCCGCCGGCAACGGAATGCTGGTCGTTGCCGATAATGGCAACCATCGCGTCAAAGTCGTCGATCCGGTTGGCACTTCCTGTAATCTTTACGGTGTTTGCTCGAACAATTGGGTCACTAATACCAGCGACCCGTCCGTTTTCCCCGGGTGGTTTGACGGCAACGGTTGCCCGTGCGAGATCACCTGCCAGCTCTGCGACCAGTACGCGGAGGCGCGATTGCCCGCCGGCCTCGTCGTCGCCCCCTCCGGTGACGTTTATTCCACCGAGGACTACTATCACATCATCCGACTGACGACGGGCACCGGACTCACCGGCTTCAGCGGCAGCAGCGGCTCGGGCACCAACGTCGCGACAGTCACCGCGCCGACGATTCTCAACCCGATCTCGGGTTACTACCCGATGGGTCAGCTTGTCACGGTCAGCAGCCCCAATCCGAGCGTTTATTACACCACGGATGGGAGCGAGCCCACGACCAACAGTTTGCAGGTCGTTATGAGTGGAAACGTCGGCACCATTCACTGGTTCAACACGACCAACGATCTGACCGGGCTCGCGGTGAAGGCGTTTTCGGGGACCAACTCCAGCGTCACGGTGCGCGGCCAGCCGGCCTCGACCAATACCGTGGGCATTCCGCCCGCGCCCACCTCGAGCGGCGCAATTTATGCCGGCATCGGTTCGACGATTGTCGTGCCGGTCGTCGCCAATTTGCGGACCAACGACCAGGTAAAATCCTTCCAGTTCCGCGTCGAGGTCACCCCCATTAGCGGCACCAACCCGATCGCCGCCGGCTCATCCGGATTCTTCACACTCGACGTCGGCACGAATGATTTCCTGTTGCTGGCCGCGGCGAATGCGCCAGGAAGTACGGGTAGCCTCGCAGTCGCCTCCTATACCATCGGCAACACGACTGGCTTGCAAATCTCCGCCCTCGGCACAGGCGCCAACATCTCGTTCAAGAGCCATGCGGCTCTGACCCTGCTTAAGGTGCCGATTCCGACGAACGCCAACTCCGGCGATACGTATTCCTTGGCGGTCAGCTACCCAAGTGCAACCTCGGACGGCGTGAACAACGCGGTTCCACTCACCGCGATGCCCGCGGCGACCATCCTCGTCACCAATGTCACTTACACGGTCGGGGATTCGGCTTCGGCCTTCGGCGGATGGTATAACGCCGGCGGGTTCGGCGATGGAGATTTGGTTAACGCCGACGTGAACAATGCGTTTTACGCGGCGACGGGTTTGCGAGTGCCTTACCCGTTCTCGGACGTGTATAATGCCATGGATGCCTATCCACCGGATAAACCCGGGCTTGTCGGCGGGGACACCCAGATCCGCATCAACGATTGGAATATAATTCTGCAACGGTCTCTGCGACTAGACACCAACAATTGGGCACGGAGATGGTCGCCGGGCGGCAACCTGGTCAACAACAGCACGAACTTATCGGTGCACCCGCTGGTCAGCTCGCCTCTCCCTCTTGTCGTGGCGCCCTGGTACAGACAGGCGCTGCTGGGAGCGGTTTCAGTCGGAAATGTCGCTGCGAACAGCCAGGCCAGTGTTCCAGTGTACGTGAAACTGGGCGATGGCTCGACTCTTGCCGGGCTGCAGTTCAGGGCGGTGGTCACTGCTCAGAATGGCGCGTTGCCGCTCGTCCAGGCTCCGCAGCTCATCGTTGCTCCGGGAATGCCGGCGCCCTCGATGCAGCAGAGCTTCCAACCGAACTCCACGGCCTTCGGTTGGCCGCTGGGGTCCTTCAGCTTCCAATCGCGAAGCAGTAACTTCCTCGGCTGGCTCACCATCGCTATTCCGTCCGGAACGCCGGCCGGCGGGAGCTACGCCGTCTCCTTCGCCAATGCGGATGGTTCGCCCGATCTGAATGCCCAGTACGACTTCGAAACGCGCAGCGCTTCTGTCGCCGTCAATGCTGCGGCCGCGCCCGCTTCCATCTGTTCCGATGAATGGAAGCTTCACTTCTTCGGCAGCCTGACCGCTCCGAATGCGGCGGACCTGGCTGATCCCGACGCCGACGGCGCCGCCAACTGGATGGAATACGTGGCGGGCACAGATCCGACGGACCCGAACTCAAAACTGCGGTTTCTCTCGGTGCAGAAGCAGGTCGTCGGCGGCCAGCCGCAAGTTGCGCTCTCCTGGCTGACGGCCCCCGGCAAGGCTTATGAGGTCCAATGGACTTCCCAGGCCAGTGGCGCAGCCTGGAACATATTGGGAACAGTCTCGGGCGACGGAAACGTAGCTGCTTACACGGACAATGCCGGCGGCGCGGCGCGATTCTACCGGCTGCGCGTGCTGCCGTAATCTGGCGAAGGCAAAACCGAATGAGACTCCACAAGATCGAAAGGCTCGAACAAATGAAACGGAAAACTGTTTTGGCGGCTTTGGCCATCCTCAACCTGGCGCTACTCGCGGCCGAAGCGCAGGTGACGGTGACGACCGTGACCACCAACGGGCTGACCGAGCCCTACAACGTCGTCCTGGACGCTGATTCCAATGTGTATGTCACCGACAGCGTCAACAACCGGATCGTTAAAATTGAAGCGAGCACCCAGGTCCACAGCACGCTGGCCGGCATTGCCGAAGACCCGCCGGGAAGCAACAACGGACCGGCATACCTTGCGCATTTCAACAACCCTGAAGGCCTCCTCGCCGTTACGATCGGCACTGATGACGGCGTCCTGGTTGCAGATAATGGGAATCATCTGATCCGGTTTGTCCGGTTCAGCGATGGCTACGTCACGACCGTGGCGGGCCAGCTTGGCGGCGGACCGGCCATCAACGGCACGGGCGCGAATGCAACCTTTCTCTATCCGCTCGGTATGGCGCAGGACGGCAGCGGCCATGTCTATATCGCCGATTGGGGAAACAATGTGATCCGGGTGCTGGATCTCAATGATCCGGCATTCAGCGTCACGACACTGACCACCAGTGGAACGACTTTTTACCGGCCTGCGGCAGTCGTTCTGGGCAACACCAATCAGCTCTGGGTGACGGATACCGGCAATCAACAGATCAAACTCCTGACGCTATCGTCCCCTTCGAGCAGTTCGCTAACCTCTTCTCTGGGCGCCTATCGCACCAGCGGCACAACGGATTCCTCCTATGGTCCCAACGCCCGCTTCAATAGCCCCAGTGGATTGCTTTGGGTCAACGGCGTCGGTTTGCTCATCAGCGACACCCTGAACAACTCGATTCGGCTCGCGACAAATTATGCCTCCTTTGGCGCGACGAATTATGCAGTATCCACTTTTGCGGGCACACCTGGATCGGCCGGTCTCGTGGACGGAAACGTCTCGTCTGCGAAGTTCAATTCACCTTTCGGTCTGGCATCTGACCCCCTGAACAATGGGTTTTTGGTGGCGGACCTCAAAAACAACGCGCTGCGGCGCGTCCAAATCGGTCCGCCGCTGCCCCCGGTTCCCACGCCGCAGCTTGGGTGGGTTCTCTTCGTGAAGGACAATTTCGGCGATTATGTGTCGAGCCTCCAGGTCGGCCAGTCGTTTGTGTTCAACAATGATGTCCTCATTGAGATCCTGGGCACCGACGGCACCGAAACCCATTTCACCTTTGGGCCGACGCCGGCTAATCCGCTGAATGACACGATCCCCAATCCCAGCTCCAAGATCGGCAGCACTCCGGGGGTCTATCGTAACGGCGTGCATGCCGCCGATGTGCCCCCGTCCATCATCTCCGCCCAGCCGGACGTCACGGTCAAGGCCATTGGGTTCGAGACCGGACGGCAAAGCAGCTCGATTGCCTCAGCCCGGTTCCAGTTCAAAACGGCGGCGCCGCTGATTCAGGGAAACAACGCCGCCTCATTCACGATCACCGATCAAACGATTGGCTCCGCCATGTGGTACACCATCGACGGAAGTGACCCGACCAATGCGCCCCCGAGCACGGGTCCCATCGGAGCCGGCGGTGGCACCGTGACCCTCTCCATTAACGCCCCGACAAATTTCACGTTTAAGATCCGCGCCTTCCGCGACAATTACCAGCCGAGCGAGATTGCCTCCCAGGAGTTTTCGGCGACTAACTTCAACGCCAACAAGATATCTTTTGGGTTCGCCTCCGGCGAAGCTTCCAGTGACTTCGTCGGCTCCCCCGGCCAATTCTTTTACGCGCCCGTGACGTTGACGGTCCTTCAAAATGCCCAGATGTACAGCCTGCAGTTCAACGTGACCGTCACCAACAATGTCGGCACGACCCACGTGGTGGAACCGGGAGCATTGTCCTTCACCTCCACGTTGATGGAGGCGGTGCCTCCCGGGCAGGGCGACCATCTGCCTCCGGCTACGATTCAGTGGTATAATACAATTCCGCCTGCCGCGGTTGTGGGTTTTACTACCAATAGCCTGGGGATAACCAACGTGCCCGTTTTCGGGAGCTTGTTGGTCACCAATGCAGCGCAAAACCTGCTGGGGGTCGGCTGGCTCGAACGTTGGGGTCAAGCGAACCTCTTCAATACCATTCTCCAGGATCTCATCAGCTTCTCCATTGCGCACGACACGTTGTTCACCAAGAGCAGCGGCAGGGTAGTCCTCGGCTCCTATGGTTTCAAGGTGCCGCTGGATGCGACCCCCGGCGAACAGTATCGCATTCAGCTCGGGCGTCCCACCGCGACCTCGGACGGCGTCGGCGCTCCCGGCTCGGACGTTTTCATCGACACCCCGACCAACGGCACTGTGGCCAGCGGGGCCATTAATGCTTTCAAAAATGTCACCGTCGGCCAACGGAAGTACATCGTTGGTGATGTGTACCCGTTCCGCTGGTTCAATGCCGGAGATTTTGGCAACACCAACCTCGAGAATGCTGATGTCATGCAAGTGTTCCAATCGGCGGTGTACGGCATGGATAACCCGCCGCCCGGAAGTGACTTTTTCGACGGCATGGACTCTTGTGGTTACATTGGCATGACCAATCAGGGGTCCGGCTACCTAACCAATCTCAATGCAATTGGATCTCAGGCCGCATTATTCGACGGAAACGACACGACAATCAATTGCATCGCCTTCGGTGACGGCGTTCTGGATGTTTGCGACATCTATGTCACGTTCAGACGCTCGTTGGACCCAAGTCTGTTATGGTTCCAGCGTTTCTGGACCAACGGCACGCTGGCGGCGGAGATCGTCGGTAATCCGCCAACCAATCCACCGAATCCTTCTGCAATCGCCGGTTGCCCGTCGTTCCAGGCGCCGCCAGCCGCCGCGAAAGTGCTCTCGGTCAGCTTTGCCGCATCGGACCTTCAGGGCTCGGCCGGTCAAACTCTGCAGGTCCCCGTCCGGGCCCAGGTCTTCGGCTCCTATCCCCTGCGAGTAATGGCCTTGAAGCTCAGTGTTAATCCGCTCGACGGTTCACCCGCTTTGACGGGTTCGATCACGTTCACGCCAAGTCCGGACCTTGGGCAGCCGGCAGTGAGCGCCCCGGCGACGACCGTCAACTACGCCGCCGCCTGGCTCAACAGCAGTATTGCCGGACTTACGAACAACGCGCTCCTGGGCACCTTGAACGTGCCGATCCCGTCGAATGCCTCGAGCAACTCTGCTTACGCAATCCATTTCGATCACGCCTCGGCCTCTCCGAACGGCCTGGCTTCGTTCCCCAAACAAACCCGAACCGGTTTGATTACCCTGGCCGACCGTTCCATCTCGAGCTTCAATGATGGCATTCCGGATTCCTGGCGGCTGCGCTATTTTGGTACCGTGAACAACCTGCTCTCACAAGCCAGCGCCGATGCTGACGGCGACGGCGCCAATAACTGGCAGGAATACGTCGCCGGAACCGATCCGACCGATGCGAAATCCAATCTGAAAGTTTCGACGCAGAAAGGCCAGGCCGGTGTTATCCGCTGGCCGAGCGTGGCGGGCAAAACTTACATTATCGAGCGTTCCTCGAGCCTCTTTGCCCCCTCGTGGACCCCGGTCTCCACCAACGCTGGCACCGGCGCCGACATGGAATTCCACGATATTACCGGCGGCAGAGTCCACTTCTATCGGGTCCATGTGCAATAAGTTGCGACGCGGAATGATGGAGTATTGGTGTATTGGAGTGGTGCATTACTCCATCACTCCATCTTTCCATTATTCCGCCTCTCCTGCTATCTCCCTCAAGTAATCGAACGAAAAAATGCCTGTGGCGTGTCCATCAGCCCACGTGGGTTGGATTCCGTATGTTCCGATCCGCGTCAAGCCTCGGAGCTGAAAGGCCTGCGGGGTCAGCGGACGCTCCGGGCCTTTGTACAGGTTCCCCAGGATGTCTTTCTCGCCCCGGCAGCCGGCGCAGGGACAATGCCGCCGCAGTTTCTCCAGCGGGACGAAGCTTTCGCTGCCGTCCTCCCATTTGATCGCCAGCTCCTGGCCGATCGGTTGGATGTCCACTGGTCGCACGGCGACAACTTAGGCCACCGCCTTCCGAAGTTAAATCTCATTTGAAAAGATGGTAATAGTGTATTTCCGTGTTGCTGAAAGGATTGATTGAAGCCGTCTCGCTTTATCTTAGGAGAAGTTATTTGTTGGCTTACGGAGTGATCCGTTGAGTCCGTTGCGTCTGCGAGGGGCGACACCTGACCTAAAAAGGTTTGAGGACCGAACGGCTCGGCGAAGCGGCGGCAGGCAAAGCGATAACCGGTGAAGGTCAGCAGCTCTGTGAATAGTGTGAATAACTTCCTCTTGCTGCATATCCCGTCTTGGGCAGAATCGCCCCTGCCCGCTGCTGGAAGCAATCGGTGGTCCTTCTGAGCCTTTTGCGTTTCCGGGGTCTCAGCGGGCACTTTTCTTTTTGACCGCCTAGTAGCTGAATAGGTTTTACCAACAACACGGAGCTAGGACATTACCTGAAATATAGGTATATCTAAAATTATTTATTGACTCAAACTTTAAATCGGTTATTCTGTCTTTGAACATGATCGGGAAAGTCAATCTGCCGGGCGCGGCGCCCGGGCCTGCTCGGCGTGGCCAGCGAGGTCCGGTATTCGATTTTTCTGCCCTGGCTCGCCCGCACGAAGCTGCCTCAACGGCGGCGGGCGCATGAACCGGGGTCTTCCTCCTCCTACGGCCCCGGACAACGGTTGGCGCCTGGCGCAGCAGGCCCCGAGCCTGCGCGAGGTGCATCGCAGCGTGGCTGTGCCCCGCACGCTGGGCTTCTGGCGGAAGCTGTTGGCCTTTTCCGGTCCGGGTTACCTGGTGGCGGTCGGTTACATGGATCCCGGGAACTGGGCCACCGATTTGGCCGGCGGCTCGGCCTTCGGTTACCGGTTGCTGAGCATCATTCTGCTGTCGAACCTGATGGCGATTTTACTCCAGTCCCTGGCCGCCCGGCTCGGGATCGTGACCGGCCGCGATTTAGCCCAGGCCTGCCGTGACCATTATTCAAGGCCGGTGGCACTCGGGCTGTGGGTGCTGTGCGAGATCGCGATTTGCGCGTGCGACCTGGCGGAAGTCATCGGTTCGGCCATCGCGTTGAACCTGCTGTTTGGAATTCCTGTGGTCCTGGGCGTGTGCATCACCGCGCTGGACGTCTTCGCGGTGATGTATCTGCAAAACAAAGGGTTTCGTTACATCGAGGCCCTCGTCATCACCTTGATTTTCATCATCGGCGGCTGCTTCGTGGCGGAGATCATCTTTTCGCGGCCGGGCGTGACGCAAGTGTTGGGCGGGTTTATGCCGCGCTGGCAACTGGTGCGGGACCCGCAAATGCTCTATCTGGCCATCGGCATTCTGGGAGCGACAGTGATGCCGCACAATCTTTACCTCCATTCATCCATCGTCCAGACCCGTAAATACGAGCAAGATGCTGAGGGCAAGGCGGAGGCGATCAAATTTGCGTCGATTGACTCAGCCCTGGCGCTGACGTTTGCCCTGGGCATCAATGCGGCCATTTTGATCATGTCGGCCGCCACCTTCCACACCAGCGGCCGGTCTGGCGTGGCCGAAATCCAGGACGCCTATCGGCTGTTGAGCGGCACGCTGGGTGTGCCCGTGGCCAGCGCTTTGTTCGCTCTGGCCCTGCTCGCTTCGGGGCAGAATTCCACTCTGACCGGCACTCTGGCGGGTCAAATCGTGATGGAAGGGTTCCTGAACTTGCGCTTGCGGCCGTGGCTGCGCCGGTTGGTGACACGCCTTTTGGCGATTGTGCCCGCGGTGATTGCGACTGCCTTGTACGGCGAGAGCGGCACCGCCAAACTGCTGGTTTTCAGCCAGGTTGTGCTTAGCCTGCAGCTTTCCTTTGCCGTGATTCCTCTCGTGCTTTTCACCAGCGATCGCAGGAAGATGGGCCAGTTCGCTCTGCCGCTGTGGCTGAAGGTCCTGGCCTGGGCAACGGCAACGATTATCGTCGCGCTCAACGCCAAGTATTTGCTGGATTTTCTTGGCATCACACGCTGGTTTATGTGACCAGGACCAGGAACTTGAGAAACACAGATGGACGCAGCATGTATAAGAAAATTCTTGTAGCGCTGGAGAACAGCACTGCGGATCAAAGTCTGCTGCCGCATGTGACCGAACTGGCCATGCGGCTGCATTCGCACTTGCTCTTGGTGCACGTGGCCGATGGGTGGGTCGCCCGCAACTTCAATCAACTCAAGCTGGCCGAGTCCGAAGAGATGAAGGCCGACCGCCTTTATCTGGAGCAGACGGCGGCCCGGCTGAAAGCCGAAGGCTTGTCGGTGACATCACATTTGGCTTTGGGCGACCCTCCGACGGAGATACTAAAAACGGCTGAAACCGAGAAGTGCAGCCTGATTGCTATGACCAGCCACGGCCATCGGCTCCTGGGCGATCTGCTCTTCGGCAGCACGATCCACGAAGTGCGCCATCGCACTTCTATTCCTGTTCTGTTAGTGAGGGCAGGGACGTAGGCGAAGATCCAAGCACCAAGCACCAGAGAAGGCCCAAATCTTAAGGTTCGAGCACCAGCACAATGCGTCGATGCGATGCACGGATGTTTGATACACCCGCCTGAAGTTTCGCCGTTTTGTATGTGTTTGGGTTTTGGAGTTTTTCTGGAGCCTGGAGGTTGGAATTTGGAGATTGAACTCAGTCAGCCGACGAATTTTTCTTGCAGGTACTCGACGTGATAATCACTCCGCGTCGGCTCCCCAGTGGCCTGCTGCATCAGCTCCTGCGGTTTGCGCCGCTGTCCGTGGCGATGAACTTTTTCCCGCAGCCAACCGTTCAGACTCCGGTATTCGCCCCGAGCAAGCTCGGAGCCCAGGGTGGCAACGTCCTGAGCGGCCCGCCGCATCAGTTGAGCGGCATTCAGATTTCCAAGGGTGTAGGTTGGGAAATAGCCGAGCGTGCCCAGGCTCCAGTGGATGTCCTGCAAGCAACCGTCGGAATCTTTCGTCACCTTCAGTCCGAGCATTTTCTCAAATTCTTCGTTCCAGCAAGCCGGCACATCGGCGACAGCCAGTTGTCCTTCGATCAGCTTCAACTCCAGCTCGAAACGCAGGATGATGTGCAGGTCGTACGTGACCTGGTCAGCTTCCACACGAATGAAAGAAGGCGTAACACGATTGACGGCGGCAGTGATCTGCGCGGGGGACAATCTGCCGAGTTCCGGGAAATGCCGGCACGCCACCGGATGCCAGTGTTCCCAGAAGGCAGCGCTGCGCCCAACGTGATTTTCCCAGAGCCGCGATTGGGATTCATGGAGACCGAGTGAGACCGCGCTGCCCAGCGGCATGCCGTAGTGTTGCGCCGGGAGGCCCTGCTCGTAAAGTCCGTGGCCGGCTTCGTGGAGAATGCCGTAAAAGGATTGAGTGAAGTTTTGCTCGTTATAGCGGGTGGTCAGGCGGCAGTCGGCCGGACCCATTGTGGAACAAAATGGGTGGGTGGTAGTATCGATGCGGCCCGCGTCGAAATCGAAACCGATGGCGGCGGCCACTTCACGATTGAGAGCTTGCTGGGCCGGGACCGGGTAGTTTCCATGCAGCAGCTCCTTGGGAACAGCCGCTGAGCGCTCGACGGCGGGGCCCAACACCGAGCCAATCGCCGGGCGCAGTTCTGCAAACAACGTCCGCAGTTGCGAGGCGCGCACACCCGGCTCGTATTCCTCCACCAGCGCATCGTACGGCGACTCCTGGAAGCCCCAACAATCCGCCATCTGGCGGTTGACCTCGAGCACCTTCTTCAGGTGGGGCTTGAAGATCGCAAACTCGGAGCTCTGTCGCGCCTGACGCCAGGCTTCTCGCGCGTGGGTGCGCACACGCTGGAATTTCTCGACCAGTCGCGTTGGCAGTTTGGTCGCCCGATCATAATGCCGGCGCCATTCGCGCACGTTGCCGGCCTCGTCGGACTCCGGCGCGAATCCATGCTGCTCGCAAGCCGAGATCCATTCGCCGACTTTTTTGGCGATGAACAGCCGATGGGTGTGGCCGCTCAGATGGGCGAGTTGCTCGGCGCGGAAATCCACGCCCCGCGTCGGCAGATAGGTTTCCACGTCCCAGGAGAGCAGCTCGCTGGCACTGGCGACGAGGGCGATTTCACGGGAGCGTTCGATGAGTTTCTTGTAAGGAGCGATCATGGAGGAGAATGGGTCGCCGGGTTGCGTAATTTCAAAGGCTTGAAACAAGCTACCGTCCTAGGCTCCAACTTCCAAGCTCCAACCCCGAAAGCTTTCGGGGCAGACAACCCCCAAATTCCGATCAAAGCCCAAAATCAAACCAGGACGCTTGATTGTTTTTGGTGCCGCTTGGAATTTGATTATTGAGGCTTCTCTGGAGCTTGGTGGTTGGTGCTTGAAGCATTGTCCCCGGTGTTTCTCACACTATACTCGGTTCAATCTCCGTTGGTTGCCACAACAAGCGTCCTTCCATCCCACCGGCGATTACGAGAGTCTGCCCGGTAATATGGCGCGCCAACTTATCGGATGAAAGAAATACTGCCGCGTGGACGATATCATCAGGCCGCGCGAGCTGCGGCAAAGCCATCGTCGAGGTGACTCGTCGGATGGTGGCCCGCTCGGCGAGTTGGCCGGCATTGCGTGGCACCACAGTCCAACCCGGGCAAATGCAATTGATGCGGCCACCGCAATAAGTCTTCGTGTGCGGCGCGAGGCGTGAGATTTCGTTCTTGAGCGAGCGCGTGAGACCGTAGGCGATGGCCGCTTTGCCCGCGGCATAATCCGCGTGGCCCGCTTCGCCAAAGACCGCGGCCGTCGAAGCGATCAATATAGCGTTGCCCCTCTTTTGGCGGCGGACGATCCGCAGAAACTCGCGCATGCTAATGAAGCAAGTGGTCAGCACGCCTTCGATCGTACGCTGCCACTGAGAAAGTGACATTTGGTGCAAAGGCACTTCTTTCTTTTCCCACCAGCCGGCGTTGGCAATGAGCGTGTCAATCCGGCCAAAGCGTTTCAAGGCCCGGGCAAAGAGGCGTTGGACTTCCAGAGCATTCGCAAGATCGGCGCGAACGGCCAGCGCTCCCGTCGGTGAAAGTTCGCGCTGGAGCGCGACGGCTGCCGCTCGATGACGATGATAATGGAGCACCAAATGTGCGCCTTCCGCGGCAAACGCGCGCGCAATGGCCGAGCCGATCCCACCGGAGGCGCCGGTCACCATCATCACCTTGCCTGCGAGATCAGCGTTCAAGCTTTATTGGCGGGAAAAAACTGCCAAACACCGGTGGAATCTCCCGCGCAACACATCGCAGACTCGTCCCACGCAAAAGCAGAGATCGATTTAATTCTTCCGGCGTGAGCGTGGACGTCAATGCTTCTTCAACGAGCTGCCGATGTTCGATAAACCGCTCGCGGCCTGGATGCCGTTCGTCCAGCCAATGCTCCAACAGGCGGGCGCGCATTTCGGGAATCCGCCACATTCGACGCCCGTATTGCAACCGGGCTTCGTCCTGATAGTTCCGATAGGGGCCCCAGATCTCAAGCTCAGCGTCTGCCGACGTTGCATTCACGCGGTCAATTTACCAGTCCAATGCGTTTGGCCCAAGCAGCGTGTGCGTGGTCGCGAGGCTCGCCTCGTTTCAACTTCGGAATCAACAAATCTCCAGGTGACGGCACCTCCACGGACAAGCGTTGATAATCCTTTAGTGAGGCACGGGTTTTCCAGTCCAGTGGGAACTCTCTCAAAACAGAATCCGGCATCAAATTCACGTGCCAGCCGTGGACCTTCTCGAATTCGCTTCCGATAATCGATTCGTAGCAGAGCCGGGCAATTTCGTCCGAGTCCGTGATCGGGTCAACGTCCATGCTGCTTTCAGGCAAGGCCATTCCTATCCCACGTTGCGCCGCATGCCACAGCAGGCCTCCTGAGCCAATCAATATCATTCGGCCCGGAGCGGTTAGATTCTTTCCCAACTCGACCAGCCACTCTTCCACCTGATGAGGAAATTTTAACTCTCGACGCGGCACAAACCACTGCTCCAGTAATCGGAGCCTCTAGCCCGCCGGGGGCCCGCCGAAATGCGCCTTCCACGACGTGTATGCCGCCTCGTCGCTCGCGATTGCGTCAATCGCAGCCGCCAGTGCTTCTATTCTTACGACGCCTGAGAAAACCGCGCGGTCTCCGATCTCGTTCTCGACCAGGAAAGTCGGGCGCTGATTGACTTGCAGTTTGTGGAATTCTTCGGTCGTCCCCAGTGTGCGCGCCGCCACTTCGGGCGATTTCGCGCGCGCCAGCAGTTTTGCCGCGTCCAACCCACCGGCACTAGAAGCTACTTCGACGGCCACATCCCAGCGTCCGACCTTCTTGCCTTCCCGCATCGCGGCATGAGCAATGGCCAGACGGACGCGGTCATCGGCGACGCCAAAGTCCTTCGCCGCCTCGGCGACGTAGTTGGGGACGAGGTATTCTTTGATCTCCGGTTCAAACCAACCGGCGTTCAGCATGAACGGCGAGCGCATGATCGAGCCGCTGCGCCGGTAAAACCATTCGCACTGGGATTTGGACTGGGGATAGGCCTCGGGCGGCATCTGGGCAACCTTCCAGCCGAACTCGACCTGGCCGCCGTACCGCCGCTTTAATTCCGCCCATGCCGGCTCAGCCCAGAAACACCACGAGGAGGTGACTTCCAGATAGTAGGTGACCTTGACCATGGCCGCAGGCTCGCGCAATGGAGCGGTGAAGTCGAGGACGAAGCGAGTTCGAGCCGCACGCAAAATGGCGAATTATTTCAGGGCTGTCCAGACGCGATGGACGTCGTCATGGTCTTCGAGCGCTTGTAAAAACTGGCCGGCTTCGAGTTGCTGCTGCGGATCGAGCGCGGGGTAGTTCTTGGGCACATAGCCAAGTTCGCTCGTGATGACTTTCCAACCATTTTGGGAGAGCCATTTGGAAACCGCATGCACCGCGGCGCGGTCGGTGATGAAACGCGCGCCTGCAGTGCCCTCGGGGACATCGTCGTTCTGCTCGTGAGCGAGCGGTTCCACCTCATTGGCGCCGGCCTCGATGGCCGCCGCTTCCAGGTCGGCGTTCGGGTCGGCCTGGTGGGCTTCCGCAATACCAACTTGCTCAAAGAGGAATTTGTTGCTGCCGGCCGTGCCCAGGTGGCCTTCACGAAACAGCGCGCGGATTTCCGGCGCCGTGCGGTTTACGTTATCCGTGTACACCTCGACAATGACGGGCACTTTATGCGGCGTGTAACCCTCGAAGACGACGTGTTCCATAGTCAGTTTCTCTGCGCCGGTGCCCGCGCCTTTCTTAATGGCGCGTTCGATCACGTCGCGCGACACGCTTTCCTTCCGCGCCTTCTCGACAGCAGCAGCCAGCCGGGCGTTGCTCTCCGCGTCCGGCCCGCCCATCTTGGCGGCGACCATCAGTTCGCGGACAATTTTTCCCGTCGCCTGCGCTTTCTTCATCGAAGCGACAGCGCGCTTCGCGTGCAGCCATTGACGTCCCATCGCAGCGAAGGTAGCAGGAATGCCGAAGCAGTTTCAACCAACTCCGGGCCAGCGCCAAATGCGGGAAACGTGTCTTATGATTGTAGGTGCCGACGAGAGGGCGTGTTGCCCAAAGACCAACACTTGGGAAAGGGGCAACTCGCGGTCCGACGGTTGTGCCGAAATTCGAGAGAAATAAGCAGCTCGACGGTTGCTGCGGCCGGGGACGGCCGCACTCCGGCGTTTGGGCAACACGCCCGAAAGGAGGCTCTGATCGAAAAATCCAAAATTGGCCGGCTAGCCGGCCGTTTCCTCGACCGCTTCCCCGTTGGTTGCCGCGCCAGAGGCGGAGTTCGCGTTTGGGGCAATGGCAGGATCGAGGTCCACTTTGGCAGCCGGCTTGGATTTTGGCCGATTGTCCACCAGCTTTTGTTCCTTGAGCAAGGCGCCCACGCCCTGGAGCCGCCGCATTTCTTCGGCAGAATGGAACAGGATTCGATTGGGACCGATTTCGAGCCGGGTGACGCAGCGTCGGCTCAGCTCGCGGCTCACATCCGTTTCGTTGGTTCCGTTGAGTTTTTGAACGTGGAGAATTAGTTCGTCCAGTTCCAGCGGATCATCGTGCGCTTTTCTTAGCTCGACCTGCCAGGAGCCAATCTGGGGGCAGTCATCGAGCACATGCTCCAGCTCATTGAAATCAACCAGCGTCCCTTTGATTTTATCGAGGGCCATCTCTTTGATCTCGGAGCGGCGCGAAATGTTGCCCACCAGTCGTGGCAGGGTGCGGCCGCAGTGCGGGCAGGGTTCGTATCTCAGGCCACCGTCGATGTAGTCGCCGGTGCGATAACGCAAGACGACCGAGCCGCGGGCCGCCAGAGGTGTAAACACCATCTCGCCGGGCTGGCCTGGGGGGAGGGGTCGCCCCGTGCTCGGATCGATGACTTCGATGACGCACAGATCTGGCCCGATATGATACCCACCCGATGGCTGGTCGTGTGGGAATGGACATTCCGTCCAGGCCTGTTTCGCTTCGGTGAAACCGTAGGTGGCCAAAACCGCCATGTTCGGAGCGCCCAACTCCGCCGCCAAACCGCGGAGCTTTTCGCGCAGCCCCTCGCTTACCTTTTCTCCCGCCAGCACGATGGCCCGAAGATTCTTGCAGCGGATGCCATCCTCCACCGCCTGTTGCAGCAGATGATAGACAAAGGTCGGCATGCCGATGAGCACGTTAGGCTTGAAAGTGCCGAGGAGGCGGAGATTGCCTTCGGTGCCCATGACTTTGCCGCCGCCCGAGCTGAGCGTCATCAGGCCGGCGGTTGTGCCCGCATAATGCGCCAGCCAAAAAGCCAGATGCGGCGCGAAGGGCAGCGTGCTGAGCAAACGCTCTTCCGGTCGAGCCGTGCACACCTCGGCGATCCGCCCGGCTACGGTGGAGAGGTTGTCCAGATCGCGCCGCGTAAAGACAAACGGAGTCGGCTCTGCACTGCGGCCGGTGGTGAAAGTGACAAACATCGGGCGGAATTCAGCTTCAAGTTCCTTTCTCACCCGTTCACGTCCGCGCGTCAGGGCGCGCCAGATAGTGGCCGGACGCCGCGCCAGCGTCTTTTCGTCCGGGATGATGATGAAGTCCCTGGCGCGTTGGGGGTGCTCCGGAGTGTTCTGTAGATCGGCTTTCGTAGTGAAAGGCACCTTCTGCAAATCGTCCAGCGTGCGGATCGAGTCGGCCTCGAGCCGATGCTCCCGGAACAACTCGCGGTAGTGGGCCGAAAACGGCAGGACCACTGTTTGCAGGTAACGCCGAAGCTGTTCGGCCTGCAAACGGCGGACCACAGTCTCAGGCAACCGCTGCCATCGTTCCTCGAGCAAATTCCGCCTCATTCTTGAGTTCCTTTTTTTCTACCAGCGCTTTGATTTGTTCCAGGTGCCGCTCCGCTGCCTTGCGGCCCAGCGCGATGAATCTTCCCGGATTGCGGCAATCCAGCCAGCGGTCGTCGCGAATGTTGGGTCGCAGCACGACGTCGGCCAGGCGGCACGAGGCATCGGCCAATTGGACCTGCGCGCCATGAATACTGCGCGCTATGATCTCGAACACGTTTCCCGTAGCGAAATAATTCAACTGCTTGTCCAGTGGGAAGAACTTGCGAAACAGCTTGCGCAGGCCTCTTTGCTTCAGCCGCTCTCTCTTCTGTTCCGCCACGAACCCGAGCCGCAAGCCTTCGAGCGTGGGAATCGCGTTGACGGCGATGACGCGAGCGACACCGAGCTCACGCAGGATGTCCACGGGCACCGGATCCACTATCCCGCCGTCAATGTAAGTTTCTCCGTCGAGGGTGACAGGGACGCAGATGCCCGGCACGGCCATGCTGGCGTGGACCGCTGCGGCCACTTCACCGCTGGCCAACACCGTCCGGGCCAATGTGCCGAGATTGCCGGCAATCACGCGCATTGGCCGGGGCAAATCGGAGAATCGCGCAGTCCCGATCGACCGCATCAGGCGCCTTCTCAGCGCGAAGCCGCGCAGGAATCCGCGGCGCGGCGGAAACACCGGATCGATCAAACTCCAAAAGTTCCAGCGCCCTTCCAATTCGCGCGCCAGTTTCTCAAGTTCTTTTCCGTCGTAACCGTAATTCCAAAGCGTGCCGATATAAGCGCCGATGCTCGCCCCGGCTACGACATCCACCTCGATGCCATTCTCCTCCAGGACCTGGATGACACCGATATGGGAAAAGGCCTTGGCCGCGCCGGAAGAAAGCGCCAGGCCGACCAGACGCCCGCTGATCTCTCGGGCCAATCGGCGGATGTCGGCGGCGAAACGAGCCGTTGAAGGCTCGGGCGCGGTAGTTCCGTTCCCTCCGACATTGGCCTGGTAATCGCGGAGAGCTCGCGACGCTACCCTCTGTTTTGAAAGCGCCTCGAGGCCGTCATTCGATTCGTCTCGGGCCTGGCACAGGACTGATTTATACCTTCCTATGTCGTTGTGGTCTCGCGCGCAAAGTTCTCGCACCAGCAAGTCGAACCGAGTGGCACTCTCTTGCGTGGGCCGCAGGAATAGAAAAGCGCAGTCGGAATTGGCCATGAAATTGAGCACGGCGGCCGCCGGTGTCTCCTCCGCCACCACTTCAACCAGCACATAACGGTAATCGCGACCAGCCCGATTCACCATCGAGGCAAGGCTTTCCGTTGTCTCCCATTGGCCCCGCACGCTCAACGTCATGAGCTCGTAGCCGGCCTCGGTTTTCGCAACGCTTCCAGATCGGAATCGGCCCTGGGAAACCAACTCGGTCGCCGCCCAATCAACCACCGTCGCTTGATTCTCAAGGCTGCCCTTGAAGAAATGCCCGGTCTCGGCACACTGCAAACGCACCAGCAGGACGGATGCGCCAGTTTCGGCGCGCAAGGACCTTGCCAATTCTCCGCTGATCTCTGAGGCAGGAAGTTCCTGAGAAATGAAGCCCAGCGTTATTGTTTGAGCGCGTGGCGGGCCGGGGAGAGCATCTTGATTCAATCCTCTCTGCGGTACTGCAAACGGATGTTCAAACTTCATTCTCGTCGCCCTTCCGCGACCGGAACCCTAAAACCACACCGACCAATTTCCACTGGCACCGCGCCTGGTTCGACGATTCCTGATACTGACTCTTACTTACAATAAGACGCACCGGCGACTGCGTCAATTCGAGCAAAGTACGGATTCAAATACCGGTGATTCTCCGCAGTCACATTCGGTGACGTACGGATGAATCAACCGCATCGGTCCAGACCTGCCGCGCGAGGCCACCCGCGCGGGCTCAGGTATGAAAAAGCAATTGGTGTGCCAGTGCGCGGCTGGCACAGCGAATCCGAGTCAAACAGGCGCAGTTTCTGTAAACTACCGGCAATCAAACTGTCTCCTGGAGGACCGCATTGACCCTACGATGCTGCCGCCTGCGTTCGGGCCAACTTCCATGACAGGAATTTGGCGCCGCGCAGCCGCGGCGCACAATTTCATTGAGTGCGCGGAAGCGCTAGACGCAACTCCCGCGTCCGGGCGACATTGTCAATCGAATCCAGAGCAACCGCTCGCGAGCGGAATGCTGGAAGCATTCCAGTGCCCGACGAAACAGACGAACCATCGAGATTCGATGCCCGACCGTCACCGGCCCTTCAACTCGAAATCCGGGCAGGAATTCCCAGCGACGGAGCGATTCAGCGGGCAACCAATCAGTGGAGCGGAGCGGGATGGCAGTTGACACGGGGTCTTCGACGACTATCCTGTCGCTCTTCGGGTTGATGATCCGTGACTGGCGACTGGTCATGGGATGTGCCCATGCACCCTCGGCGCCACGAACGGCAAGCTGGCAGCGCCTGAGGATGCCGCACCCGTCATCGGCCGCGAGTTACCGGTCACTGGCTACCGATTACCATAGACTATGAAGCGACAATATCAGCCATCGAAGATTCGCCGGAAGCGGCAGCACGGATTTCTCAGCCGCAGCTCGAGTAAGAGTGGACGGGCCATCCTGCGCAATCGCCGCCGCGTGGGGCGAAAGCGGTTGACGCCTGTCTAACTGCGGCATGGGGGCGGCGGAGTCAGAGGGCTGGAGTCTGGGGCGAACGGCGCGCATTAAACAGAGCCGCGATTTTGCGCGGTTGCGACGGGCCGGACAGCGTGCGGCGGGTGGTTGTTTGATTGCAAATTGGGGGCGGCTGCCGAGCGCCGGGCATTCTCGACTGGGTGTCATCACGAGCGGCCAACTCGGTAATGCGGTGATCCGCAGCCGGGCGCGACGGCTGCTGCGCGAAGTTTTTCGCCTGCACCAACACGAGCTGGCGCAGCCACTTGAGCTGGTGCTGGTGGCGAGACAATCGATTGTCGGGAAACGATTCGGCGCGGTAGAGAAGGACTTTTTGACAACCCTTCGGAAAGCGGGACTGTTAAAGTGAGCGAGACGATCAAACGGATGAACGCGGTTCAACAGATGCTGATTCTTGGCGTGCGCCTGTACCGGTGTGTGCTTTCTCCGGCGAAAGTGTTCTTCTTCGGGCCACTGGGGCGCTGCCGGTTCACACCGAGTTGTTCAGAATACGCCGAGGAAGCGATCCGAACACATGGCGGGGTTGAAGGGAGCTGGCTGGCCTTGAAACGCATCGCGCGCTGCCATCCCTGGGGCGGATGCGGAGCCGATCCCGTGCCCGAGCGGGAGCAGAGCACGCGCGCATCGTCATCTGGCCTGTTCCCGGCCCCGAGGTGACCAGCATGGATCGCAAATCGATTATTATCCTCGTCGTCTGCTTCGTGGTGCTGATGCTCTGGTATCCGCTCGTGCACAAGCTCTATCCCCCAAAACCTCTGTCGAGCGGTCCGACCAACGTTCCGCCGGCAACTCTGACGGCCACCAACCAGGGCCAGTCAACTTCATCCGTCCCACCGACCCAGGCCGAGGCCCCCGTGATTCCGCCGAGGCCCGTGGCCAACACCAACGTGCCGGAGGAGTTGCGCGTTATAACGAACGACAACGCACGCTATACTTTCAGTTCTTACGGAGGCGGCCTTAAACTGATTGAGCTGTTGCGCTATCCTGAAAGCGTTTCCGCGCGCCGCGAGAAACTGCGGCAGTCTCAGCGCGTGGCCACTCTGAACACCTTCATGCCGGCGCCGACGCTGGCGCTGCTGGATGGCGACGCCGTTCAAGGGGACGGCGTTTTCACGCTGAAAAACACGGAACATGGTGTGCGCGCAGAAAAAACGCTGACGAATGGTTTGAGCATCGTCAAAGAGTTCACCCTCGGCACGAACTATTTAATGGCGGCGACGGTGCGACTCATGAACAGATCGACGCAGGCCTTAAGCCTGCCGGCGCAGGAATGGATCGTTGGCACAGCCACACCCATGGGCCCGCGGGACAATGGCCAGGCCGTCGGTGTGCTGTGGTACAATGGAAGCGGCACCGAAGACGTGAGCGCCGGCTGGTTTGCCAATCGCGCCCTTGGATGTTTGCCAGGCACGCCGCGCAGCGAGTATCACGGCGGCGCTTCGAACGTTGTCTGGGTCGCGGCGCACAATCAGTTTTTCGCGCTCGCGGTAATGCCACAGCAACCGGCCCAGGAAGTCGTCGCCCGAAAAATTGAGCTGCCCAAGCCCACGGGTGAAGAAGCGCTTCTGGTCGCCACGAACGCTCCGGTGCCGCTGGGTTACCAAGCGGCGCTGGTGTATCCGGCAGTGACCCTGCCCCCGGGCCAGGCCGTGGAACGCGAAATCCAGCTCTTTGCCGGGCCGAAAGAATACCAAACGCTCGCGCGCATCGGGGACCGGTTCAATAACAACATTGATCTGGTCATGGGTTACAGCGGGTTCTTCGGTTTCTTTGCCAAGGCGTTGTTGCTGGCCATGAACTGGCTGCACTTCGCGCTCAAATTTTCCTACGGCTGGGCCATTATCGCAATCACCTGCATCATCAAGATTGTCTTCTGGCCGCTGACTCAAGCCAGCACGCGGTCCATGAAGCGGATGCAGGCGCTCCAGCCGCAAATGAAAGCCATCCAGGAGAAGTACAAGGACGATCCGGTCAAGATGAACAAAAAAGTGATGGAGTTCATGAAGGAGCACAAGGTCAGCCCCTTGGGAGGCTGCCTGCCGATGGTGTTGCAAATCCCCGTTTTCTTCGGCTTTTATCGGATGATCCAAAGCGCCATCGAACTGCGCGGTGCGCGTTTCTTGTGGGTTGTCGATTTGTCGCAACCAGACACGTTGTTCGTTATTCCGGGTTTAGGCTTCATCCCGTTCATCGGCGTCCCCGGCGTCGGATTGCCGTTTAACCTGCTGCCGCTGATTATGGGAGTGACGATGTTTTGGCAGGCGCGCTTGACGCCACCCTCACCAGGGATGGATCCGATGCAAGCCAAAATCATGCGCTACATGCCGCTGATGTTCATGGTGTTCTTGTATAACTTCTCGGCCGGGCTGACGTTGTACTGGACGGTGCAGAATCTCTTGACCATCGCGCAGACCAAGCTCACCCGAACCATCGCCGAACCATCGCCGACGGCCAAAGTTCCAGTATTGACGTCGCCCCAAAAAAAGAAGAAATAAAACCGGGTCGAATCGTGCACATGTCCTCAACTCACATCTAAGTCATGGCCGCTGAACCCCAAGCCACCTTGGAAAAGATCCTTAGCCTCCTCGGCTTCCCTGCCACGGTGGAAAAGCACGCGATGGAGGACGGGCTGCTGCTGGACGTAAAGACGGACGACTCAGGCCGACTAATCGGTCGCCAGGGCCAAACTCTGTCGGACTTGCAGTACATCACCAATCGCTTGCTCTTTCAGCAGGATCCGTCCACGCCCAAAGTAATGGTCGATGTCAGCGGTTATCGGGCCCAGGCCCGCGAAGCATTGGTCAAGAAAGCCAAAGAAGCCGCCGAAAAGGTGCGGCGCTGGGGCGATGTGGTGGAGCTGGAGCCGTTGAACGCGTTTGACCGCCGCATCATTCATCAGGCGCTCAGGGACGATCCAAGCATCGAGACGCATAGCGTCGAGGTCGAAGGCACTGACAAGAAAGCGATCCTCCTAAGGCCAAAGCATTGACCGAGGCGCAAACCCGGCGGCCGACATTGGCTCAACTGTAAACGTTGTTCGGGTGGCGCCGGCGGCGCATAAGGCCATACACGACCAGATCGCGCGCTTCCACCACCACCTGGCCCATGTGCCATGCCAGGGGACCGGTGATACTCCTGCCTTCCCGGATGATCTCACGCGAGTAAACGAGATTGTTCTGTTGCCGAATTCGTTTGGCCTTGATTCCCGTGCGAACTGCAAAAAGGCCCTTCAATTTGAATTTCCGGATGGGACTGGAGCTGCCATTTCGGAGCTGCTCGTTGAGTTGCATGACCCGCCACTCGTCCAGGATGAGTGCGTCGATTCCGGGCATCACCACGTTCGTGGTGTTGTCACCATGCCAGCGGTATTGGCAAAGGGGTTGATTGATTTGGACGATTTTTTTGCAATGCTTTCCCCATGCGGCCCAGAAGGCCACGTCCGCCAGAATGGGCATGTCGAGCCGGAACTGGCAGGGGGACTTCTCGAAATTCGTCTTCATCAGGCTCCCGCTGAACGCCTGGTTCGCAATTTCCGCTTTTCGACTAAGAAACGTGTCCACCGGAATTTCCTTGGCGTTGCCCGTCGCCTTGCCCGAGACGCTCAGGCGCTGATCGTTTTCATCGATGCGCTCATCCAGGCAATACGCCAGGCCCAGGCCATAGCAATTTGCAAGTTCACGGCCCAGCGTCTCGTAGAATGTTGGCGCCACCAAATCATCGGCGCAGAGCAAGTGAAGGTATTTGGTTTGGGGGGCGAATTCGAGGGCACGATTGCAGTTGCCGAACAGTCCCAGGTTTCGCGGATTGCGAATCCACTCGCATTTGATTGCCGCGAAACCGGCGACGATTTGCTCGGTGTGGTCCGTCGAGCAATTGTCCAGCACGATCAGTCGATTGGGCCGCAGTGTTTGCCGGGCCACCGATTCGAGCGTTTGCCGGATGAATTTCTCGCCATTATAGACGGGGATGACTGTGAGGATCTCGGCCTGCATCTAGCTGAATTCTAATCCTGCAGGGAGATCCGAACAAGCCGGATGTGACCGAAGGCGCGTGAACTGATCAGTGATCGCACCTCAAGTCACAGTCCTGTCGGGTGGTCCAGAAAAACCCAAGGAAGTCTAAATTGGCGGGACAAGTGCGTCGCCAGGGCCTTTACCCCGAAAGTCTCCGTCGCATAGTGCCCGCCGTAAATGACATTGAGTCCCAGTTCCTCAGCCTGGGCAAAAGTCCAATGGGGGCCTTCGCCGGTGATGAAAGTGTCCACACCTTCGGCCCCAGCCTTACTCAACTCGCTGCCCGCGCCACCGGTGACCACGCCAATGCGGCGGCAAATTTCCGGCCCGCCTGGAATCAATCGAGGTTTGGTTCCAGTGGACTCGCACAGAAGCTCGACGAGGTCGGCGCGCGAGATTTTTTTCGCGGCCTTGAAGCCAATGGACTGACCGTGATCGAAGAAGAATGGGCGCAAGTTCTTCAACTGGAGTGCAGCGCACAATCTGGCGTTGTTGCCAAATTGTGGGTGGACATCCAGAGGCAAATGTGAGCTATACACCGCCACGTCGTTGTCGAGCAGTTCACGCAATAGCTCGTACTTCTTCCCGGTCCAGGGATGTGCCGCTTTCCAAAAGAGGCCGTGGTGCACCAGCAGCAAGTCGGCTCGAGCGGCAATCGCCAGTCTCACAGTCGCGAGGCTGGCATCGACCGCCGCGGCAATGCGCGTCACCTTGCCGCGATTCTCAACCTGCAAACCATTGACCGCGCCGTCGTAATCCCGAACATCCGAGGTGCGCAGGATCCGATCACAAAAATTCACGATGGCTGACAGTGACACCTTTGGCATGCGGCCATAAGAGCAAAGGGCTGGACGTGTGGAAAGGCGGATCTGTGCTTGAAGCGCGAAACGTAAAACGTGAGTCTTGAGGTGCAATTTGTGGCAGACTGCCGGTCATCTTCACGGCTTACGTTTCACGCATCACATTTCACGCGTCACGAATTTTTCGCATTGCCCTATTGAAATCCTCGCGCAGAGTTCTATAGTGCGCTTCCAGCTGAACGAACCGAAATGAACAACTCGAGTGACGCCGACGGGCCTTGGGACATCCAGCGCGCGCGCCACGTGTACAATATTCACGGTTGGGGAGCGAAGTACTTCGATATCAACGAAGCCGGGCACGTCGTGGCCAAACCACTGCAAGACGCCGGCTCGGCGGTGGACATTACCGACGTGATCGAAGAAGCGAAAGCGCGTGGGTTAAAATTTCCCGTGCTGATTCGATTTCAGGACATTCTCCGGCATCGTGTCGAGGCCATTAACATGGCGTTTAGAAACTCGATCACCGAGTTCAACTACCAGGGCAGGTACCGAGGCGTGTTTCCGATCAAGGTGAATCAGTTGCGCGAGGTGGTCGAAGAGATCCTCGACGCCGGCAGACCGTACGATTTCGGCCTGGAGGTCGGCAGCAAGCCGGAATTATTTGCCGGGCTGGCGCTCCAGAGCCAGCTCGGCAGCCTGATTGTTTGCAACGGCTACAAGGACGCGAACTTTGTCCGCATGGCCCTGCTCGGCGTCAAGCTGGGCAAACGAGTAATCATGGTCGTCGAAAAGCTCGAAGAGCTGCGCCAAATCATCGCCATCTCCAGGCAACTGGGAGTCGAACCGCTGATTGGCTTCCGCGCGCGGCTATTGAGCAAGGGCGGCGGCCGATGGGCGGAAAGCGCCGGCGAAAACGCCAAGTTCGGCCTCTGCACTGCCGAGTTGCTGGTCGCGACCGAAATGCTCAAGTCCGAAGGGCTGGTTCATTGCTTTAAGCTGCTCCATTTCCACATCGGCTCCCAGGTCCCCGACATCCTGACCGTCAAGCGGGCCGTTCAGGAAGCCGCTCGGTATTACTCCAGGCTCTACAAGATGGGTTTTCAAATCGAATTCCTCGACGTCGGCGGCGGTCTGGGTGTCGATTACGACGGGAGCCGCTCAGCGTTCGACAGTTCGACAAATTACACGCTCCAGGAATACGCGAACGACATCGTCTATTACGTCGCCGATGTCTGTAATGCCGAGAAAGTGCCGCATCCGAATTTGATCAGCGAGAGCGGCCGGGCGGTCGTCGCTCATCACAGTGTCCTGATTGTGGAAGTCTTCGGCTCGATCGAAAAGATTCGGGCCGGCGACGCCTTGCCCTTCGGAGATAACGAGCATCCGCTCGTCAAAGAATTGCTCGACATCCAGAAGAACTTGCCCAAGGTCAACAAACTGGAGGCCTATCACGACGCGCTCGAGCGCAAGGAGGATGCTCAGCACATGTTTACACTCGGAATGATGGATTTGCCGGAGAAGGCCAAGATCGAACATCTCTATTGGAAAATCAGCCATGCGGTTGTGGACAGCTTCAAAGGACAGGCGTATGTGCCCGAGGAAATTCGCATGCTGGAAGACAGTCTGGGGGACCAGTATCTCTGCAATTTTTCGGTCTTTCAATCGCTGCTGGATCACTGGGCGCTGGGCCAGTTATTTCCCATCATGCCCGTCAACCGGCTCGCCGAAGGGCCGACCCGCGAAGCGACGCTGGTGGATATCACTTGTGATTCCGACGGCCAGGTCAACAAGTTCATCGACCTGCGCGACGTCCGCGACACCTTGCCGTTGCACCCGCTGATCATGAACGGCAGCGGCGGGCCCGAACCGTATTACCTGGGATTTTTTCTCATGGGCGCCTATCAAGACATCATGGGCGACCTGCACAACCTCTTTGGACGGGTTAACGAGGTCCACGTCTTCCTCGATGCCGATGAACCAGCCGGCTACTACGTCGAGGAAATTATTGAAGGCACCACGATCGTGCAGGCGCTGGACTCGGTGCAATACGACGAGAAAGAGCTGAAGCGCCAGATGAAAGCCCAGGTGGACGAGGCCATCAAATCGGATCGCATGAAACCCTCGGAAGCAATGCGCCTGCTTGACGATTATGAAAAGGGCCTGAAGGAATACACTTATCTGACCTTCTGAAAGACTCCGGCGGAGCTGAAAGGAGAATGACGAGTGACCAAAGAAGTTCGAAATCCGAAGTACGAAATCCGAATGAAATCCGAATGACGAAGAAGAATCCGCCTGGTATTTGGTCATTCCTTCACAGCTCGCATTTCGGCTTTCGGCTTTCGAATTTCCATCGGATTTCGGCCTTCGGCTTTCGGCGTTTCCTTCATGCCTGACCCTGCGCCTAACGCCGATCTCTTGCGTTCGCTGGGCCGGCTGGTGCGCGGGCTCTCGGCGTTGTTTTGGGGATTACCTGTCGCCTTGATTGTTTGTTTCTACACGGCGAGGGCCGACGGGCTAAGAATTTATGGGATCGCGCCTCCGCTAGCCACCACGACGCTGCTGGTGTACGGCCTTTGGCAGCTCGGGGGCTTTCAAAAACAGGAACGGATTTGGCGCAACGCCTTGGAGCGCGCGCGGGTCCTGGGCCTCGTCAATTTCGGATTGAGTCCGTTCCTTTATTTCTGGAATCGAGTCCCGAACGAACCGTTCTTCTTCGCAATGGTGATCCTGCTTGCCTTCACTGGCTTGCTGTTTCTGGCAAGCATGAACGTGGTGTTACAACGGCTGGGCGCTATGTTGCCGGATGAAGCTTTGCGCCTCGAAACCCGGCAATTCACCACGCTGAACTTGACCTTGTTGGCCGCCACCTTCGTCGCAGCCGTGATCTATTTCGGCCTGGGCCAGTTTCAAAAGATGCCGCTCTGGCTGGGGATCATTGCGGCGGTCATGGAACGCGGCAGCTTCTGGATGCTGGTCCTTCTCGTGCTGCTGCCGCTGGCCATGACCATGGCCCTTCTCTGGAAAACCAAGGAGGTCATCCTGGACAGCATCTTCAGCGCGAAAGGGTGAGGGAGGAATCGGAAAACCGAAATCCGAAGCTCGCGCACGTTGACATTCCTTCGAATCCAGCAATTGGGTTTTCAGATTTGTGCTCAGTTCACACGTTCCGCAATCTGGGATCGGAACATCCGCTTTTTCATCCAGCGCACGGCCAATAAATCGTAAAACGACGCGAACAGCCGGTTCCAAACGCCATAATGGCTTTGGCCGGCATAGCGTGGATGGTTCGCGACAGGAATTTCCGTCACGGTGAATCCTTCGAGCTTGAAGAGCGTCGGCAGAAACCGATGCATGCCTTTGAAGAACTTCACATTGTCGAGGCACTCTCGTTTGAAGGCGCGGTAAGTACAGCCGGCGTCGCTGATTTGCTCGCCCGAAAGTTTGTTCCGCACCCAGTTCGCCGTGCGCGAGGAAATAATGCGCAGGAGATTGTCCCCCTGGCTGCGACTCTCGACGCGCGTGCCGCAGACACAATCGAATTGCTTCAACCCCTCTAAAAATCTCGGAAGCTCTTTGGGATCATTTTGCAAATCGGCATCGAGCGTCACCAGGTACTGGCCACGAGCCGCCTTCAGGCCGGCCCAACTGGCCGCCGACTCGCCGCAGTTAAAGGCAAACCGCTGGACCCGAATGCGCGAATCGCCGGCCGCGAGCTCTTTCAGAATCTCCCAGGATTTATCGGTGCTGCAATCGTCCGTGATGACGATTTCATAGGGCAGGTTGAGCGGTTCAACCGCATCCTGAATGGCTTTTATCAGGGGGCGCAAGTTGCCTTCTTCGTTGTAGCAGGGAATTACAAGACTAAGAATCGAGCCAGGCATCGTAGTCCGCCCCTCATTTGCGATGGAATTCCAATATGGCGTCACACACGGCGTCGGCGGCTTCGAGGTTCATCTCTCCATGAATGGGCAATGAGAAGATCTCTTTCACGATTTGCTCGGTGCGCGGCAGCCTGGGAACAAAGGGGAACAGGCCCGTGACCGCCGGCTGGAGGTGATTCGGTTTCGGATAGTGAATGCCGGTCTCGATGTTGCGCTCCTTAAGGAATTTCTGAAGCTCGTCGCGGCGTTCGCACCGCACGACGTACATGTGATAAACGGCCTGGGCCCATTCACGCTCGGGTGGCGTCTGGACAATTCCATTGAGGCGTTGGTTGTAATGGGCGGCGATCTTGCGGCGGTTCTGGTTAAATCCATCCAAATGCTGAAGCATCACCCGGCCAACGGCGGCGTTGATTTCGTTGAACCGCACGTTGTAGCCCGGGAACTCATGATCGTATTTTCCCTGGCGCCCATGGTTGCGCAACATGCGGAGCCGGTCGGCCATTTGCGAATGGTTCGTCATGATACAGCCGCCATCGCCCAGCACGGTGAGGTTTTTGGACGGGAAGAAACTGAACGCGCCGAAGTCGCCCAGGCCGCCGACCCTCTTTCCTTTGTATTTGGCGCCGTGAGCCTGGGCACAATCTTCGATAACCCACAGATGATGCCGCGCGGCAATTGCCAGCAGGCGGTCCACGTCCAGCGGATGACCGTAGAGATAAACCGGAATAATCCCGACCGTGCGGGGCGTGATTGCTGCTTCGACCTGTTCGAGATCCATCACGTAAGTGTCATCGACATCCACGAACACCGGTCGCGCGCCCAGGTGGATGAGCGGTTCCATTGTCGGGAAAGCCGTATGGCTCGGAACGATGATTTCGTCTCCGGGTCCCACGCCCTGGAGTTGGTGCAGCAGATAAACAATCAGCGTCCAGGAGGAACCGAGAACACAATGTTTGACGCCGGCGTGCGTAGCCAATTCAGTTTCAAATGCCTGGCACTCCTTGCCCAGGATATATTGACCGGAGCGAAGCGCGCGCAGCGCTGCTTCCTCGACTTCGGCATTAACGAAACACTTCGATAGGGGAATTTTTTGCATGAAAATCCAGTTACGGCTTAATTCATCTCGACCGTCCGGCCTGTCCGCGCCGACTCCAGGGCGGCTTCCAGCACGCGCACTGCTTCGTAGCCGGCCCAGCCATCCGCGCGCGGCGCCTGGCGGGTCTGCACCGATTCCACGAATGCGCGCAATTCCGCGAGCAGAGGCTCTTCCGGCGGACTTTCCACCTGGTGTAGCGCGCCCTCCTGCGCCTTAAATTCGCTGCCGTTTTTGACGTGGCGGTTGGCAAAGGTCTTGATCTTGTACTGCGCGACGTTGTAATCGCACACCGCGCTTAGCTCGCTGCCGATGACCGTCACTTCGCGACATTTGCCGGGCAAAAAGTAATTGGTTTCGACCGTCGCCCAGGTTCTCCCGTGATCGTTGTGATATTCGAGCGAGAGCAGCGAAGCGTCTTCCATCCCGCGCCGGAGAAAATCATGCGTCGCGGCGAAAACGCGCGCGGGGGTATTGCCCAGGAAGTAATTAAACAAATCCACGAAATGAATGGCATCGGCGAACAGAACCCCGCTGTCGTTGCGCGGACGTTTGAAGCCGCTGAAATTGCTGCGCAGAAACTGGACGTGTCCAAACTGTCCGGCCTGAATCGCTTCCCGCAGCCATTGGGACGCCGGGTCGAAGCGGAAGATATGGCCGACCTGGAGAATGCACTTCTTCCGGCCGGCCAGCTCCGCGAGCCGTCTCGCTTCGTCTGAATGCAATGTGATCGGCTTTTCCACGAAAACATCCTTGCCAGCTTCAAGGAACTCCTGGCAGAGCGAGTAATGCGTCGGCGCGGGCGTGACCACCACGACGCAATCCATTTTGGCCGCCAGGTCCTGGTAATGCGTCGTCAGTCGCGCCTCCGGCACACCCAGCTTGCGCGCCGGTTCGAGCCGATGGTCGTCCACTTCCGCGACGTGCAGTTCCACAGGCATCGAGTTCAGGTTGCGAAGATGATTCACACCCCAGCGGCCCAGCCCTAAGAGGAGGACTTTGGTCATTGAGAGTTCGTGCGCGTCGTGATCGTTTGGTTCGGTCAGGGAAAGCGCCATGCCACTGACCCCGCGCGGTGGCAATGCCGCCAACAGCGGCGAATGGTTTAAGCCGAGGCAAGTGCTCAGGCAAGCCAAAACCAGTTGCGGACTCGACAATTTCCTGGAGCAGGTGGGCCGTCGAGAGGAAAAGTTCCCCCTCCACAGGCTTTGCCAGGCCCCCAACAGATTTCTGGCCTCCACTTCTTGTTCGATCACCCGCTCATACATGATGTGCGGCGCTCCAACACCCGAAAAAATGATCGAAATGGAAGAGCAACTCAGGCAGTATCAGTGAGGCCCGTGTGAGCGCCAACACCGAACAACGCAAGCTGGCAGCGATCATGTTCACCGACATGGTGGGCTACAGCGCGCTGGCGCAACGCGACGAGGCCCTTGCGCTGGAACTGCTCGAAGAACACCGCCGTATCGTGCGCAGTCAGTTGCCCCAACATGGTGGGCGGGAGGTGAAAACCACCGGCGATGGTTTCCTGATCGAATTTCCCAGCGCACTGGCGGCAGTGCAGGGGGCTGTCGCCATTCAAAACGCGCTGCACGACCGCAACCAGTTTAGCCCGCCCGAGCGGCAGGTGCACATCCGCATTGGCATTCATGTGGGCGACGTAGTCATGCGCGATGGAGACATCCATGGTGATGGTGTCAACATCGCGGCGCGGATTGAACCACTGGCGGCCGCCGGGAGCATTTGCATTTCCAGCGCGGTTTACGAGCAGGTCCGCAACAAATTGTCGCTACCAATGGCTGCGCTCGGGCCAGCGGAGTTGAAAAACATTGAACTGCCGGTAGTCGTTCATCGCGTGGTAATGCCCTGGGAGCCTCACAGCAGCGGCCGGCGTGCGGAAACTTCGACGATCACCTCCAAAGTCCGAAATCCGAAATCCGTATTCGCGCAAAGGCCGGTCGCGTCGGCTGTTTCGCGGTGGGGTTGGCTCGTCGTTTTGGCTCTGCTCGCAGCCGGATTCGGTTGGTTCTTGGCTCATCAATACGGGCGGGTGCCAAAACAGGCCGCCTCCTCTTTGCCCGATTCAGACAAGAAATCCATCGCTGTGCTGCCGTTCGTAAACATGAGCGCGGACAAGGCCGACGAGTACCTGAGCGATGGCATCAGCGAAGAGTTGATTACGGCGCTTTCAAAAATTACTGGTTTGCAGGTCAAGGCGCGCACTTCCTCCTTCGCCTTCAAGGGTAAGAATGAGGATATTCGGAAAATTGGCGAACTGCTGAATGTAAGCCATTTGCTTGAAGGCAGCGTGGCCAAATCCGGAAACAGACTGCGCATCACCGCGCAGCTCATCAATGTCAAGGATGGCAATCATCTTTGGTCGGACACTTACGATCGCGAGATGCGGGATATTTTTGCCGTGCGCAGCGAGGTGGCGCAGCAAGTCGCGTCGAAATTGAGAATCCGCCTCCTCGGCGAGGAAAAGAAACGCTTGAAGGAAAAGCCGACGGAGAATCTCGAAGCCTACAATCTTTACCGGCAAGGACGCTACTACGCCGACAAACTTTCAGAAGATGGTATCAGAAAGGCGCTTCCGTACTTCGCGCAGGCGATTGAGCGGGATCCGCGATTCGCGCTGGCCTACGCTGGAGTGGCCGACACTCACGTGCTGGCGGCGGACGCTTTCCTCGCGCCGCGCGAAGCGTTTTCAAAGGCAAAAGACGCCGCGATGAAAGCGATTGACCTTGATGACACGCTGGCCGAGGCCCACGCGTCACTCGGCTTCGTTCACTACCATTACGATTGGGACTGGACTGCGGCGGAGAAGCAGTTCAAGCGCGCTCTGGCTCTTAATCCGCAATCAGCGCAGGCCTGCGCCCTCTACACGCAATTTCTGGGAGGGATGGGCCGCGCCGACGAAGCGCAGGTCCAGGGCCGGCGGGCGCTGGAGCTCGACCCGCTTTCAAGCCTGGCGCACTTCTGCCTGGGTTGGGCGTTCATTAACGCTGGCCGCGGCGCAGAAGCGATTGAGCAGCTTTCCAAGGGGACGGAGCTGGACCCGAATAATGATTGGGTACGCCTGTTTCTAGGCCGCGCATATTTCTTGAAAGGGGAGCCCCAACGCGCCATCCAGGAGATGGAAGCCGCCCAACGCCTCAATCCGAACGATCCACTTGTGCTGGGTTTCCTCGGTTATAATTATGCTGTCTCAGGCCGCCAGTCAGACGCGTTGAAGATCCTTCAAAGCCTGGATGAGCTCGAAAGCCGGCGTTATGTTTCGCGCATTGTCCGTGCCTACGTCTATGCCGGGCTCGCGGAAAAAGACAAAGCGTTCGAGTGGCTGGAGAAGGCCTACCAGGAACGCTCGGACTCGCTGGCGTGGTTTCGCAACGATCCGGAAGCCAAAGGTCTCAAATCCGATCCCCGCTTTGCTCCCTTAATGCGGAAGATCGGATTTACTGAGCCGTAGGCCACGAAGCTGCGGTTGAAATTGACAGAAATTGACCTTGAGTTCACGATGCTCTCAGCACCTCACGATCGATTTATGAAATTGTCCTCATTTTTGCTTATTCTTTTGACGGTCGCGGCTTCGGTGGCCCAGGCAGCGTCTCCCGCCTGGCCGGCGTTTCGCGGACCAAACAGCTCAGGCGTCGCTATGGACGCAAAGCCGCCTATCAAAATCAGTCCTACCAATTCGGTGTTGTGGAAAATTCAAGTGCCATGGTCGCCATCTTCGCCATGCATCTATGGCGATCAGATTTTTCTGACCTCTTTCGCCGAGAGCGAACTCCAAACGCGCTGCTATCGACGGTCGAATGGCGAAATGACCTGGTCTGGAAGCGTAAAACCGGAGAAACTCGAGATGTACCACAGCACGGAGAATAGCCCCGCCACACCAACCCCTGCGACCGATGGCGAACGCGTGGTGAGTTATTTCGGCTCGTTTGGGCTGGTTTGCTACGATCGCCAGGGCAAGGAACTGTGGCGCCATCCTCTGCCAATGGCCCTTAGCCTTGGCGGATACGGCACCAGCGCATCCCCCTTAATCGCGGGCGATCTCGTCGTGGTCAGCCGCGATCGTGACGAAGGATCATCTCTGCTGGCGGTGGATTTGCACACAGGCAAGAAGGTCTGGGAAACGGCCCGGCCCGACTGCTATGGCGGCTTTGGCACTCCGATCACCTGGAAGAACGGTGATGTGGATGAAGTGGTCGTGCCTGGCTCCCTCCGACTAAAAGCCTACGCGCTGAAGACGGGGAAGGAGGACTGGATGGTCGAGGGACTGACGGCCTTCGCCTGCACCACACCGGTGGCCGGCGATGGACTTGTGTTCTTCGCAGCATGGTCGGACGGCAAGGCGGATGATCCGTGGCCGACGTGGGAAAAATTCCTCGAACAACATGACAAGAACAAGGATGGCGTCGTTACCTTGGATGAATTCGACGACGCGAGCCGTGATTTCTACCGCGGCATGGATGTAAACCGGGACGGAAAAATAGACAAGGGCGACTATGACCAACTCCTGGCGTCTCTCGCCAAAGGTGAAAATCTCCTGGTGGCCGTGAAACCCGGCGGGCGGGGCAACATTTCCAAGACGCATATCGCATGGAAAGCCACTCGCGGTCTGCCCTACGTGGCCTCGCCGCTTTTGTACGATGGGCGCATTTATTGCTTCAAGAATGGCGGCATGATTTCGTCGTTCGACGCAAAGAGCGGCAAGTCCTTTTACCTGCAGGAGCGATTGAATGCCGAAGGCAGCTACTATTCCTCGCCCGTGGCCGCGGACGGCAGAATCTACGTGGCATCGCTGCCCGGCAAGCTCACCGTGATCAAAGCGGGGGGCGAAAAGCCCGAAATCCTCCACCAGGCGGATTTCGGCGAGCGCATTTTCGCCTCGCCGGCTCTTGCGGGCGAGAACCTCTATTTTCGGACGCATTCCACGCTCTACGCGTTTGGTGCGGCCGGCGCCCGTGCGGCCCGCTGAGGACATTTCCGATCCCCTGCGTCAGCCTGGGTGCCCCATGCCTGACCCGAACACCAAGCAACGCGAGCTGCTGACCTGGATACGGCTTTTCCCTCTCGTCGGGCGGCCTTACCGTCGTCCCGTGCACCGCTCCGACTGGCCGATTGGGTCGCTACTCCTTGCGTTGAGTGCCTCCGCCCAGTTCGCGCTCGACCCGGCCGCGCTCGACCAGCTTTTTGCCGAGGCCGACGCACAGCACAGCAACGCGCTTCTCGTATATCAGTATGAACAACCCGTTCGGACAAAGTTTTTCGACTCCAAGGATAAGCGGGTTTACCTCTATTCCATTACCAAGGTCTTCACGAGTCTGGCAGTTGGGCTGGCTTACGACCGGGGCGCCATCGGTTCGCTCGACGCGCCAGTTTCCACCTGGTTTCCTGAACTGGCCGGTGACCCCCTCAGGAGCCGGATCAAACTCCGTCATTTGCTCCAGCACACCTCCGGCATTTTCACCACGCAAGGCTCGCGTGACATTTATCCGCAGCGCGATTTCGTGAAGTTCGCGCTCGAATCGCCCATCGTCTCGACGCCAGGCGAGGAATTCAAATACAACAACCGCGCCGTTAATGTCGCATCGGGTATCGTGCGCAAAGCCACCGGAAAGTCCATGGAAGTTCTGCTTGCCTCGGAACTGCTGCGGCCAATGGGCATTACCGATTACCGGTTCCGCCACGATCGCACTGGGAATACCTGGGCGATGGACGGCATGGAGCTCAATGCCAGTGACCTCGTCAAGCTCGGATGCCTCCTGGCCGACGGCGGACGCTGGCGCGGTCAACAACTTATCTCCGAAAAGTGGCTCGCCGTTGCTACACAGGCCTCGCTCGTTTCGATCCTCGACCGCGCCAGCGGGTACGGTCTCGGCCTTGTCATCGCCGAACCCGACACGCGCCTGACCATCCCCACCAGCACGGTGGACGCCTTGGAGAGGCTTGGCCTAACCAACTCGCTGGTCGCCAGGCTGCGGTCGCTTGCCGGCCAGGAATTCAAAGGTTCGAAAAAACTCGGTGAAGCGCTCAAACAATCATTCGGCGCTGCTGACCTGGAGGCAATCTCTGCCGTCGCTGCCCGGGAAATGATTCCTATTTATCGCGACCTCAGCAATCGCGCTCTCCTCGCACACAGCGGTGAGATCGGCGAAATTCTCATTGCTCTGCCGGGCTACGGGATTGCAGTCGCGCGCACGATTGACGAAAAACGAGGTCGCAGCGGAGATTTCGGCTTCAGCTCGATTTACCGCCGCGTGCTGGACCTGGTTCCACACGAGACGCAGTAGAAGGGTCCCACAATTGCCCTTTCATTCTGGCACGGCTAGTGCTGCAAACTAGCAGTGTTAGCTTAATTGAACTCATTATGTCGGCTCGAAAGAAGTTCAAACGCGTCTGCCCGATTTCATTTGTCCTGGGTGTCCTGACGCCACTTATGTTGGCGCTGGGTGGCTGTCTCTTCATCCATGGCCATCGCTCTGGTTTCTCGACTGACGGAGCGACGGCTGGGAAAGCTGGTCCAGGCGGCAAGATTGAGGCAATCGAGATCCCTTTGGCCAGCCCGGACGGTGTATTCCCGGACCGAGCCGTGCGTCTGGAAAGCCCGAAATGGGTTTTCGAAGACTGTTCCGAAAGCCGCCTGGCGCGCTTTCTGAGCTCATGCGATCTTCGCCCAATCGAACGAAGAATCCTGCTGGACGAACGCTACTGGAATATCAGCTCGAATCGAATCGTCATCTCACCGCCTGAACAGCTCATCTGGTCGCTCAATCCGCGAAGCCGGCAACAGATCTACTCGACCTTGGCGAAAAACCCGGCCAACTTTCCCCAGTGCTTCCCCTTCCGGTTTCCCCTGCAGGGATTCGACCAGAAATTCAAGGACAGTTCATTGCCCCTCGAACAAATCGAGCGCATTTTGGCGCTGACCTATACCAATTCGGACTTTTTGTGCTTCACGGACCTGCAGGCGATCAAGGCGGTGCTCCGTCCAAATGAATTCAATGAGTTGATCGAAATCCTGTATGAGCTGCCGACTTATATCCTGCGCCTGCGCGTCAACCCCGATTCCGATATTGATGCTTTAGTCAAATACTGGGGCAAAGGCGGGCGCGAGCGAATGATCGCCCCCTTGTTGAACGCCCTCGCCAAGGTGCCCGGTGGAACTGCTTTTAACATTTCCTATCTCCTGCCCCCGTTCGCGCGCTTGCGCCTTTACACTTATCCGTACACCTGGAACGACCCGACGGCAGAAAAGCAGGACTGCTTTTTCACATCCATGAACTTTTTCAACGAAAAGCCCGATACGAACTTCTTCAATGGCGACTACACAGCCAAAATCCTCCGCTCGGACTACGTCGTCGTCCGGGATGTTCCCACCTTCGGTGATGTGGTGACTTTGGTGAATGCCGAAGACCGGGCCATCCATGCGTGCGTTTACATCGTGGACGATTTCGTTTACACCAAGAACGGGGTGAACGCCGAGCAGCCCTGGGTCCTGATGAAGATCTCCGACATGCTCATGATCTATTACCCGACGGACAAGTCCGGCCGTATCCAGTTTCTCCGCCGCAAAGATATGGCGTGAAACTCGCAGCCGGTCGGCGTCAGAAGAGACTTCCTCGCCGATCCAGCGCTTGAGCACCCAGGTTCAATTCAGCAGCCGGTACCAGTTGTCCCGCTGGTGTGGTTCGTAGCCGAGGTCGTTGATGAGGCGTCGCATGTCGTCCACGGTCATCCGAAACGTAGTCCCCGCCTGCGAGACGACGTTCTCCTCTATCATGATGCTCCCCAAATCATTGGCGCCGGCCTTGAGCGCCACCTGGCCGATTTCCTGGCCCTGGGTCACCCAGGAACTCTGGACATTGCTAATGTTGTCGAGGTAGATGCGGGACAGCGCTTGCGTGCGCAGATACTCGTGGGCGCCGACGGTCGGAGCGCGCAGCTTCGTGTGCTCGGCCTGAAAAGTCCAGCAGATGAAGGCGGTGAAACCTTTGGTCTTGTCCTGCTGCGCGCGAAGCCGCTCCAGGTGCTCGATTCGATCTTCCAGCGTTTCGACGTGGCCGAACATCATCGTCGCCGATGAATTCAGTCCGAGGCCATGCGCCACGTCCATCACCTCCAACCAATCATCGCTCATGGCTTTGAGCGGCGAGATTCGCTGGCGCACGCGGTCCACGAGGATCTCCCCGCCGCCGCCCGGAATCGAACCCAGCCCGGCCGCCTTGAAGTCCGAAATGATGCGGTCGAGTGGCTCGTTAAAGACCTCACGGAAATGCACAAACTCGCTCGGGCTGAAGCCGTGAATGTTTACCTGCGGAAATTTGCTTTTGAGATGCGCCAGCAAATCGAGGTACCACTGCTTGGTTAGCTTGGGATGATGCCCGCCCTGCATGAGGATTTGGGTGCCGCCCAGCGCGACGGTCTCTTCGATTTTTTTATCAATTTCGTCAAAAGCAATGACGTACGCATCGTCATCCTTTTCGGTTCGATAGAAGGCGCAAAACTTGCAATAAACGTTGCAGACGTTGGTGTAGTTGATGTTCCGATCGACGATGTAGGTGACAATTTGGTTGCCGCGCCCGTCGTAGGCATCGGCTTTGGACAGTTGTCTCCGGCGATCGGCAACGGCACTCAACTCCTCGAGCGGAAGCGAATAAAGCTGGCGCGCCTCGGTCTTGTTGATCCGACCACCATCCCACGCCCGCTGCAACACGTCATCCAATGAGGCGTCGTAAGTCACCTTTCAAACCTACCGGAACTCGTCTTATAAAACAAGTTGTCGGGAATGGTTTGCATCTTGCCACTGGACTTCCCAAATCCGAAGGCCGAAGTGTGAAAGAAATTCAATATTCGAATTAGGTCCGTGGAAGGTAATCAATTCGGTCCGCCCATTCCCAATGGCATGACTCCCGCCAGAACCCGACCAGCAATCGGGACTGTTTGCCATAGTCCATCTGCGAAACGCGCCGGCGGAACAGTATCATTCCTGAATGGCCTAGACCTTCACGCGTCGCCTGGCCCGCATGCATCGCCAGCGTGCGTCGATCAAGGCTCACGATCACCAGGCGTTGCTCGCGCAATGCGGAAAGCAACACCGGATCTTTGGAGGCCAGGTGCCGACCATCCATCCAGTCAGCGAGGTGCTGGATCGGAAAATCGGAGTTCAGGCGCAGGCAGGCCGCCACAAACCGGCGGGAAATGTTCCCATCTGCGAGAAGCCGAATCACTCATCAACCTCGGCCTTCCGTTGCGCCGCCACTTCATCCGGGAAGGTCCGCGCATAGGCAAGGGAGCACTTAACAAGGTAATCCGGCCACCCGAAATGATCGGCGGTTTTGGAAATGCTTTTCGCCTCGCGGTACACCTCGACCACCTCCCACACCGCCACACGATGCCCCAGAACATAGGCTTCCCGGCCTCCCGCAGCATCGCGGAATCCGATTCCCGGAAATTCCTCCTCCAATGCCTTCTCTTTCAAGTAGAGGCTACTCAAGCTGGATACTTCCAATTGACGCCGCCTGGCCTGCCTGGCAAGCAAGGCCGCGGCGCTCTTGCCGATCCGACAGGACTGAACCACCGTTGCCATGATCCCAGTCTCGTTTACGATGTAAACGATGTCAAGCGGTCAAATCACGGCCTCGTAAAGCTTCACGAAATCCGCGGTCGAAACCGGGCGTGGATTAAAAGTGGCCGTCCACTGACCGGCGGCCTCTTCCGCCAGGAGCGGGATCATCTTCCTGTTGGCGCGAGGACCAGTGATTCGCCGCGGCAAGTGCGCCAGGTCGAGCAACGCTTCGAGGCGTGACACCAGTGTTTCGGCGGCATGGTCATGTCCGACAGAAGTCAGCTCGGCCACAACTGCCAACTCGGAATAGACTTTGCTCGACTCTTTTTGGTGGGCGTTGAATCGGATGACGTGCGGGAGCATTAGGCCAACGGCTTGACCATGGACGAGGCCGAAATGGGCCGTCAGAGGGTTGGCGGCGGCGTGGGCGGCACCGAGCATGCTGTTCTCGATCGCCAGGCCCGCCAGGGCCGCTCCCAGTTGCATGCGGCCACGGGCTTCGAGGTCGTTCGGATGGGTCACAACCTCAGCGAAGGCCTTCGCGCATAACTTAAAGGCCTCGCGCGAATACATGCGCGAGAGCGGGTTGCTCCGCGTCGTCACCGCCGTTTCCAGCGCGTGGGCGATAGCATCCATGCCGGCGCACGCCGTGACGCGCGGTGGTTGGGACAAGGTCAATTTGGGATCCAGAATGGCGATCTTGGCGGCTGCTTTCGGGTCGAGGCAGGCCATTTTCTGGTGGGTCCGTTCATCGACGATTAACGCAGCGGACTGGCATTCGCTCCCGGTGCCTGCGGTCGTGGGAATGGCGATAAAGGGCAGCATTGGTTTGTCGGCTTTGCCGACGCCCTGGTAATCCTTCATGCGGCCGCCATTGGTCAGAAGAAAGTTGCAGCCTTTGGCGGTATCCATTGCGCTGCCGCCGCCCAAGCCGACGATGGTATCCGGGCGGGCTCGCCGGGCCACCGCCAGGCAACTTGCGACGCACCGCGTCGTGGGATTTTCGCGGGCTCGATCGAACATGATTACTTTCGGGCCAGCCGCGTCGAGATTGCGGCGCAGATGGTCCGCATGTCCAGCGGCCACGATGCCGGGGTCGGTGACAAGCAATATTCGTTTCGCACCAAGCTCGCGCGCCAGTTCGCCGGCCCGTTCGATGCTGTCCGCGCCGAAGACCACCCGCGTACGCGGTTCATGATCGAAACAAGGCAACGCCCCTGAGCCCGGAGGAGTAGGTGGATGACTCATGCTCAAGTCTCAGACGAAATCGCCAGAACCGATGTTCAGGATGCTAGTAAACTCCTTCAACGATGGTTTTCTCCATCGCGCCGAACGGGCGCACCTCCGCCACGCCGTCCCAGGCGTAAGGTTCGCGCGGGGAGCGGCGGATGGCCTCATCGCGCTCGAGGAATCGGGGCATGAAAAACTCTGTGGTCAATGTTGTGAGTTCGACCCGGCCCCACTGCCCGTAATTGACGAGTTCCTGGGTCTTGTTTGGATTCACCACGCGCAGCACGGCGCGCGGCTGCGGAGCATAATAAGTGATCGAGAATTTGTCCTCCGGCCGCAGCGGCGGGCTGGCGGCCAGGCCCATTAGTGTGTTGCCGTAAGTAGGGTAAAAACCGATCCGGTTTTCAAGGACCTCCTCAATCAGAAATCTCACATGCTGAGGCGTCATCGTCGTTCCGCCGCAAAACACGCCACGAATCCCTGCCTCGTACAAATTGACCTTCTCGCCCAAAGCCTCCAACAGTTTCGGAGTAGTGAATAACGCCGTCACCTTGCGATGTTTTAGAATCGTCAACGCCTGGTCCACCACGTGGTCCATATAGGCGCGCGCCACCTCACCCTTCTTTTCAGCGATCACCTTTTTCACCCATCGTGGATCAAGGTCGATGAAGTAACAAACGCTGCCGCGGAAATTGGCCAGGTGCTCGATGGCAAGCCGGAGGCGGCGCGGGCCAGTCGGGCCGACCATCAGCCAGGCACCGCCGCGCGGAAAATGCGCATCCGAGACCTTCGCCGAAAATTCTTCGTAATCGGTTTTGTAATCGTCCCAACCAATCCGCTGCTTCGGCATGCCAGTCGTGCCGCCGGTTTCAAAAATGTTAAATGGCCGGCCCTGAAACCTTTTCGGGACCCAGACTTCAGGCTGCAGGTCGCGCAACCATTCATCTTGGAAATGCGGAAACCGTGCGATCAGATTGCCGAACGAGTTGACTTCGGCGGCCGGGTTCCAACCGGCCTTCCTGGCCCAATCCAGCCAAAACGGGCACCCTGTCTCGGGTGAAAAATGCCAGCGGACAATTTCCCGCGCGTGCGTATCGAGCTCCTGTTGCGCGCGTAGTTGATCGGCGGCATGTTGGGTCAGGTTGGTGCTCATGCGACAACGGTGGATGGAACGCTGTCGGCTTTGGGTTGCCCGAAGTACTTCTCAATCGTCTCCCGGCTTGGCGGCACAGTAACCAGCGACCCGATGAGCATGCAGAGCGCGGAGCCAACCACCATCGGCACCACGGTCATAAAACCATTCCAAAAACTTACGTCGCCACGCGGAGTCACGAACAGAACTTTGATTGCGTCTTTTCCCTGGCCGATCTGCCAGATGATGTCCCCGGGCTTGTGGGTGTTCTGGAGCACGGCGAAAAGCACGAGGCAACCAGCCGTGAACAGCGTGGCAGCAAGGGCGCCCCATTTGGTGCTGCGTTTCCAGAACAGCGCAGCGATCATTACCGGCGCCATTGCGGCGAAACCCGAGAACGCGTAACGCACGGCGATCTCAAAAATGCCCTGCTTTTCCTTCAGTTCGAGCGCGATGAGATAAGCGGCAACGGTGACGATTACAATGAACCCGCGCGCGAAATGCACTGCGGCTCGCTCGCCATACTTCTCCCGGCCGCCGTAATGTTGGTAAATATCTTTAGTGAACATGGTACTGAGCGCAAGTACCTGGTGGGCATCGGAGCCCATCACCGCCGAGATAATCCCGGCGCCCAAAATGCCCGCCAGCCAGACCGGCGCATACTTCTCCAGCATTAACAACAGAATCCCGTCCGGATCGGCCACCTTGCCTAACGTTGCCACGCCGAGCACTCCCAGGAATACCGCAGGCAGCCAGATCAACATGATGGCAACCGGGTAAAGCACCACTGTTCGTTTGAACGCTGTCACTTTGCGCGCCGAAAAACACATGATCGCCATGTGCGGAAACATGATGCTCGAAAGTGGGATCAGGGTGTAGCTCCAGAAAAATCGTTCCGGGATCCTCTCGCGAGTGACAAGGAAGCTCGTCTTAGGATCACCCGCCAGTTTGGAGATGTATTCACCGAACCCTCCGGGCAGCGCGCGGCTGATTGTCAGAACCGCCACCGCGCCGAAACAGAGAAACAGGGTTGTCTGCAAGATATTGACCCAAACAGTCCCGCGCATCCCGCCGAGGAACACGCCGAGCGTCACCACCACTGCCACGATTGCGCAGCCCAGCCAATAGGGGATCAGCGGTGCCGCCCGCCCTTGGACATCCGAAAGATGGGCCAGAACGGTGCCACCGCCCATGATGCTGATGATCATGTACGGCACGAGCATCGCCGCGCTCAGCGCAAAAATCACCGTGCCTATCGTGTCGCATTCCCAGCGATCGCGGAAAAACGCCACCTGCGTCTGATGCCCGAACCGTTTGCCCAGGGCCCACAACCGCGTGCCGATAAAGAAAATCGTCAGCGGGATAACGAGGCCCGACGATGATGCCATCAAGCCGTAGATGCCGATGCCTTGCCGATAAGCCTGTCCGGAGCTGCCCAGGATGGCAAAGGCAGTCATGTTCGTGGCGAAAATCGAAAGAAAGAAGACCATTTCGCCGACTGATCGGTTGGCGAGGAAATAGTCTTCGGTGTTCGTTTTTCCTCGCCGATACGCGATGCTGCCCACGAAAGCAATCACCGCAAGATAGATGGCGATGACGAGGACGGGAATCATGTGCAAAACTGAAATCCCGAATGCCGAAAGCCGAAGACTCGCGCCGCGGAACGGATGACATACGGCGATGCCATCAGTGCTCCTCGCGAGATTGTGCGGCCGCTTCGGTTTCTGGCTGGACGTTTTCCAGATGCGAGGGCCAGGCGAACTTCACAAGCAAGGCCATCGTGATCGAAGCAAGGAGTGAATAAGCCGCATGGTAAGCCAGGCCAATCGGCAGGAACCCGAATATAACCGGCTTTGTTTCCTTCCAGTTCCAGTAATCCTGGTGGAGCAGATATACGCCCACGACGAGCAGAGTGAGCAGGAGCCGTCGCGTCGCCTTCATGCGAGGAGGGGCGGTAGCGGGGAAATGACAAATGACGAATGAACTTCACCCGACCAAATCCTTCGCATTTCGTCATTCGATACGCTTAGCGAAATTTCGGATTTCGTCATTCGGGCTTCCTTCGTCATTTGTCATTCGTCATTCGTCATTTAACTCGTCAGTCCGGCCTCGGGCCCTTTCCCGCCGCATTGGAGAAAGCAAACAGATGGGTGTTTGACTGCACGTAGATGACTCCGTTGGCCACCACCGCGGTGCCGTAAACGGGCGAGCCCAGGTTGGTTTCGCTGATGACCTTTTTCTCTTTGCCAGCGGCCAGCACGAAAAAATCCCCGTCTTCATCGCCCACATAAACCTTGCCATCCGCGACCAGCGTAGAGCCCCAGATGTGGGCTTTCAGATCGTGGGTCCAGTAGAGCTTGCCCGTGTCCGCATCCAGACAATGCAGGAAGCCGGAGAAGTCGCCGACGAATAACAGGCCAGTGTTTGGGTCGATTGACACCGTCGAGATGCTCCGGTGGACCTTGTCGTAGTTCCAGACTTTGCCGGTCGTGGTGATGTCCCCCGATTTGGTTGCGTCTATGCAGGAGAGATTGCCGACGCCCTCGCCATGTTCCGGGTCCTGGCCGACGGCGACATAAACGCGGTTCTTGTAGAAGACCGGGGTAGCGTTGACCTCGCTGGGGCCTTCGGCGCCCGGGTATTTGAACTTCTTTCGGTCCGGCGGATTGCAATCGTATTTCCAGACAGTCTTGAGAAAACTGCTGTCACCCTCTTTGACCGGCTTGGGATCGAATGCGTAGCAAACGCCGTCGCCACCGCCGAAAAGGATCTGCTTCTTTCCGTTCACCTCCGCCAACGAAGGCGAACTCCATTGCCCGTGGAAAATACGCGGCCCGATCTTCGCGTCATCCTCCCCAACCAATTCACCGGTCTTCTTGTTCAGCGCAATAAAGCTCGGCGCGTTGGGCGAGGGGATGTTCGAGTGCGTCCAATCCTGGCCGTTCGAGGTGCAGACATAGACGATGTCATCGACGACCAGTACCGAGCAGTTGGACGCATTGTGCGGGAACACGCCCAGATCATCCATCATGTCGTAACGCCAGATGATATCTGCGTCTTTAGGCCCGGGCTCGATCGGCGGCGCGGGATGTTCGGTCGGCTTGCCGCGGTCCAGCAGGACGTCTTTGACGACGTACTTGGCTTCGTCTTTGAAGGGGCCGTCGTTGCCGTTGGCCATGCCGTTGATGTCCAGGCAGAGCACCTCGCAACGGCTGGTCACCACATAGACACGGTCACCCTCCACTGTGGGTGAGGAGAGCAGCCCGAGGTTTTCCCAGTCGTTGACTTTGCCGGCGGCCAATTTCGAGACCACCAACTGCCACAGAAAGGCTCCAGTCTGTTCATCGAAGCACATTAGGATGCTGCGATCGCCCTGGTGTTTCGGGTCGCGCGGGTTTTCATTATTCGTACCGACGAAGACTTTGCCGGCGGCGATGGTGACATTGCCGTAGCTCTGCGAACCCAGCTTGACGGCCCATTTGAGGTTCTTGACCGATTTCACCTCGATGTCTTCCGTCCCGGGCTTGAATTCGACCTTGCCAAAGTTGTCAGGCAAGCCCTTGTCCAGCGAATACATATTGCGCATGGTCCGCCCACCCCATTGCGGCCAGTCGGCGGCAGCAAGGGAGGTGCCCGCAAGAGCGAGCGCCGCCAGGAAATAAATTGTCTTCATCATTTTTGAAATCAATTCGGTGTCACGGTGATGTTGTCGATAAACACCCGCATTTCCTGGGGCGAAAAACCGAACAACCCCGGCGAGCCGCTTTGGTGCGCCGTTTTATGGGTTACTTCCATTGTCCACTTCGCCGGCTCCGGCTCTTCCTTCTTCCAGGCCTTGGCGCGGACCATGCCCGTGCCGTCAGGCGCAACGTCCACACGCGCTTTGAGCCGGTACCACACGTTTGGCTGCCATTTGAAATCCTCCGAGACCCGCAGCCGCTCCAGGTTCGAGTTCACTTCCAATTTTTGCTCGTTGCCCTTGAGCACGATGGCGTAGCGCTGATTGATGACGCCGACTTCGGACATTTTGCGCCGATTGCCTTCGCTCATCACGTCGGCTTCAATCGTATAATTCTTTGCGTCGGGCGCTCCCATAAACACCGTTGCCCGTTGGAAAAATTTGTTGTCGATCGTTTTGGCGAGAACTTTGCTGCCGTCCTTTTCGCGGATCTCGAACTTGAACCGGGCCCCGATCCAGGGCAGCGGCGGGTAGGCAAAGGCGGCGCCCTCGGCGGCGTTGGTCTCGGACAAAGTGAATGATTCGAAGTCCTGGTGCAGCGGCAGGTAGGGAAGCACACGGCCGCGAATGTAGCCCTTCAACGGTCCGAGAGTCGCTTCGAACGCGCCTGCCGAGGGTGTCGTTTCGTTTCCGGCCACGAGCTGTCCCTCGGCGTTGAAGGATGCCTTCATCGTGGACTTGACGCGCGCCGTCGGCGGAATGTAGCTGACCCATTGCAGCGATTTGGAGTCGGCGATTGGCTCGACGCTAAAGCCGTTGGCATCGATGGACCGTGCGTGGAAGGTCGCACTCTGGCCGGGGCGCAACGTCACTTCTGACGGAATAATCTGGAGCGACTTTGCCCGGCCCGCCGCGGGCCATTGCTCGGGTTCTGACTCCGGCGCCAGCCCTGGATTGTCGCCCTTCCTGCCGAAACAATAAAGATGGCGCGTGGTTTGGAGATAGACCTTCCCGTTGTAAGCGCTGGGCGAGCCGAAGCAGCGCCCGTCCACCGGCGTGTGGCTCAGGATCTCCGGCTTTTCACCGGGCCTGATCACGTAAAACGCGCCGGTTGTCCCAGATTCGCCTGTCGCAGCTTTCGTTTCTGGATCATCCAGCATCGGCACGTACAGCTTATGGTCAGCGTACAACGGGCACGCGTTGCGCTCTTCGACGCCGAGCTTGAGACGCCATGTATTTGTTCCGGAATTAGCGTTCACCGCGCACAAGTCGCCTTGTTCATTCACGAGGTACACCGTGTCACCGGCAAGTACGGGTGAACTGGCGGAGGTCGAAAGATTGAGCGCCCAAAGCTCGATTTTCGAACGTTCCAGCACGACCGGTCCAGCGGCAGCATTGGTCGGCGCAACATCGAGGATCTTTAGCGCCACCATCTGTCCCGGTTCGTACGGCGTCCCATAAACGGCTATGACCTTGTCGTGGTTGTGAATCAGAACGGTGGCATTGATGCCCGCTTTGAACAGCGGCACGCGCCAGAGCGGATCACCCGTGCGCGCATTGACACACACGACGCTGCCGTCTCCCGTCGCCGAAAAGAACACCCGCCGGCCACCCAGGAAGGTGACATACGGGTGAGAATAAGAATTATCCCTGGGCCGGTCTCCCGGGCTTGAGGCCCACACTACTTCGCCGGTGTTCTTGTCGAAGGCGTAAAATCGGTCCCCTGCAGGTCCCTGCGCCCCCCAATTTGCGGTGATGCCGCGCGTGATGACCAGGTCCCGATCGATCACCGGCGAGGCCGTGCGACTGTTGGGAAATGTTAGACGTCCAAACTCTTCCATCAGCGAATGCTGCCACAAGGTTTTTCCGTCGGCGGTAATGGCGGTCAGGATGCCTTGCGTTCCCTGCATGAAAACGTTTCCAGTTTCGCCATCCACGGTCGCGCTCGAGGTGGCGTAGCGCTGATAGATTGTATCGCTGATAAAATCATTGTACAGACGCTCCCACAGTTTATTGCCCGACTCCGCATCGAAGCACGCAACGCCTTCCTGCAGATCCGCTCCCTCGCCCACGTAACCCATGATGTAGAGTTTGCCGTTGGCGATGACCGGCGTGGATTGGCCCGGGAAATCAGCTACCCAAAGCGCTTCCTTGAGCGCGAGATGGTCGGGAAGGTTCTTTTCCAGGGAGACACCGTTCTGCTGCGGCCCGCGCCAATTGAGCCATCCGTGGGCCGACGTTGCACCTGCTGCAGGGCTCGAACCGAGCAATCCGCCTGCGAGCAACCCGCTCAGCAATCCAAGAGCCGTCGTCCATTTCATCGTTGTCATGTCCCCAACCGAGAAAATCATGCCGCAGGGTTGTTCAGGACGCGGGAGAATATTCAACACGTCGATTGCAATTGCAACCAAATATTACTTACACGTATCATTTCGTTTCCGAATGAGGACCGATGGACAGCCGATGACAATGACGCAAGCCGGAAAACACGGATCACTGGTTCGGCGTCTGCACGGGCCGCACCGATGAAGCCGCTGAGATCAGAACCGGCGATTGACTCGCCCGAGCGCCGCCGGTTGCCGGCGTTGCTGCGCCGGGCCTGGTATGGTTTGAACCAGGCCTTCCGACGTCGCATCGCTCATCTGGGATTGACTCCGGACCAATTCACTGTCATGCGCACCTTGCTTGAGAACGAAGGCCTGACCCAGCGCGAGCTGGCACAAGCGATGACCAGCGATCCCAACACCGTGGCATCGCTGGTCGAGCGCATGGAGCAGGCTCAATTGCTGCAGAGGGAGCGTCATGAAAAAGATCGGCGGGCGCGTCGGCTTAACCTCACGGCCGCAGGTCGCCGCAAATACGCGGAAGCGCGCGAAGTAGCTGTTCTCATGCAAACTGAAATCCTGACCTCGTTGCTCGCCCGGGAACGGGAGCGGTTTCTCAGCGATTTGGATACTGTAGCCGAGGCATGCCGCCGGGCTGCCGGACAGGCGTCGAAGCGATCGAGACCTCGTGCACGCCCGAGTGCGAACTAAGCTGGATCGGCCGCAAAGGCAGCCCGAGAGCGTGTCTTGAAATTGTAGGAGCCGAGCTGTTCTCTGGGTTGTAAATGATTTTTTCATAAAAGTTATTCACAGGCT
>CAYUPI010000011.1:0-134813 GCA_964446585.1 uncultured Verrucomicrobiota bacterium
AAAACCGGCAACTGAATCAATATGCCCACTTGACAATTTGTGAGCCATATCAACGATCAGTGTGAGCGACGGGAGCCAGCCGCTGCTGACGTCCGATTTGTTTCTGAGCTAGGCGGCTGGCTCCCGTTCGCTCCGCCCTGCGGGTTCGCCTCTTTTGTTATCTTCATCGTTCTCCAAAAGTGCTCAAGAAATTTCTCCGCTTGGACGGCATCTTCTCTGGAGAAAAACACAGTAATCAAAATGCCGCCGTTCTTCCCGCGGTATTCCAAAACCTGATGAATCTTTTCTTTTTTGTGATATGTGGTGGTTACCTCTTTGCCGGAGAAGGTCCCTCCGCTAACACTTTTGGCAATCTTCCTTTCGGCGCTGCTGTACCCATTGGCGATCTCGTCTTTCGTGAGCCGCTTAAGAATTATCTCAACGGAGCCTTCGGTACTCATGCTACTAAGCTCCGCGATGATCACGTTAGCCCCGGAGGAAGTCATGAATGTGACTGTGGTGTCATCATGTTTGTCTTTCGAGACCTCGGGTTTATGTTCTGAAGTGTACTCGAAACTGCAAAGCTTGCCGGAGTAGAGCGCGTACGGTTTTGAAGCCACCAGGACTTTTAAAGTCACCCCGTCGTGAAGAGTGACACTGGACTCTTTTCCAAGCGTAATTTGATTGGTAACCCCATTTATCGTGAGGATGGCATCCTCGGCCTTTGCAAACGCCGAGAGCAGTATACAGCAAAAGAGAATGCGAAGTGGTTTCATCGTTAGGAGTCTTTTGGCGAACGCTGCGGCTCACCTACCGCCGCCGGTGACAGAGGTGGACCACAGAAACGATAATCCAATTCGCGGAACGTCGCGAACGCAAAGCGCGGGCGGCGGTTAGGTGAAGCCGCGTTGTTAAGCCGAGCCATCCTCATCGTCTGCCTGATGGAGTGCTAGCAGAGCGTCGATGCGGCGGCTGGCTGAGCCAATTCCAAAGGCCACAACTACTGCCATCGCGCCGAGGCACAGGAGGATAGGCCATGCGACTCTGCCATAAACTGCCACTCCAAGCCCGAGCAGCAAACCGGCCCCCTGCACAAACAGCAGAACCTCGGAGCCTCTCGCCTGTTTCAACAGCCGCTCTCGTTTCGCCGCTCTACCAAGCTCCAGCTTCGCCAGGTCCGCCTTTTGCTCCGGTGACAGTCGCTCAATTTGCTCGTTCGTGAGTGCGCTCATGTTGACCTTTCGCCGCCGCTTAACGAACCGGCTCAGGCAGGCCGGTCCAACCATGCCCGAATGCAAACCAAGACGCGATACCGGCCTGGCCTGGAGCCGGATGGTTAGATTCAACGCTCATATCTCACGTAGATTTTGTCGAGGGCGGAGTACAACGTTCCCCCCTTGAGTTCTATCTGTGCCTTCTTGGAGATATGCAGCCGCATCCCGCAAACTTCAAAAGTGGCTTCTGCCTGATCAGTGGGCTTCTGGAAGCGGAGCACCCAAAAGCGTTCCTTGCTCAAGGTGGCAGGTTGAGTTGCCGGGTTGGGCTGGGCCAGGCGGTTGGTCGGCAGAATTTCGGCGTCTTTGCTAAAATCAGCTCGTGCGCCACTGGAACTGGGTCTTCGGTAATCAACTCGATCCTCTGCGCAGAGACACGGCTCCGTGCCTGGACTTTCTTTGTGAGCCTTTGCGGTGCTCCGCGTCAGGAAGTGAAGGAACGAAACAGAGATTCGGGCCCCAAATGGCAGCTCAATCTCCTCGACGGTCACGCGCTTCTTCCAGCGAAACCAAACAAGGTACGCGATGCGCTTGAAGAAAAGCATAGCGACGTAATCAGCAGCTAACCTGAAGCAGTGTATCCTCCGTGCCGGCCTTCTTCAAGTGACCGAATTCCAGGTGACGTTGGGGCCCGCATGGAGGATACACTGCGGTTGGACTGAGCCGCTGAGCCCCCGACTCTCGAATTATAGGGGAAAGTATTCGCCAATGTCGCGATTGAACTCGAACAAGCGATTATACGGATCTGGAGATCATCCCATTCTGGGGTGATCTCCGAACGCCCCCTCCGCGGATGAAAGGTTTCTTTTCATCAATGTCATCGTTACTCCTCCTACGTTCTGCCGTAAAGCCCCGTTTTGGCGAGCTGTTCAGCTTGCCGTCGTCCGGACGCTTGTCCTACTTTCGCCGACTTCCGACTGTCCGGAGGTCCGTCGTCCCGTGGTCCGGTAGTCCCTTCCGTGGTCCCTTGTCCTGTTGTCCTGTGGTCCGTTGTCCCGTTTCGTTGTGGCTTGACGGCCTTGCGGGCTCGATCCAGCCTGCGAGCGAGTCAGCACGATCCGGCTTATGAAACATCTTTTCTTTCCGACTTCAGTCCTTCTCTGTTTACTCTCGACACCCGCCTGGGCTTCCGAACGACAATTGCTGCGCCAGCACCTCCCCGCGGCAGTGATGGACGCGACGCCCACTGGATTCAAATCACGGTGGGAGCGCCTGGATTTGGAAATCGGACTGCCCTTGCGCAACCAGGCGGCCCTGGCGCGCCTTTTGCAGCAGCTTTACGACCCCGCCAGCACCAATTACCATCGCTTTCTGACGCCAATGGAGTTCGCCGCCAGGTTTGGTCCTACAGCAGACGATTACCAGGCAGTCATCAAGTTCGCGCAATCGCAGGGCCTGACGGTCACCAGTCAGCATCCCAACCGAACGCTCGTGGTCGTGAGAGGAACGGTCGAGGAGATCGAAAAGACCTTCCACGTGAACTTGGTTGTCTTTGAGCACCCCGCGGAAGCACGAACTTTTTACGCGCCCGACGGGGAGCCGTCGGTCGATCTCGCTGTGCCCATTTTGGCCATTAGCGGCTTGGATAATTATTTCCAGCCACGTCCCCAGTTCAAACAAATCCCGGTGGACAAGCCGCGGCCCGCTTCCGGGTCGGGGCCGTTCGGCTTTTATCTAGGGTATGATTTCCGGCGCGCCTACGTTCCAGGAGTCTCGCTGACCGGGTCGGGCCAGACCGTGGCGCTGGTCGAGTTCGACGGCTACTACCCGCAGGACGTGGCGGCTTACGAGGCGCTCGCGGGGTTACCGGATGTGCCTATCGCCAAAGTGTTGCTGGACGGGTTCAACGGGAGCCCGGGTTCGGCGAACATCGAGGTGGCTCTGGACATTGATATGGCAATCTCGATGGCTCCGGGATTGTCTCAGGTGATTGTCTATGAAGGCAACCTGGCGAATTCCGTTCTCAATCGGATCGCAACCGACAAGCTCGCATTGCAGATCAGCGCTTCCTGGACCTACCCGATCAACGCGACGACGTCGCAGATTTTCCAGCAATATGCCGCTCAAGGCCAGTCGTTCTTCAACGCCTCGGGCGACATCGGGGCCTATTCCGGGCCGGCGCTGACGCCGACGGATAACCCGTACATCACGGTGGTCGGCGGGACTGGCTTGACGATGACCTCTGGCGGCGGCGTCTATTACTCGGAAACTACCTGGCCACTCTCCAGCGGTGGCATCAGCACCACCTACGAAATTCCCGTTTGGCAGCAGGGTATCGACATGTCGCACAACCAGGGTTCTACGACTATGCGAAATCTTCCGGATGTCTCGATGGTCGCTGACAGCGTTTGGCTCATCGCCAACAATGGCCGGACATACGCCGTGTCGGGAACGAGCATTTCCTCGCCGCTCTGGGCGAGCTTTACGGCGCTGGTCAATCAACTGGCCCTGGCCAATGGCGAGCCCGTGGCCGGTTTTATCAACCCGACCGTGTATGATCTGGCCAAGAGCCCGGCATTTACTTCTCTCTTCCATGACATCACCACCGGCAACAACGAAAACGACAGCAGTCCGACCAAATTTCTGGCTGCGGCGGGCTATGACTTGTGCACGGGGTGGGGCACGCCCATTGGCAGCAACCTGATCACGGAGCTGGCACTTCCGGAACCGCTGCGCATCACTCCTCTGGCAGCCACGCTCATCAGCGGTCCCGTTGGCGGCCCCTTCACGCCGCAAGTCCAGACTTTTACGCTCACCAATCACGCGTCGGGTTCATTGAACTGGACAGTCGTCAACACTTCTCTGTGGGCGAATGTATCGCTGAGCAGCGGCACGCTTACAGCGGGTGGGCCCGCCACTATCGTCACTGTGGGTCTCACCGCCGCGGCTAACAACCTTCTGGCGGGCAGTTACTCGACCACGCTGCGCTTCACCAACCTGAACAATAATTTCGGACAAAGCCGCGCACTAACGCTGGCCGTCGTCACGCCACCTCAAATTACGTCACAACCCACCGACCTTGCGTTGCCGCAAGGCGCGACGGCCACGTTCCACGTCGGGACCGCCAGCAACGCGGTGCTGTATTTCCAGTGGTGGGACAATACGACACCTCTGAACGATGGCGGCCGGATCTCGGGCTCGGCGACCAGCACGCTAACCATCAGCAATGTATCGTCCGCCGACGTGGGAGCTTACTCGGTGGTTGTTAGCAATATCGCTGGCGTGCAAACCAGCTCGAACGCAAACCTCGCAATCATACCGTCTGCGCCGATTATCAGCAGGCAACCGGCCGATCAGGCGGTCTTGCCAGGCGCGCCGGCGACCTTCACCGTGGCGGCGATTGGCAACCCGCCGTTCACTTACCAATGGCAGTTCAACGGAACGAATTTGAACAACGGCACTAATGTATCCGGAGCCAACAGTACGAGCCTGACTATGAGGAGGGTCACTTCCGATAATGCGGGCACTTATTTGGTTTGGGTTACTAACTCTCTTGGTTTCACCAACAGCATCGGCGCGTTGCTCACCGTCATTCCAGTGACGGCACCGGGAGTGACACTGACTACGGTGTCAACGTTCGGCAGTAGCGGTACAGATGGCCAAAACCCTTACAGCCCTCTGCTCCAAGTAGGAAATGCCAACTTATACGGTACGACAACTGCGGGCGGTGCCAATGGCTGGGGCACATTGTTCCGGGCTGGCACGAACGGTTCTCGGGTCAACCTGGTTGATTTCAATAACACCAGCAATGGCCGCACTCCCTATGGAGGGTTGATTCTGGCCAAAAATGGCAGTTTCTATGGCCTGACCTTTGGAGGCGGAGTTTTTGACCTTGGAACAATGTACCGGCTCAGCGGTGTCACCCTCACGACTCTAACCGCATTTAACGGAAACAACGGCTTCGCGCCGGCGGCGGAGTTGGTGCAAGGTACCGATAGCAACTTCTACGGCGCGGGATACGAAGGGGGCGCCTATGGGTATGGCACAATTTTCAGAGCCGCTTCCAGCGGCGCGGTGACGACACTGGTCTCGCTGAACGGCGCTAACGGCGCGTTCCCCTCCTGCACGCTCGTGCAAGGCACCGATGGCAACTTCTACGGCACAACCGAAAATGGCGGGACCAATGGCGGCGCCGGAACCGTGTTCAAAATGACCCCCTCAGGCGCATTCACGTCTCTTTACTCCTTCAGCGGTGCCAATGACGGAGCCGTTCCCATTTTCGGGCTCGTCCAGAGTGCGGATGGCAATTTCTACGGAAGAACTTTGCAGGGCGGCAAAAACGGCGGTTTCGGAACGATTTTCCAAATCACGCCCAGCGGCGCTCTGACCACGCTATATTCCTTCGCGGGAGGAAGCGATGGCGCCTATCCCTGGGGCGGGCTGTTGTTGAGCAAGGATGGGAATTTTTATGGCACCACCCAAGGCGGCGGCGCCTATGGTGACGGCACCGTCTTTCGAATCGCTCCCAACGGCTCGCTGGCCAAAATCGTTGACTTCGATAATTACAATGGCGCCGCACCTTCGGCGGCCCTGCTCCAGGGAATTGACAACAACCTATATGGAACGACTGCGTACGGTGGTTCGGCCGGTTATGGCACCCTCTTCCGACTTAGCATCGGCGCGCCGCTGCAAATTACCGGTCAGCCGGCGAACCAATCGACCTTTATTGGGGGAAGCGCCAGATTCAGCGTCGCTACCTTCGGCAGCCTCCCGGTGTTTTATAAGTGGCTGAAAGGTGGACAGAGCCTAAGCGATGGCGGGAATGTTTTCGGGGCGACCAACCGCATCTTAACTATCACCAACGTCACGCTGGATAATGTGGGTGTCTATTCGGTAGTGGTCAGCAATGCTTCCGGGTCGGTGACAAGCGCCAAAGCGGTCCTGCAGGTGACGTATTCCCCGCCCTACATCACATCTCAACCAGTGCCCAGGACGCAAGTCGAGGGCACGACGGCCATCTTCACAGTAGGAGCGCTCGGCGACTTGCCGTTGTACTATCAATGGCAGGAAAACGGAACCAATCTGACTGACGGCGGCAACGTTTTCGGCGCCACCTCCAGCACTTTGACCTTGCTCAACCTCACGGTAGCCGATTCCGGAACTTATTCGGTAATCGTGAGCAATGCATTCGATTCAATCTCCAGCGATGGGGCGCTCCTGGCGGTGGTTCCGGCCGCCGCCCCGGGCGGCTCACTGGCCAGCATCCATCGCTTCGCCGATTCGACCGATGGCGCGTTTGTTTTTTCCGAGTTGATGCAGGCCAGTGATGGCAATTTGTACGGCGTAGCTTCGGCAGGTGGCTCGAAATTCGTTGGCTCGGTATTTCGACAGGCTCTGGGCGGAGCATTTAGTCCTATGGCTTCGTTTTTTGGAGGTGCCAATGGGGCCACTCCTTATGGCCGGCTGCTCCAGGCATCAGACGGCAATTTTTATGGCACGACTGTGCAAGGCGGCCCTGTGGGCGCGGGCACGCTCTTTCGCATGACTCCAGCAGGTTCAATCGCCACTCTTTACACGTTCAATGGCGTCAGCGACGGCGCGAATCCGGTGGCTGGTTTGACCTTAGGGGCCGATGGCAATTTCTACGGCACTGCATTTCAGGGCGGCCAAAACTCAGTTGGCACGGTGTACAAGATGACGCCCGCGGGCACGGTCACGGCGGTGCACGCCTTCACCGGCGGCCCGGATGGCGCGTATCCATACGCCGGGCTGACACTGGGGGCGGACGGCATGTTGTATGGCGCCACGCAGGGCGGCGGCGCCAACGGTTATGGGACCGTGTTCCAAATGAGCCCCGGCGGCGCGTTCACAACGCTCATTTCATTCAATTCCACCAACGGGGCCTATCCCGACACCGCATTGATTCAGGGCCGGGATGGCAACTTCTATGGCGCAACGTACCTGGGCGGTAGCGGCGGTTATGGCACGATCTTCCAATTGAGGCCCGATGGCACGCTCACCACGCTGGCTTCCTTCAACTACGCCAATGGCGCTTTGCCGGTTGGCGCGCTGGTGCAAGGCACCGACGGCAATTTCTACGGTACGACCTCCTCCGGCGGCTTTGGCAATGAAGGCACCGCTTTCAAGATCACTGCCGATGGAACGCTAACGACTTTGATCTGGTTCGACGGCCTGAACGGCTCCAGCCCCCAGGCGGCGATGGTACAGGCAACTGATGGCAGTTTCTACGGCACAACCGGCTACGGCGGCGTCGGCTACAATAGCACTTCCGGTGGCGGATACGGCACGATTTTTCGGCTTACTGTGCCGAGTTTCATTGCCAACCCTTTCACCGCGGCGCCGGCAATCTCCGCCCTGTCCTATTCCGCCACGATTTCCAATCAGGCTGTAGCGCTGCCCGGCGATACGCTCAGCTTCTCAAAAGTCAGTGGCCCCGGCTGGCTAAACGTTTCGAGCGATGGCACGGTTTCAGGCACGCCTGCACACGCCGATATCGGGACGAATCTCTTCGCCGTGAGTCTGCTGGACACCAACGGATTATCGGCAACGACGACGATGAGAGTCGTAGTCAATTCGAACCTTCCGCCTTCCTTCAACGCCGCGTCGATTACTGAACCTTGGGCAAACGTTGACCAGGCTTATTCCAGTTCGATTGCGGGGACCGCAACTGATCCGGAACTCGGGATAGGAGACTCTCTCGCCTATGCCAAGGTAAACGGCCCCGCCTGGCTCAGCGTGGGGGCAGATGGTGGGCTTTCAGGCGTTCCCCACGGCTCTAACGCCGGCACCAACACGTTCCTGATCGGTGTGACCGACCTGGACGGCTCCTCCAGCACCGCAACGCTCTATGTTTACGTCAATAGCGCGCCATACTTTACCGTGCGCCCATTTACGAAGCCGCCCGCGGCCACCGGCGTTCCCTACTCCGGCACACTCGCAACCAATGTCACTGATCCGGATCTGGGCGCGGGCGACTCGCTGACATTCTACAAGGTGAGCGGTCCGACCTGGCTTGGCGTCGCATCCGATGGCGGGCTCTCCGGCTCACCCGCCAATTCGGACCTGGGGACCAATAGTTTTCTCGTCCTGGTCGTGGATTCCGGTGGCCTGGCTGGCATTGGTCCGATGTCGATTACGGTGAATACCGATAGCCCACCTTCGTTCACGAGCAGTCCGTTCACGGCGCCGACAGCGCACGCCGGGCTTCCCTACTCGGCGACGATCGCTTCCTACGCCAGCGATCCGAACGCAGGAGATCAGCTTTCATTCGCCAAAGTCAGCGGACCGAGCTGGCTGACGGTGGCCGGCAGTGGCGCTCTCTCGGGCACACCGGCGAATCCGGATGCGGGCACGAACTCGTTCCTGGTGAGCGTAACTGACCTGGGCGGCTTGTCCAGCCAGGCGACGATGCTGCTCAACGTTGCCCTACCCATCCGGCTGTCGATTTCCTCGCAAGGCGAGCAAATCACCCTGAGCTGGACTGGCGGCATCCCGCCTTACCAGGTGCAAGCGGCCATGCGCTTAAGCAGCAGCGCCTGGCTCAACCTGGGCGGTACTATCAACACGAACACCTTGATCCTCACACCACATGCTACGGCAGCATTTTACCGGGTTCTCGGGCAGTAGTTCGAAAGTGAAAAAGCGCCTGAACCGATTCCCCGTCAGGCATCAGTGCGAGGCAATCGTATAAATCGGAAGGGACAAACCTATGGCCTTTACCGCAACCAAAGACCTGACCCTCCCAGCGACGGTGACCGGTTCCTGGCCGCGCCCGCGCTGGTACAACATGAACACCTGGGGCCGGCCACTGGACACGGCCATGATGGATCCCTGGTTCCGCGAACAATTCGCCGACGCCCATGCCGTTGTCGTCTCCGACCAGGCCCGCACCGGTCTCGACATTGTCACCACCGGCGATTACCACCTGGACGAGGACGTCGCCGGTCGTTCCTGGCATCACTACATGCTGCAACGCTGGAAAGGCTTCGAGCACGAGGAACTGCAAACGGCGAAAACCCGCTCACCATTGCTTTCGTACCCCGTCGGGACGATGCTCGACTCGATTTACAAGACCTGGCGCTGGCCGCGCGTGGTTGGCAAAGTCGAGCACGATCCGAAGAATCCGCTAGAATATGCCAAGATTTGGCGCATCGCCCAGCAAGCCGCCGCTTCTTCGGGTAAGCCGGTGAAATTCGGCACCTGCTCGGCCCAGGTGCTGGCCTTCTTCCTCGACAGTCACACGCCGCATTACTCGCTTGAGGATAAGAAGCAACTCATTTGGGACATGGCCGAGGCGAACAACCGCGAATTGCGCCAACTGGCCGCTTCCGGTTGCCAGGTCATCCAGGTTGAGGAACCGACGCTGCACTTTATGGCCCGCTACAACCCCGAGCAAAAGGAGTTCATCAATTTTCTGGTGGATGCATTCAATCGCGAGGTGGAAGGGTTGGAAAACGTCGAAGTGTGGATCCACACCTGCTGGGGCAATCCTAATATGCAGAAGGTGTTCACCGACGAGTCGTACGCAAACTCGATTGAGATTTATCTTGAACGACTAAAGGGCGATGTCTGGACGATCGAAGCAACGGAGAACAACTTTAAGGAGCTGCCGCTGTTCAAACCCTTCAAGAACCGGCTGAAAAAGAAAATCGCCGTCGGGGTGATCAGCCATCGGACGCTGCAAGCAGATTTTCCTGATGTTGTCGCCGAGCGCACTCGCCGCTGCCTTGAATTCATTCCTGCAGACAAATTGATTCTTTCAACGGACTGCGGTTTTGGCCGGCAGGGTTTCAACCGACATCTCGCCTTTTTCAAGACCACGGCGATTCCAATGGCCCGGAATATCATCTTGAAGGAATTAGGCCTGCCCGAACGCTACATCCCGGCGGCCGATGAAAAGCTGGCGTGGGACCAACTCCCGGATGACGAGCCGTTCACGCACCTTAAACCCCTCCGGTAGCCACCCCCTTACTGCAAATCCAAGCTCGCGAATCCTATGGCCTTCACTGCTACCAAAGACTTGATGCTTCCGGCCACGGTGACCGGCTCCTGGCCGCGCCCGCGCTGGTATAATATGAACACCTGGGGCCGGCCTCTGGACACCGCCATGATGGATCCCTGGTTTCGCGAGCAGTTCACCGATGCGCACGCCACTGTTGTCTCGGAGCAGGCCCGCGCGGGATTGGATATCGTCACGACGGGCGATTATCATTTGGATGAGGATGTCGCCGGACGGTCCTGGCATCATTACATGCTGCAGCGCTGGAAGGGATTCGAGCACGAGGAATTGCAGCCCAAGAGCACCTCTACCCGCCACCTGTTGTACCCACCCGGGACCATGCTCGATTCGATCTACAAGACCTGGCGCTGGCCGCGCGTCGTCGGCAAAATCGAGCACGACCCGAAGAATCCTCTGGAGTACGCCAAAATATGGCGCATTGCTCAGCAAGCCGCTGTCGCCTCAGGCAAGCCGGTCAAATTCGGCACCTGCTCGGCCCAGGTGCTCTCTTATTTCCTCGACAGCCACACGCCGCACTACCCGCTCGACGACAAGAAGCAACTCATCTGGGACATGGCTACAGCGATGAACAAGGAACTGCGCCAGCTCGCGGCTTCGGGTTGCAAGGTCATCCAGGTCGAGGAGCCGACTTTTCACTTCACGGCGCATTATTACCCCGAGCAAAAAGAGTTTCTTAATTTCCTGGTGGATGCTTTCAACCACGAAGTCGAGGGGCTGGACGATGTCGAAGTCTGGATTCACACCTGCTGGGGCAATCCTAATATGCAGAAGGTGTTCACTGACGAGTCGTACGCAAACTCGATTGAGATTTATCTCGACCGGCTCAAGGGCGATGTCTGGACGATCGAGGCAACGGAGAACAACTTTAAGGAGTTGCCGCTGTTCAAATCATTCAAGGACCGATTGAAAAAGAAAATCGCCGTCGGCGTGATCAGCCATCGCACGCTGCAGGCCGATTTTCCCGATGTGGTGGCACAGCGCATCCGCCGCTGTCTGGAGTATATTCCCGCGGACAAGGTAATTCTTTCAACCGACTGCGGATTTGGCCGGCAGGGTTTCAACCGACATCTCGCCTTTTTCAAGACCACGGCGATCCCGATGGCGCGGAATATCATCTTGAAGGAGCTAGGCCTGCCCGAGCGTTATGTCCCGGCGGCGGATGAAAAGCTCGCTTGGGACCAATTGCCGGATGACGAACCCCTCACTCATCTCAGGCCGTCGCGGTGAGCGAGTCCTCTGCCCCTCACCCCTACCCTCTCCCCAAGGGAGAGGGAGGACCTTTTGCCGCGCTTGCAAGTACTCGACGCTCGAAACATGAGCACTCACTGGGGGTGATGCTCCCTCTCCCCGAGGGAGAGGGTTGGGCTGAGGGGGAAGTGACTATCCGAGATGAGTGTCATAAGGGAAAGGATTGGCGCGCAAGAGGCTTCACCTTGGTCGAACTGCTGGTCGTCATCGCCATCATCGCTCTGCTCGCGGCGCTGCTGCTGCCTGTCCTGGGAAAGTCCAAAGACCAGGCGCAGGCGATCACCTGCGCCGGGAACATCAAACAGCTTTCGGTGGCCTGGCTCCTGTATGCCGACGATAACAACGACTTGCTGGTCAATAATCACGGCGTGCCTGAAACGCTGGCCCGCCGCCAAACCTGGGCCAACAACGTCGAGGACTGGGAGAGCAGCGACGATAATACCAACCTGATTTTTCTGAGTGACTCGAAGCTCGGCCCGTTCGCCGCACACGCGACGAAGATTTACAAATGCCCGGCCGACCGCGTGCCCGCGCCCAACGGCGACCATGTTCGCAGCATGTCCATGAACGCCATGGTGGGCAATCCCGGCGAACTGACGAACCAGTTCAACCCCGCGTACGTCCAGTTCTACAAAACCGCGGAGGTCTCGAAACCAGCGGGCACTTTTGTTTTCCTCGATGAACAGGCCGACACAATTAACGACGGTTTTTTCGTGAATCGGCTTGAGGAAGGCATGTGGGGCAACCTCCCGGGCTCCTACCATCGTGGCGCGGTCAATCTTTCATTCGCGGACGGCCATGTGGAATCCCATCACTGGGTGGTGCCGGCTACGATTCGCCCAGTGAGCGGCGCCCGAATTGACAAACTCCCCGCCAATCCACGCACCGATTTCGAGTGGCTAAAGGCCCGTACCAGCATCAAGAAACCGTAGCCCTGGCGGTTGATATCACCGGCGGAGTGCGCCCATCCCTGGGCGCAGCAATTCTCGTGGAACTCTGCGCATTGAGATTCTTGGAGTGCTGTAACAGGTTGTGCGTACCTGCACCCGGGGACGGGCGCACTCCGGCAGCGTCCGGCCCGCTCTTATCGACACTCGTGGAAGGGTTCATGCCAGGAGCAGGCTAAGCCCCAGCACGAGCGAGGCGGCCACTGCCAGGACCGTCCACGCCCGGTTCTCCAGGCGTTGGGCGTGGTGCATTTCTCGTATCAATTCATTGGGCGACAAGACCTTGTTTTGAACCCGCGGTCCGCCGCACGAACGATCAAAGGTTTTCATAGATTCCATTTCTGTTCTCAGCTTGTTTGTTCGATCAGTCTTCTTCCCGTTATATAATGTCAGTACGCAATTGGAGGCTGGATCTTGCGCGTCCGCAGAAAAAAATTTTGGTCACCACGCGGCGCCTGCACCGGTCGACTGGCAGAAGATGTAACCGCTTTTTTGCGTGCCGGGCTATTTCGAGGCTGCGCCGAATTCACGTACCGCCTGGCCGCCAGCCGCCAGGTTGGCCAGGCGCATTTCGGAGTATTTGCGCGAGAAGATGAGGCCGTCGGCGCCGGCTTTGAGCGCGGCGGTCGTCGCCGCGCGAACGTCCTTCGGCGAAGTCTTCTTTTCCTCTGACCCGGTCGGGATATCTACGTCGATGCCGGGGTAGATGCGGCACTTGGAGCTGGTGTGAGCAACGTCCATCAGCGCGCGCCGGGTCTCGCGATAGACGTAATCCGCTGAGAGGCCCTTGGTCGCCAGGCTCTCAAGCGGTGGTTCAGCGGGGTAATCGAGCCATTCGTTGTGCAGGCGTACCAGTTCCTCGCGCGGCACGTCCTTGAAAATCGTAGAGCTGACGTTCCGAATATACTCCGTGTAGCGCGGGCCGCCGCAGTTGTTGTACATCACGACTTTGAGGAAGTCCGCCGTCTTAGCCAGTTCCGCGTAATTCTGTTCTGCGCGGAAAAAAGGACTAAATGAATTCGCGTGCCAAATGTGAAAACCGACGTGAACTGTCGGTTTCGCCTTCTTTGCCGCAGCGTAGATGTCGGAGCACACGGCATGTTTACTGTCGGTCCAGAGTTTTTCCCACGCCAGAAGCTCCGGATAGTCCAGCAGCAGGCGCCAGAATTCCACGAAGTAGCCGTCTGTCGGCCGCTCATTGGAGTGCGCCGCGCGGACGAATTGATCGAGGCGCTCGAATCCCTGCTTCGCCCGTTGGAAATCGATCCCGCGCTCCTTCGCTGCCTTCTGATGAAACTCGCAGAAACAAGTGACGCGCGCGGAGTCAGCCCGGCCGCCGTGCCTTGCGCCGATCGCATTGTGCAAGGGACCCTGGCGTTCCGAGCCCCACATCACACCGTCAATGTCGTAGGATTGGCAGTAATCCTCCGTCAGCCCGATTAGGAAGTTGCGGTAATCGGGATGCAGAGGGCAAAGCGTTCCCGCCGGCCGACCTTGCCAGTCCCGCTCCTGCAGATTGGCCACGCCCGGAATATCGACGCTGAAGACATCCTCGTACCAGCAAAAGACTTTCATGCCCCGGCGATGCGCTTTGGGCAGCACCTCCTCCAGAATGTCCAGGTCGCCGTGGTCGGGCGCCCGGGTCTGCTTGAGGGCAGTGTTCGCATAAAACTTTGGATGAGGCATGGCGAAATTGCCGCCGTGAAAATTCAGGTCATACTCCTGTCTGCCGTGGTCGGGCAGCGGTTGACCGGGGACCTGCCGGCCGGCGATGCCACGCCCATAAGTGAAAGTCGCAAGGAAGATGGTGTTGACTGCGCCGCGCTGCTGGAAAATATCGAGCACCCCTTCTGTTCCTTCATCGATAAACGAGACGGCGCCGGCCTGGATACCAATCATTTTGGCGTGCGCGGTGGCGGCGTCTGCAGCGGCGACGCCTGTTGGCGCGAGCGCTGCCGCCGTGGCGGCAAGAGCGCTCGCTTTCAGGAATTCGCGGCGGTTGAAGTCGTTGGGGTGACTCATGCGGAGATATTGGGTGCGGGAAGACAAACAGGCGAGTCGAAAGCAAGTAACCTCAGCGGAGAACGACTGACCTCGGCGCGGCAAGTCGTGTATGGGAGTGTGCCCGTCCCCGGGCACAGCAATGTCCGTACGGGCAAGCCGCTCGGATTATCCCTGTCTGAGAGTTCATAGGGTGTCGCTGTGCCCGGGGACGGGCACACTCCTTTATCCACTGCTACCAAAGCGGGTTCTCATTGCGCCGTGCCAGCGCGAGCGGTACGCTTTGGGCATGCCGGCCCCAACGTCTGAGACGCCTTCCGCAGCTCAGCCGGGGCCGAGCTCCGGCCTGCGTCCGACCCATGCGAGGTATTGGATTATCGTGTTCGCCATCTCGCTGGCGGTTATTACGTACATTGACCGAGTCTGCATCTCGAAGGCTGCACCGTTGATTCAGCGCGACCTGGGCCTGACCAAGGAACAAATGGGCTACGCCTTTGGCGCGTTTGGCTGGGCTTATGCCCTGTTTGAAATCCCCGGCGGCTGGTTGGGTGACAAGATCGGCCCGCGCAAAGTGCTGATGCGGGTCGTGCTCATGTGGTCGGCGTTTACCGCGGCGACCGGCTGGGTGTGGAATGCCGTTTCGCTGATGTTCTGCCGGTTCTTCTTCGGCATGGGCGAAGCGGGTTGTTTCCCGAACTTGACGAAAGCGTTCACCATCTGGCTCCCGTCCGCGGAACGAGTGCGCGCCCAGGGCATGATGTGGTTGAGCGCGCGGTGGGGCGGGGCGTTCACACCGTTACTGGTCGCGTGGGTCATTTCGCTGGTGTCGTGGCGTTGGGCGTTCGTGGTCTTTGGCAGCATCGGAGTGGTTTGGGCAATATTCTTTTACGCCTGGTTTCGGGACACCCCGCTCACCCATCCGCGTGTGAACGCCGGCGAACTCGAACTGCTGGAAGAGGCGCAAAAGAATGCCGTGAAGCACGGGCCGGTTCCCTGGGGCAAATTTGTGGCGAGCCGCACGGTCTGGTTGCTGTGGGCCCAGTATTTTTTCCTGTCGTATGGCTGGTATTTTTACATCACGTGGATGCCGACTTACCTGAACGAGTCCTTTCCCCACCTCGGCGAAATGCAGCGAACGCTGCTGAATTGCATACCACTATTTTTCGGCGGGCTCGGCTCGATTTTTTGCGGGCTCATTTCCTATCCATTGGCTCGGTGGTTGGAAAGCGTCGCGTGGGCCCGGCGCTGGTGCGGGTTCGTTGGCCTTCTGGGGGCGGCGGTGATGCTGGTGACTTCGATGCAATTTAAGAACCCGCTGCTGGCGGTGCTGTCGGTTGGCCTGGCCAGCTTCGGCAATGACCTGGCCATGCCCGGCTCGTGGGGCGCCTGCATGGACGTGGGCGGTCGCTGCGCCGGCTCGCTTTCCGGAAGCATGAACATGATGGGCAATGCCGGTGGCGCCCTGGCGCCTATGGTCGTCCCGTTCGTCCTGAAAGCCACCGATGGCAACTGGAACGCCAATTTCTGGATGTTTGCCGCTGCTTATGTCATCGCCGGGCTTTGCTGGCTGTTTATCGACCCCGTCACGCCGCTGGAGGAACAAGCTGTGCAGCATTCTTCAGGTTTGAAATCAGCGGCGCTCTGACGAGAAGGCGCTACAGACCGGAGAGTCAGCGATCCTCCGCCTCGAACGTGGCTACCAACGGTCGATGGTCGGAAGCGATTCCCCAGTCCGGCGTCGCCAACACGTAACTTTCGTTGGTGACCCATTCACGCGCCATGCCGGGGCTGAGCAGAATGTAGTCAATGCGGCTGTAACTGTCTTCTACGCCGTAATAATGCGTCCAGGTGATCTTGCGTGACTCTGAGGCTGAGTGAGCAGCAGGGCTTTGGTCGCCGTTGCGCTCGGCGGGGCGAGTGTCCACCAGCTTGTGCCGGCCGCGGCCAATGACCGCCTTGGTGGAAGCGGAATCTTTCGAGTCGTTGAAATCCCCCAGCACAACCAGGTTGACATTTGGATCGGCGGCAAAACAGGCCTCGATTTCTTCGCGAAGCAGCTTGGCTTCTTCGAGCCGCAGCTCGGCCTCCTCCGCCTGCGGCACTGGACGCTTGGATTTGAGGTGCGCAGTCAACAGGGTAAAAGAATAGCCGGGGTTGACGCGCACATCGACCTCGCCAAACCCGCGGCTGACGCGGAAGCGGCGGCCGCCCAGCAGAAAATTGTCGTTAGTGCGTGGTCGTCGGGCGCTGAAGGGAAACCTGCTCAGAATCGCCAAGTGCACATTGGTATCGGAGCCGGAGACATGCTCCCAGTAGGGCAAATCAAGGCCTCCCGCCTTCAGTGAGGTCTGCAGTTCTTCGAGCGCGCTCAAGCTTCCTATTTCCTGGAGCGCGATGACATCCGGTTTCAGCGCAAGGATACTTTGGCTTATTTTGGCCCTGGCCTCAGCGGACTTTGCAGCGCGGGTCCGAGTGGGTTCATCAAGATAATTCTCCAGATTGTAAGTGGCCACCCGGAAGTTTTCCCCACGCGCCGACAGCAAACCGCCGATAGCAAAAGCGATCACCAGTCGCCGCCAGTCTAAACGCGCATGCATTGTGCCGTCATAAGGCGACAGGCGATGTCTGTCAATCGTTCCTCTCCCAGGCGGTGGCGTTGCAATTTCACCCAAGGCAGTTACCTTTCCCCTATGTTCAAACCCAGTGGAAACGGTTTAATGCGCGCGGTTCGCCGGTCCGCGGCCAAATTGCACGATAAACAAAGCGAGCGCGACCACCGCGAACTGCCGATCGATAAAGTCGGCGTGCGCAACCTGCGCTTCCCGATTCAGGTCCGGGACAAGGCCCGCGCGGTGCAGAATACAGTCGCCACCATCGGCATGTTTGTGGATTTGCCCAAGGAATTCAAAGGAACGCACATGAGCCGGTTCATCGAAGTGCTCAATGCCCACGGCGATACCGTCCACGTGGAGAACATCACCGACATTCTGCATGCGCTGCAGTCGAAGTTTCAGGCCGGGACGTCGCACCTGGAGCTCGAGTTTCCGTATTTCATGGTCAAGACGGCGCCGGTTTCGGGAATGGAGAGCATGATGGATTACGTGGCCCGGTTTGACGCGACCGCCCGGCAAAAGGCCATTGATTTCGTGCTCACAGTGCAGGCGAAGGTGACAACGCTTTGCCCTTGTTCCAAGGCCATTGCCGCATACGGCGCGCACAATCAGCGCGGAGTCGTGACGGTGCAGATCCGATCGCGCAAAGCGGTTTGGATCGAGGACCTGATCGAGATCATCGAGAGCTCAGCCAGCTCGGAACTCTATGCCTTGTTGAAACGGCAGGACGAAAAGGCCGTCACCGAGCGGGCTTACGAAAACCCGGTCTTCGTCGAGGATCTGGTGCGCAACGTGGCCCTGAAACTCAATGCGCACCCGGACGTGACCTGGTACAAGGTCGAAGCCGAAAACCTGGAGAGCATCCATAACCACAACGCCTACGCGTGCATCGAAAAAAAGTGAAAAAAGTTATGGCGTATTTTTTTTCCTTTGTTACATTCCCGCGCCCTCAAATGGCCCGGCTTAATACCGGGAGAGGTAAAAAGATTTGAAGTGAGAGAACATCGGGCATTTTAGTTTGTGACAACAAAGAAAAAAGAAGCGGGAAAAAAGCCTTCCCCTCGGCAAAAACCGCATGGCTCTGCCACTGCCGCGTCCATACTCGGCCGGACCGTGGAGACGCCGAAAAAAAATGGGCCGGTGAAAATCAAATCCGAATGGGTGAAATTTTACAATCGGCTGCTGGAATTGCGCGAGCAACTGATCCGCCAGATGAACGGTCTGGCCCAGGAATCCGCCCAGGAAATGGCCGGCTACAGCCTGCACATGGCGGATTCGGGCACGGATAATTTCGATCGCGATTTCGCCTTGAGCCTGTTGTCGTCGGACCAGGACGCGATCTACGAAATCGAGGAGGCGCTCAAACGCATTCAGAAGAACACCTATGGCATTTGCGAATTGACCGGCAAGACAATTCCCCGGACCCGGTTGGAAGCGATACCCTGGACGCGATTTACAGTACAGGCGCAGGCGCAGCTCGAGCGCGACGGCGCCTTGCGGCAACGCCGCCTGGGCGTGCTAGGCACCGTCGATGCCGTGGGCTTGGCCGAGGTCGAGGTCGAAGAGGAAGAGCCGGAAGAGAAACCGAAAGAAAAGGAATAATTCATGCCTCGAGAGATCATCACTATCGAATGCACCGAGGCGCGCAAGGAGGGCAAGTCGCCCTCGCGCTACACCACCACGCGCAATAAGAAGCTCAAGACGGAGAAGCTGCAGCTCATGAAGTACAATCCCGCGCTTCGACGTCATACGCTTCATCGCGAAATCAAGTAACGCGACTTATGCCCCGCAAAACCCGCCCGGAAAAGCGCGACACTCACGGAGCGCGTGGCCGCGGTTCGCTCATGGAAATTCGCACCCAGCGGCCGAAGCCCAAGATCGATTTCACTGCCGACATGCTCGATTTCAAGAACGTTAACCTGCTCCGCCAATTTGTGACCGACCAGGGCCGCATCCTGCCTCGGAAATACACCGGTCTGCCTGCCCATTATCAGCGGCGGCTTAATCGCGCCATCAAACGCGCCCGGCAGATGTTGCTTATGAAATAAGGTTCGAGCGCTCCCCGCGACAGCGGTCGCGGGGATTTTGCTGGAGACCAAATGCAAATGATTTGCAATGCGGCGGGCGGCGTCGTGGCTGCCTGAGAGTTGACTCGATGGACTACCTGCTTTTGCTTTCGACGATCGTCCTGGGTGGCGCCAGCGTGTTCCTGTTCAAGCTCTACGAACCGCGCCATGTAAAACTGTTAAACGCCTTCACCGGAGCCTACTTGTTATGCCTGACGCTGCTGCATCTTCTGCCGGAGCTGTATCATTCGCCCAAGGGAATCCAGCCGCAGGATGATCTGCACATCGGGGTGCTGATTCTGGGCGGGTTCTTCACGCAGATTGCTCTGGACATGATTTCCCTGGGAGTCGAGCACGGGCACGCCCATCATCTGCCCGGAAGAATGCCATTCGGGGTGGTGGCGGGGCTTTGTTTGCACGCGCTGGTGGAGGCGAGCGCGCTGGGCAACGCGCGCACGCACTATGACCCGGCCTCACGCCGGTTGCTGTTGTGGAGCATCATGCTGCACAATTACCCGGTCTCAATCGCGCTGCTCGGGATGTTGCTGCATAGCGGCATGAAGCGTGGCAGCGCGCTGGCGCTTCTGGGTCTGTTCGCCGCCATGGCGCCGCTGGGCATGTCGATTGGGGCACACACGGCCCTGGCGGCCCACACGCGCGAACTCATGGCCTTCGTGATTGGTATCTTCATGCATATTTCGACGACGATTCTGTTCGAGAGCAGTGACATCCACCGGTTTAACCTGGCCAAGCTCGGCGCCATCGTCGTCGGCATCGGCTTGGCCATACTGAGCCTGCGACTCCATTGAATGATGAATCCGCATCGCCATCCTCCCCCGGTTCGGCGTGGGCAGTTGCCGGAACTGGCCCAACGGCTGCGGCGCGAGTCGCGCAAGGTGACCGCTCCGCGGCAAGCCATTCTAGAAGTTCTGGGCCGAGTGGCGCATCCGATGACAGTCAAAGAGATTTTCGAGGTGCTGCCGAAAAATGAATGCGATCTGGCGACGGTTTATCGTTCGATCCGGCTGCTCGAAGCCATGGGAATGGTCAAGCGATTTGACTTTGGCGATGGGACCGCCCGGTACGAGCTGCTGGCAGAGGGCGATAGCGGCCATCACCATCATCTGGTGTGCACTCGCTGCGCGGAAATTGTCGAGCTGGATGAATGCTCGCTCCTCGAACTGGAGGAGCGAATCGCCGCCCGCAACGGCTTCAAAGCAATTACCCACAAGCTGGAGTTTTTTGGGCTCTGCCCGGAATGCCAATAATTGCCCGCGTACAAGACAAAGCCACGCGCTCGCGTGGCTTTACAGTATCGAATTTGAATTTGATCTCTACGAGGACGCCTCACCTGCGATCCAGTCCCCAAGGTGCAGGTATTCCTTAATCTTTCTTCGTTCGTATCGATGTTTGAGTGGTTTTTTGGGTTGGTTATCCACTTTCCGAAACGGGTGTTTGGGGTTACGAACGGCCTCACTGATGACTTCCAACGATTTGGTCATAGCTTGATTCTCTTGTTCCAGGTTTAACCAGGAGCGAAGCAGGCTAACGGGCTTTCCTTGAGTCCGCCCATTAAGCAATCGAGTTGGTATCGGCTGCTTCAAGTGCTCTAAGTATATGACTCCTCTCGGAAAATGTCATTCAAAAAATTTCGTCCGTAAAAATGCTTAATCCTTCCAGCGTCTCACGGCGAACGAAAGGACCCCGAACGCCATTCACGCTCCCGGCGGGTGGCGAGCAATCGCAATCCTGCGCTCTCATAAGCTCGTTTGACGCTGGGGAATTCACGCTCGAGGATGCCCGCCAGCACCAGGATTCCGTCGCGCCGCAAGCAAGCGAGGATTCGCTGCCACTCGCGCAGCAATAAGTCGGCGGTTAAGTTAGCGCCGATCAGCGAGTACCGCCGTCCGCCACTAGCAGGAAGCTCGCCGATATCCTGCCTCAGAAACCTGATGCGGTGCGTCACGCGGTTAAGTCGGGCATTGGCTCGCGCAACTCGGACCGCATCGGGATCGACATCGAAAGCTTCAATTGGCCTGTAACCGAGCTTAGCGGCGGCAATCGCCAGAATGCTCGACCCGGTGCCCAGGTCCAAAAACGACTGATGCGCGCCTGGGACGCGTCTCCTCGCCAATTCCCGCAAACAAAACGCTGTTGTCGGGTGATGGCCGGTGCCGAAGCTCAACCCGGGATCGAGCCGGACGAGCGCTTGTCCGCGACGCGGCTGGCGCCGGCTCCAGGTTGGTTGAATGAGCAGTACGGAACCAACCTCGATTGGCCGAAAATGGCGCTTCCAGGAATCCGCCCAATCCTCCCATCGAAGCCTTGTTAGGCGAACTCGGCCGGTGCCAACGGGCAGACCGCACGCGGTTATCTGTTCTAGCCTGGCCTTGAGTCTCTCTGCGTGGGCGCGTGTCCAGGCCGTTCGGGCCTGCAAATAAGCCGTCACCTGGGTCCATCCAGCGCTCGCGTTCGTGTAGGAGCAAGTGGGTTCGTTCAATATCTCGCCGAGCAGCTCCGCAACCACCTCTTCCGCTTCACTGGTAGTCGTTACTGATAGTTTCCAGAGTGGGCCACGTCTCATTCAAGGATGACGGATTACGATGGTCCCCTGAACCAGTCTCCTCCCTCCTGCTCCCGACCTTCGACGCTCGACCCTCGGCTCTTTCCGGGCCTTCGTCATCAATCTTCCACAAGAGCCGCTCGTTGGGCGGCTAACAACTGGCCGATGCCGGCCTTGCCCAACGCGAGCATCTCCGCCAATTCTGCTTCACTGAACGTGGCCTCCTCGCCCGTGCCCTGCAACTCGATGAAATCTCCGGCCGAGTTCATCACCAAGTTCAAGTCCACGGTCGCGGCGGCATCTTCCGTGTAGCACAAATCGAGCAACGCTTGCTGGTTGACGATGCCGACGCTGACGGCCGCGACTGCGTTCAACATCGGGCACTCGACAGCCTTTCCTTCGGCCACCATTTTCCGGATGGCCAGGGACAACGCCACGTACGCGCCGGTAATTGCCGCTGTGCGCGTGCCGCCATCAGCTTGGAGCACGTCGCAATCGATCCAGATGGTGCGGGGGCCGAGTTTTTCGAGGTCGATAGCCGCTCGCATGGCCCGGCCAATCAGGCGCTGGATTTCCTGTGACCGGCCGTCAATTTTGCCCCGCGTGATGTCCCGCTGTTTGCGTTGCAGCGTGGAGTAAGGAAGCATTGAGTATTCCGCCGTAATCCAGCCGCCGGTGATGGATTTATCCTTCATCCAGCGCGGCACGCTGTCCTCGACGGTGACGCCGCAGATCACCCGCGTGTTGCCCCATTCGATGAGGGTCGAGCCGGTGGCATGAGGTGCAATGTGGTTTTGGAAATTGACCGGCCGCAATTGGGCAGGCCGGCGGTTATCGGCGCGCGGGGGAGGCAGGACGGGCATCGTCTGGAGCTCGGCCATAAGAGGGCGGAAGGGTAAACCAACTTCCGTTCCTGGCAACGATGAAAAGCCCGGCCATCGGCCAAAAGAACAAGAGCGCGGAAGAAGGACCTCCCCCACTCCAATCACCTTGCCAAGCACTTCCGGAAACCTAGACTGCCAATCGAGCTCAATAAACGAATCGGCATGGAACCATGGCCCAGAGCGAGCAATTGCCGGGCGCTAGTACGATGGGTCAGAGCTGGTTTACGACGACCCATTGGAGCGTAGTCCTCGCGGCCGGACAGACCAGTTCACCGGCGGCCCAGGCCGCCTTGGAACGACTGTGCCGCACCTATTGGTACCCGCTTTACGCCTACGTAAGACGACGCGGTTGTTCTGCGCCTGATGCCCAGGACCTGACACAGGAATTCTTTGCGCGGCTGCTGGCAGACGATTTCCTGAACGGTGTGGGTGCTGAAAAGGGCAAGTTTCGTTCGTTTCTGCTCGCGGCGATGAACCACTTCCTGGCCAATGAACGCGACCGAACCTTGGCAGCTAAAAGGGGCGGCGGCAAACAAATCATCTCGCTCGACGCGGTTTCACCGGAAGAACGCTACCAATTCGAGCCGGCTTCGGACGTGACCGCCGCCGTGCTGTTCGAACAACGTTGGGCCTGGGCGCTGCTGGAACAAGCACTCAAACACCTGCGTGAGGAGTGCGAGGCCCAGGGCAAGGCCGCCCAATTCGACCGTCTCAAGGTCTTCCTGCAGGGCGAAACCCGGGGCGGCGATTACGCGCGGCTCGCGCCGGAGATGAACATGAGCCCAGGTGCCGTCGCCATGGCTGTGCACCGCTTGCGCCAGCGGTACGGCGAGTTAGTGCGGGCCGAAATTGCCAACACTTTGGACAACCCAGCCGAAATTGAAGACGAGATGCGCTACCTGTTGACGGTCATTGGCGGCCAGCCGAGACCGGAGTGATCTGTCTAGCTCGCTTTGCGTCCGCGCCATGCCCGATACACGAGTTTGTTCAGAATGCGGTTCGGCCTTGCCTCCGAACCTGTTCGAGGGCCTTTGCCCCAATTGCATCGCTCGCTCGGCATTCGGCGCGACGATGCAGACGCCGGCCATCGCCGAACCTGCGCGGGCTGCTCCTTTGCGTAAGTTCGGAGATTATGAGTTGCTCGAGGAGATCGCTCGCGGAGGCATGGGCGTCGTTTTCAAGGCGCGTCAAGTCAGCCTCAACCGCGTTGTGGCGGTGAAGATGATTCTCGCCGGACAATTGGCGAGCACGGCGGAAGTTCAGCGGTTTCGGGCCGAAGCCAAAGCGGCCGCGAGTTTGCAGCACCCCAACATCGTCGCCATCCACGAAGTCGGCGAGCACGAGGGTCTCCATTTCTTTTCGATGGACTACGTCGAAGGCCAGAGCCTGGCCCAGTGGAGCGCCGCCTGCAAAGTGCGGGATGCGGAGTGGTTCCGCCGCGCCGCCGCCCAGGTCAAGATCATCGCCGAGGCTATCCATTACGCCCACCAACAGGGCACGCTGCACCGCGACCTCAAACCCTCCAATATCCTGATTGATTCCTTTGGACAGCCGCGGATCACCGACTTTGGTTTAGCCAAGCGCCTGACGGACTCTCAACTCTCAACTCACAACCCTCAACTCACTCTTACCGGCCAGGTCCTCGGCACACCCAACTTCATGCCGCCCGAACAGGCCGGGGCCGGACGCAGTGAGGTAGGCCCGCAAAGCGATGTCTATTCGCTCGGTGCGGTTCTTTATTTCCTGCTCACTGGGCGGCCACCCTTCGCCGCGGAAACGCTCCAGGCCACATTGGCCCGGCTGGCCAGCGTGGACCCGGTCGCCCCGCGGAAGCTCGTGCCAACTGTGCCGCGGGATCTCGATACCATTTGCGTGAAGTGCCTCGAAAAGGTTCCCCAACGTCGTTACGCAAGTGCACAGGAGTTGGCCGACGAACTGGGCCGGTTTCTGCGCGACGAACCGATCCTCGCGCGGCCCGTCGGCCAGGCCCAGAAAGCCTGGCGCTGGTGCAGGCGGCATCCTGCCGTGGCCAGTTTGGCCGTCAGCCTGACGCTTACGCTGGGGCTGTCGCTCGTCGTGATTGCTCTGCTCGCGCAGCGGGGTCGGCTGCCGGAGTTGGGGCGGCGAGCGGATCAGGCGTCGTCAGGTGCAAACGAGCGCAGCCGGTTGGCGCCCATCCCGGTCCTCAGTGGCCGCGGCGCTTCCGGTTTTATTGCAGGCAAACTCTACGTCACCAGCCCCGCTGATGGCTATGCTGGTGAGCCGGGAAATCGCAACTGGTTTCATGCCTACGATCCTTTTAACAATCAGTGGTCGAAATTGCCCGGCACTCCGACCATTCACGTGTATCCGAGCTATGGGGTGATCGATCGAAAATTTTACCTTGTTGCCGGCAAAGATGAGAAGGGTGACCTGAATCGGCAGCTCGACATCTATGACCCGGAACCAAACGAATGGTCTGTCGGCGCCCCTCTGCCGACTCCACGCTTAGGGGCGGCAGGCGCTGTGTTCGGTGGAAAGCTCTATGTTCTCGGCGGCACTGATGGAACCAACGTCCTCAAGAAAGTCGAAATCTATGATCCTGCTACCAGCCGCTGGACCGATGGGCCGGAGATGACCGCGCCGCGGACTAGCTTCGGTGCCGCCGTGCTCAACGGAATACTTTACGTCCTGGGTGGCTGGGGGCCAGAACTGAAGGACCCCGTTAGCGGGCAGGTGGCGCCGTTGAGGACGATGGAAGCGTTGACTTCAAATGGCGTGTGGGTTGCGCAAAGCTCGATGGACATGGCTGTTAGCCAGTTCTTCGTCGCTGTAGTTGACAACGTTCTGTATGTTGCCGGCGGCAGAAGCTCCGCCGAAACCCCGCTGCTTCAGGTGTATCACCCGACGACAGCCTCCTGGGACAGTTCACTCCCGGCCATGCCCGAAGCCAGAGAGGACGGCTCGGGCGCACACGCCATTTCAGGACTGCTTTATTGCATCGGCGGCTGGACCAGTCCGGCCAAACCCCTCTACACTTCAAGCCGCAAGGGCTTGCCTCATGATGAGATTTTCGTCTTCGACACACATCGATACAGTTGGGCAACCGACTCGCTCCTGATTACCAACACCACCTGGCCTGGGCGCATTGCTCCACATCCATTGCTGACCGGGTGTGGCCTTTCAGGAGTCATTGACGACAAACTCTACGTCACCAGCCCTTGTGATGGCCAGGCGGGGCACCGGCAGCATTTCCATTCGTACGACCCGACGGAAAACAGGTGGTCGCACGCGTTGCCGGCCTCACCTGAGGTTCATGCGGCGGGGGCGGGCGGGGTGATTGACGGAAAATTCTATCTCGCAGGTGGCATTGACAGCAAGGGACGCATCCATGGTAGCTTGGACGTTTATCATCCCGCGGTAACCAACTGGCAGACCAACGCGACAATGCATCTGCCAAGAGCCCACACAGCCGGTGCCGTGCTCGACGGAAAACTGTATGTCCTCGGCGGCAACGATGGAACCAATCTTTCGCGCGCTGTCGAGATGTTCGATCCCAAAACCAGTCACTGGTCCGACGGCCCATCTCTCCCAACCGCGCTGGAGGACCTTGGCGCTGCCGTGATCGAGCGCACTCTGTATGTCGTGGGCGGCCGGGGTGCAGACGGCCACCCCACCACGACTCTCCTCGCGCTGGCTGCCGACGGCAAATGGCAGACAAAAAGGCCGATGCCACTGGCGGTCAGTGGAGCATTTATCGCCGCCCTGAATGGAGCGGTCTATGTTGTCGGAGGCCGGACCGCCACGGGTGAAGTCAGAGACCTCCAGGCCTATTTTCCTCGCAAGAATGGGTGGGAAAAGCTCGCCCCCCTGCCGGGAGGCCGCCATGGAGGCTGCGGCGCGCAGCCGCTCAACGGCGAGCTTTATGTGATCGGCGGATGGAGCGGCCAACCGCCATCGCTTCACGACGATCTGTTCGCCTACGATCCCCGCCGCAAAGCCTGGAGAAGGTGAACGAGGCCAAGGGCGTCGGATCGTAAAAATCAGTGAGAGCGCTAAAGGCAAAATGGCTGCGAGCCTGGCAGGTTTGGGAGTGCGCCCGCCCTCTCGCCCTCTGGCGCTTTGGATTTGGGTCTCGCTCGCCTACCACCGTCGGAGGGGCTTGCTCAAGACTCAGGGGGTTGAAATGCAGGCGAAATAATCGCGCGCCTACCACCGTCGGAAGGGGCTTGCTCAAGGGAAAGCGCCAGTGGACTGGCGCATTCCAAGACGCTGCCCGGCCCTTAAGGAGTCCGTTGAGCAAAGATCTCCAGTAATACTTGCAGCGATTTTCTTCTGTAAGGAGTAGAAAGCCGGTGCGCGCTCTTGCCAGGCTCGCGTAAGCGGCAGCGAGCTGCACAGTCCGGTTTGCCTCAGGTGCCAGAACGAAAAACAAATGAACCAGCGAATTCTTCAGATAACCGCTTTGATCACGTTATCGCTCAGCCCTTTGACGGGATTCCCCCAAGCGGGCACCTGGAGCGTTCGGGCCCCGTTGCCTCTTCCCAGAAGGGAACCCGCCGTCGCAACCGTCAATGGGATTTTGTATGTCGCCGGCGGATGGAATGAGACCGATACTGCCAGCCTCTTCGCCTATGATCCTGCAGCCGAGACTTGGACTAACTTGGCGCCGATGCCCGCCGGACGGTACGATGGCAGCGGCGCTCAGGAGATTAACGGTTGGCTCTACGTCATGGGCGGCTGGACCGTCAAGCCGGGTCTGCCCCACGATGATCTCTTCGTTTATGATCCGCAGACAGATTCCTGGATGATCGGGGCCGGCATGCCCATCCTCAGCGGCTGTGGGGTTTCCGGATTAATCCGTGGCCAGCTTTATGTCGCCAGCTACTGCGATGGCTACAGCGGCAATCGCAGCTATCTGCACATTTATGATCCGCTAAACAATTGCTGGAGCAGGACCAACATCTCCCCGAGCGTGCACACGCGCGCCGCTGGGGGTGTGCTCGAAGGGAAGCTCTACGTCGCTGGCGGAATGGACGCCCGCGGCTCAGTTACTCATCAACTCGATGTCTATGAGCCGCTGTTGGGCACGTGAACTACTAAAACTCCTCTACCCACCGCTCGCCAGCAGTCCGCAGGCGCCGTGCTTGCGGGCAAACTCTACGTCCTGGGCGGCAACAATGGCGGTGGCGAAGACTTAAGCATTGTCGAATCTTATGATCCCGCCACAGACCATTGGGTTACGGCGTCCCCGATGCCTACCGCTCGCTCCGGTCTCGCTGCCACTGCTGTCCAGGGCAAGTTGTACGCCATTGGCGGTTCAAAAAATGGGACGCCCTTGGCGACCGTTGAAGCCTTCACGCTGTTTCCTTAGAAGCTATCTCGTAAATGTATTCTTTGTAATGATTGCGCTGAATTTCTTCTGTAAGGAAGTAGAGACTAAGAACTCGAACACTAGAAGGGTAAGAAATGAAAGCGATTTGGTTGCTCAAGCGGGTCCTAAGCGCATTGCCGATGCTTTTGGCCGCGGTGGTCCTGAACCCAGCCACGGCGGTGAAAGGTGCCGTGGGCCTTACGGTCAGTCCGTCCGTTATCACGAACGATTTTGTTGGCAAGATTAGCTTAACGATCAGCGGGCTGACGCCTGGGGCGAGCGCGAGAGTGGATAAAGTGGCCGACTTCAACACCAACGGGATAGTGGATGGGACTGATCTGGTGGTCAGGAGCTTGGTCGTGGCTGACGGTTATCAGCCGATCTTGTGCGGGTTGACGAATCTGAACGTGCCCGGCGACGTGGACGCCTCCACCAACGGCCAGATCAAGACCGAGCTGTTTTTCCCAAGCGTGCACAAGACGCTGGATCTGGCGCCTGGGCAATTCATTTACCGGGTTTCCGACGCGACAACGGGCGTTCAATTGGCCGCTCAAGTTTTCACCGTGATAGCCACGACTAGAGGGCAGGGAGTCCGAGGCAGAATCACGGCGGGTGGGACGCCACTGACTAATGGCCTTGTCGCGCTGATAAGACAGAGCGCCGAAAGCGGGGGCGCGGGATTTACCGATGCTGACGGTAACTACGCGCTTTATGCAGCGCCCGGTAATTACATGGTGGCCGCTGTCTCTTTGTTGAGGAGCAATTATGTCTCCGACCTCACTGCGGGCGCGGTGACGGTTGTGGCCAACCAGTTTGTGACGAACAACCTCTCACTGGTCAGCGCTTCGTTGAGCGTGTCAGGAAGAATCAGCGATCTAGCTCCACCCAACAAAGGCATCCAAGTGGGCGTCCTGGGCACATCCACGAATAAGCTGGTTTCCTTCGGTTTGGCCGATACGAACGGGAACTACACGCTGCCGGTTACCGGTGGCCAGTGGAAGATCAAACCAGCGGAGGACCACTTCCCTCTCTACGGTTATCAGTCACCTAAAGGCACGAACATCATCACGGCGACTGGCAGCGTGGCCAATGTTAATTTCCAGGTTCCCAAGGGTAACGCTTTGATTTATGGCACTCTTAAGGATCAGACCGGCAGACCTGTGATCGGCCTTGATTGCAGTGCCCAACTTGTGACTGATCAGGGTGACAGTTTGTTGGAAGCAGTTGGCCGCAGTTATCCCCCCAACGGAGTTTACACCCTGGCAGTTACCAGCGGGACCAATTGGGGTGTCGGTGTTTTCAACGACGTGCTGTGGCTTTACGGCTACGCGAATCGGTCCACCAGCAACATAAACCTGACCGGCTGTTCGGCGCCGGTGGATCTGGCAATCACGAACATGAACCTCTCAGGTGTGACGCGCCCCGCGCCTGGCCTGCTTCAGTTTCTGCTCAACGGAGTGCGGAACTACAACTACACCATCCAAACAAACGGGAATTTGCTGAACTCGTCCAACTGGGGCACGCTTTTGATCACGAACGCGCCCACCGACGCCTTTGTCATCCTTGACACTAGGGCCACCAACAGCCTGCGCTTTTATCGGGCGCTAGCCGGGCCCTGAACGGTCGCAAGGGAGGTCGGATTTTTTTGGCCATGATGCTGGTTCCCTCGCTGGCTTGATCCGTTTTTCTTAGCGAGAGCAATGAAGAGGCAAACCAGAAAGCCAGAACGAACTGATCAAATTTCCTGTAATAGTTCCCGCGATTTTCTTCTGTAAGGGGTAGAAGCCGATGAACTGGAAAACGAAGAATAGTCTGGTGGGAAAGCTCCGAGTATTTCCCGTGTTCCGCGGTTGGCCGAGTCAAGGATATGGCTCCCGATTCCAAACCAGAAAGTCCCGAAAATGAAAACGATCCCCGACCGACAAACCCGCTCCCTGCGGGGTCTCGTCGCTGCCTGCAGCCTCTGCGCTCAGTCTGCGCCTGCTGCTGCTATCTCGTGGACAAATACCAGCGGCGGCAATTGGAGTGTCGCCGCCAACTGGGCGCCCAACCAGGTGCCCGGCGACGGCGACAACGCCATGATCACCACAGCGGGACCTACAGCGTTACGCTAGATCTGAAGTGGAAGCCTGGAAAGGCCAATCAGGAACAAAAGGGTGCCAACAATCACGAAAGCACATAAATGAAAGCGAACAAAATTGACGCCGGAATCAAAGTTGCATTGATTTTGACTGCATGCTTCACCTTCACTGCGGCTGCAGCCGACACCGCGTCCTACGGCGTGCTGAAAGCTCTTTTAAACAAACAAACCAGTACCGGCCCGCCCTTTCCCATTGCTCAGACTCCCTATTATGTCAGCGTGTACGTGAGCGCTCCGTGTGCAGACCTGGTTACCAATGCGACGGTCATAATGCCAAACAGCACCGTTTCAAATCTGGACGGCTCTTCCGACGGTTCCTTTTGGCAGTTGTTCCAGAATTTCACCAATCAAGCAGATCAGAACGCTTCGTTCCCAAATGGAACCTATGCGATGAACATCTTCACGAGCCATGACGGGACGCGGACGAACTTGTCGCTTTCTATCACCGACAGTTTGCCGCCCGCGCCACACTTCGCCAATTTCACCGCTGCCCAGAGCGTGGACGCCTCTGCCAGCTTCACAGTGATGTGGGATGCTTTTGCGGGAGGCACGACGAATAACTTTGTCCAGTTCTACGCGCTAACAGGTCAAGGGTTGTTAGCCTTCATCACCCCCAACCCGGGCATGCCGGGAGCGCTCAGCGGCACTGACACGTCCGTGGTAATCCCCACTAACACTCTGTCGGCGGGTCAGACCTACGACGCACGTCTATTCTTCTTCGCCAACTCGGGCCAGTTGACGAACAGTTCGTATCCGGGGGTACGGGCCGGCGCCACCCATTACACACGCACGAAGATTAACCTTGTTACGATCGGCTCGCCGGACACCGTCCCTCCTTTTCTCGCTGCTTCGACACCTGCTGACGAAGCTACGAATGTGCTCCTGAATACCCCAATCATGTTCACTTTCAACGAATCGATGCTTGGGGACCACGATATCAGTTGGAGTTCGAATCTGAACACGTGCGATTTCGTTTATAGTTGGTCTGCGGACAAACGGACGCTCAGTTCCGCTTACGCAGGTGCTCTCCCGGCGAACGCTGTGATCTCTTGGACACTCGTTCCCATGAACGCAGCGGATGGTTTCTTCGACCTCGCGGGTAACGCGTTAGCATCTACTCCGCTCTCTGGCAGGTTTACCACGGTTGGCGAACCCACGCTTAGCGAACCGAGGCTCCAGTCTGTCAGCGAATTTCAGTTCCGCCTGACCGGCGTTCGTGGGCAAAACTACACCATTTATGCTTCAAGCAATCTTTCAGATTGGGTTTCCGTCCTGGCTACCAATGCGCCAGCCGATTCGTTCGTCGTGACTGTTCCGACCGCCAACAACAGCCGCCGCTTTTACCGTGCATTGGTTTGGCCATAGTTTCTGGAGATGTTTAGAGCCCATCACATGGTCATGCCGCCTAAGCCGTAGCTACGCAGTAAGCGGTCGATTTTAAGCACACCGTACCCGGGCGCTCGCTGAGGAAGTGGCTTCATCGAAACGCACGGCACGCCCAACCTTGCTCGTCACGGCAGACTCGGCGCTCCGAGTTGAGATTTCAGGGTGGTTTTTTCATCCATTCGACCTCACGCACAGCCTTGTTCCGCCGAGCAGGCGCCCCACGAACGGTATCCTGGCGCTGGCCTCGGACGGGAAGTGGAACGCGAAAAGGCCGATGCCTCTGGCTGTCAGTGGAGCCTTCGTCGCCGCCATGAATGACGTAATCTATGTTTCCGGAGGCTTGAGCCTCACGGGTGAAGTCAAAACCCTCCAGGCGTATCGCGCCAATCACGACCGGTGGGAGACGCTGGCCTCCATGCCCGAGGCCCGCTACGGGGGTTCAGGCGCTCAGTCGTTCGATGGTCAGTTCTACGTCGTCGGCGGCTGGGGCGGCCAACCGCCATCGCTCCACGACGACGTCTTCGCCTACGATCCCCGCCAGAAGGCCTGGCGCCGATAAGCCGCTCCCCCAACTTCCGAACTCAGAACCTCGCATTCCGCGTTCCGCACTCCGCTCTCAGAAATCTGAGATTCCATGTGATAGCTTCGCTGATTTTCTTCTGTAAGGAGTAGAAGCCGAAAAGGCCTGCTTGCGAGAGCAGTCACTGACTCTGCCGGGGTCTTCAAACGGTCAGCCGGCGAGCCTCGCGCAGACGTGTCCGCTCGCCTTTTGGCACTGGAAGAAAATGAACGAACAAAAGCGAAACCTACGAAGGTCCAAATGAAAACTGTCCCGCTTCTGGCAATGCGAACGGTACTGGCGCTGTTGGTCGTGTGTTGCCTGTGCCGTCAATTTGCGCATGCGGCTACGATCATTTGGACCAACAGCAATGGCGGCAACTGGAGCAGTGTGGCAAACTGGAGTCCCAATCAACTGCCTGGCGATGGCGACAATGCCATGATTACAAACAATGGCACCTATACCGTCACCCTGGACGCGAGTGCCACCATTGCCAGCCTGACCCTCGGCGGCGCCAGCGGGCATCAAACTCTAACGAACGGCGGCAGCACACTGACGCTGACGAACGCCAGTACGGTCAACACGAACGGTATTCTTGGCATAAATGGCGGCACGTTGGGCGGCAGCGGCTTGCTGACGGTCCAAGGTGGTTTCAAGTGGACCAGCGGCTACATCCTCGGGGCAGTGACGATCGCCAGTGGCGGCCTACTGAGTGTCAGCGGTTCCAGCGACAAGTACCTCGGCGGTAGCACGCTCAACAATGCCGGCAGCGTCACTTGGACGGCTGGCAACTTGGTGGGCCGCAACCAAAGCGGGGACGTCAATGTCATCAGCAACCAGTTAGGGGCCGTTTTCGATCTGCAAACCGATGCTGCGCTGACCTGCTGCTACTCGTGCTGTGGTCCGGCCAGTTTCACCGTTTACAACGCGGGCACCTTCCGCAAGTCCGCCGGCACGGGTACCAACAACATTGATTGGGTCTTCAACAACAGCGGCACGGTGGATGTGCAAAGCGGCGGGCTGAGCTTCAATGCCGGCGGGACCGGCACCGGCACTTTCAACGCGGGCAGCAGCGCAGTGATGATATTGACTGGCGCTTACGGCAACTACACCGGCAACAGCGGCACCGCCTTCACCGGGGCGGGGCTGAAGCGGCTGACCGGTGGCACTGTCACCCTCAACGGCACGATCCCGGCCAACAATCTGGAACTGGCTGGGGCCACACTGGCCGGCACCAACACGTGGAGCGGTGGCACGAGCAGTTGGACCAGCGGCTACATCCTCGGGGCAGTGACCATCGCCAGTGGCGGCCTACTGAGTGTCAGCGGTTCCAGCGACAAGTACTTCGGCGGTAGCACGCTCAACAATGCCGGCAGCGTCACTTGGACGGCTGGCAACCTGGTGGGCCGCAACCAAAGCGGGGACGTCAATGTCATCAGCAACCAGTTGGGGGCCGTTTTCGATCTGCAAACCGATGCTGCGCTGACCTGCTGCTACGGGTGCTGTGGTCCGGCCAGTTTCACCGTTTACAACGCGGGCACCTTCCGCAAGTCCGCCGGCACGGGTACCAACAACATTGATTGGGTCTTCAACAACAGCGGCACGGTGGATGTGCAAAGCGGCGGGCTGAGCTTCAATGCCGGCGGGACCGGCACCGGCACTTTCAACGCGGGCAGCAGCGCAGTGATGATATTGACTGGCGCTTACGGCAACTACACCGGCAACAGCGGCACCGCCTTCACCGGGGCGGGGCTGAAGCGGCTGACCGGTGGCACTGTCACCCTCAACGGCACGATCCCGGCCAACAATCTGGAACTGGCTGGGGCCACACTGGCCGGCACCAACACGTGGAGTGGTGGCACGAACAGTTGGACCAGCGGCTACATCCTCGGGGCTGCGACGATCGCCAGTGGCGGCCTACTGAGTGTCAGCAGTTCCAGCGACAAGTACCTCGGCGGTAGCACGCTCAACAATGCCGGCAGCGTCACTTGGACGGCTGGCAACTTGGTGGGCCGCAACCAAAGCGGGGACGTCAATGTCATCAGCAACCAGTTAGGGGCCGTTTTCGATCTGCAAACCGATGCTGCGCTGACCTGCTGCTACTCGTGCTGTGGTCCGGCCAGTTTCACCGTTTACAACGCGGGCACCTTCCGCAAGTCCGCCGGCACGGGTACCAACAACATTGATTGGGTCTTCAACAACAGCGGCACGGTGGACATTCGAGTTGGCACGCTCAGTTTTAACGGCCCGAGTTTCGTCAATGCTGCTGGCGCTGTTGTTCAAGGTTACGGCACGCTCAATGTCGCCAACACAACCTTTGTCAACCGGGGAATAATCAACCCGGGCAGCTCAGTCGGTATCCTCACCCTCATCGGGAATCTACCGCAAACGTCCTCCTGTGTTATTAACATCGAGCTTGGCGGAACCGCCGCGACCAACTACGACCGCTTGCTTGTCTCCGGAACGGCCCAACTGGATGGCACGTTGAACGTCCAGTTGGTGAACGGGTTTAGGCCCGTGGGCGGCGACGTGTTCACGATACTGAGCTCCTCTGCGCTCTCCGGCACGTTCGCCGCCAACAACGCCAACCTAGCAGGCCTGGGGATAATCTATACGCCGACGAACGTCTATCTCATCTCGAGCAACGATGTCCCAAGCGTCACAATAAGCGGACCATCCACACAAGTGGTCTGCGTGCCGTTCCAGCTTCAGGTCACAGCCACCGACCTGGACGACGCCGTCACCAATGTCGATCTGTTGGTGGGCTCGACGGTCCTGGCCTCCTTCCCTAATCCGCCTTCCCAGTTCCAGTTAGTCGTCTCTTACGATTTCCCGGGGAGCAATAATTTTACCGCCCGTGCGCATGATGCCAGAGGTGCCATGGGGACGGCCACCCAGGCTACGTTCTTCTATACGCCGCCACAGCATGTGCTGATTCCCGCCGGGATACAATCCAACGGCGCCTTTAAGTTCTGCATGCTGGGCGAGACTGGGCGCACTTACTCCGCGCTTGCCAACACAAATTTGAAAACAACGAACTGGGTGAGTCTCGGCACGATGGAGGCCACCAACGGCATTTGGCGCTACAGCGACCTCGCAGCCACAAACTTCCCGATGCGCTACTATCGCGCCCTGAAACAATGAGGCAGAAGTGAGACCATGAAAACGCTCCTTAACAAAGTCGGCGCAGCGAGAGCCTCTTCGAGTGCCGGTCTTATCGGCTGCGCCGCCGCCACAAATCAGACAGGAACAGGAACACTCTTCAAACCAAAGTTCCACATCTCAAGCTTGTTCGCCGTGCTTCCAGTGGCCTTGGTGCTGACGGCCGCGGAAGGCATCAGCCGCGCCGACGGATTTTACTACCAGGCCAGCTTTTCGTTTTTCAGTGACGTGATCACCCCGCTTGATGCAGACGGCTACAACACGAATTATTTTGTGAACCTGTATTGGGCGCCGACTAACTTTACGGACAGCTTTTCCGTCTCGGCGTCGGACGCATACGCGACAGCCGCTTCGAGTGGCAGCGGATCCGTTGCTTTCTCCAGTCGGAGGGAAGCCACCGTTACAACGACTGGTTTAGCCAGCGCCCACGGAGTGGAAGGTCCTATTTCCGATTTGACATTTCAGGTCGAAGTCTATGGTGGTTTTTACTTGGATCGCGCTTCGATCTTAGTGGTGTCAGGGCAGGCGTCAGCTTCGGCCTCGGGCACGACGAACTCCACCGAGGTTTGTGGGGCGTACTGTTACGTCCAGGATCATTTAGGCACCAATGTCCAGGGCCTCGGCGGAACTGTAGAGGCCGCTTTGGATGGGGGTACGGTCTCCAAGCCAGGTGGCTCGATTAATTTTTCGAATGCCGTAGTACTTTCTGCGGGAAGGTATTCTTTCGTCGCTGGAACCGGTGGCGGGGGCGGTCAAGATCCAACGAATCCACCCAGCATCCAGATGCAATGCTCGCTCACAGCACATTTTAAGATCGTTGGAATCCCTCCTCCCGCGGGCGATCTGTTCGTGACCGGCGGCACCAACGGCGTTATTTCAGAATTCAGCCCGGGCGGAGTTCAGAGTACTTTCTACACCCTCGACGGGGATCAGCTTTTTGGCGCCGCTTTTGACAGTGCGGGTAATCTCTTCGCTGCGGATGCCAGCGGTGGCCGTATCTTTGAAATTACCCCCGACGGAACACAGAGTATCTTCGCTAGTGGCCTTAGCCTTCCCGTAGGACTGGCTTTTGATGCAGCCGGCAACCTTTTCGCAGCGGATCGAGGCAGCAGCAACATCTTCAAATTCGCGCCCACCGGCGCGCAGAGCACCTTCGCCACTTTAGAGAGCGCACCGGACGGCCTGGCATTTGACAGTAGCGGTAACCTGTTCATTTCCTGCGGAGCGGCCGGAACGATTTTCAGGTTCGCTCCGGATGGGACGCAGAGCGTCTTTGTCACCGGGGCGGGGAACCCCCGTGGTCTGGCTTTCGACACCCAGGGCAATCTCTATGTTGCCGACAAGGGTCCGAATGCGTCCGCATTGTCGGGGAGCATCTATAAGTTTACGTCTGCGGGGGCGAAATCCACATTCACAAACGGCCTCAATCAACCCATAGGCCTGGCGTTCGACAAGGCGGGCAATCTTTTCGTCGCGGAGAGCCTCAGCGGCGCCATCACCAAATTTACCCCCTCGGGAAGCGGAAGCGGTTTTGCATCTGGTCTCGACACGCCAGTATGGCTGGCGTTCAAGCCCGATCCCTTGGCCATTACATCCGTCAGCCTGTCAGCCAACGGCGGCCATGTCACTTTGTATGGAACCGGCGCTCCTAACCGTCGATACACCATCGAGGCCTCTTCCGATTTGGCTCCGGCAAGCTTTTCCTCAATCGGCTCAACACTCACCGATTTCAACGGGGCGTTTTCTTTCGAAGACATAAACGCCGCAAGTTATGCAAGACGATTTTACCGGCTATCAAGTCCTTAGGCGTCCAGGACCAATCCTCCGCGCGGCGTCGGTTAGAGGAGAACCTTCGGTATGCCGTTGGATATGAAATGGCAACAATTGCTTCTGCCAACAGCGCTGCTCTTCTTTTGCCTGTGGACAGCGCTGTTGGCTCGGTTCAAAGGCTACAGTGCCACCTGCTGGCTCCTGGGCGGTGGAGTTGTCGGAGTCGCCGTCCTCTGTCTGCTTCCCGCGCCAGGCCCAGCCGAACCGGAAAAGCGGACCAAAGGCAATCGCCTCGGCTTGTTTCTCTCGGCTGCATCACTGTCAGCAGCCTGCTTGTGGTGGGTGGCCAGATGAAATTCGTTGGTGAGTCCCTCACAATATGCCAGACAAGACCATTAGCCAGAGCTCTTCGGACTACTGCTCGCCTTGCCGCGACCGCTTCGCAGCGGTCTCCGCATCGGCCACATCAAGGAGCATTGGTGGAAGGTGCTGCTGATCGCGCTCATCCCTATCGCACTGACGGCCATCGTCTATCCTAAACTCCACGTGCGCCCCTTCAAAGGCGCGCCCGCATCCATGTGGGTCATCAGTCCCCTGGCGCAGGACCTTGTCTTCGCGGGCTATCTCTATGGCCTTTTCGAGGAACTGGCCCCGCGCCGCGTCCACCCGCGCGTTCCCATCAACGGCGCGCTCCTCCTGAGCAGCCTCTTTTTCGGTCTCTGGCACGCCCAAGGTGTCCAGTCTGTCAACGCCGGTTACGTTTTCTTCCAGATGGCCTACGTCTTCATCGGCGCCCTTTGGGTCGGCATGACCCGCGTTCTGACCGGCAGCATCTTCTACGGTACCATCGTGCACATGGCCGCCAACGCGATCGCCTGGGCCACCAGCTAGGACTCGAACTTTTTCATTCCTTCCGCGGAATAGCTCCGGCATGATGCCCGTTTATGGGAAAACGCCGGGAGGCGCGCGAACGCGCCGTCCAATTTCTATTTCAGCACGACTTGAATCCGCCCGAAGATCTGGAGGCGGCGTTGGCGCAATTCTGGGATTCACAACGCGCAGCCGCCATCGCCGAGGAGAAAGGCGCGGCGACCTGGGGCCAGCCCGTCGAGCTGCCTCCGCCGACGGTCGATGAGACGGCCACGCGACTCTTCGCTGATCCCCTCATTCTTGGCGCTCTGAAAAATCGCGATGAGGCCGACACCGTCATCAAGAAGCACGCCAAAAACTGGGAGCTCCACAGGATTGCCGCTGTGGACCGAAATATTCTGCGCCTGGCGATTTACGAAATGCTTCATCGAGACGATATTCCTCCCGTGGTCAGCATTAACGAAGCCGTCGATATCGCCAAGAAATTCTCCACCCAGGACAGCGGCAAATTTGTGAACGGCATCCTGGATAAAGTGAAGAGCGAATTGATGCGCCCGGCCCGGGAAGTCAAATGAAGTTCGCCGATCTCCATCTCCATACTCAATTCTCCGACGGCACCTTTTCACCGGAAGAACTGGTTGCGCAAGCCCGTCTCCACGGCCTGGCCGCGGTGGCCCTGACCGATCATGACACAGTCGAGGGTTGCGCCCGCGCCGCAATGGCCTCCCAAACCGCCGGCATCGAGTTCATTCCCGGTACGGAGCTGACCGCGGAGCAGGACGGCAACGAATTGCACGTCCTCGGCTACTGTCTCGACACTCAGAATCCCCGCTTGCTCGCCGAAATCGCTCACTTTCAATCCGTCCGCCAAAATCGCATTCGAGAGATGGTTGCTCGCCTCCAGGCCCTGCGCGTCCCTTTGGAAGCAGAGCGCGTGTTCGCTTTGGCCAATTGCCGGTCCCCGGGCCGTCCCCATGTCGCCCGCGCGCTGGTCGAAGCCCGCCTGTGCGCCAATCTCGACGAAGCTTTTGAACGGTTTCTAAAAAAGAACCGTCCCGCCTGGGTGCCCAAATTCAAAATGTCCGCCGCCAGCGCCATTGAATTGATTCATCAGGCCGGCGGTCTGGCCGTTCTGGCGCATCCCGGGCTGAACCACTGTGACGAAATCATCCCTACTATCGTCGATGCCGGCCTGGACGGTATCGAATGCTTTCATACGAAACACTCCGTGGCTGCTTCACAGCATTATCTGGGAATCGCCGGCCGCTTTAACCTCCTGGTCACCGGCGGTTCGGACTGCCACGGATACAGCAAAGGCAAACCCCTGATCGGCTCGGTCAGACTCCCCTTCGAGCACGTCGAGAAACTCCGGCAACGCGCCGCGGAACGAAACTCGGAGGCCGTCGCTTGACCAGCCTCTTTGCCAAGTTCAGGTTCGGCCTGGAAAAAACTCACAGCAAGCTGGCTCACCAAATCAAACGGATCGTCTCCCGCTCGCCCCGTCTCGAGGCTGGCGCAATCCAGGAATTGGAAGCGGCGCTGCTCGGCTCTGACCTCGGCGTCCAGGTTACCGACCAGATTGTCCACGCGGTAAAATCGAGTTACGAAACCCAGGGAGCCAACGGCGCCGATGTTTTTACCATCGCGGCGCGCGAGATTCAAACCAGCCTCGCAAATCAACATCCAGAGCTGACCCGCGCGGCTTCCGGCCCGACTGTAGTTTCGATTGTCGGCGTGAATGGCAGCGGCAAGACCACGACCGCCGCCAAGCTGGCACATCTCGTCCAGGCTCAGGGCCAAACGGCCTTGCTCGCCGCGTGTGACACCTTCCGCGCCGCCGCCATCGAGCAGCTCAAGCACTGGGGTCAGCGCTTGAAGGTGGAAGTGATTGCCGGTGCTTACGGGGCGGATGCCGCTGCGGTGGCGCACGATGCCGTTGCCGCCGCCCAGGCGCGCAAAGCCGACTACCTTTTTATCGACACTGCCGGGCGATTACACACCAAGCACAATCTGATGCAGGAATTGCAGAAAATGCACCGGGTGATGGGCCGGCAACAATCAGGCGCGCCACACGAAGTGTTGCTCGTGCTCGATGCGACTACCGGCATGAACGCGCTCAACCAGGCGCGGGAATTCAATAAAGCCGTGACTCTCACAGGCTTGGTTGTCACCAAGCTCGACGGCACGAGCAAAGGCGGCATGGTCGTCGCCATTCAAAGGGAACTTGGCTTACCGATCAAATTTGTCGGCCTGGGCGAGCAGCCGGACCACTTTCAGCCCTTCGACGCGAGGCAGTTTGCCGAGGCGCTCTTTGCTGAGTAGCACGGCTGTGCCGGGAGCATACGACAAGGGCGCCCCGCCGAGGTTGTCGGCCGCCTGCAACACCCGCATCGAGCCTTTCAGCCAGGCTCAGGTCTTGTGGGGGTTCTTCCTTCCCGCTGCGGCCGGACGGACCTGGAGCACGGCATCCTCCGTTCCGAACGGATTCCGCACGCGCAGTGTGCAATCCGGGTCGTCCTGCCATTCACCGTCCACGAGGAATCGATAATGGTAGGTGCCAGGGGCCAGCCAGGTCGTGGTCTTCCAAACGCCATTGGGCTGTTTGTGCAACGGCATCGCCTCCTGCTGCCAATGGGTGAAGTCGCCGGCCAGGAGTACACTCTGAGCGCCCGGAGCGCTGAACGAGAAGGTCTGCTTGTGCTTGGTTACGTTTGCACTCATAGCAAACTTATCTTCGATCCGTTCGGTCGGAAACGCCACTCTTAATTTAGCAAAGTGGCTTCCGTATCAGTTTGCTCCTGGGGCGTCAGCATTCAGGAGGCCTGCACGTAGCCGAAGAGGTGGCCGTAAAGGGATGAGCTGGCCGTATTCGGCAGTTGTCGATCCTGCCATTACGGCGAGAGCGATGCCGACATGCGATAAAATTTCTGCGGGCAGGTCACGGCATTGGTGGAGGTCAGCGTGCCCTCGAATGCGAGCGTGGCCCCGCCTGGTTCGTTGGTGAATGGCAGGCTCAGGTCCGTGGTGGACTGCAGTCTGTAGTAAAAGCCGCGGAGTGTGTTGCAGCGAAGCTCGGCTGAGTCGCCACCCAGGGACCGCGCCGCGATTGTCGTCGGTGTGTTGAGCACTGACCCCTCGAAGTATTTCCTGGCCAGGGTCCAAACGCCCTGGCCGCATTGCGCGCCGGCGTGGCGTCCGACAAAATTATCGATGGGCGGATGAATGCCGCCCCAGAGGCGTGAAATCCCCGCCTGGTCGGCGGCGTCGTAATACGTCGCCCACTGCAACGTGATGGGTTGGGAGGGGCCGCTTTCGAACGTCAGATTATAGTTGGAATAGCTGCCCATGCCGCCGGGGAAGTAAGGAGAACCGGTGAGCGCAGCCAGCACCTCCGCCGCCGCGCGGCTGAAAGTGCTGTGACCGGAGAAGTAGCCCGGGAACGCTGGCGTGACGAAGTTCGATTTTTGGTACGGCACCCAGTTATCAGCATTGATCCACTTGACGCCGCTATACTGCGTGGTTGGACTGAACGGCGGCCCCGGCCAGGAAACGATGGCGACCTTGCCAACCGTCAAAGCTGAATTCGTCGCCGCCATCTGCGACGTCACCACTTCGATCAGCCCTGGTATGAGCGGTAGTCCATTCGTGTTATAGGAAGGCTGGTTGGAATCGGTAGATTGGCCCAGTCCTCCCAGGTAACGGATGGCGCTCAAAGGACGCCAGGCGTCGTAGGCGCGCTTTGCCGACCAACAGGCGCACGCTGCTTCGTGGACGGCTGCATTGAGGGCAAAGTACATCTTCACGTCCCACTCCAAATCGTCCACCACCGGACCCACGCCGCCGATCTTTTTCACCAACAGCGGATTATCAGCCACATAGTTGGCCAGCACATTCCAATGTCCGGGTGGGGTCTCGGAATTTGGGCCGTCCGCCCAGAATTCAGCCATCACCCGTGCGAAATCGCCGCGTTTGACCACATTGGTCGCGTAAGGCAGGCCAGTGGTTGGGTTCGTCGCGTATCCATGTCCGTCGTAGATGTCGAAACTGCCGTCCCCATAGTTACCGGCATAGTCGAGGCTGTTGTGGCCGTAGGCAGCCGGCGAAATATCGATCATGGCTCCATCATCCGGGGTCAACTGGCTGCTGGCGGTAACGACCGCCACGACCTCTTTGACGAACTGAGTGTGAGATACCCCCCCAAAATAAGGCGGTGGTCCCGGATCGATCCACGGCTTCGTCGGATCGGTTCGCGTCAGCGCAAAAGGCCTCACACCGAGCCATTGCGCACCAAGATATTTCTGGTCCGTGCCGGGATAAGGCAAACCGTTTTGGTAAAAGCCGTTGAAGATTTGAAGCCGCTGCCAGTGGTTAATATCCACGATGGTATGCCCATTAGTGTCGCTGATACCTTCGTAATCAGGAAATAATGGCCAGTTGATATAAACGTAGCCGCCCTGGTTGGTGGGATAATCCGGATATGCGACGACCGTGGAAGCGGGATAGCCTGTCCCATTCGTCTGCCGCGAGCCGTCATTGATAAACCAGGCAGAAACCGCGTCGTACACCGAGTTACCGACTCCCGCCGGTGTGGAAGTATCGCGCGACGCATTGTTCGTGTTGTAGCCCAGCGCCACCATCTGCGCATCATCGAGAAAGAGGGTGTTTGAGGCCGTCAGAGAATAAACATGCCGTTCCTTGAGCAGACGCCAGGCGGCGTAGCTGATTGCTTGGTTCCGGTCTACTAATAGATTGGTGGAGCTGTGCTTGCCGCGATAAACATATCCCACCGCGCCGTTGGTATCGTAGGCGGCCCAGGCATCCCACATGCAGACCGAAAGACTGAAGTAATTCCGTGCCTGGGCGGGCGGATGTGGTGCGTCGACGCGGATGGCCGCGAGCGCTCGTTCGTTCCAAACCCGGGCGACACTGTTGGAAGCCGCGGCCCTTAGGTCGAGAGTGGCGCCGCCGAGAAACAACAATAGAGCGCCGGTTGTAAACAAGATTTGTCGGCCGGGTCGAGTCGGCGCGCTGAGTGGGAACTGTCCTGGTTTCATGGTGCGGTCAATTTAACTGTAGCAGAAATCTCCTTTACTCTAAAGCTGAAATGGACGAACGGACGATTTTATCGGCTAAACGCCCCTTCTCTCAGGACGAAGCTGAGGCCCATCCTCCTCCACAAGGGTTTAGCCTCGGGTACATACGGCTTTCCCGATTCGCGATCATTTTTGCCTGGGTCGTTTTCTCCTCCTACAGACCTTCACTCTGACGTTCGTTACGCACCGGCAGGAACACGTTGTCGAACACGTAATTTCCCACGCGCCGGCCCAGCTTGATGCTTTCGATCTTGTCGAATCTCCAGTGGATACCAAGATAAATGCGGCTCTGGCCATTTTCATCCTCAGCCTGCGACAACGACGAGAAGCTGCGCGGCATCAGCGGTCGTATATTACCTTCGCTGTCCCGTGTAATTCCGTTGAATTCGTCCGACACGAAGGTGAAGGCGATGTTGTCCGTCGCATAAAACCTGCGCAAAGTCTGGAACAGCGCAGCTCCAAAGCCGGCGTGGCCGGACGGGTAGGATGGGAATGGCGGCGTAAAGTTTGGTCCCGCGAGGTTGCTGCCAGGAGCGCCCAGCGGCGTCCAGGTGGGATCTCCGATGGTGGCGGGATTGTCGTCGCCGGCGCCCGTCGGGCCGGTGCCAGGGTCCGACTCGCGAATGCCGGTAATCGGCCGCCAGATGTCGTAGTAGTACTTAGCCGGAACGATGCAATTGGATCTGATGGATTCCTTTTGGGTGTCGCTCCGATCGCGAGTCGGGAGCGGTTTCTCCAAAGCAATTCTGGCCCGCCAGTTGGTGAGCCATTCCAACTGCATTGCAGTAGACTTTCGACCACGCAAGTCGCTGGGAATTCGCAACTTCGCGAAAGAACAACTGCATCGTTCCGGCTTAGACTCCCAGATAGCGATTCCTGCGTCGGCCATGGCGACATTGACCAGGGCCAGTAGCCGCGCCAGCTCGATGCCATCGGTTCCCATCTGGTCTGCGATGTGGACAGTGATCTGATTATACAGCCTGGGCGGCGCGCAGAGGCTTGGCGTTCCGTCATAAGCCCAAAAGATGCCTGCGTGCGTTTGGTCGGCCGTGCGCTCGCTGGGCGTAATGACGCCATCGCCGCCGATGCGTTTCGCTTCGTTGTACGCCTCCGTGTACTCCGGGCTGGTCATCGAGGGAAAGGGTGGAACGCGAAATTGATTGCCCGACTGCAGAACAAACGGGACGCAATCGCCCCAGTGCGCGCCCAGAGCCAGCGGGATCAGGCTAATCGGGTCCTGGCGCCACTTCCCCGGCTGGTCGTTTGGGACGTAGCCAAGGCCCATCAGAGGCTCGGGGATTTCGGAGCCGTCGTTGGTTTTGAGGGCGAGAATCGCCGCAGCCACCTGCTGGCCCAGATCAATTCCACCGGCCTTCGCTTCTTTATTGGCAATCTGGCCCAGCTCTTCGGCCAACTTTTCATCGAAGGCCGCTGTCTGCGCTGAAAATAGCGCCACCAGCGTGTCATGTGCCGCCTGGCTGATGGCGGCTTGCAGGGATATCGGGCGGTTCGGCGCGAGGACACCGGTATAACTCTCATACTCCCCGACCACCGCGTTAATCACGTCGAACATCGCGATGTGGACGATGGCCATCGCCCGGCTGGCACGGCCAGGACCGAGCTGCTGCCAGAAGACACGGTTCTCACCGGGGGCGGCAGGTGTGTGGTCCAGCCCGCTGGCATCGATTGCGATTTTGTTCCAGCGGCGCACCGCCTCGAGCCCTCTCCGTGGCCCCTGTCGGGGACCCGCCTCAACCTGAGGCGTGGCCCTGCTGGAAAGTCGCGAAGCCGTCTGGCGGCTGTCAGACGCATCCGCCACGAGGGCGGAAATTGCCAGGGCGAAGACAAAGATCGAGGGAGTGGTGGTCATCCAGAATAGTGCTTGGCGTATATTGGAGGAACTCTTCTATCGAACTCAGTTTGTATCCGGTTCAGACACAAATTTCAAGAAGGATCGGCTCGGAATATTACGGATCAGGCTTTCCGACATTATACGGAAAATGCCATGGACCGGAAATCCGAAGGCCGAAATCCGAAACCCGAAAGAAGCTCGAATCCCGAAATCTGAATCTGCGAGGGCAAGATTTCCCGATCGGTGGCGGCTCACCGCGAACCTCGCTTCCGAGCTTCGGATCTCGTTCCCACCCTCCACGACATCGGAACCCCGAGCCAGTGTCAGTCGTCACTGTTGACACTGACCAGTCCAAATATTAATTACTGAGCGTGCCCCGAAAAAGATCCGTGCCGTGCTCAAGCGGGGGCGAGCGGCCTGGGGATATTCCTGGCTCGTTGCCTCTGTCAGGAAACCGGTTGGGCCAAGAGCCAACCTCGATGCGACCTCGATGGAAATTCTGAGCCTTGTTTAAGCAGTGAGGTGACACTTGCACTTGCCCAATTTGGGTGTGCCTCAACTCATACCAAAAATAGAAGCAAATGCCCGGGAGTGAACTCCAACAAGCGGAAAACACGATTCGCTTCAGCGCCGAGTTGGTTGCGCGGAAAGCTGGCGAAGCGTTCAATCTCCATCTGCCTAAGGCTGCGAGTGCCGAGCTTCCCTCACACGGCACGACCATGGTCGAGGGAACGATCGACGGCTTCCCCTTCCGAGCCCCTCTCGAGTCCGACGGCAAAGGTGCACACGCTCTCAAGATCAGCAAAGCCTTGCAGGTTGCCGCAGGAGCGAATGCCGGAGAAACGGTCGTGGTAGAGCTGATGCGGATCGGAGATGAGCCGGAAGTCCGGGTGCCGTCGGACCTCATCGCCGCCCTTAAAACAGCCGCAAAGGCAAAGGCCCTGTGGAGGGAGATCACCCCTATGGCCCGTCGGGAATGGGTTCGCTGGGTCAGCTCGGCTAAGCAGTCGGAGACGCGCGAGCGCCGAATCGAAAATGCGTGCGACATGCTGTCAAAAGGAAAGCGCCGGCCCTGCTGCTTCCCGGGCATCAATTGGGTGACGAAGGACCATGTAAGTCCGAACGAGACCTGGCTTCCGCTGCCGAGAAAGTAAGAATTTGGACGCGCATCGCCTCCTCGCAAGAGCCGATGGCGTTGTGCGACTTGATAGAGCCACTGGCCGAGCCGCGCCATGCGGCGTGCCGAATTTCCTCGTCGCCTCGGGACGGTTACGCATTGTAGTGTTCCCCGGATGAACCGGACGCCCATCGATTCGCTGAGATCAAACACTGCGACCCTTTTCCGCCCAGCAAACTCCACGTTGCGCGCGCACGTCCTCACGTGGGAGATGCCTCGGTTCAGGATGGCGAAACAGACCGGAGTGCGCCCGTCCCCGGGCGCAGCATCCCACCAAAGCGGCACGGTTCCGGGAATTCGAGCACGTTCAGTCCATCGGGGGTCGCTGCGCCCGGGGACGGGCGCACTCCGGCGTCAAAAACTGAGCGGTCACGCGCACGAGTTTCTTCTGCTGGCAATTCTGGTGATGAGCCTGACCATCATGCGGGCTAACGCGGCGGATTTATTGAACGATCGCGCCATCACCATCCATTCTACGCGCGACGTAGGCGCAAAGCGGTCCGCGTTGATCCGTTATCTTTGGGGGACGACGGGATTTCCTGAGCATCGAATGCCGGACACGGTCATTACGAATGTTTCGAGCCCGGTAAAAGCGCTTACGCACCTCGAACGCGTGGACGAGATGCGAATGGAGCTCGCGCCCGGTCTGCAAGGTCTGGCTTATCACTTTATCCCGCAGCGACCGAACTCGGAGCTGGTGGTGGTGCACCACGGCCACGCCTGCACATTCGACGACGATCCTTCACCTAAGGACATCGGCTACGGCTTGCAGCGCACGATCGATGGCCTGCTCCGCGAAGGCTACGGCGTCCTGGGCGTGTTCATGCCGCACATGCGGCCGGGGGATTGCACCGGCCACCATGACGATATGTTCAAATCTCCGACGGAAGGAAGCCCGATTAAATACTTCCTCGAGCCCACCGCCCTGGGACTGAACTATCTGCAGACTCGCAGCCGCGCCGGTCATTTCCCGAAATACAAAGTGTTCCACATGGCCGGGCTTTCCGGCGGAGGATGGACGACCACGATCTACGCGGCAATCGATCCGCGGATTCGCTGCAGCTTTCCTGTGGCAGGAACCATTCCGCTTTACTTGCGCGTCGGCGGTTCCGTGGGCGACCGCGAGCAATATGAGTCTGGATTTTACGGAATCGCAGGGTATCCGGACCTATACGTCCTCGGCAGTCACGGGAGAGAGCGCAAACAGGTGCAGATCCTGGTGCGGCGGGATGATTGCTGCTTTGGCGAGGCGCAACACGACGCGAAAGCGCTTGGACTTGGTTACACCGAGGCGATGAGGGAGTATGAAGTCCGCGTTAGCGCGACTCTTCGCGACATTGGCCGAGGCTCCTTTCGATTGGAGATCGATGAGACGGCGCCCAGCCACATGATCTCGCATCATGCTGTTGAAGACGTAATGCTGGCCGAGCTGCGCAAGGCCAGGTAGGCCGCCGACAAACATTTTCGTCCCCGCCGTCGTCCTCGCCCTCGACATTCGGGTCTTCGATTCCTAGAACTGGCACGACGACGAAGACGATGTGGTTGCGGCGCCAGCCGCCCCGGGGTCATCCGTGGCTTCTTACTGCAAAGGTCGGCTAAGTCGCCGATTCATTTTTCTGGCCGAGCCTCCTCCTTTTGCTTCTCCGGTGGTTTGTCGTCCTGGTATCGCCGTTTGATATTGTCCTGGTCGCGTTCAATTTTCTCAATTTCACGCTGCAGCTCGTGCATTTGGCGCTCCAGGTTTTCTCTTTGCTCCTGCAGAGCTTTCATCCGACGGGCCAGGCCAACCTTGGCTTGCTCGCGCGGATCCCCCTCGCTGCTAAATGCTCTTTCCTGCTCCTTTCTGGCGCGTGCGGGCTCTTCCTCCGTGCGCGGATTATAACGTTTCATAAACTCCCGATTTCTTTCGAGCTCTTTGCCGCGCTGAGCCACGAGCGATTGGACCAGCTCCTCCAACCGCGCAAGGCGCTCTTCGATTGAAGCGTCTCGGGAGCGGGCTTCCGGCGGCGCTGGCTGCCTTCGCAAAGCTGGGGGCCTGGCGGACCGAGGAGCCGCGCCTGGCTCGGGCGGCGGCTCGTTAACTGAGGGAGTGGCCGGCACCGGACTCAAGCTTTGCACCGCGACCACGGCGGGTAGGGCCGGGACCGGCGCGATCGGTGGCACGAGCGCGGGCAGCTCGGTCAGGTCCGGCTCCGGCGATTGCCGCTTAAGTCTGGGGCCGGAGTCCCCGGGCGTCGGTGCAGGAGTGGCTGCCACTTGGACCTCTGCCGAATCTGCATCTGCATGGACCGCAGGTGTCGCTTGCACCGCAATCTCATCCGTGAGATCAGCCGCTTGCGACGTGTCTGGGATGCCGTCCGCGGACTGCTCCTGTGCCAAAACCAGCCTCGGCGCAAAATAGAGCGCAAGCGCGGTGGCCAGGGTGGCGGCTGAGGTGATAACACCCAGCCGGCTCGTGGCCAGTCGGGTCGAGGTATTTCTGCGTGTGTTCAGTATCATATTAATCCTTTGTCGTAGTTCGCTTTTTGTCGTTGAAACTCCAGGAGCCAGCAAAAGCCTGGGCCGGCTGATTCGGTCCGCCAGGTCGGCCAGCAGCAGCGCATAAGCCCGTGGCGGCGTGCCTTGCCGCAAGACCCAATCGTCACAGGCAAATTCACGCTCGATGACCATTCGTTTGCTGCTCCACCAAACTGCCGGATGGAAAAAGAGGATTGCTCGAAGGATATGCTGAACCAGATTGGCCCAATCGTCGTATCGGCGCACATGCGCCAGCTCATGGCTTAGGATTTGCTCGGAGGCCAAAGGCCACGGTCGCTCAACCTCTGCGCGCGGAAGCAGAATGACTGGGTTCAGAAATCCCAGGAGAACTGGCGAACGTTGCGCGGATGAAATCCTAAGCTCTACCTTTCGGTTCATCTCCAGCTTCCGGCAGAGAGCGCGAAATCGTTCAGCCAAAGCCCCACTGGCCGCGGCAGAGGCTTGCTTGAGCTGTTGCATCCGGTGAATGTGGCGGAAGAGGAAGACGAATCGCACGAGCGCCACGCCGAGGCAAATCGAGACCAGCACCAGGCTCGTCGCGCGCGGCACATTGGCCGAGCTCGCGAGATTCCAGGACACTGGATTTCGGAATCGATTCACCGCGAGTTCGAGCCAGCGGAACTCTGAACCAGGCTGTCCCGATTGCGCCTGGCCGGTGGGCTCTGTCAGTTCGATCGAGCTGTCTCTCGCGAGCTCCAGAGTAAAATTGCGGTCCACTACGCCATGCGCAGGAGTTGGCGTGCTTGAAATTTCGACCTCGGCTTCGGCGCCAGGTGCCGCCTCTGCCCTGCGAGCTGGTGCCTCCTCGCCTGTCCGGAGCAAACCGGGTTCGGTCCTGGCTGAGCTTATGGCCCGCTGCGACAGATAGTCGCGCAAAGCATGGGCCGGAACCAGCACAGCCACCAACAGCAGCGTGCCAAACCAAATGGCATGCCGCGTTGCCGCGTTCGTGCGTCGCAAGCACTGCAAGCCGAGTGCCACCAGGCCGGCGATGATGATGCCCTGGAAAACTCCATTCATGATCGCGGCCAGGAGATGGTCGCACGCTGTCATGACGTCAGGTCTCACTCCGGTCCTCCTTCGTTTCCCGTATTCGCCGCTTGATCGCGTCCAGCTCATCCGGCGACAGTTCCTCCTCGCGCAAGAAACTCAATACCAGCTCGCTGGGGGAACCGGCGAAAAACTTGGCCAGGAGTTGATGGACCGCTTTTCTGGCCGCCGTCTTTCGATCCACGCGCGGGAAAAAGACAAATGCGCGCCCCTCGGGGCGCGATGCCAGGAAGCCCTTGGCCTTGAGAATCCGCATCAGCGTCAGGATCGTTGTGTAGGCGTCCTTGCCTTCGAGCGCTTCGACCACCTCCGCGACGGTGGCCGAGCCCTTGGCCCAAACGACCTCCATGATCCGGTGTTCGGCGTTCGTCAGCGTCGTGGTTTTCTTGCGTGGCACAGGTGAAAATCTTTCTATTAATTCTTTAGTAGTTGAATCTTAAGCTCCTCGGCAGGGGTTGTCAACTAAAACTTTAGTAGAAAGTAAGACCTCTCTAATCTGTCCTCAGGAATCGTGAAGTCTTCCACACCGCCGCTGCGGCCCGCCAGGCCCGCCAACCCACTCGCACGATGCGCCATAAGCCGCGGCGCGGCGCTCCTCTCCGCGCCACCCAAAACCCCAGCAGCGGCGCGGCGGCCAAGAGCAGCGGCTGGAACCGGCGAACCAGTCCGACAGTGCCGTCAACCCACGATATTGCGGGCCGGATATCCGCCCATTCCTGGACCAGTTTTCCGCGGAGCGCGTCGCCCTCGGACAACAGTTCCGCTTTCCGCAATTGAAGCCGCGTCAGTTCTCGGGTCGCAAACATGCGCGGTCCCTTCTGAACTCGCCCAGCGTTTCCGCGAACGCTGTCGAATTGCTCATCCGCGCGCGGAGGCCTCGCCAGGCCAGGAATGCCGCCACCAGGTAGAGTAAGCTCAACACGGCCAGCGCGGGGATTCGGGCGTTGTCCCAAAACAAAACGACGACGACGAACGTCAACAAAGTCAGCGTCATCATCCCGAAGGCAACGAGGGCTGATGCCCAGAGAAAGAGTTCGACGAGGCGGCACTTTTCCTCGTGGAGTTCGACGGCAAAGATTTCGAGCCGGTTCTGGGCCAGCGCCAGCCCATCGTCGAGCATGCTCCGGAGCGTTGCTAGAATGCCGCCGGTGGTTTCGTTCGGTTCGTTCATGGATTATTTCCGGGTTACCAGGACGCCAATCAACAGACCGATGCCGAAGGCGACGCCGATGGATTGATACGGATACTCGCGAATCACTCTGTCGGTGGCTTTGGCGCCGTCTATCGCCTTGTCTTCGAGCCGGTGGCAGGCGGCTTTGGCCGATTCCAGGGTCCGGGTCAGTCGCTCGCGCATCTCGTGGGCTTTTTCGCCGGCCGCGCCCGCCGAGGCCTGGAGCAATTCCTCCGAGTCGCGCACCACGCGTTTCAGGTCCGTCACTATTTTGTCCGTGCTTACATTTTTGGTAGTCATAATCGTCCTTTCCCGTTAACTTAGTCTCTGCGTTTTTTCGTCAGCGAGATTCAGTCAATTGATTCGTTTCCGGATCACTCTCGTCCAGATTCGTATTTCGCGCTCGTTAAATTTGGGCAAACGACAGCACAGGAGTTTCGTCTTAAACGATTCCCTGGTCGAGCATTGCTTCGGCCACCTTGTGAAAGCCGGCGATGTTGGCGCCGTCCACATAATTGATGAAGCCGTCCTGTTCACCAAAGCGGACACATTGATTGTGGATGGCCCGCATGATTTCCCGCAATCGTTTGTCCACTTCATCATTGGACCACTGCAACCGCATGCTGTTCTGCGTCATCTCCAGCCCGCTCACTGACACGCCGCCGGCATTGGCGGCTTTGCCCGGACCAAAGGCCACTTTCTTACCGAGGAACACTTCCACAGCCTCGGGAGTGGATGGCATGTTCGCCCCTTCGCCCACACAGATGCAGCCCTGGTCGGTCAGGGTCCGAGCGTCGCTGCCGCTGATTTCATTTTGCGTGGCAGAAGGCAGAGCTACCTGGCAGGCGACGCCCCAGGGCCGCTGACCGGCGAAGTACTCGCACTTGAACTGTTTGGCGTATTCTTCGAGGCGGCCGCGCCTTACATTCTTGAGCTCTTTGAGGAAAGCCAGCTTCTCCGCGTCCATCCCTGCGCGGTCGTGCACGAAACCATTCGAATCGGAGAACGTCACGACCCGGGCGCCCATCATCATTGCCTTCTCGGCCGCGAACTGCGCGACGTTGCCCGAGCCGGAAACGGTGACGACCTTGCCGCTGATCGAGTTGGCGCGCGCACGCAGCATTTCTTCGACAAAATAGATCAAGCCATAGCCGGTCGCTTCCTCGCGGACGCGGCTGCCGCTCCAGTTGATGCCCTTGCCCGTCAGCACGCCGGTGAACTCGTTGCACAGTTTCTTGTACTGGCCAAAAAGAAAACCAATTTCGCGGCCGCCCACGCCGATGTCGCCGGCGGGCACGTCGGTATCGGGGCCGATGTGCCGGCACAGCTCGCTCATGAAGGCCTGGCAGAACCGCATCACCTCGTCGTCAGATTTGCCCTTCGGATCAAAATCCGAGCCACCTTTGCCGCCCCCCATCGGCAGTGTGGTGAGCGCATTCTTCAAAACCTGCTCGAAGGCCAGAAATTTCAGTGTGCCGAGTGTAACGGACGGATGGAACCGCAGCCCGCCCTTGTAAGGCCCGATGGCGCTGTTCATCTGTACCCGAAAACCTCGATTCACCTGCACCTCGCCCTGCGCATCCGTCCAGGTGACACGAAACAACACCGCCCGCTCCGGTTCAACCATGCGCTCAAGGATCCTGGCTTTTTTGTACTTCGGGTTCTTTTCGATGAAAGGCCAGACGGACTTGGCGACTTCGGTGACGGCCTGATGAAACTCGATCTCGGCCGGATAACGCTGCCGCAAGCCGCTCAGAAAGCTCGATAGCTCCGTTGTCATGGAGAAGTCCTTACGATTGGTGGTTGATATGATAATCCAGAGAACACGCGGTTTGGCTTGGGACCGATGTCATAATTGCCTGCGGCGAACGTCATCACCTCTCCTCCTGCGCCTCGAACGCATTCGGAGCTGGAGGAGAGGGCCAGGGCGAGGATGCCGTTTTCATTCTTGAAGCGTCCGGCGGCCTCCAGGCTCAGTCAGACCGTGGCGCGCCCGTCATCGACAACCGCATCGGCCTCGGTCTCTATCAACGAGTCTGGATCAATAAATTCGGTTCATACGGGCTCCCGCTGGAGACTGGCTTGCGCATGCGTTCGGAGCACTCTATCCGCCACACCTTCTCTCGCAAGGCGTACTTTTGCTCGCGCTTTCAACGGAGCACACATTCGGCCTCTTTCCATGAACCGTTGTCGGATTGTGCGCGAAGGGCAATTTGTTAGCGCTCCTCCCCCTCACCCCACCCTCTCCCTTGGGGAGAGGGAGCGATGTCGGCCGTCGTCATGCGACTTAGCCGGTTCATGGTCCCAATGCGCGTCAGAAAAACGTCGAGGCTCCCCACGGCACCCTCTTCAGCGGAAGGAGCGGGCCAACGGGGGCGAGGCTTGTCATCTCCTCACCGCTTCGGCTTCCCCGCTGGCCCAGTCAGGAATGCGTTTCCGGAGTTGAGGCCGCGGCGCAGTGGCCGTTTCGGCGCGGAGCGTTGAGTTGGCTTGACGCTCTCAACGCCCTGGCTCGCCACAGCCTGGCGACGGCGGCTCGATCCTCCACTCTCCAGCAGCCCCGAGCGCATCCAGTGGACTACGCACCCCCAAGCCGGGCCGGTTCATCACGTGCGTGTAGATCTGCGTCGTGGCCACGTCCTCATGAATCCCACTTGACAGCATTTTGACATGCCATCAGATTTTCTGTATGAGAGACGTCCCATCCAATGAGTTTGGCTTCAGGCACGGGACTTTTGGCCATTCATACTTTTCGGTGAAAGCGTCCACTGCAAAGAGTGCATGAAAATCAAAGTCCTTTTAGTCACGGCGTGTCTAGCCAGCACCACGCAGCCTGCATTGGCAGGCATCAGCTCGGGGTGGAGTAGTGGTTCGGTAATCGTGATTGCCCAACCTGAGCCAAAGGCCGTTGCCGCTTCTTTGGTGATGCCAGCGGACTTTGTTTCGGTTCCGCTCCGCATCGTCAGCGATCAAAAAAACACTGCGCAAGCTTACGATGAGACGCGCCAAGCCATCGAGTTGATCGGGAAGAAGGCCAAGGAGAGCGTTCGATTTCGGATGACAATGGGGGCGGTCTCGCTTTCGCAGCACCGGGGGGGATACGGCATTAGTTCGGGGTCATGGAGCCAGCCCGCAGCATCATCAGAGATATTCCTTTTGGTGCCATTGTCCACCAACAGCGCCAATATCTTTGCAGCTGGCGTGGAGGCTGCCAAATTCGTGGATGCCCTTACCTTGCCTGGAAAGACGCGGTGCGAGTTTGGAACGCTTCAACTGGCCGTCGCGGACCCGGAACAGTATCGGGGAAAAGTCCTTGAATTGATAAAACAGGAAATGACGAAGACGCTCGAAGCTTTGGCTCCACAGGCAGGCATTAAAATCCAGGGGCTCGAAGGGCAGATAAGGGTGGGGCAACTGGATGACCGCAATGTCGAGTTGTTTCTGAATTATTCGCTTTCAATCGTTGTGGAGAAATGATCAAAGCACAGACCCGTACCGAACCACCGGATGCACAGAACGCCGCGTTCGCGCTCTGCTTGCATGCTGGGCTCCATCGGCGCGGCGTCTGTGATCCGAATGGTTAGCTGCATGAACAAACGCGTTCATCTCATCCTAAGCTGCTGGATCTTTTCGCATCTGGGTCACGCGGTCTTGAGCACCCTGTACGAGAAGACCCCCGCGACGTTTGTTGTGCCGGCGATCTACACTGGCTTTGTCCTTCTCGTGGTTGGCACATGGAAGCGTAACCGCTGGGCAGCGAAGATTTCCGCCATCGCCGCCGTGATGACGATTGTTGTTCAGGGGCTGTTCATGTGGAAGCGCGACGCGTACGGCTCGTTGAGCATGCCTGTCCTGGTATTTGATATCTTGGGAGTCGCTTGCTCATTGCTGTATTTGATGTTTTATTTTTCACGTAGCCGTGAGCATTACCTTGCAGAGCCCAAGACGGGCTAACAAAAGCGTTCAGCGGATGGGAGCCAGCCGATTGCGTCAGGCACAATCCATACGTTTTTGGCGGCTGGCTCCCACCGCTGACGCTCCACGTTCGACGACAATATGAACCGTTCCGTTGTACTGTTTCACCTCCGGGAGGCTGCTGAGCAACTGAAAGAGACCATTCAGAGCCTGGAGAGCGCCGGGGACTATGGCATTGAGGAGTATCAGGTGGAGATGGGTCATCTTTACCAGCACCTGAATACGGCCTGGAACGGTCGGGACCAAACGGACGCGCAATTCGCCAAGTGCACCGACCAGGATTTCGACCAGTTTCGCCGGTTCCCCAAGGAATCAGACCTCTTTCTGGATTAGCTATGTCGAACCAAGCTGCTTCAGGCAACGGCGCGGTCGCGTTCTGGTTTCGTGCTCAGTGCCTCAGCCGCGCCGTGCCTGAGCGCAAGCGTTGGCCGGAAGAAGCCGTGATTGCCTATGACGGGTGAGGAAGCAACTCAGATTCGCAGCTTGGTCCGTAAGGCACCACGGACCGTATGGGTGTACTTACCATTCGTCTTTCCGGTTCTGATGGTCCTTGTTGGCATTGCCATCAACGTTGGTCTGGTGATCCATTTCGAGAAGAAAGCTCCGGATTTGCAGGTGCTCTTCAAGCGTGGCTCAAAGGTGGAGCCGGTTTGGGATAGCCAGTTGATTCGAGAAGTGGTCATGGTAACCTCGTTGTCGTTCACCGTTACGTTTGCCCTGCTCGCGTTTCTTGCGCGGTTAGCGTTTAGGCAGTTGGGCCTTCTCCGAGCTGCGGCAAAGGACCTCGGAATCGAGGACGGCCAACCAGACGGTGCAGCGAACCGGAGCCAGCCGGTTCGGTCAGAGACAAATCAAACATCAGTGGCGGCTGGCTCCGGCCGCTGACCTCACCTCTGAGGTAGTCCGGCAAGAGATTTTTTAAACTTTTTTTACGAGGTTTTGTTGGGCTGGTTTTGCTGGGTTTTTCACGGGGCTTTTGCCTAGGTCGATTCGCTTAAAGAGACCGAGTAGTTGGCTGCCGTTTTTGCGCAAGGCGGCCTCATAAAGTTCTTCCTGGTAAGGGGCGCGGCTTTGCCAACAGCGCCAGATAATGCGTTGCCACTTAAAAGCCAGAGCGCGCACGGCGGTGTGATGGAATTTGCCTTTGGAACGTTGCGACAGGTAGTAGGCCGCCGCCCAACGAGACCACAGCACGCTCTCCTTGGCGTACTCGTGAAAGCTCTGGCGCTCGAACTTGGGGCAGAGGTAGCGACGATGGACGTGGTGCATTTTGCCGCTCTGTTTGGTGACGGGAGCGATGCCGGTATAGCGCTGGAGATTGCTGGCCGAGTCGAAGCGTTCACGTTCTGAGCCCAGGGAGGCCAGGAGGCGCGGGGCCAGCACCGGACCGGCTCCGGGCAGGCTGGCGAAGATTTCTCGGTCTGGATGTTGAGCGAAGCCCTCGGCGATCTGCTCCTCATACCGTTTGATGGTTTGAACCACATCCTGGAGCTGGCGGCAGACGAGTTGGACGCGGATAGCGAAGCTCTGGTTGAGGGCAGGTTCATCGCTGACGGCCACGGCTTGTTCGACGAGCTTTAGGCGTTGGTCGATGAGTTTCTGGCTGCGAGAGCCGTGGAGGTAGTAGAACTGCTTGAGAGCGCCGGCTTTAGCCTTTTGGACCGCCAAGAGGGTGGGCCATTTGAGCAGGAAAGCGGTGGCCAAGGGGCGCCAAAGTTCTTCGCCGCAAAGCTCCAGAGCCTGCGGAAAATAGGCCTTAAGGAGGGCCTGCAGGCGATTGGTCAGGGCGGTGCGTTCATCGACAACGGCGCGACGATGGGCGACCAGTTGCTGGAGCAGGCGGGTCTGGCTGTCTTGAGGTTTCCAGGCTTTGAGTTTGTCCTGGTGGTTGAGAAGCAGTTCTGCCAGGTATTGAGCGTCTTTGCCGTCGTCTTTGGCGCGGCTGGTAATGAAGGTCTCGCGATATTTCTGGAGCGAGATGGGGTTGATGGGATAGAGGGTGATCCAGTCATAGGTTTCCAGGAAGGGGATGAGATGGCCGGCGGGTTGTTCCAGGCAGATGGCCACGGAGGCCTTGGGGTGGCGCTGGCGCAAGTCCAACAACCATTGCTGGAGTTTTTCGGGCGAGCTGTCCAGGGTCTCGGAACGAGACTGGCCGGTAGCGGTGGCGATGAAGTGAAGGTCGGCCTTGCGGTCGGAACGGTCCAGGCCGATGACCAGGTCATGGGAGGTTTTAGTATCGAGCATGTTGTGCTTTTGTGTTTGTTGTTTGTGTATGAGGTCCTCCCGCAGGCTTGACCTGGCGACGGCAATATAGAAGAGTCGTCATGCAATATAGACGCCCTCTGAGGAGTCGTTAGAGGGTCAAGCCCGCCCGACGGGCCGGTCAATAAGGTCATAGTCGTTACAACGACTGTACGTTAGCAGACCTGGCCCGCCGGGGCGGGAAAACCGGAGAAACGGATAGCGGATCATGAATCCTTTCAGCCATCCGAATCTGTCGCGCGCAGCGACGAAGTTATTCACAGTCGGCGGCGGCCCGAGAGTTCGCTGCGCTGGCCTTGCCGCCTATGAATAACTTCGGATGACCTATATATGCGTTAGCCACAACGTATGAGGACCCGAGAGCTGCGCGCAGAAGATGGTCGGCTCACCGGCTTTATCGTGAGTAATGCGTTCCTCAGCCGCCATGGTGTACCGAAGGTCGTGGCCACAATCCCGGGTGCCGAGATCCGTCGGAAGCAGCGGCGCTTCGCGTTTTCTGCACCCGACGATTTCTGCGAGTTCGTGGTTGAGGGCAAGACATTCCTGGCAATTGAGCCGTTCGGAGACAACAGCGAGTACTGGGTAGTGGCTCAGCCAGCTGATGACTCGCCCCAGTTGGCAAAGGTTCGGGAGGCGTTTTCGCGCCATCGAGTCCTGTTTGGCTTATATGGCGGCTAACCATGTCACTTCAGCGGACGGCGAGTGGGGTATCCAGCTCGCATTTGTAGCCGCGTGGGCCGCGGCCGCTGAGTTTTTGCGTTAGACAATTCACCCCTCTATGCCGACGCGGCCCGATCAATCCCACTCCCTCGCCGCAAAGCATTCTAAATCTGCGGAGGTCGCCAGTTTCTTCCAAGCGCTTGCAGGCAGGGCGGAGGCATATGCTCGGATGCAAGACGAACACTTGGAGAGCATCATTCGCCGTCGTGAGGCGAGGACGGGAAAGCCATTTCGCAACACAAAGCGGCAGGAGAAGTTTCTTGAGTGTTTCGACCAAGATGCTGCGCACGCGGAACGGGATTTAGAGAGTATTACACCCAAGATGGACGACCGCTCGCTTCTGATTTCCGCACTTTCGAGCGAACATCAGCAACTTGAACTCGACGAGGCCATGGCTTCGAGTTATCGCCCCGAAGACAGAGAGATGGCGCAGCGCATGGTTGAATTTCGCCGAGAGACGATTCGGATGATCGAACAGTTTGTTGAAAGTTCTCAGTTCAGGGGCCAGGTTGCTTCAATTTGGCATGCGAAGAAAAAGACCGAAAATGTCTAACCCGCTCCTTGCAGCCAACAGCCGCCCTCCCTTCTGTTTTCGATTGATGCTGGCGATCCGCTTCTACCCGGCTTTGTCGCAACTTGGCTCTCAGGCGGCTGTGGCTGAAGGAGGTCGTTCGGCAACACGCCCATGATCAGGAAAGTTCTCATCGCAGACCACGGAGAAGTCGCTGTTGGATTGCTCTCGGAGTTCAAGCGGGCAGGCGTGAGAACAGTTGCGGTTTATACGGTCGAGGACTGCAATGCCGAACACGTACAAGTAGCAGACGAAATATGCTGCATCGGTGGCACGCCAAAGAGCTACGACACGGACTGGAAACACATAATTTCCGCGGCTGAGATCTACGAGGTCGACGCAATCCACCCGGGCAACGGGCCTTTGTCCATCCACGAGCGATTCGCAGGGGCCTGCACTAAGATTGGCGTACAGTTACTTGGCAAGAATGCCGAACAAAGCGGCTCCACCTAACCGCCGCCACCGCTTTCCGTTCGCCATGCACCCGCAATTCGATTATTGTTTCTGCGCTCAACCACCGCTGTCGGCGGCGGTAGGTGACCCGCGACGTTCGGCATCAATATGAAGCATACTCTGCCAGCAATCGGGTTCAGTGTAGCTGCACTCCTCCTGGCTGGATGTGGTGATCCCAAGCTGGCTCCGGTCGGAAGCACGCTTGAATCTACCAATGGCAACTTTGAACTTTTTATTAGTAACCAGAGCTTTGCCACTACACCTGTGGACATTCGGGTCTCCATCGATGATACGCCGGTTGTCCAGCAGTATTTTGACGTCGGCAACCAACACAACTGGCGTAGGTTTGCTTTTGCACTGCCTCCGGGTCAGCATCGTATCATGGCGACGTCGGTGAAGGGTAAGGCCACCATTACGACTAATTTCAGCCTCGGCGACCGCAGGTGCTCAGGCATCGTCGATTACTGGTATTACCCAAAAAACGACGGCGACACTCCGCGGCAGTTGAGCTTCCATGTCGAGGAAGGGAGGCCCCTCTTCCAATGACAACGTTGCCGAACAAGAGCGTGGAGCCAACGGGAGGCAGCCGTTGCGTCGAGATTACATTCGTTAGCCGCTGGCGGCTGCCTCCCGTGGCTCACGCTTGGTGTTGGCCGAAATAGCACATCATGAAAACCATTGGCTCTTCTGACGCGCAGGGTGATGAATTTATGTGGCCCGACGACGAGTCTGAATGCGCGAGAGTGGGCCGTGCCCTTTTGCTGCAAGAGGCGGTCTCGCATGTTCACTACTGGACAGAATACGCCCGCGATTTTCTATACGAGCCTCAGCCTAAAGAACCGCACCCGCGTAGCTGGAGCGATGCCGCGAAGAAAGACAAAGCTTACCGAGAGCTGTTCACGACTCTGACCGACACGCAGCGTGACACCGTTCTGCGCCTGGTTCGGGAGTGTGTTAGGGGTTCGGTGTTTGCCACCCTCTGCACTTTCGACCAGTTTCCACACGGTGAGGCGGAGATTCGGATCCATGACGGGGTTTGTGGTGAGGGCAGTAGGACGTTCACGATTGCTCCAACAGATTTGGAGTTGCACGATGAGTTCACGCAGCTATTGCATGAGCAGGACAAACATTAGGTCGGCCAGCCAGACGCGGCAGCCAACGCCGGGAGCGCGTCTCGATTGCAATCGACAGCCCTCCGCCCGGCGTGGCTGCGCTGATCGTTCGGCGTCAGTGGCGCCACCGTCGCCCAGTTGAATGAGCAGCCTACCGTCAAGATCGCACAGCAACATTGCAGAGTTGGAGGCAGTATTGGCCGGACGATGCCATCGCGCAGACCCCGCACGCGCACCATCACCGCGAGCTTCCTTCTGGCCATCCGCTTCGCTGAGCGGTCGAGGCAGTCTCGCGACGCGCTAACGATTCATTATGCAGCAGATCCGCAAACCTGTGCCCAAACTGAAAGTCGCTATGTTGTGGCTCTGGCTGGGGGCGTTCTTTGTCTCCATGGCGGTCTTTTGGTGCTGGATGATACGGGGTTCCGCTCCCATGGATGACTCGACGCCCATGCTGGTGAAAGTGATTGGCTCATTTTTGATAGGGTGGTGCTTCGTGGTTGCAGGTGTTGTGAGTTACTTTGTCGTGCTTTCTACAACGTGCTTCACCTTCCGATTCGACTGCCCTGTGTGGAAAACTCATAAGGCGAAGGTGTTCATTGCCAACATTTTTGTGCCCCTTTTGGCAGCCGTCGGCATTGGGATCGCGGCACAGCCTTTTCTTTCGCCGCTAATAGCCGCGCTCGGGATTGATGCTGCGATATCGAACCTGATTCCGATTCTGCTGGTGATTGGGATGCTACAGATTTGTCAGTTGAAAGTTCTCATCTGGGCACCATTGGAAAAGCGGTTCATTACGAAGCGGTTGTTGGCGCAAGGGGTGACAGTTGAACAGATACAAGCTGGTAACATGACCGGCATTTCCAACCCGTCACGAAGCTCCCTCGCAAAGGGTATAATCGAAGACGACATGGGTGTCCTTTGGGTGAGCGAGGACCGACTGGTTTACTGGGGCGATGGCGAACGGTTTTCTGTGACCCGGGATCAGTTCGTATCTTTGGAGCAAAGAGGCGATGCGCTTAACACCACCGCCTTGAGCGGGGTAGCGCACGTCATTCTGCACTTTAAAACCCCCGAGGGCACTGAAAGACGAATTCGCTTGCACATCGAGGGCGCCTGGACGATGGGGCAAAAGCGCCGGGGGATGGACTGCTTGGCGGACCAGGTTGCCAAATGGCACGCTCGTAGCGAGGAATTGCAGTCAAAGAGTCAGGGACCTTCATGAAGGTACCAAAGGAGCCTCACCCTTTTCGAACGAGAGACGCCAAAATGATTCATCAAGGGCCGAAGCAGTGGGTGCAGCCGACGCCGGTAGCCCTCCGTGTTTGTTTTCGGTCGCTTTTGGCCCGGCGCGGCTGCACTCTGCGTTAGCGAAAGATGAGCAATCGCGCTCAGCTTAAAGCGATGAGCCGCGCGGGCATCCGCTGCAGGCCGTTCGTCTTGGTCTCGGGGGTCATTTTCGCTTGCTTGTCCGCAGGCGGCGGAGGTGCGGACAGCAGGTTTTTGTTATTCCCTGACTTCACAAACACCAATCTAAGGACTCTCGAAGGATTTGGTTGGAAGTTCCGGCCCCTGCAACAGCCGCTGTTGGCGAATGGGCACCGCACACTTCATTACGTGGAGGACTTCAACACCCTATACACCAACGCCCGTGAGTTCTGCTTGCTCGGCCCCGAGCCGCTTGGTACGAACGCCTGGGTGATACAAACGAGTTTCCATCGTCGCTACATTTTGAGAATGGTGACGCCATTCACCCTTGACACTTCATGGACAAACATTCTCAGCTACGATCCTCCAATTTTTAAGTTGCTGGAGTGGCGAGAGAAGCGGAGGTTCGGATTCTACGCGGTGTGTTCATTCGGAGCTACCAACTGGCCGAAACTGGTAGCCTCGGGTGGTGACCTGTCAGTAATCGGCATAAAACTGAAGACCAACTCGCCGGTCGAAGACTTTGAGTATCATTACGAAGGTGCGAATGATCGCTAACCACAGCATGCAGCGGATGAGAGCCAGCCGTTTATGTCGCTGCCATGTCGTGAGTCCTTGGCGGCTGGCTCTCCCCGCTGATGCTGATCGTTAGCTTCAAGAAATGAGCCGCAACGTGACAACAGCTCTGGGAAGGATAGTCATCGGCCTGTTTGGCCTTGCGTTGCTTGTGCTTAGTTTTGAGATGGGCATTTGGTCGGCGAAGCAATTTGAGGGTATGACAGTCTTTGGCGCATTAACCGGGCTCTTCCTAGGCTACGCACTGGGAGGTGATCTCTGGGGTGCACGGCTTTTCGATCTATTTGCTCATACCCAGAGCCGGAAGGTTGCTGAGGAGCCCCTGCCTCCTAAGGTGGAAAAGATTGCGCAGGTCCTGGGCGTTGTGATCTCGGGTTTACTGATTTTGGTCGCGCTATTCATTGCGACCATCGTGCTGCGACGGAGCTAACATCAGCATGCAGCGGATGCGAGCCAGCCGTTTATGTCAGTTGCAGTGCGAGCGCCTTTGGCGGCTGGCTCGCACCGCTGATGGTGATCGTTGGCCTTTACACTGTCCACGATGCATCCAGCATTTTTCCCATTCCTCATCGGACTGATCCCGATTTTCCTCGCACGCACTTGGCTTGCTCGGTGTGTTGCGATCGGCTTTGGATGCATTTCAGTTGGTCTCGCCTACTACATGGTGTGGGCGATCCAGAATGTTCCAGTCAACGTACCGCAGACTACGCACGTAAACCGGGCTGCCATTTCGGCCCTCGCCACAGCGTTGGTTTCAGTCCTTGTGACATACTTTTTGGATAGGAGCGTATTATGCCGCATGGACAGGAAGGAGGCGCATTCAGTTCTCGGTATGCAGCTGGACACCTACCGCTCACGCTCCTATGCGGAGTTGGCGGCTTGGGCCCGTGAGCGCCGCATCGACACGCCAGCGGCTGTGGCACCGAGCGGGAAGCAGTATCAAATCGAGGTCCAGTTCTTTTGGGATGACAAACCAAATGGCGACGTGCGGGTGTCCGGCTCTGTTGACGATGGGGGAGCTCGTGCCTTTGTTCCGGTCACTGACAGTTTCATTCTGAGTCCGGAAGGCAGATTTGTAGGAGAATGAGAAACCCAATGGCCAACAATTGCATTCAGCGAACCCGGCTATTACGTTTTGGTTTCATGCCGAACGGTTCTCGGCGCCGGGTCGCTGGCGCTGTGCGCAAATCATGCATATCCGCTCAGCCCACGGTTACTCATTTACTGGCCTGTTTGCTACTCCGCCGTGAGCGCCGCGACGGGATCGACGGAGGAGGCTCTGCGGGCGGGCAGCAGGCCGCTGGCCAGGCCAACGATTAGGCTCACCGCAATGGCCAGGAGGACGTACTGCACCGGAGTCTGCACGGGGAGCGCTGAGACGTAGAGGTGCAACACCCGGGCCACGCCGAGGCCGGCCGCAACTCCTAGAATTCCACCGAGCGTGGACAGGAGGGCCGCCTCGGTGAGAAACAATAACAGGATTTGACCTGAGGTGGCGCCGATTGCCCGCGCCAAACCGATTTCCGAGGTGCGCTCATGCACGGAAATCCACATGATGGTGAGAATTCCAATCGAGCCGACCAGCAAGGATATGGCCCCGATCCCCACCACCGCCATGCTCACGATGCGAATAATCCGGTCCAGTGTATCAAGCATGCCCGTCTGGGTAGTGATGGTGAAATCCTCCTCTTTGCCATGCCGCTCGATGAGGAGATCCTTGATGCGTTTCACTACCGGCTCGATCACCGAGACGTTTGCCAGAAGCACGTCGATTTCGTGCAAGTCCTCGCGGTTGAACATTTGCCGGGCCGAAGCCACGGGAATGTAAGCACTATCGTCAATGTCGAACCCGAGGAACTGGCCTTTTGGCTCCATCAACCCAATCACCAGGAATCGTTCCCCGGAGATCCGGATATGTTGGCCCAGACAATTCTGCTCACCGAAGAGTTCCCGTTTGACCTTCGGACCGACGACGGCGACGGGTGCGCCCTGGTCCGCATCCAACGGCGGGATAAACCGACCGCCGTGTACCCGCATGCGCCAGACGTCCGTGGCCGCGGCCGTGACGCCATAAATGAAAGTGTTGCGCGTCTTGCCGGCACGCGCGATCGGAGCAGTTCCTATGACCACCGGCGCCACGCGCTCAACGCCGCGGAGGCGTTCCAGGGCGGCCGCGTCGGCGAGCGTTAAGGGGTGGATGGTAGTGCCCAGCGCCCCTGGCAGGCCGCTAGTCTGAATCTTGCCCGGATTGATGGCGACCAGCGTAGTGCCGAATTGGGTGAACTGCGATAGCACATAGACGCGGGTCCCTTCCCCGATGGAAGTCAGCAGAATGACTGAAGCGATCCCGATGAGGATGCCCAACATGGTTAGCAGCGAGCGCTGCCGGTGGAACCACATCGATTCCCAGGCCAGGCGCAAAACGTCGCGCGTATTCATGCTTTTCTCCGCATCAGGGCAACAACCGGATCGAGGCGCGCCGCGTTTCGAGCCGGGAGAATGCCAAACAGCAGTCCCACCGAGCAGGAAACAGCCAGCGCGGCGGGAATCGCCCACGCGGGTGGATGGAAGGGAAATTCCGGGTAAACCTGCTGCAAGACCCGGCCGGCTCCGAGGCCCGCCAGCAGACCCAGGCCGCCGCCAACCGTCGCCAGGATCGCCGCCTCCACCAGAAAAACCCCGATAACTTGCAGTTGGGTGACGCCCACGGCTTTGAGCAACCCGATTTCGCGCGCGCGCTCGGCGACCGAGACCAACATCACGTTCATGATTCCGAGGCCGGCGACGCCGAGAGAAATGGCCGCGATGCCGGCCAGCGCCGCAGTTAAGGCGTTCAAGATAGAAGTGAACGCGGCGAGGACCGCGTCCTGGGTGAGGACAGTGACATCTTCCTGGCCGGCATGCCGCTCGCGCAGGACCGCGAGCACTGCCTGACGCGCGGCGGCGATGTCGTCATGCGCGCCGACCTCCGCGAGAATTCGAAACAGGCTGGTCCGGTTGAAAAGGCGCAGGCCGGTATCGACCGGGATCTCGACGACTTCATCGAGGTCCATGCCGATCGATGTGCCGCGCGGCTCGATGACGCCAATCACCCGGAAGCGCCAGTCGCCGATCCGCAGCAGTTTCCCGAGCGGGTTCTCGCCGGGGAACAGCTCGCGTTGCACGCGCGTGCCGAGAACGCATACCGCGGCGTCCGGCACGTCGGCCGGCAGAAAGCGCCCGGTACCCATTTTTAGATGGCGGATGGCCAGCATTTCCCGCGTCGTGCCGACCACGGTCACCTCCCGGCTGCGCTCGCCGACTTGGGCGGCGGCGGTGCCGACGATGATCGGCGACACCCGGCGGACCGAGGCCACGCGCGCGGACAGCGCCTCCGCGTCCTGTCGCGTGAGGTCGTGAGGCGCGATGCTGATGAGCGGCGCGAGTCCCACCGTCTCAGTCTTGCCCGGCACAATGATGAGCAGGTTCGACCCCAGCGACGCAAACTCGCCGACCACGTAACGCCTCGCGCCCTCTCCCAGCCCGGTCAGGAGAATAACAGCAGCCACTCCGATGCCTACTCCGAGAATCGAAAGAAAGGTCCGCAGGCGGTGCCTCCGCACGGCCCCGCCCGCGAACCGCAGCAAGTCGCTCAATCTCACGGTGCTTCTTCGTCAGATACGATCAACCCGTCGCTCAGTCGGATTCTTCGCCGCGCCCGCGCGCCAATCTGCGGGTCATGCGTCACGACGATCAAAGTCAGGCCGCCCTGGTTCATACGTTCGATCAAGTTTAGAATCTCGCGGCCCGAGGCGCTATCCAGGTTGCCGCTTGGCTCGTCCGCCAGGAGCAAGGCGGGCTTGAGGATCACCGCGCGGGCGATGGCCACCCGCTGCTGCTCGCCGCCGGACAATTGGTCCGGACGGTGCCCGGCGCGGGGCGTCAAACCTACTTGCTCGAGCACTTCGCGCGCGCGCCGGACGCGTTCCGCAGGCGGAATGCCCGCGAACACCATCGGCAGCGCCACGTTTTCAAGCGCGGTCAGCCGAGGCACGAGGTGAAAAAACTGGAAAACGAATCCGATTTGATGACGTCGAAGGAGGGACAATTGCGTTTCCGCGAGGTTGGCGGTCTCTTCACCGGCAAACCGGTAAGAGCCGGCCGTGGGCCGGTCCAGGCAGCCCAAAATATTCAGCAGAGTGGATTTTCCGGAACCGGATGGCCCCATCACCGACACGTAGTCGCCTGCTGGAATAGTGATTCGGACATTCCGCAGGGCTCGAACCGGGCTGCCGCCGACCACGTAGGTCCGTTCCACGCCATCGAGTTCGATCACTTCCTCACCTCCTCGGTGACCGTTGCTGCGGCACCGGCCTTAACTTCCGGGCGGTCGAGCGACACCACCACCAATTCGCCCACTGAGAGGCTCGAGGTGATCTCGCTAAAACTCCAGTTGTGCAAGCCCACCTTAACCTTCCTCTCCACCAGCCGGCCCGCGTCCACAACCAATACGCGGTTGTTTTCGAGCAAAGCATAGGTCGGGATCCGCAGGACGTTGTCACGCGTGTCGAGAATCACTTCAAGATCCGCCGACAGGCCGGGCAAAAGGTTCGCCGGCAACTCGGTCTCGCCGAACACAGCCTCCACGCGCAACGTCCGGTTCTGTTCCTGGCGGGTTTCGACGAAGGAAGAAACGTAGGTAAGCGTTCCGGCAAAAGACCTTCCCCGGAAGGCATCCAGCGTGATCCTGACCGGGAGTCCCACCCGAATGCGCGCCACGTCCGCCTCATCAATCGGCGCGCTGACATAGAGCGCATGCGGATCGATCAAATCCAGCACCGGTGGAATCGGCACTCCCGGCGGCGACGGGCTGATCCATTCTCCCACCTCCGTGGTGACGTCCAGCACGACGCCGTCGAACGGCGTCGTGATCACCGTCTTTTCCAGCGTCGCCTGCGCTGCCGCCACCGAAGCCTCGGTTTCGCGGATTCGCGCCGTGGCGGCCTCGACGGCCGCCTTTGACGTCAATGCCCGGGTGCGGCTCAAGTCCAATGAGGTTGCTGAGACGACTTCCTTGCGTGCCAGTTCCTCGGCTCGCTTCCATTCAACCTCCGCATACTCCGCTTCCAGGCGTGCTTGCTCGGCCGCGGCACGAACCGCATCGAGAGTGCGCTGGGCCAATCGGACCTGCGCCTGGTGCTCGAGGTCGTTGAGCCGAAGCAGCACGTCTCCTTTCTTCACCCGCGCCCCTTTACGCGCGGGGATCTCGACGACCAATCCTGCAATCCCGGGGCTAATGTGCGAGCGCAGGCGCGACTGGACCGTTCCCGCGCGCGAGTTGACCACCGTGTCTTCCACGCGACCTGTATCCACCCGGCAGACAGTCACGGGCACAGGTTTCGGACGCAGCACGGTCAAGCGCAACAGGACCACTCCCGCCGCAAGTGCCGCCAGCGTTATCAGGAGCTTCGTCCACCGCGACCGTTGCCGGTGTTGCTCGATCAATTCGCGCGAAGATTAACTCGCCGCACCAGCCACTGGCAAGAAGCTCGACGCGAAAGGCATAGTTGAAATGCAGTCTTTGAGCAGGCTAGAAATCCTTACCGGCTCATTTGCGGCGTTTGCTCTCCGAGCTTTGCCGAGTAGAGAATGAATTTGAACGGATCAGTATTCTGATGCTTCTCCATGAGCTTGGAGTAGATGAGCCGCTCGGCCCTGGCTGCCGCCCGGCTGTGGACAAGTCTGCCACCGGATGATTCAAGCAGCTCCGCCGCGAGCTCGTACTTGCCGTCAGCGGCCAAGCGCTCCACTGCCCGGACGAACTGCTTTTCCGAAACACCGAGGTAGTCCATCAGGATTTCCGCGCGGTCGGCGCGGCTGATGTGATTGAGCCCCTGCAGGTCCGGTCCCCAATAACCGACCGTCTGATCGTAGAGTCGGTCAATGACGTGTTCTCGCATGATCAGATATGGTAGCTGAACGGCCGGATCGCCTTTGAGCAAGTCCGGGGGAATCAGATTCGCCTCGTGAATCTCGGCATTCTCTTCAACGCGGCGAATCGCGCTGATGACCTGCTCCCTCAGCCAGATGAGGTCGGTCTTGAGCTGCGCCAGCATGGTGAGAGACGAGAAATTCCGCGTCAGCGGTTCGTGTCCGTGGAGCAGGTGCCGGGGTTGAATCTGCTCGATGCGGTCGATCGCATCGAGGAGACCCTGAAGATTCCCTTCCTCGACAAAGGGCGCGCCGAGATATGGCATGATGAAATCTCCGACGAACATCGTGCCCAGATCCGGAAGTTCGATGAACAATGCATCCTGGGTTTCTCCTCCCTGAACAGGAGTGAGGTTGATGCGCGTTCCGCCGATCTTCAGCTCGGTCGGACCGTCGATCAAAACGTCTGGTTTGAAGCTGCGCACGTCGTCGAGACTGAAGCGCTCGCCGAAGAACTTTTTTGCGAAATTCGCCGGACCGCTTAGCTCGCGCTCGACCTCGTCCTGATAATTGTTCCTGGCGTAGAATTTCAGGCGGGGGTTCAAGCCCCGGAAATAAATGTGCCCGCCCACGTGGTCCCAGTGGGCGTGGGTGATGAAAATGGTCGTCAGTTCGGGCAGGCCAGGTGCATACGCTCTTAGAGCCTCGAAGGCCGTCCGCGCTGAGTCCGAGCGCGTGCCGGCATCGATGCCGATCAGTTCTCGTCCATCGTCCGAAACCACGAAATAATATTCGGTGAACTCAAAACCGGACAAGGCGTAAACGCGGCCTGGCACGATTTCACTAACACTACGCGGTGAGAACGTATGTCCCAAGTCACGATCTTCCGAGAAGGGCGTCGTCAGTGCAATCGGTCTGTGAAAGTCGGTATAGCCGCTCTGCCGCAGATAGTGCTCAGCTTTGCCCCGCTCCCTTTCGTCGGCGGCGAGCCTGGCCAGTTGGTAATAGACCTCCCGCAGCCAGGCAGAGTGCGGTGCTTTATCAACGTTCTCCAGGCACCAGGCCAACTCCTCCTGCGCGGCTTTCCTCTGATGAAATCGCGCAGGAAGCTGAGCGCGGACCACTCCATCGATCCAGTTCACGACGAAAACCTGCCCGCCCGAGAGCTGTTTGGCCTGGTCCAGGATCTTCAGAGTGTCTTTTACCCAGCGGATGCGGCGCAGCAAAGGGACCGCGGGCGCATGCTGGGCTCGTAGCAGACCAATCGCGCTCAGATAGAGGGCCTTTTGAATATCCGTCAACCGCGGCTCGAATTCCTTCAAGCGGTCTGAGAAGAATTCCACGCCCCGAGCCTGCAGGTTGGCGTTGGAATAAAGTGCCATCAGCAGAAAGAGCATCTGGGGATCGCGCGGCGGGCCCACGCGATTTACGGCCTCGAGATATTCGAGCTCGGGACGATGGGAGACAGGCTTTGTTCCGCCGCTTTGGGGCGGGGGCGCTCCTGGCAGGCTGGCCACGAGCGACCCGGCCAAAACAACCGATAGAATGGTGGCGATTCTCATAACGTTCCTCTTGTTTGGATTTTGGATAACAATTTCATAGTGACTATCATTATTATAGTCACTTGCAAAATAGTTGTCAACCGGCTATTTTTTGGCCATGACAAGATCGTATCGTCAGAAGGATTGCCCGGTGGCCCGGACCCTGGACCTCATCGGCGAGCGCTGGACCATTTTGGTCCTGCGGGATTTATTTCTGCACGGGCCGCGGCGATTCCAGGATTTCCAGGAATCCCTTGCCGGCGCGGCCCCGAACACGATCTCCGCCCGGCTGAAAGCGATGCAAGAGAACGGCCTGGTGGTGCGCCGGATTTACAGCGAGCATCCCCCCAGACTCGAGTATCGATTGAGCAGCAAAGGCCAGAGCCTCGGACCTGTGCTCAAAGCCTTGCGGGCATGGGGAGAGCGCCACGGCTGAAGCCGAACAGGCCGGCCTTCAGGGCTGGCGGACAACGCGATAGAACCGCGTGGCGCCGCCGCCGCCTAATGGATCATCGACGGAGGCCGTGCTCCCCGAGGACACCACGCACGCGACGTTGCTGCCGGATGACCAGGGAAGGCTGACGTTCGTTTTGACCTGGACGCAATAGTTTCCGCCCGGCACCGCGTTCCAGGCAATCCGCGCGGCATTGCTTACGAGTGTAACTGTGGCGGTGATGGGCAGTTCTGCGCGCACGAAATAAATGTCTTCCTCGCCGTTGAACGTCGCCGAGTAGGCGATGCAAGCGCATTCGTTGAGCGATACCATGCCCATGTAATCGCCGATCTTGTGCTGCGGCTGCTGGTCAGGTGGAACCTGTGGGTCCTGCGGGTAACCCAAAGATTGTTTGAACCGTGGACTGATTGCTCGGTTCGGGGCCCAGGACAAGCCGCCATCAAGGGAATAAGTATAATAAAGCTCGGAGTAAGGGTTATTGGTAACGGCCGCGTTGATGTCCGAGATCCCTGTTTTGTTGCTGTTGCTGCGTGTATCGTACCAGCAGGCATCGACCCGGCCATTGGGCGCGACGGATAACGTCCCGAACCAATGCCAGGAATTTGTGTAGTCAGGATCGTCGTTCAACCGCACCGTCATGCTCCAGGTTGCACCCCGATCGGTGCTGCGCGCGAACATGACATCCACTAGGTTGGTAGGGTTGCCAACGCTGCAAAGGGCGTAAATGTTGCCTCGGGTCGAGGTCGTCGAGCGATCGACAGCTACCCAAGCCTGACCCAGGAGCCCGTTAGGGTTTATGTAGCCGCTGCTGAGCTGTCCGCCGAGGTCCAGGACCGAGGTCACGTCAATAGCCGGAGTCACCAGCGGATTTTGGGCATTGGTCGAGCGATTGAGGACGAACGGCTGGTATTGATACTCGACTGGACCAAACATGTAGAGTTCCCCGTCCGGTCCTATATCGAGCGTTCCGAAGACCGGCGTATTTGGCAGCCCGATCGCGGGCATCCAGCTTGCGCCGCTATCAATCGAGCGCGTGAAAATGCGGTTTGGATCACCATTCGGATAAGTGCTGTTCGTATAGACGTTGTAGTACGGACTCCAGACCTGGTAGATGTTGCCGCGGCCGGGGCCGCTCGTCGTGTCAATCGCCATCCACTCTTTGTCCCCGCCAAGCGCGCCGCCGACCCGCTGCCAGGTCACTCCGCCGTTGGTCGAACGGAACAAGTCTTCCGCGAACGTAGCCGAGTTGGAAATTCCGAGGTAATAAAAGACACCATTCGCGTCCGACGCCAGCACCGGGTCGCTGCGGAATGTGCCTGCCTCGAGCTTACCCGGAAACGTCCAATTGAGCCCGCCATTCGTGGTGTAGGCGACACCCGACTGCCGGAAAATACTATTAGTGGTATCGAACTGCCGCCAACCCACGGCGATGCGGTTGGGATTAGTCGGATCGATGCAGAGCGATGGTTCATTGGCGGCATCGCCCGGGATATTCTGGCCGAAGGCATCGACGTTGACCTGCCGGCTGGTACCATAAGGTGTGGAGAAAGTCGCTGCGCTCAAGCTCGCGACACCCACGCCCCATGCGATCAATCCAAGAAGAAAACCCTCCAATTGAAGCCTTTTCACAGAAGCAAGTGATTGAAATTACAGTAAACATAACTGCGGAACGAGCAGCGTCAAGGCGTTTTCAAAATCGACCGCCATTCGTTCCTTTACGTTCGAGCGAGCGCGCGCGCTTCATGCCGGCCCGCCTGGAGCCAAAGGGATGTTAATAGGTGACCCGTCGAAGGCCGGGGACGCGGTCGAATGCCTGGTCCAGGCTGATAACAGGTTCCCGGTAATAACGGCAGAACCCGGCGATCCAGTTGTCGTTCTCGCCCAACCGGCCTCGGAGCTGAAGTTCCCGGTCCAGGTCGGCGGCCGCTTTGGCCACGCCGTCGTGGAGCCTGTAAACATTCCAGCGGCTCAGCCGGAAGTAATCCCAGGCCTGATCGGCTGTCGTAAAGGAGACCGCCACTTCGGTAAGACTGATAATGGTCGTGCGGACCACCTGACGGTTGTTGGCAAGAAAAACATTGGCGGGGCCGCGCTGTTCTGAACGTCTCTCCGCAAGCAGATGAACCAAGAAGGTCGTATCGGCGATCATTTGCGCCCCCCGGACCGCCTGCCTCGTTCCCGTCCGAGTCGCTTCAGAACCTCCAGGTCCACATCCGGCGGCGGGAGCTTGCCCATGGCCTCCAACAACTCGGCCCCGGTGTCGGCAGGCCGGTTCAGGTGCCGGAGGATGACTTTAGTGAAGGAATCGCCCGGCCGACGTTTCAGTGACGCAAGCAGCTTGTAGGCATCGTCGTCTATGGTAATTGTCTTGCCCATGCACGAAAGTTACACGAAAATAGGAGTCCAAGTCAAGGGAGCAGGACACAATGGACGAGCTCTGGTCCCTGAAGCATCTGATTGCTCTATTGTGTTTCGCGGCTCCCTCTCTATTCTCGGGCCATGGATCTCGCGCTGAACCCTGCTCAGTTGCGCGGGGAAGGAGTCTGAGGCGTTGTCATGCCCGACACAACCGGAGCCATACCCCCGGCCTCTGCGGAGCAGCGGCGCGATTACACCAACGCGCTCGTCGCCTGTTTTCTGGGCTGGACGCTGGATGCCTTTGATTTCTTTGTGGTGGTCTTCTCGCTATCCGAGATCGCCAAGGATTTTGGTACGGGCATTCCGGCTGTTGCCGGCACTATCGCCGTGACCCTCGCCTTCAGGCCGGTCGGCGCGTTCATCTTCGGCTTGATGGCCGACCGCTACGGGCGACGGCTGCCGCTGATGATTGATTTGGTCTTTTACTCGGTCATCGAGGTGCTCTCGGGCTTGGCGCCGAACTACACGACCTTTCTCGTGCTGCGGGCACTTTTCGGCATTGGCATGGGAGGGGAGTGGGGTGTCGGTGCCTCGCTGGCGATGGAGAAAGCGCCGCCGCGCTGGCGTGGAGTTCTCTCCGGATTTTTGCAGGAAGGATACGCCGTAGGATACCTGCTTGCGGCGTGCTGCTACTTCTTTGTGTTCCCGAAATGGGGCTGGCGTCCGATGTTTTTCATCGGCGGCTTGCCGGCGTTGCTGGCTTTGTTCGTTCGTTACCGCGTCAAAGAATCGGCGATCTGGCAGAGAACCCGTCAGGAGAGTTGGGGCGGCCTGGGTCGGGCGATTGTCTCGAATTGGAAGCTCTTCCTCTATTTGACGGCGCTCATGATGATGATGAATTTTGCTTCGCACGGAACGCAGGACATGTATCCGACGTTCCTCAAGGAACAGCGTGGCTTTACGCCACGGCAGGCCGCGACTATCGCGGTCATTTACAACATTGGCGCCTTGCTGGGCGGCGTGCTGTTCGGGCTGCTCTCAGACCGGATGGGCCGCCGGCGCGGAATGATGATCGCCCTTGCGTTGGCCATCGTATCAATTCCGCTGTGGGCTTTCGCCCCTGGCACCGTCTTGCTCGTGCTGGGCGCCTTTATGATGCAATTCATGGTCCAAGGCGCCTGGGGCGTGATTCCTGCTCATATCAACGAGCTCTCGCCGGATTCAGTCCGCGGGTTTTTGCCGGGCTTCGCCTATCAATGCGGAGTGCTGCTGGCGGGGAGCGTAGCATATATCGAAGCGCTCTTCGCCAAACACCTGAACTACGCGCTGGCTATGGCGCTGACCGCCCTGACTGTCTTTGCGATTGGCATCGTGGTCATCGCACTGGGCCGAGAGCGCCGCGGCGCGGAATTTGGGACCGGCTCCTGGCAGCAATAAAACGCGATTACCGGAGCGTGTGACGCAGACAAAAACTCGACTATTTCGATCTGATAGTCTGTAAATGGACGGATGAATAAGTCCCGCCCCAAAGGCATCTTGCTTTTTCTCCCGCTCCTGCTCCTAACTTCTTCCGCGGCGATTGCAGGCGATTCGCTGGCACGTTGGGAATGGATTGTGGATGGAACCGTCCGTGAGGCCCTGGTCTATACGCCGGCAAAGGCCAGTTCAGAGACCGCCCCTGTCATTTTTGCATTTCATGGTCACGGCGGGTCGATGAGTAATGCGGCGCGTCAGTTCGGGTATCATCGACTTTGGCCGGAGGCGATCGTGGCGTACATGCAAGGGCTGAACACACCCGGGCGGTTGACCGATCCTGAAGGCCAGAAATCCGGATGGCAGTTTGGCATAGGCGACCAGGGCGATCGCGACTTGAAATTCTTTGATGCGGTTCTGGCAAGTCTCAAGCAAGACTACCGGGTCGATGAGAAGCGCATCTATGCGACCGGCCATTCAAATGGCGGCGGCTTCACCTACCTGCTATGGGCGGCTCGTGGCGATCGTTTTGCCGCGTTTGCACCCTCCGGCGCGGCGGCCGCGCGCGCATTCCCGATGCTCAAGTCTAAACCGGTGTTGCATGTCGCTGGCGAAAGCGATCCTTTGGTCAAATTCGCCTGGCAGAAACAAACCATGGAAGCGCTTCGCCGGCTTAACGAGTGCGGAGAGGGCCAGTCCTGGGAGAAATGGTGCACGCTCTATCCTTCAAAGATTGGCGCCCCCGTCGTGACATTCATCCATCCTGCCGGGCACGGATTTCCAGCAGACGCGCCGGCTGCGATCGTGAAATTTTTCAAGCAACAGACCAGGCCGTGAACAAGTGCCTTGAGGGAATCACCAGAAACTGCTTCGGTCAGCAATTTGTGCCCGAATCTGTCCTTGGTGTTTGCGGCCGGCGACATCTCTCATATAATCGAGCCACTAAAGCATTCTTATGAAAAAGAGGCGAATACTTGCGAAAGTGAGTTTCTGGTCCCGCGGACGAGTTCGGGCACTGCCAGTCGTGTTCTTTAGCGCCGTTTTTCTGACGGCCCAACCGAGAGCAGTTTTCGCCAGCGGGGATTCAGGAGCCGCCGGGTTGGATCCGGCCGCGTTGGCACGGAGCGTGACTATCTATCGCGATCGATATGGCGTGCCCCACATTGACGGCCCGACCGATGAGTCCGTCATCTTCGGATTCGCCTATTGTCAGGCGGAGGATTATCTGTGGCAGATCGAGGAATCGTATGTGGCCGGCCTGGGACGGGCCGGTGAACTCAACGGTGAGGCCGCTTACAAAGGGGATTGGAACAATCGGTTGTTCGAAGTTCCGCGTTTGGCGCGCGAGGATTTTGAAAAGCTCGACGCGAAAAGCCGCGCCATGTGTGCCGCGTTTGCTGCCGGTTTGAATTATTACGTAGAAAAAAAACCGGGCGTCAAATTGCGTTTGCTCGAGCGATTTGAGCCGTGGCACATGCTGGCATTCGGGCGAAATCTTTTGTTGCAGACCGTTTATCGTGCGCCCATCGATCGCTCAGCCGGTTCGGCGCAGAATACCAGGAGCGCCGCTGGGTTCGCTTCCGCAGCGCCTGCTCCCAATTCCTCGATTGAATCGGACTCGGACGATGCCGAATTTATCGGCAGCAACGCGTACGCGATCGGCCCGAGCCGTACCCGGAGTGGCTCGACGATGCTCTACTCCAATCCGCATCAGCCGTACTACGGCTTCGGGCAGTTCTACGAAGCCCACGTGCACAGCGCGGAGGGTCTGAATTATTCGGGGGCCACGTTTTTCGGCAGTCCGTTGCCGACGATTGGGCACAACGAGTATCTGGGCTGGACAATGACCGTGAACAATCCCAACACGGGCAATGCCTGGGAAGAAACCTTTGACGATCCAGGTAACCCGCTCCATTACAAGTACGGCGACGGCTATCGCAGCGCGACCGAATGGCAAGACACCATCAACGTCAAAACTCCCAAAGGAATGACTGAGCGTCAGGTGACCTTTCGCAAGACGCATCACGGTCCGATCGCCGATAAAATCAACAGCCAGAAGCAAGTGGCGGTGAACCTTGCCAAGTTCCGCGAAGCGTTCTTCCCGCGACAAGCGATCCAGATGCTCAAAGCCAGGAATTTGTCCGAGTTTGTCGCGGCGATGGAGCATCTCGAGCTGCACTATTACAATGTTGTCTATGCCGACCGCGAAGGAAACATCCAGTACATTTACAACGGCATCGTCCCGAAGCGCGACCCGGCGTTCGATTGGGAGAAACCGTTGGATGGTTCAAATCCTGCCACCGAGTGGAAAGGTTACCATGACTTCAGCGATCTGCCTCGTGTGCTCAACCCAATTTCCGGCTTTGTTCAGAACTGCAACCAGACGCCGTTCACGACCACCGACGATGGCAGTCCGTTCCCAGGAAATTTCCCGAGCTATATGATCCACGAGCGGGAAAAAAATGACGACAAACGCCGGGCGAAAATGGCGCGTTACCTCTTGCGCGACCTCCGCGGTGTGACGTTCGAGAAGTGGCAGGCGGTTTGTCTGGATACGACGATTTACTGGGCCATCACTGAGCTTCCGAAATACAAAGAGCAGTTTGCCAAACTAAAGCAAACAGAAGCTGGCCTGACGCGCCAGGTCGAGCCTTATATCACGCACTTGCTTCGTTGGGACGGTCGAGGAGGTGAGGCTTCGACACAGGCCACCTTGTGCCAGCAATGGTATGAAGAATTGGCCGGACCGCAATTCGCGACGAGGGAAAATCTCAGGCCGGAATTCATCAACAATCCCGCAGGCCAATTCAAGGCCTTAATCACGGCGGCAGAAAAGTTGAAAAGCACCTATGGAGATTGGAAGGTAGCCTGGGGTGAAATTCATCGATTGCAACGCCATGCCAACGTGGCGGAGTTGGCAAAAGTGCCGTTCACCGACTCTATGCCGAGCGTGCCCACGGCCGGCCTTCCAGGCAGCCTGGGGGTTGCATTTACGCAGTATTACACTCCGCCAGTGCCGGGCAGCGCCACGCGCAAGAAGCAATATGGCGTCGTCGGCAACAGTTTCATGGGCGTGTTCGAGTTCGGAAAGGATTTCGTCCGGGCTAAGACCCTCCTTCAATATGGCGCCAGCAGCGATCCGGCTTCGCCTCATTTCTTCGATCAGGCCCAACTGCTCTCGCAAAGCAAATTCAAGGAATCACCATTCACCTGGAAGGACGTCGTGGCCCAGGCGACACGAACATATCATCCGGGCGAATAAAAGGACTTCTTCCGGCCTGCGGATCAGGCCTCCTGGGCGGACAAGTGCATGGCTTTGGGTAGAATGAACGCCGCTACTGCCGTCCTGGCAAGCGCCCCTCATCCCATTCGATTGCTTTGAAGACAGTGTCGATGTTGGGATCGGTGCAACGCGGAAGCAGGTTCTGCTTGGCCCAGGCCAATGTCTTAACCATTGGATAACCTTGTTTCCCAAAATTCAGAGCCAACTGATTCCAGTCATTGCGCCTTTCCTCAGTCAAACCGGTTCTCTGCTCAAACCAGGCGGCCATCTTCGCGTCATCATCTCCAGAAGCCTTGACCGCTTCCAGCATGTCCTCCTTCGTAAGGGCGAAGAAATTCATGAATCGAGTGTCCACTCCGTGCGGATGAAACAGATAGGGGCGATAATCCTCGGGTAATTCGCCGGCAAGTGCCAAGCGGATCTTGTGCGTAAAACGCGCCAGGTAGTAGCAACCCGCCAGCTTCTCTAATGGACTTCGAATCTCGGTCATGACGTGGAAAAGTTTCTGATTTTCCCGGCTATTGCAAGCTTACCAGCTCGAAGGAGAGCGGAGCAGCGTCGGAAAAGGTGTATCTGAAGACCAACCGTCCGGAGGCATCGCTGCGAAGTGAACGCTCCTGCCGCCCGTTGCATGAAAGTCGGAACGAGGTGTTCGGGACCAGACCGCAAACGCAGTGTCGAGCGGTTACGCCCCGCGATTGGCAGGACTCCGACCATCGCCGCGCTCCCCCGCTGGAACTCGGCCACGAGTCGATTGTCAGTTCGAACGGTTTGGCGGAGGGGAGAGTAATCGCCAGGGCACAGGTCGAGCTGGAGCTGTCAAAGTATTCGACCGTCCTCAGGTGGGCGTCGGAACTGCGGCTGATGGAGTCCCGGCCAGGAAAAGGGGGCTGTTTGACCGAAAGCGTATGGGCGAGATGCTCCGAGGCGCCAGGCGGGGCACCTGCTCTAGTATTGATCCCGAACGGCTGCCGCGCGCGGATGGAGAAATTGTCCACCGCGGCCGAATAATCATTCGAGCTCAACTCTAAGTGATACGTTTTGCCACGCAGCCAGTAATTTAAGCGAGTGCCATTCAGCTCGGACGTCAGATGTGGCTCCAGGTAAAGACGGTTGTGCTTGGGCTGCACTCCATAGAGGTTGCGATAGAGGCCGACGACAATGCTGCAATTATTGGCGAGGATGTCCTTGCCCTCGCCGGTCTGAGAACCGCGCAGGTATCGCTGATAGGCCAATCCATCTTTGGCGTATTGGTTGAGCACGTTTTTCACATATTTGAAGGCCAGCGCAGGATTATGCGCGGCGTAAGCGCGAGTGCCCAGTTCACCCCAGGCGAGAAAAAGGTCGCCATTCTCGTACTTGGGGAATGGCCAATTTATTTTCGGATGAACTTCGTCTTCGGCATAGGAATAGAAGCAGAGAGGCCAAACGAACAGTTCCTCTTGCTCCATCAGCTTCTCGACCTGGTCGAGGATGGTAGCCCGCCGCGCGGGCTCGTCGCACAAACCGTAGCCGATAGCGGAGAAGTTCACAGGCACAACCAGGTTCGTGCCGTGAACCGAGCCGTCTTTGTTCCGCCAATGGGCGTAACACTCGTGCTCGGCGTCCCAGAATCCCCCGTCCGTTGTGCTTTGGTTAAAGAGGTGTTTGAGCCTGGCTGCAGCCGCGCGGTAGCGCTCGGTCCGGTGCGCGTCACCAAGGAGTTCTTCGCAATCGGCCCAGCGCGACAAAGCCCAATACATCTGGGCGTTGGCCAGGGCGTTTTCGTAAGAGGCCCAAACCACGTCAATCCAATCGCTGCCCGTGGCCTCGATGTTTGAGTCAGCCATCATCTTTACCAGCCCATTGCCGTCGTTGTCTCGACTCAACAAGTACTCGAGAGCGTTTTCACAGGTCGGCTTTTGGCGCTCCAGCCAGACGCGGTCGGCGGTGAAATCAAACTGCTCGGCCACGTTGATCACCCAACTAGTCTGCGAGTCCATCAGCCAGCCCCACCGGCATTCGTAATAACCATGCTCATCATAGGTGCCGCGGAGTTCATCTCCTCGATGGCCGGACCAGCGTGGCTTTACGCGGCCATCTCGATCGATTGCGTGCTGACGCTGAAAATCGAGCGTGTCGCTCATGGCGCGGTAATAATTGAGATCGTTAATCGCCAGGCCCAGTTGGGCCAGCCAGGGTTCGTGTAGCACAGCTACGTCGCTGTAATAACCATTGCTACCCAGGACGAGCTCGTCCACTACGCCGATCCGGGCGATGGTGTTGCACAGTTCCCGAAGCGCGCCCCCATCCAGTCCCGGAAATGCGCCTCGGTCATACGTCTCCGCATAATCCGGTGCGCTCAGTGTGAACTGGACGCTGACTGTGCCGGATTGCACGTCGAATGGACGCCAGATGTCCTGGCGATCGCGCCGGAAACGCGATTGGCCGTGTTTGGGAACCAAGTCCCGTTCTGAAATGATATATTTCATCGAGAAAGAACCGTCGGGTTGTCGCGTGAAACGTACCGAGATTTTGCTCCCATCCAGCGGCTCCGGAACTATCCTCAAACAGGCCCGTTGATCTTTGTTCCAGAAGGTCACATAGCCATTGTGGACGCCATATGAGGCATTCGTCCTATCGAACAATCTGGTCCAGGCCACGCCGCCGTTACCAAGCAATGCGCCGGTCCAGGTGGACATGTCCTGAAAATCCCAATCAGGAAAACAAGCGTCCTCGAGCGTGCCGCTGTTCCGATAAATGCGATCAACGCGCCAATCGATGCCGCCAGCTCGGACGGTGAAGCGCCAGATTTCCGAGACTTCCATTTCCGGCGGGCCGAAGCGGATACCGGTGACTGTGACAGTGTTGGAAGTGGACTTGACTCGCGGCGTGGGGATGCCCGCACGAGTGGTGAACCATTCGCCACCAAATTTGATCGCGCTGTAAACACCACCTCCGTCAGCCGGCGAGACCCTGGGCTCACTCACGACCTGGCGCCCACCTACCATAAATTGATCCAGCAGACACCGCCCATCGTAATTGAGCCGCAAGACAAGGTTCTGGCCAACGTCCGACAACATCACCCGCTTATGTGCTGCATCATGCTGCACGGTCGGACTGCTTGCGAGCGTAGATGCGGCCCCCAACATGAAGTGGAGAACTAAAAGCCAATTGCGGAAATGAACCATTCGTAGCCGAGCTTTAGTCACAGGCTCGATCCGGATTCGCGGGACGCCACGAAGCCGGCGCCACATCCATCGGTCGCGAGACTCCGCGCAAGTGCCTACTTTTTCAGCAGCCACACCTCGGATACTGCGACACCCACAGCGCCCGGCGCGCGCTCGAACGCCAACTCCAGAACTCCGCCTTCGGTTAGCTTCTTGGGAATGTCATATTCGAATTGCCGGGCGGTGTATTCTGGTAACTCGACCTCTTTAGCGATGTATTGGCCGTTCGCGAGGATATTCTCAGTCCGACGTCGCGAAACCGGAATATCTGTCTGACCTCGAGGTATGCGTAAAGTGACCAGTGTCACACGCAACTTGTACCCAGCCTCTGAATCCAGATCGTTGTAGCGAAACACCACGCCGATCGGATCATCCAGGCTGTAGGCCATCGTGTTCTGGCTGGGCCGATTGTTCGGGTCCAACATCGCGCTTCCATCGAACGAGGAGCCTTTGATCAAGTGCGGCTGCCGCGCCGGATTGCCCGCGTCATCGTAAAAGCTGCTGGGACCAACCGATTCAAAGTTAACAAGATTTTCCAGAATAGCAGCGCGCTCGCTCCCGGCCGCCGCGGCCGCGCGTTCAATCTGTTTTCTGTTCCAGGCCAGGTCAGTCAATGGTTTCTGCATCGAGAAATAGCCGACATTGCGGACGCCGAAAATCTGGTCGCTTTCCTTCCCAACCTTCTCGGCTTCCTCGCGCAGCGCGGCCATTTGGGGCGATTCGAGCGGTTTGGCGAGCACCTTTTGGGTGCCGGCAAGTTGAACGTCGATCTCCTTTGAAGAAGCCAGCGCGGCAGCCAGCTTCTGCTCCTGGTTTTGTTCAGCGCGGAGCTTGAGCTGAAAATACTTGTCCAGCGCGGCTTTCTCCATGTGCGACCGCCAGCGATGATCGGTCGCCATCAGGTTCTCGGGGATTTTCGGGCCTGCCTGTTTGACCAGAGCATAGTACCGCGCAATCCCGCCGTTGGTGTCCAGGGGAAGTTCGAGGTTTTCTTCGAGCTGAAACAGCGCTCGGCGCATGTCCGCCACAGCAGCGTCGCCGAAGTGCAGGCGGCAGTATTCATCCGTCACGTCTTCAAGCGTCCGGTTCGGATTCCACAGCAGCCGATTCCAAAGGTATTGGTGGAACTCATCGTGGTAACCTTCCGAGTAGATAATATCCCCCTCGGAAAACGGCATGATGGCCTGAAAGATCGAATAGAAGGCTCGCGGCCGCGCATGAAAAGTTCGCCGTCCGTAAATCTTAACCAGGTGCGGTTCTGGATGCGCCACCTGGTACTGCGCACTGATCCAGTGCGTGATGTCCGAGTAATGCGTGATGTGTTGGTACTGGGGGAGTTGGAGGAGAATCTCGGCCAGGTACCGGTTCACCGGACCTGAGCCGGGATACTGGAAGAGATCTTCGCGCAACTCTTTGCGAAAGTACTTGGACATGGCGCTGCTGCCCGGTCCGTAAGCTATCCCCTCGAGCCAAAGCCGTGGCTTCTCATTGAGGTAATCGAAAATGGCCTGGTCTCCCGCGTTGCTCAGATCCTGGTTGGCGATTTGAACGATGCCATTCGGGTGGTATTTCAACCAAATCTGCGCGACCTCCTCGCATAACACGACGAATGTCTTTCCCCACGGCTCACAGCGCGGGCAGCGGCATCCGCCGGGGTCGCCGGCATAAAATCGCAATACGTCGTCAGCCGGCCGCTTCGCAAAATCCTTGTCCCACTTCTCCAACAGCGCCTTTCGCGCTTCAGGAATCGAGGGGCACACCCAGTTGCCACGTTCACTGGCCTGCCATTCTTTGGGAAACCCGGTCAGTTCGTTGGGACGACAGCCGCCTACGGTCATCATCCCAAACGACTTGACGAAGTCGAATTGGACACCGCCCGCGTAGAAGCAATTGGCGCCGGACAGCGCCAGCTCCAGAATGTAATCCTGCCACTCTTGTTGCGTCCATGCGCGCGCGCCGGTGATTTGCCTTATCGTGCCGCCCTGATTGGCGGACGATCCCCGAAAGCGATAGGCCGGCGCCGAGGCCACGTCGACCTCGCCGACTTTAAGCGGCGAGGACTCGCAGGTGAGCTGGCGCAGGACTTCACCCACCGCATACAGCACACCCCGCTGATCGGCGCCGATGGCGATGAGGCTGCGAGCCCCGCTGATGGTCGCGGATTTGACTGCGAAGCCTTCCGGCGCTGGACGCTGTTTTCCGGGGAGCTTCACGCCGTTCGCGGCACACAATCGGTCCAATTCTCCACCCGCGCCCGCCCGGCCCAGATAAATCCGCAAGTCTGCACCGGGCGTCGTGGCGCGCACGTTCTTGACGCCAACCTTGCTCCGTTTGAGGATGCGAATGCGCAGCACCTCGGCGACGCGCGCATCCCCATCGCTGGCCTTTTCGTCCAGCACGATGTCAATGTTCGATGCCGGGATTTGACCGCGCGGCAACGCTGAGGAGCCGGACTCTGCGGAGGGTGTAGCGATCGGATCGAAGAGGAAGACGCTCGCAGCCAATGCCAGGGAGTGCCGAATGAGGTTGCGCCGTTCCATTGATGCTGGGTGTAGCCAGAGCAATCCCTTCTGTCAACAAGGTGTAGCCGCTGACGTCCGTCAGCGCATTCCAATCGGCACACGGCTTAGCGCCGACTGACGGCGGCGGCTACGATCCATGAAAAATACCTTCTAGAACCCTTCGAGAACCAGGTCAGCGAGAAAATCCACCCAGTCCATCGAAATTGGCTGCTGAAGCTCGTACGAGCGCGCGAAATCTTCTTCGAACAAATCCTTTTTCAACCGGGCGGCGAATGCAGGATCAGAAGTAGCGATGTTTTGCTCCTGGCTGAGCAGCAGGCTCAGCGGGCTCAAGTTGCCCGACCCAAGGCAGGACCAGCCGTCCACCAGCAGCGCTTTGACGTGCGTCATTCCCGGATAGAAATAGACCTGCACGCCGTGCTCATGCAGATAATTGGCGATCACGATGTTGCCGCGGCCGCCTGCCTTGAAATCATTGACGCGCGGCAGCACGGCGCGCACGTCCACTCCCCGATTGCGCGCCCGGACCAGAGCTGCAATGACGCGTTTATCGAACAAATACGGGTTCTCGACATAGATGTAGCTCTGCGCATTGCGGATGGACGCGAGCACAGCGGTGTTGAACGGTTTCCACATCGTGCGCGTCGGCAGACGCCGGACTCTGATCCAATGATCGGGAGTGGCCGGGGTTTTACCCTTTGATTGGCCCAGCACCGCCGCCGCATAACCACAATCGCCCAATGGTCCGGCGTGGGCCCAATCACGATTGAATTCGCGTTCGAGCGACGCCACGACAGGACCGCGCAGTTCGAACATCAGGTCATGCCATTCATAGCGGTATTCGCGGCCCAGGTTCATTCCGCCCAACCAGGCGCGTTCCCCATCCACCAGGTACACCTTGGCATGATCCACTGAAAACCACGGATTGAGAAACGGCCGAACGCGAACGCGCGAGTTTTGTTCCAGGTAAGACGTAATCGAACCGGGCGCGGCAAAATCCGGTGGCATCGGCGAGGCCGGTGGCGTCAGCCCGGCGCCGAGACTTCCCATCCGATCAAGAATCACCTTCACCGGCACCTCGCACGAGCGGCGTTTCAGTTGGTCGGCAATTCCGACGGCGACGTCATCCCGGTCAAAGATGAACACGTTGATCGAAATATGGTTAGTGGCTTCGTCGAGCGCCTGTTGTACCCGAGTGAAGAACCGATCGCCGTCAATGAGCAGTTCGAGCGAGCCGTCTTCCCCGCGCGTGCCGGTGTAACGATCCAGCCATTTTTCCCACTCTACCAGGTTCATGCCATTGGTGTGCGCCAGCGGCGGGAAGTCGGCGGGCTTGGGCAGGCGACGATGCAGCAAGACCACCGCGGTCTCGACGCCAAGATCCGCCAGGCGAGCAGCGCTGGACACTGGGTTGCGGACCAGCGCCACAGTGTGGCTTTCCAAAATCGCACCGAGACCTTGTGCTGTCGCAGTGAGCCCAACCCCGCGATCTCCGGAATCGAACATGGCCGCGGGCAGAAAGCTCACGCATTGCCTTAGCCGCCGGTCCACCAGCAGAGGTTGACTCAGATGGGCTCCATTCGGCGCCATCAACACCATTGGCGCCTCCTCAGCCCGCCGGTGAAGCAACGATTGCTCGGTCCGCTCAGCCAGCACTTGCAGCGTTTCTTCGAGCGGGAAGCGGTGATCCATGATCACCTGGCCGGGCTGACTGCCGTGCGGCGCCACGTGCGGCAGGCCGCGCTCGTCGCGATACAGGACGCGGTCGGCCAGAAACGCCTGGTAATACACCCCGTGCCACGGCTCGCGCGGCGTCAATTCGTCAATCAGGTTCGTGGCAAAACGCTGCCAGGCCGCGCCGGCCACAACCGTCGCCTCGCGCCACCCTGACCTGGCGTCCGGCAGGCGAACCGAGCCTCGGTCTCGGCGAAGCTGGGCGGAGCTGACGGCGTAGCGGTCGGGCGGAACGCGCAGGTGACTCCAGCTCGCGCTGAACCCGCTGATATTAGTCTCGCCCGAAAAATAAAAACGAATCCGGTTGCCTTTGACAAACACGCGCGGAGCTTCGGCCGGTGGCGACGTGAGCTTGCGCCACCGCTCCAGCGACTGCTCCTTGGCGGTGGTGACGACGACAGCCCACGCGCTTGCTTCGGCAAGGGCCAGGAAAAGCAGAATTACGAGCGCCCTCACCCGAACGGCCCGCGCGCCGCCGATGTCTTGCACATCAATGGTTACTTCGGAGCGGCTGGCGCTGGCGCCGCCGCCGGCGCCTTGGCGGGTCCTACCATCCACTCGAAGATCAGCTTAACATCGTCCGCGGTTTTGAAACTGACGAACCCAAGACCAATTTTCTCCGCGGGAATTTTGAACTCGGACATTTTGGTAGCGAGGCTGCCGGTAATTTTCAGCTTCTTTTCCCCTAGCGGCAGAACATTCACCGGCATCGAAATCTTGTTCGTCACACCGCCGATTGCCAAATCCCCCCTGGCATCAAATACATATGGAGCATCCTTGCTCTTGGGCGCTGCTTTCAAGACCAATTCAGTGGCCCGAAAAAGTATCCTGGGATATTCATTGACTTTCAGGTTTTTCCACATTGTCTCGTCCATCTTGTCGCTATAGTGCGACCCGTCCTTCTCGACGCTTTGGAGCGATTTCACGATGATGAAGGCTTCAGCATGGACATCAAACTTCCCCGGCTTCACGTCCTGCCCGGGCTCCGTTGGGAAATTCGGGCCGAATTCGAAGAAGCCGCCGATGAGTTTGCTCTCCACCTGCCAATCGTGAGCAGTGGAGGTGCCCTCGATTCGCATTTTGCTGCCGGGCTTGGCGTGCAGACGCGTCAGATTATCCGCCGCCCACGAAGGCACAGCTCCCAGCAAGAGCAGGCCCATTACCCCTGCCATCACAGTTCCTGTTTTCATACTTAATCTCCTGGATTTGCTCATCGATTTCTGTTACCGCTGCTTCAAGCCAGTTCGTACCAGGCTGGCTGGAAAGCCAGCTTTTGATTGCTGAGGATTGCTTCGTTGGCTTTGATAGCGGTTACGGTCGCTTGAAAGCCATCGAGATAGCCCGCCGCCGGCCGCCGTACCACTTCTTTGGCCAAGTACTGGAGCAGCGCCGCTTCATCTTCGCCCGGATAATTGGCCGCGAATCCTTCCGTCGCGTCGCTCATGCCGCTCGCGTTGCGCACGAACACATCCAGCGCTGCCAGCAGCGGCGTCTGCGCGGCGGCGGCTTCCGCGGCCGCCTTGGCATCCATCGAAGTTTGCTTGGAGCCTCCGAGGATCAGCGCGATGCCGGTCTCCTTGTGGGCATTTTCCAGGTCGGTCGGTATCGTCCCGTCTGAATGAAATCGTGAGAAGATATCCTTGCGCGCATAGACCTCCCAGCCGAGCAGCGGGGAATCGACCTCCTTGAACATCCAGGCCTTGTTTTCGCGCAGCATCACGGCCGCGTCGCTCCCGTAATACAGCTCGTAATCGGCATCAAAGGAATTGGCCAGCGTGCAATCGCAAAACAACCGTACCCCGCCCGGATACTCGAAGATCGCTTGCACAGTATCGGGAACGTCCCGGCCATCGGTCCAATTCCGCAGCGAGCTAAAGCCGGTCACCGAGATCGGGTGGGCGTTGAGAAACCACCCCGCCTGATCGATCTGGTGTATGCCGATTTCGCCTATCAGGCCGGTAGAAGTGGACCGGCTCAATCGCCAGTTCAGGGCCTTCTCCTGCGCCGGGTCCGACGAGGCCGTGCGCCAACTTGTCTTCTTATGCCACTGCGCTCGCGCCATCACCGTCTTGCCCAAAGCTCCTGATCGGATGAATGGCAGCAGGAAGAGGCGCTGCGGCTCGGCCCGCATCTGCAATCCGGGCTGAAAGATTTGTTTTTTTGCGGCTTTGGCAGCAACGGCAATTTCGCGCGCGTCCTCAATGGTGCCAGCCAGTGGCGCTTCACAATAAACGTGTTTGCCGGCTTTCAAGGCGGCCAGAACGATCTCCTTGTGGTTGTGTGTCGGCGTGGCGACGATCACCGCCTTGATTTCTTTGTCGTCCAGAATCGCCTTGTAATCCTCGACCTGTTTGGCTTTCGGCGCCAGCTTGCTGCTGCGCCGCATAAACGCGCCGTAGGTGTCGCAAATCGCCGCCACGTCCGCGGGCTTCACCCGTCCGAGCGTTGAAAGGATCTCGCGCCCCCAAGCGCCCAAACCGATCACCGCGACCTTGATGGTGGGGACATCGGGTTCGTTTGACGTGCTGGTACCTGAGGTGGTCTGGGCGAAGAGCTCCACGCCCCCGAGCATCGTCATCAGCGTAGTAAAGGAACCGCTCTTGAGAAAATCCCGGCGGTTATAGCCGAGGGCTTCGTTTCCGTTTTCGTTCATGGCCATCTGTCACTCGGGTGAGCCGGTCTGCCCTGCGCCAGGCCAAGGGCCCATTTGATGCCGCCCAGGAGATGTCGTTGGTACGCCTCGGCAACCTCTTTCGGGTTCTCCCGTTTGAAACTCTCCGGTGTGTTCGGGTCCCACACATCTTCACGATGTCCGAGCGCGGTATAAAAGACGCGTCCCTTGCCGTAGCTCTTGGCCCAGGCGATCGGATAATGGCCGGGCGTTTTCTCGTTGGGATGCTTATCCAGGACGAGCAGGTCGTGCACTTTGTTAGGGTCGTAATTCTTCTGCAGGTAAATCTCATCCTTTACATGAAAGGTCGCTCCCAGATCGCGGCAGGCGGGATGTTTCCGGTCCTTATCGATGCAGTCCACGACCGCCTGGGCGTGGTGCGTCTGGAATTCACCGCCCAGCATTTTGATGTAAGGCGGGAACGGATGAAACGTGTCGGAGGCTGAATGCGTCCCGATGAATGCTTTGCCCGATTTGATCCAATCCAGGAACGCCTGTTTGTCCGGCAGCGGCAACTCACCCGTGGTGTTGGCGAAGACCACCCCGTCATAGTTCTTTAACGCCTCAGCCGTCATCTTCCGGGCCATGTCGTCGTCTGTCCGCGCGTAATCCACCGTGAAGGCGCCGCTCTTTTGGGCCAGTTCGCCCAGCACCTTTTCCGCCGTCGCAATCGAGCTGTGCCGAAACCCTTTGGTGACCGTGACGACCAATAGCTTCTTCGGCGCGGCGAAAGCAGGCGAAACCAAGCCGAACAGTCCGCACGTCAGCCACCCGAGGAAGAGCCACCGGACGCAGCGATGGAAGCCGTTCGTTTTCATGAGAATAAGAAGTCGATGAGACAAATGTTCGTCAAAATTAAGACTCAGTTGAACCCGATGGAATTCATTTTTTGCACCACGGTCAAGGCTTTCCGATTGGCTCCCTCAATTTGGAGCGCATCTGGACATTGCCGCAATCGAGCCGTACGAAAGTTGGAGCGCACGACTCTGAGCGTGCACGTTTGCGAGTCGAGCCGATCTCCACGCACGATCAGAGTCGTGCGCTCCGGCGGCAGTCCAGGTGCACTCTTCAAATTGCCAGTTGTTTACGAGCCCTTCCCTGATTTAATTTGCCGCCGGCAAATAGGCAAACGCTGATGACCCCGACGCTCTTGATAGTTGATGACGAGAAAACAATCCGCGAAGGCTTCCGCGAGGCGCTCGAGGATTCTTACGATGTTTATCTGGCCGAGGACGCCAAAACCGCCATGGACCTGCTCGAGAAGGAGCGTTTCGACGTGCTGCTGACCGATTTCCGCCTCGCGGGTGAAGACGGAATGAAGTTGATCACCCGCGCCAAGTCGCTGTCCAAACCTCCGGTTTGCATTCTCATGACCGCTTACGGTTCCGAAGAATTGGCCGTCGAAGCCATGAAACGCGGCGCCGACGATTACATCGCCAAGGGTCGCCTGCAAATCGACGAGCTGGAGATGCGTATCGCGCGGGCATTGCGCCGGCAAAACCTCGAAACGGAAAATGTCTCGCTGCACCGCCAGCTCGACGCGAAGTTCAGGATGGAAAACGTCGTCGGCGAATCCAAGGCCATGAAGGAAGTGCTGGAGCTGGTGCAGCAGGTGGCTCCGGCGCGCTCGACGGTTCTCTTGCAAGGCGAGAGCGGCACAGGCAAGGAACTGATCGCCAAAGTCATTCACCAGCTTAGCCCGCGCGCCCGGCAACCAATGGTCACCGTCCACTGCGCCGCGTTGGCGCCGACGCTGCTGGAGAGCGAACTGTTCGGGCACGAAAAAGGCGCTTTCACCGGCGCACACGAACGGCGCATTGGCCGATTCGAGCAGGCCCAGGGCGGCACGCTCTTCCTTGACGAGATCGGCGAGCTGGACGCCATGATTCAAATCAAGCTGCTGCGCTTCCTGGGCGAGCGCTCGTTCGAGCGCGTCGGCTCCAATAAAACCCTGACCGCCGACGTGCGCCTGATCGCCGCGACGAACAAGAATCTCGAAGAACTCGCCAGGACCGGCACGTTTCGCGAGGACCTGTTTTTTCGGCTGCGCGTGGTGGAAATCTGGCTGCCCCCATTGCGCGAGCGCCGTGAAGACATTCCATTGCTGGCCCAGTCTTTCCTCCGGGAATTCGCCTCGGAAAACCAGAAAAAGGTCGGCGGCTTCAGCTCCGAAACCATGGACCTGCTGCTGCGCTATGCCTGGCCGGGAAACGTGCGAGAACTGAGGACGGCCATCGAGCACGCTGTGGTCTTGTGCCGCGGCGATAAGATCACACCGCGCGATCTCCCTCCGGCCGTGCGCACGGGGGTAGCGGCCGTCGCGCCTGCGACGGACTCTCCGGGCGTGCTGACCCGGGACGATATGACCGTTCAGGAAGCGGAAAAGCAGCTCATGATCCGGGCCCTGAAAGAAACCAACGGCAATCGCACTCTGGCCGCGAAGAAAGTTGGCATGAGCCGACGCAGCCTGCACCGCAAGCTCCATCTTTACCACATCGAAGACCTGTGAGCACACTGTTGCCGCAAGACCTGGTTCACCGGCTGGTCGGTGCGGGCGGCATCCGCTACCTCCGCATCGGGCTGGGCCTGTTGGTCTTGGTAACTGCAGTCGTCGGCTACAATTGGCGCGCGTTCCGGAATATGTCCACCCAGGAGGCGATGGACGCGGCGCAATTGGCCCGCAATATCGCCGAGGGCAAAGGCTACACGACCCTCTTCATCCGGCCGTTCAGCATGTCCCTGGTCAAGAAATTCAATCCCGAGAAGCCGACCCCGGGCCAGGCCGCCGACCCTGCCCGACTCAAGACCATGCATCCGGATCTGGCCAATCCCCCCATCTACCCGCTGCTCCTGGCGGGCGCGATGAAAATCCTGCCGTTCGAGTACAAACTGCCGTCCAAGCCCAAACTCTTTTGGACCTCCAGAGGCTCCTTTTACCGTTACCAACCAGATTTCCTTATCAGCCTCATCAACCAGGCCGTTTTCTTCGCCATGATCGTCCTCCTCTTTTTCCTCGCACGACGCCTCTTCGACAGCTCGGTCGCCTGGTTCTCCGCCATCCTGGTCATGGCCACTGAGTTGTTCTGGCACTTCACCGTTTCCGGACTGCCCACAATACTGCTGATGCTGATTTTTGTCGGGTTGGTCTGGTGCCTGGTGTTGCTGGAAGAAGAAACGAGTGCTCCCAGATGGGGCTGGGGCGGCATCTTCCTCCTGGCCGCTTTGGCGGGCGCCGCCGTGGGCGTCGGCGCTCTGACTCGTTACGCCTTCGGTTGGCTGATCTTTCCGGTCCTGGTCTTCCTTGTGCTTTTTGGCGGAACGCGGCGCGTGTTGCTGGTGCTGACCGCGTTGGTGGTCTTCGCCGGCGTGATGGCGCCGTGGGTCATGCGCAACCTGGCGCTGAGCGGTCTGCCCTTCGGCACCGCCAGCTACGCCATCCTGGAAACTACCTTCGCCTCCCCGGGCAATCATCTTCAGCGCTCGTTCGAGCCGCAAGTCACGGTCTCGATTTCCTTGTTCTGGTTCAAACTCATGACCAACCTGCGTCCGCTTGTCCAAAGTGACTTGCCCAGGCTCGGCGGCAGTTGGGTTTCCGCGTTTTTCCTGGTCGGCCTGCTCATCAGCTTTCGGAGTCCTGCACTCAGGCGCGTCCGCTATTTTTTGCTCCTTTGCCTCCCGGTCCTGGCCATTGCCCAGGCCCTCGGCCGCACACAGCTCTCGGAGGAGTCACCGGAAATCAATTCCGAAAACCTTCTGGTCCTGGTGGCGCCGCTGGTCATCGTTTACGGAGTCGGCCTGTTCTTTTTGCTCATCGAACAAATCAACCTCGCTCTGCCCGAGCTGCGCTTTCTCGCCCTCGCGCTCTTTGGCGTCGTCTTCAGCCTCCCGATGATCCTCCTCTTTCTGCCGCCCAAAACCAATCCGGTCAATTACCCGCCATATAACCCGGCTGTCATCCAACTCGTCGCCGGCTGGATGCAGGCGACTGAGCTGATCATGAGCGATATCCCGTGGGCGATGGCCTGGTACGGCCAGCGGCAGTGCGTTTGGCTCACCCTGAAAGCCACGCCCGATACTTCCGACCCGAACACGCACGAAGATTTCCTCTCGATCAACGACTACCAGAAACCCATCGTCGCGCTCTACCTGACTCCGCGGACCCTGGATGCGCACTTCTTCTCAGAATGGGTTTGGGGCGGCGAACAGAGTTGGGGCAGCTTCGTCCTCGACAGCCTCGTCAAAAAGGAAACGCCGCCGACCTTCCCGCTGCATCATGTGTTGCGCGCCTGGCTGACCACCGGCCAAATCGTCTTCACCGACTGGGACCGCTGGCGGAAAGTTCCTTGAAGTTCCGAGTTCAAAGTTCAAAGTTCAGCGTTCGGTGTTCGGCTTTGGATGTTGGATGTTGAACATTGGATGTTTCCATCCTCCTTCTTCGCCACCCGGTCCCGCCTTACTTGCCGCGCCTCACTTGCTCCTTCTTCTCCTCCAGTTCGCTTTGCAGTGATTTGCGGTCGCTGACCAGTTGCTTTTCCAATTGCTCGATCGCCTCGGCGTCCCCACGATCGATCGCCTTGATCCGCTCTCCTTCAACGAACAGCTCCCGCTCTGCAATTTTGGCCTTGTACCTCGACTCCAGTTCGGCGATTTCCTTCTTCTGCTGGTTCGTCAGCTTGGTTGTCGGCGAGCTTTTGTTCAGGCGCTCCATCGCCAGTTCATACGCGCTTTTCATGGGCATCAGGCAACTATTTCACATTGGGCTTCTTTTTCCACGGCATGTCCGGGAATTTGCCGGGCAGTTTCACCGGCTCAAGCTTCGGCTTGGCCATCTGCATTTCCGGATCTTCGGCGGGTTGTTCCGCTGGCGCATTTTGGTCAGTGCGCCAGGAAGCAATCCGCGACTGCAGTCCGTGGTGCTCCGCTGTGGCTTTGTCTCCCGCCTTCATATAAAAGAGTGACAGGTTCGTATGCACCAATTGATCGTGCGGTTTTAACTGCTCCGCCTTGTGGCCTTCGGCGATCGCCGCCGTGTAATCGCCCTTCCGATAATAGGCCATGCCTAGCGCCAATTGCGCCTCAAAATGTTTCGGTTCCGCTTCGAGCACCGCTTTGAGCCGGACAATCGCGCCCTCATACTCGCCGCGGCTGAACTCGAGCATCGCCTCATCATACTGCTCGGCCAATGAATCCATACGTCGTCGTTTCGATTTCGAACCTACCTGCCCTCAGACCTTTCCGCAACTGTGTGAGAACTGACCGTCTGCCGCGCTGGGCTGCGCAGCCGAGGTGAGCACAGCGAGCCAAACTGAAATCCTGAAGGGATGACATCATACTAGCCCAGGGTAGAGGCGAAGGTGGCCGTCTGCAAAGACCGAGCCGCCACCCTGGGTAAAACGACCCCCAACATTTTGTCCCTCTCCCCATCTGATGGGGAGAGGGGAAGGGGTGAGGGGCTTCTTAATTCGACCGAAGCCTGGCTGCGCCTATAGGGTTGAGCATGCAGCGACGGACGTGCATCCTGTGCAACGCGCCGCGGAGCGTCCCATTAAGCGCCCCGACCACATCCCAAACAAGTCCAACTTAAAGTGATAAGAGCAGACAAGGTAACGGCAGGCATCATCGCCATGACCGTATTTGCAGGTGTCACAGCTTGCGTGCTGCTGTTGACACACCGCTCTCAGGCACGTCCCCTGTCACTTATTTTCGAGAGGTACAGCACCAGAGTGCATTTTTTCGTTCAGGAAGTGGCGTTCTTGTGGCTCACCAACTGGTCAGACAGGGCTTATATTGTGCCGATGGCGGGCGGCACGAGTTACGGGTCAAACCGGAGCGTGGAGCCAACAGGAGGCAGCCCGTTTCGTAAGTCCGCATTCGTAAGCCAGCGGCGGCTGCCTCCGGCGGCTCATGCTCGCCGTTATGCCAGAAATCGTCTAATATCTCGAAGGTGAATGTGTCGTAGAAATTATGAAAAAGAGCATTCTTACACTTGTTTGTTTGTCGCTTGCTCTTGTTTGGCTCAAGCTGAGCGCAGCAACAGATTCTGCCAAGGATTACCATTTGGTGCAGTCCCAGGTCGCGGATGAGGTTCCCTTACGCGGGCCGGTCGAGAGTGCGACGGTTTACGTTCTCGTTTGTCCGGACCTGCGCCTTTACGTTTTCAGAGCATTCCAGTCACATCCCATGGAAGAAATCATTAAGCATTTTCCTCGCGGGAGTGTTTTACATTATGACGGTAACGCACTCGCCAAACCCCAAACACAAGCTCAGATAGAGGCGTTGACCGCGTTTTGCAAATCAACAGGCATCAGCCTTAGTCTTACTCCAACGAATTGAATGCAATGATTCGGCCCAACTATCGGCCTAGAGTGGATGCCGGCGCGGCCTGGTGTTTGTATTCCTGGCGCTATTGGCGCGGCACGAGTGAAGCTGGCCGATAAGCCCTGCATGCGCGAATGCAGTCTCGAGATTCTCATGGTTGCACTCAGAGACCGGCGTTCACACTAATCGAATTGCTCGTGACGATCGCCATCATCAGCATTCTCGCCGCCCTGCTCCTGACGGCCTTGAGCAGCGTCAAGTTGAAAGCCCAACGAGTCCATTGCCTCAACAACATCCGGCAACTGTCATTGGGCAGTTTCATGTATGCCCAGGAGAATAGCCGGCACGCAGGGGTTGAGGCTTCGGCGTTTCCGGGTGGAAATTGGATGGGGACCTTGAATGAATATGCCAAAGTGAAACGGATCCTGCTTTGCCCTTCCGCACCCATGCATGACCCGCCGCCCGTCAGCGGCAATGAACAAGGTTATTCCGACCGCGCGTGGGTACGTTGGACTTCAGATCAGAAAACGATGTTTTACGGCAGCTACGGGTACAACGGCTATCTCTATTCCGACCTGAAGCTTTCCGAGCCAGGTGATCCCAAGCAGGAAAAGGTCTTCACAAGGGAATCGGCCGTTCAAAAGCCGGCATTGACTCCGGTTTTTTTCGACGAGAATTGGGTGGATACATGGCCCTGGGAAACAGACCGGCCCTACACCAATCTTTACACTGGCCAGCCATTCAGCGTGTCACCCAACCAGATGGGGCGTTGCACGATCGCGCGGCATGGCAGCCGCAGCGCATCCCGTGCCCCGCGCAATTTTGCTATCAGCGGCACGATGCCCGGCGCGATCAACGTGGGCCTGGCCGATGGCCATACGGAAATGGCCAAACTGGAAGATCTCTGGAATTACTATTGGCATTTGGATTGGCAGATACCGGTCAGCAGACCTAAATAGTTCTCCTAACTCATAGACCGTCGAGAGAAGATAACAACAACCAGTGGTGTGACAATCCGCTGCAGCCAGCGCTGGGAAAAGCTTGGGGCGGCGGTCGCTGGGCTGGCGAGCGTATGCTTTTCAGCGAGGAGATCTGAGAATGAACAAACGCTTTAAACGCGAGATCGGCAAGTGGGCCGCTGCATCCTGTCTTTGGCTTTTCTCGATCCAAATTCAAGCCGCTCAATTTGTTGAGATCAATTGTGAAATCGAAACCTACGGCTACCGGCTTGCCGACACCAACTCAATTGCCAGGGCAAGGCCAAAGACGGTCCATGTGGTTTGCATTACAGCGTCAAGTGAATGGTACATCGAGGATGATTTTCAAGAGCGGCGAAAATGGTTGTTCGACGGCAAGACGGTCTCGTGTAACTCACGGCCACTCTCTGCATCTGATGCTTCCGAAAAGGGCGACTCCAGGATTATGAAAGAGGCTTGGGAGTCGCGCGACGGACATCCGATGGGGGATTTCGGCGTGAACATCCCCTGGCTGGCGTTCTGCTCGGGAACGTACCTCAAACGCGAAGGCCGCGTCATCCCATTGCCCGCTGCGGTATTGCATCATTGTCCGGATCGGTTTGCGTACACGGATGTTGCCACCACGTTCGATGACGAGTACGGTCTCCCGAAGAGCCTGGACCTATTCACTTCCAAATCGCTTTTCCTGAAATCTCACACAGATTGGGACAGGGAGCTTTCCTTTGGTGACCGATATACGGAGTGGAAAAAGAAAACCGCACTGAAGATTCAGGACGGCGTTCTCGTCTTTCATTATGGTGTCCTCGAGTCAACCAACGCGCTGGGGAGGACCTTCCCCACGAAATTTGAATTCTTCCAAACTGGACGCCGGTTCGAGCAGGACGGCAATTGGTTCTGTCAGGGCTCCGGCCGGGTTAGCTCGATTCGTCCATCTACCAGGTCTCCAACCGCGCAATGGAACCAACACTGACTAACCCGGCTGCTCCACGCAACCGCGCGATGAAGCTATTTTCTCGTGCGCCCTCACGGCCACGTCCCACATGATTACGAGACCAACACTTGCACTCATTTATTTGTTCACGCCGCTCCTTGCTGGAGCCGACACGCTGGACCTTTACGCGGAGTTGACTGGCAAGACCGTCCTCATGGCCTCTGCTTTGCCAATGCCGGTCGAAACCACAGTGGCGGACTTACCCACCGAGAGGGCTGCCGCCATCGACAGGCTCGAAGGTGAGTTCGCGAAACAAGGCATCGCCGTGCTCGAGGACGGCCCGCATTTTGTCATCCTTTTCCGCGAGAAGCAGCGGGCTTCCTTGACCAATGTGTTATCGCTGCGCGGTGCTGAGCTCGCGGTCACAAAGTCTCAGGATACCACGCAGGCTGGCACAATCAAACTCGTGAACATGGATCCGGGAACTGTTCTTTCCATCTATGCCGCCATTAGCCAGCGGACGATCCTGCGCCCGATGGTGTTTCCTGCCACTCTGGTCCGACTAAAAGCACGTGCCCGCTGAGCCGAGAGGAGACAGCCTATGCATTTACAACGGTCCTTGCTCTGAATGGCATCGCAGTGGTTGAGGACGGCGAAAAATTCGTCTAGGTCGTGCCGATGGTACAACGCTCGATGGTGAGCGCGCGTGCTCCCAAACCGGAGCCCGGCGCAAAGCTGCTGGATCTGAACCAGGTGCCGTCCACGCCCGGGGCATCGTCGCCAGTTCAACGAGGCCTCGAACGACCTGACGGTTCCGTCTAACGATTGCTCGAGTTTTATGCCAGTCTGGCCGGCAAGACGCCGGAGCAGTCGGACAAGTTCGATGGGATGCCCATCTGGTTCCATGTTGAAACGCCATTGACCAAGAGCGAATTGATGTACGCGATCGAAACCACCTTTAACCTGAACTGGCTGGGAATTGTCCAGGTGGACGACACGCGAATAAGCCTGGCGCGCATTAAAGAGCGCGGCCCGCACGCCGGAAAACAAAATGGTGATCAGAAGCCGGGACTGTAGCCGAAATGGGGCCCAGCCGTAGATTCCCGCCCTCGGACCAAAGGCCGATTCATTGCCGGGCCGCCACTCGAGTTTGCCGGATAGCGCATTCCGCGGCTTCCGCCAAAGGCCTGTCGGCGTCGAGCAATTCCTGGAGCGCAGGCAACGCGTTGCTGGCCGCCGCCCGGGATTGAACAGCCCCGACGCCTGCCAGGTCAAAGTCTAAACAGTAGCGTCAAGTAATTCGCGATTATGTTGCGAGATGCCCTAAAGACGCGTTGCGCCATCGCGCTCGTTGCTACGATTGCGGCCGTATCGATCGTTGTCCAGCATCGGGCCATACGGCAACTCCGCCACGAGAACGTCTTGTTGCGCGGACAATTGAAGGGACTGGCCGGGCTGCAGAAAGAAAATGAAGCTCTCTCGACTCGCTTCGTCTTGGCTAATGCGACTCAACCTCCGTTGTTGCCGGAGGCTCCACGTCTTTTTGATGACAGGACCGTCCAGACTTTGCGGGCAGCGTTCGAGATCTTTTCGACCCCTCCGAGAGGGATGAGCGCTTGGAATGGTATCGAGGCTGCCGAGCGAGTTAACCTCCAACAGATGCAGAGGTACCAGCAGCAGATGCTTCGGCGAGTTGACATGCGGTCGGTGGAGGAGATTGCGGTACGGCAGCGATGAGCGGGCGGGCCTGGTCAGCAGGTGGTGCGAACGCCCACCATCTGTCTCGGTTTTGACGCGAGCTGATTTATGGACATGATCGAAGACAGCTTCCATCCCCCAGAGACCTTTCACTGAGCTATTCACGGCGGTCGAGCCTTGACGCCGCTCGCGGTGGGCCGTACCGTTTCTGTGTCAAAGCCAATCGATGAAGGTATGGCGTAACAATGCGGCTCGGCCGTGCCGCCTCGCGCAGTCATGAGGCTAACCTTGCAACTCGTGTCGGGGCTCCTTATTCTGCTGAGCGGTTGCTGCACCCAACATCCGACAATCTCTACGGCACCTGGCGCGCACGGACATTCCAAGGAATCTTCCCTGCAGTTCAGCGTTGCGGCTCTGGCCGGAGACTCAACGCCCGCAACGTACAGCTTCCAGCAAGCCAAGGGCAAACGCGGCTCAGCCAGAGAAGGCTTGTTGGATTCGGCCGAGATGGCAGTGACGGGGCCGGTCCAATGCATTATGGTTTCAGGCGACATCCTCGACTGGACAATCCGTTCAGCGCAGGATGAGGGCCAGGTGTTGTTTGGCACGGCGTTGGCGGGAGCCGCAGGAGGGGCAACGGCTCTTGGGGTGGCCCTGGTCGCGCCCGCGGTAGCTGCCAAAGGGTTAATCCGTTCCTGGACAACCGTCAGTCCGCGGGAACTGGCCGAGCGCACAGCGGACTTGGAGGAGGCTCTTAAAGAGGTTGCGGCACAAGAGCGGTTCCAACATTTGCTGCTGGCGCGCGTCGAAGCAGAAAGCCCGGGGCGAATAGTGGCGATGGGCCCAGAGTGCAATGATGAACCAGGCAAGCCCTCCGTAGATGCTGTGTTGGAGGCGCGGATTGATCAACTGCGCCTGGAACGAGTGGGCTCCGATGAAGGTTCCTATTTCCTGCGAATCAAAGCGCACGCGCGCCTCATCCGGAAAGAGGGGAGCGGTGTTTTGTACGAGCAGCCAGTCGAATACCGAAGCGGTCGCGCCTTGTTCCTCGACTGGACAGACCACGGCGCCGTGCAAGGCGTGGCCGATACTGGTTATCTCGCCCTGGCGGACTATTTTGCAGGCCAGATTCGATAACCTGTAGTGGCTTTTGCACGATGCCCCTCCAGCCTTGGTGTTCACAGAAAAGTCGAAAAGTCGTCAAACCGTAGATTCGCGCCTTCGAACTAAAGACCGGTTCATTACCGGGCCGTCACTCGAATTTGCCGGATTGCGCAGTCCGCAGCTTCCGCCACATCCCGGTCGGCGATCAGCAATTTCTGAAGCGCTGGCAGCGCGTTGCTGGCCGCCGGACCGATGTAGCCGAGTGTTCTGATGGCGGTGATGCGAATATCCAAGTCTGGATCGTCCAACGTTCGAATGAGTGCAGGAACCGCAGGCAACGCATCTAACCCGGCACAGAAAAGCCCAACCACGGCCTCATATCGCGCAGCCGGTAACGGCCGGTCAAGGCCGCGAATCATCTCCGGAACACTCTTCGGTCTGAAATCATAATCGAAATATTCGTAGCCCCATCCGGCGATCCCCGCGACCTTACCGTCCTTCAGAGTCAAGTTAAGCGTCCGGACGACCTCGTCCGAAAAGGAACCATAGTACGCCAATATCAGCGCAGCATTCGCCCGCACATATGCATCAGGATCCCGGCACGCACATACAAGGGCGTGCTCGATTCGGGCAGGGACGCGGCCGATCTTTCCGATAGCAGCGACTGCGGTTTGTCGGATAACAAGCTGCGGCTGCGGCATCGGCAGTTGAGATTTTAGGGAGCTGGGCAGTTGAACCCACAGGTAAGTATAATACCGCTTCAGGGCGGTGTCCTTGGTTTCCAACATCCCGATTAGAACCTCATCGGCCTGAGCACCCATGCCGCGCAGTTGGGCCAGAGCCGCGCAGGCCTCTTGGTCAGACACACCCTGGGAGGCTCTCTCGGGGCTCCCGTGCCGAAACCTGATCTTTTCCGCAAGCGCGAAGACCTCAGCATGCCGCTGAGAGTCAGCACGCTCCCAAGCGACAGTGAGAGCCACTGCACAGATCAGCGCGGAAGCTCCAATCACAACGATAACCACTCTCTGCTTCACGAGGGTTACCCTAGTGCGACGTGCCTTAGAACACCAGCCGCTCTGCGCTCGCGTAGTTGTCGCGCCGTAGCGAAGTGGAGGCGAGTCACGTTTCAGTTCCCCATCCCTCGGGAACAGACCCAGGCAAAAAAATGACCATAGTTTGGCAAATTTGGTGGGGCGGTGGCGGGCAGGGGCGACGACCTTATACGCCACATTGATATGAAGGTCCGTCGTAACGCTGAAGTGACCGAGAATCCGGCTCCTGGTCTCGAAACGCCAGGCTCTGACCTTTCCGAACCGGGACCTGCTCCCTTAACGATAAGCAAAACAATACGATACCAATGAAAAAAACACTCGTGCTCACTCTGGCCGTCCTGGGGGCGGCGCTGCTCTCCGCTTCCCCCGGAGACGTGAAGGAAAACTGGGACAAACAATGCGCCAAATGCCACGGCGCTGAGGGCAAAGGCGACACCAAAATGGGCCAAAAACTCGCCATCAAGGACTTGACCGATGCCAAGCTGCAGGCCGAGCTGAAGGATGATCAGGCCTTCAAATCGATTAAGGAAGGCATCAAGGACAGCGATGGCAAAATCAAAATGAAGCCCGCCGAAGGGCTGTCCGAGGACGAGATCAAGGCCCTGGTGACACACGTTCGCACTCTCAAAAAGTGACCGGCTGACAGGCACGGACTTGCTCGCCGGGTGTGACACCTCACTGAATGCTGGAGCGCACCCGTTCCCCGAGCGCAGCAACGGGAAAGGCCGAGGCGCTTTCGATTGTCCCAGCGCCCCAGAGCGGGCGGAGCTTGCAGCGCCCGGGGACGGACGCGCTCCGGGCGAGTAACCCTTATTTGAAAAGCTTAGAGCAAAAAATGCTAAGCTTTTGGCAACCCACGTTAAGCATGGGACGGCGGCATCCGGTACGCTCTCTGCAGAAATAAATGCAGACTGAGACTAAAACTTCCGTGGTGCTGCTGAGCCTGGCGGTTTTCTTCCTGGTTCTGGCCGCCGCGTTTGTATTCAACGTCTGGGGACGCGTCCCGGCACTTTCCCCCATTCTGTTGGTGGATCCTGCCCTTACCAGCAACGCGACGGCACGCGTTTCCTACGGCCAACTCGCCGCTGCCAAAGCCGACCTTTCTGACTTTGATTGTTACGCCTGCCACGAACGGGGCAAACCTCCTCCCCTGCGCTTTGACGAACAGCACAACCTGGTCGTGCCGAAGGAACACTCGGACATTGTCATGGGGCACGGGAGCCACAACCGCAACAACCTCTGTTTCAACTGCCATGACGAGAATAATCTGGAGGTGTTCGAAACCCGCGACGGCCGACAATTGAAGTTCGCCGAGAGCACCCGGCTGTGCGGCAGTTGTCATGGTCCGACCTTTCGCGATTGGGAGGCCGGTGCGCACGGCCGCACCAGCGGCGATTGGAGTCGCCTGCCGGATCGCATCACGCGGCAGGACTGTGTCGCCTGCCACAATCCCCACGCCCCCAAATTCCCCTCCCGGCCGGCCGCGCCCGGACCGCATCCGCTCAGGGCCCAAAAACACGTGTAACCCAATTCACATGAACGGCGATTTCCCAACGACTCCTTCCTGCAACCATCCGCTCGGCGGTTGCGCGGGCGCGCCGCAGGAAATGTCCCGGCGCAATTTTCTGCGGACCTCGGCGGTGCTGACGTCGGGCCTGGCGGCGCTGGCGGCCAGTTTGTCGCCGCTGATGGAAATGGAAGATTTCCCTACCGCCGAGCGGTTCCTCCAAAAGTACTACAAAGAGCTGACGCCCGCAGAGATGGCCAAGGTCATCAAGCGAATCGAAAACGAGGTCGAGAAGCAATATGGCATCCGCCCGCATGTGCGCGACCTCAAGCCGATGGCCGGTGTTGAGTTTGTCTATGCTCTGAACCTGACCCGCTGCATCGGCTGCCGCAAGTGCGTCCATGCCTGCGTCAAGGAAAACAACCAGTCGCGCAACCCGGAAATTCAGTACATCCGCGTGCTCAAGCTGCCGCATGGTTCGATGGACCTGGATAAAGCCGATCACAATTACGCGCCGGAGTCCGTCCCCGAGAAAGGTTTCTTCTACATGCCAGTGCAATGCCAGCAATGCAAGAATCCGCCCTGCGTCAAAGTCTGCCCCGTCCATGCCACGTGGCAGGAATCGGACGGCATCACGGTCATTGATTACGACTGGTGCATTGGCTGCCGCTATTGCGAGGCCGCCTGCCCTTACTGGGCACGGCGGTTCAATTTCACCAAGCCTTCGATTCCAAAAGACAAAATCAACACGGACATGTCTTACCTGGGCAACCGGCCGCGGCGGCAGGGAGTAATGGAGAAATGCCACTTTTGCATCCAGCGCACGCGCGTCGGAAAATATCCGGCCTGCCTGGAAGTGTGTCCGGTCGGCGCCCGCAAGTTCGGCAACATCCTCGACCCTAACAGCGAGGTCTCGTATATCCTCCGCACCAAGCGGGTGTTCATCCAACTCAAGGAGGAGTTGGGCACCTCGCCGCGTTTCTTCTACTACTTCGATGTATGATGCAGGCGACCAAAAATTACCTCAGGTTCCTGTACCGCTGCGCCTGCGTCGCGTTCGACGGCGATTGGCGTTACTACACCTGGATGGGCTTGCTGACGGTCATTTGTCTTCTGGGCCTCAACGCCTACGCCAAACAATTCGTGCACGGCCTGCTCGTGACTGGCATGAGCGACGAAGTCTCCTGGGGCGTTTACATCGCCAACTTCACTTTCCTGGTGGGTGTCGCCGCAGCCGCGGTCATGATGGTCATCCCAGTTTACATTTATGGGAACGAGGAGCTGCACGACCTGGTCATCTTCGGCGAGTTGCTTGCCGTCGCCGCCATCATCATGTGCCTGGCCTTTGTGACGGTGGACCTCGGCCGGCCGGACCGGTTCTGGCATCTCATCCCGGGAATCGGCCAGTTCAATTTTCCCGCTTCGATGCTTAGTTGGGATGTGATCGTCCTGAACGGCTATCTGCTGCTCAACGTGCATATCTGCGGTTATCTGTTGTATTGCCGATACCAGGGCCGGAGGCCGGCCAAGTGGTTTTACATTCCGTTCGTGTTCGTCGCCATCGTCTGGGCGGTATCGATTCATACCGTCACGGCGTTCCTTTATGTGGGCCTGGGCGGCCGGCCGTTCTGGAACTCGGCGATCGTCGGACCTCGGTTCCTGGCCTCGGCGTTCACCGCTGGGCCCGCGCTGATCATCCTGGCGATGCAAGTCGTCCGCCGCGTCACCGCCTCGGCCCCGGTGAGCGATGCCTCGGCCCTGCGACAGGGTGCGGTTGGTCCGGAGAAGCCCTCGAGCCGCGCCGCTACGTTGGAAGATTTTGAATGGCTTGGCCGGCACGTGGCCGAACTGGCGTCGGTTTCCAAGGAAGCTCGAAAGGGCGTCCTGAGAGGCGCAAGGGTCCTCGAAGCCAGAGCCGGCACCGTTCTGTTGCGCCAAGGGGATACGGACAACGAAGCCTTTTTCGTTTTGAAAGGGCGCGTGGTGGTCCAGCGGGAAGAAAGCGGGCGATTTCGCGTGACGCGAACCGTCGGGCCGGGTGAGCAATTCGGAGAGATCTCCGCCCTGGCGGGAACCCCGCGCATGGCCACGGCCATAGCCGAGGAGGCCGTCTTGCTCCTGGGGCTTTCGGCGGACTCATTGCGCAAATTGATGAAGAGCCCGCCGATGAGCCGCGTGGTTCATTCGCGAATGTCCGAGCGGCTCATGATCACAGACCGCGCCTTGATGATCCTCCGCAGCATTGTGCAGGTTTCGATGCTCATCAACGTGTTCCTGCTCGCCAACGAAGTGTTCAAAGAATTCTATTCGCGCACTGCCCACGTGGCTTCCTCCCAATATCTGTTGCTCGGCTTGCATGGCCATCACGCATTGGTGCCCTGGATCTGGACCGCGATAGCCTTCAATCTCTGCGCGATGTTCCTCCTGGTGCTGCCTGTGAGCCGAAGCTTGAAGTACCTCAATATCGCCTGTGTGCTGGCCATTGTCGGCATTTGGATCGAAAAGGGCATGGGCCTTGTCGTGCCCGGGTTCATTCCTTCGCCGTTAGGTGAGATGATCGAATATACCCCCTCGCTCAATGAGACGTTGATTTGTCTCGGCATCTGGGCTTTCGGCCTGCTGTGCTATACAATCTTTCTCCGCATGTCGGTGCCGATTCTCCAGGGCCGGCTCTCGAAAGCTAACGAGGGCCGCAATGGAACGGACCTGGCGCCGGCGGCTCTCGTAGCCGCTGCCGGAAGCTGAGATGCCTTGAGCTATGGCAACGCAACTGACCGCCGAAGATGCCAAGCAATCCCTCACGGCCCATGTAGCGGCCAAGGGGGCGGAAATTTTTGAGAAATACGGTCCAACGATTGGTTGGAAACAATTGCTGCAGATCCTCGAGGACCGCGCCTGCGTCCGCTATCCCTGCCAGGTGGTTTTCGACTCCGCGCCTCTAGGCCCAGGCGAATTTGGTCATCCGGTTCCGAAGGGTGAAAATCCCGAAGACGGCTTCACCATGTACATTCACCCATGCTACATGGCGCAATTGTCGTACGTCCCTTATTTGGTGCTCTACCAGCTTATGCTCGTGAATTACGGAGAATTCGCCTCGCCCGATGACGCGGAAACATTCGGGGCCGCCGCGCTCGGCCTCAGTAGAGAGGATTACTACCAGGCCGTTTGTGATTTGGCTGACGAACTTGGCGGCTGCGACTTATGAGCCCTGGCCGCATTGAAGGAACTTGATGTTGCCGATGCCCCAGAAAGCGCCCGAACAGAAGCCAGCAGACGCCGGCAGCAATCCCCAGGCTCAAGCTCGAAGGTTCGGGGACAGCGCTAACGTCCATCCGCACATTATCCAACTCGAGGCCGGCCCCCAGTGTTTGGGCCACACCGCCGATTTGGAATTCCACACCCAGGTCTCCGGAGGGAGGAGTGGCGCCTGTCGTAAGGGTCAAGGTGATAGTGTTTAAAGGTCCGGTTCCGTCGAGCATACTTAAAAGGGAATTGTCCATCAAGCTTTGTTGCGCAGCTCCGCCGGCGGTAATGCTGATTCTTGCGCTGGTAAGGAGGGGGGCAGAAATAATTTGATCGGCATCCACCCTGAGCGTGTATATCGAATTCGGCAACAGTGTGACTCCCAGGTCCTGGTTTAACGTCAAGGAAGCCGAGGCGCCGACCAGAAAAGTAAGAGTGGCGATGTTCGTGCCGTCAGTGGCCAGCGCGCTTTGGCCAAACGTTACGTCAGTGAGCGTTGCCGGAGTGGCGCCGGTGCGTTGGTAGTTCCAGAGTCCGATCGAGCCATTGGCGGGATCAAGTGGGCCGTTCAGTGCTGAGCCACTGGGTGATTCGAACGAGAAGTTTGAGACCGCAATAGGGGATGCCATCGTCGTTGCTGCCGCGAAAAGGCACCAAAACGCGACGATGCGATGCTTGAACCAACTGCAGTTAGTACCTGAAATTGAACGAGTTACTCTGTTGCTCAAACTTTGCCTTTCATTTCAACTCCTGGAACCCAGAGGACTTGAGGCCGGTATGGAACATCACAACCCTACAAACGATGTTCCCCGGAAAATGGAAACATAGGATTCCGAGTGCTTGGCTATTCTCTTAACTCCACTAACCCCTTTTTGTCAAGCCAATTCGCCACTCAACTCAGCGGTTTCCAATGAAGCGCGCAAGCGCTATCCTCCGGGCTGATGAAAGTCACCATACCGGAAGATCTGAAAAAGGAGGTGCCGCAGACAACCTATGGAAAAATCCTCAGCGCCACCCCGGTAGTTATGGCGGTCGTGGCCACGATGTTAGCTGGCCTTGCTTCGAGCGAAATGACGCGCGCCCAATATGACCGTTCCCTTGCGGCGCAACAGCAGTCCAAGGCCGGTGACCAGTGGAGTTTCTTTCAGGCCAAACGGCTGCGCGGCGCCTATCAACGCAACACTGCCGACCTTCTGCAATCCCTCACGGAGGTGCATACCGTCGAGCCAGCACGGCTCAAAACCTGGACGCAACAACAGCCCGAAACCACCAAGGCGCGCAATGACCTTCTGACTCTGCTGGATTCGGCTGCAGGCCAGCAAGCGCTCGCCCTGCTGCAGAGGGGCGAGCTGCCCGCGGCCGGAGCCGCCTCTGCCGTAGCTCCGAATATCAAGTTCGCGCTCGACGCGGTGGAGGATTCGCGCACGGATGCCGAGGTCGCTGCCGCTTTGTTTAAGGTCAAGAATGCCGACCTGGACGCAGCACTAAAAGCTGCCCGGGATCAGGTCCAGGCCTTCGATACCGCAACCAAACCACTGAATCAGGCTATCGAAGAGCTGGATAGTCTGTTGTCCCGGTTGACAGGGGCGGGAGCCACCGGCAGCTCACCCGCCCGGGATTTCACCGCGGCGCGCTTGAAGTACTCCGGACAGAGGTATGAGGTCGAGGCGCGACTGAATCAGGCGATTGCCAATCTCTATGAGCTTCAGGTGCGCAAGAGTAATCTTTCGGCGGAACGCCACCACGCGCGGAGCCAGAAATTCTTCTACGGCATGCTCGGAGCGCAGTTGGCGGTCATCATCTCCACCTTTGCCATAGCTGCCCGCCAGCGAAACCTTTTGTGGTCGCTTGCCGCCATCGCCGGCCTCCTGGCAATCATTTTCGCAATCGTTGTTTATCTCACAATGTGACGAGGCTAAAAGGAACCAACACAAGAGTTGATTGTGGCGCGGTGCTTGAATGTCGGTGCGCAACAGTTTTGTCCTGCGGTTCATGAGGCGAAGCGTAAGCATTGAGATCCTCGAGCAGTTTATGCTGGAGGATTTTCTGACGAAAGGCCCAGGGACATGAGCACGAGCGCTAACACGTGCTGCCCGGAGAAGACCTTGTCGAGCAAGGTCTTGCCGATTTGGCGCAAGGGCGGGTAACGGATTACTCCCTTCTGGTTCTTATTGCCGCACCGAGACTGAGACGACTGGGGATCTCTATACCTAAGCCGGCTTTCACAGGCCCCTACGAGCACAAGCTTTATGAACGCCTGGACCAACGCCTCGGCACTGCTGCCCACTCGTATTACAACAGTCTGTTGCGGCGTATTGTGAGCTACGCGCGCGCCCTGGAGCGCGAACAAAGCCAAGCCTGACTCGAGGAAGGACTCAAGGCTCCGTGGCGAGAACGATAGACCCCTGCAAGTACACCATCCCGTCCTGCTGGGAATAACCTGTCCCAACAGACCTCTGATAACCCCTCAACCATCCTGCTTTTTCCGTCCGGCCCGGCGGCCAAAAAATGGCCATGAATTAACAAATGATGTAAAGCGGCCTAGCTCAGAATCGGCTCTAATACTATAGACATGAGAAAAGCAGATGAGTCCTAAAGATAACAAACCACAACACTTTCCAGCCAAGTGCTCCAGACCGTTCCCTTTTCCTGGACGGTGGGTCTTGCTCCAGGAATCGCCACGCGAAACCGAAGACATGAAACTATGAAAAAACTACTGCCACTCAGCATTATTGCGTCAGCGCTCGCGCTGGCGTCGGCCTCGGCGCAGGATGCCAAGGCAACTTATGAGAAAGATTGCGCCAAATGTCACGGCGCCGACGGCAAGGGCGCTACGAAGATGGGCCAAAAACTTGGCGCCAAGGACTATACCGACGCAAAAGTCCAGGCCGAGTTGAAAGACGACGCGGCCTTCAAGGCTATCAAGGAAGGGCTGAAAGACGAAGAGGGTAAGACCCTGATGAAGCCCGCCGAAGACTTGACCGACGCTCAGATCAAAGCCCTCGTGGCGCATTTACGGTCTTTCAAGAAGTAAGAGTCGGCCTGTCAAAGCGTCGGGCCTGCGCCGCGAGCTGCGCCTGCCGCCCGGTTGTGAGCACGCGGCCAGGCGCAGTGGCCCGGAGTGCGCCCTTCACACTTCTCTGAAGCTTCGAGAAGAATAGCTCATCCACATGAAACCTGAAACCGCTCCCCAGCAGTCTCCGCCGCGCCGTGCGTCGGTGTTCCGCAACTGGATCAGCCTGACCGGATTAGTGGTCATGGTGGGAAGCCTGTTTTCTTTCCTGCTGTTGCTCCTGCTCGATACTCTGGCGCCTTTTGCGAATCCGTATGTCGGCATCTTGACTTATCTGGTCGCTCCCGGATTCCTGATCATCGGTTCGGCTGTGGCGGCCGTCGGCGCCGTGCTGCGCCATCGCCAGATCGTCAGATACGGCGGTCCGTTGCCTCCTCTGCGGATCGATCTCACCCGGAAACGGGATCGGCGGATCTTCGCTGTTTTCCTCGCCGGTGGAGTATTGTTCCTGCTCATTTCCGCCATCGGCAGTTATCGAAGTTATAATTACACAGAGTCGGTTCAATTTTGCGGCCAGGCTTGCCACGGCGTAATGAAGCCCGAGCTCATAACGTATCTTCATTCACCCCATGCGCGCGTCGCTTGCGCCGAGTGCCATATCGGCAAAGGAGCCGCCTGGTACGTGCGCTCGAAACTGTCAGGCACCTATCAAGTCTATGCGACAGTGGCGAACAAATATCCGCGCCCGATCCCCACCCCGGTCAAAAACCTCCGGCCCGCCCAGGAAACGTGTGAGGAATGCCATTGGCCAAAAAAGTTCGTCGGCAACCTCGAGCACACGTATTCCTATTTTCTGGGGGATGAAACTAATACACCTTTCAGAGTCCGGCTGTTGATGAACGTTGGCGGCGGCGATCCGACTCATGGGCCGGTCGGCGGCATTCACTGGCACATGAACGTCGGCAACAAAATCGAATATCTCACCTCAGACGAAGCCCGACAAAAAATCCCGTACGTGCGCCTGACCGATTCTCAGGGTGTGGTCGCTGAGTTCCGCTCGCCTAAGTTCACCAATGCGGTCGATGAAGCTTCCATCCGACGTATGGACTGCATGGACTGCCACAATCGACCTGCGCACCGATACCAGTCTCCCAACACGGCGGTGAACCTCGCCCTGTACCTGGGCAAGATTGATCGTTCGCTGCCCTACATCAAAACCAACATCCTTTACGTTCTGACGCGCTCCTACGCCAACGACACCAAAGCCCTGGAAGGCATCGCGACCTTTCTGGCAGCACGTTATCCCAACGATGCCCGCATTCGGCCCGTTATCAACGTCGTGCAGGAAATCTATACCAACAACTTTTTCCCGGCGATGAAGGCCAGTTGGCAGGTATATCCGGACAATATCGGCCACAAGGAATGGCCCGGCTGCTTCCGCTGCCACGATGGCAAGCACAAGACCGCGGACGGCCAACGCGTCATCAAAGCCAACGACTGCAATGCCTGCCACACCATATTAGCCCAAGGCAACGGTACGGAACTGAATCAACTCACGCCCAATGGCCAGAAATTCAAACACCCCGGAGATCCAGTCGATGGCGACTGCAATGATTGTCATACGGGAGGGCTGTGAAATGGGAAAACCCCAAGCGCCAAGCGCCAAGCGCCAAAGAAACACCAAGCTTCAAATCCCAGGCGTCATTCACCCGGAATTAGCGGGTAGGGGGCTTGGCCTTTGGAGCTTCTCTGGAGCTTGGTGGTTGGTGCTTGGAGCTTGCTTGCTCGCCCCGCTTTCCTCCTCAAGCGCCGAGCGTTTCTCGAACACTGATTGCCTCGATTGCCATCTCGACCCCGCGACGACGCGGAAAGTGGATGGCAAAACCGTGGCGCTGATTTTCCCGAGCAACGCCTTCCAGAAATCGGTCCACGCGAAGCTCGACTGCGTGGATTGCCACGTGGGCATCAAGGACTTGGTCCACCCGAGCAAGCTGCCGCCGCCCAATTGCGTCGGCTGTCACGAGACCAAGCCAACCCACGAGCAGACGGCCAAAGAATATGCTGCCAGCATCCACGGCGTGAGCCACACGCTGGGCGCGTCTGGCACCGCCAGTTGTTGGAGCTGCCATGGGTCGCACGACATGCTGCCGGTCAAACACGCCGATTCTCCCGTTTTCAAACTCAACCTGCCGCGCACCTGCGCCGCCTGCCACAGCAATCCGGGGCTGACCAAAGAGTACCAGATGAAACACCCGGAGGCCGCGGCGCAATACATGGACAGCATCCACGGCCGCGCTCTGCTGAAAATGGGTTTGATCGTCGCGTCCTCGTGCAACGATTGCCATGGCGTCCACGATATCAAACGTGCTGTGGATCGCGACTCGCCCATCAATGCCGCCAACGTCGCCAGGACCTGCGGCAAGTGTCATGTCAAGATCGAGCAGACCTACAATCAGAGCGTTCACGGACAACTGCTGGGGAAAGGCGATAAACGCGGTCCAGTCTGCACCGATTGTCATACGGCCCACGAAGTCGAGACACCGAAAAACGGCCACTTCAAGAGGGTGAGCGACCAGCGTTGCGGCAAATGTCACCAGGATCGCTTGACCCATTACCGCGACACGTATCACGGCAAAGCCATGGCGCTGGGCAAGCCCAATGTCGCGTCCGACGTGGCCGCTTGCTATGACTGCCACGGCCATCACGACGTGTTGCCGCCGTCCAACCCCGAATCGCGCTTATCCAAAACCAATATTCTGGCGACGTGCCAGCAATGCCATCCGACTGCGACAATGGGCTTTAGCGAATACAAACCGCACGCCAATCCGCTCGATCGGAAAAACTACCCGGTGCTGCATGCCACCTTCCTGTTCATGACAGCGCTGCTGGTCAGTGTCTTTGTGTTTTTCGGTGCTCACACCGGGGCGTGGTTGTTCCGGGCCGGCTATTTGTATTGGCACGACTCGAAGACGTTCCGTGAGGCAAAAGTCGGCACCCAGTCCGGCGGGGAGTGGTTCACCCGCTTCGTGCCCTTCGAGCGCTTCCTCCATTTCCTGGTCGTCACCAGTTTCCTGCTGCTCGTGCTGACCGGGATGCCGCTGAAGTTTTATTACACCGACTGGGCCAAAACCTTGTTCCACATCATCGGCGGCGCCGAAACGGCGCGCGCCTTGCACCGGCTGGGCGCGATTGTGACCTTCGCTTACTTCGGGCTGCACATAGTCTCTCTCGTCGGCAAGTGTTGGAGCGGCAGGAAAGACGTGCGCGAGCCGCAATCCGGAAAGTTCAAACTCAAACGTCTCTGGAAGGTGATCTTCGGCCCGGATTCAATGATCACCACTTTTCAGGACTGGCGCGACTTCGTGGCCCATAAACAGTGGTTCTTCGGCAAAGGTCCCAAACCTCAGTTCGACCGGTGGACCTATTGGGAAAAGTTCGATTACTTCGCCGTCTTCTGGGGTGTGGCTATCATCGGCGCGTCTGGTTTGATTATGTGGTTCCCGACCACCTTCACACGCTTCCTCCCGGGCTGGCTGATCAACATTGCCCTGGTCATTCACTCGGATGAAGCCTTGCTCGCGGCGGGATTCATCTTCTCGATTCATTTCTTTAACACCCATTTCCGCATCGAGAAATTCCCGATGGACACCGTCATTTTCTCCGGCCGCATCTCGAAAAACGAAATGCTGCATGAACGGCGGCGCTGGTATGATCGACTGGTGGCCACAAACCGGCTCGACGAATATCGGGTTCGGGACGAATGGATGCGTTGGAAGGGCATTGCTCGCTCGTTCGGGTTCTTCTTTTTCGGCCTCGGCGTCCTTTTGCTGCTCCTGATCCTTTACGCGATGGTCGTTCGGCTGTTGCCTTGAGCCTGAGGGAGGCCTGGCCGGGCCGCAGTCGCACGGCAAAAAAAGCGAAGCTTTCGCCAAGATGTGGGGCTGGGTGCAGTCGTCTGGGGAACGATCATTATGGCTGTGACCGGATTGATGATCTGGTTCAAGCTTGATGTTACTCGATTCTTGCCACGGTGGGCAGTGGATGTCGCGACGACCATCCACTATTACGAAGCCATCCTCGCCTGCCTGGCGATTGGCGTATGGCATTTCTATCACGTGATGTTCGATCCGGACGTTTATCCCGTAAACTGGGCGTTTTGGGACGGGTGGGTGTCGAAAGAGTGGCTCGAGGAGGAACATCCACTCGACGAGGAAACGCTTGCGCGCGCAGCGGAGAGTGCCTCAACCGCACCGCGAACGGTCTTTGTCAACCAGACCCGCACCAAACTCGGGCAGCCTTCCACGATAGGTGGCAACGGTCCGCTGAACCAGCCCAACGGCCAGAGCGAGACATCCCGCAGCGGCGCGGATTTCACGATCTAACTTGAATCCGTGTGAATCCCAATCGGCGCGAGCTTGCTACCCGGGCAGGCCGGCGGGCTATTTGCAAAGGGCGCAATCGGTGACGGCGGTTGCGTTAATCAGAGGATACTGATTCCTTCCGTGCTGAAGGAAGGCAGGGCAAGCAATGCCTGGAGGTTCGCAGATGTTCTGCGTCATCACGCAGTGCCTGGTCCGACCGTAACCGGCCCAACGAGTGCAGTAAAAGCAGCAGGTGCTGGTCGCGGTTTGCGCCGCTGCCTTGCCCGCACCCAACAGCGCCAGCACAACACTGGCAATTCCCTTCCCGAAGCGTTGCAACGCCTGCCGGCGCGTGACGGATTGGGCGAGGCCCTTCGTCATTTCGTCGAATTTGTTGTTCATGATGCTTTCCTCTCGTTTTTTTGTTTTTGGTTTGTTGATTCCGAAGCGTTGCTGCCCGTTACGGGCACGGCGGCACGGTGACGCCGAAGCCGGCGCTGGGAATTGCGCCGGTGAGCGAGTGACCATTCCAAAAAAGAAAATCGTTGTCCCCTTGGCGAATGCGATATTGGAAGCCTCGCGTCCCGCCAACGCAGTCGGCCAGTTCACTTTCCGGATCGTTGATGATGACCGTCGCGTTTTGGACAAAGTTCTGCGGAATCCACTGGTAGTCGAAAAGCGGATTGCCGTGGGGATCGTACAAGTCGTTGAACGACTGGAATGTGATCTGACCTGTCAGCTCTGGCCCTTGAAATGAATTGCCGGCCAGAGTCAGGCGGATGGTCACGGGCGCGGTCGTGGTGTCATACTTTGGCATCGAATGGGAGAAAAGGTGGTCGTGGACCAAATCAACGAGGCTGAAGTCGGCCATCGCATTGTTCCGGAAGGTGTTGCCCGAAAGGTAGGCGTCCAGATAACCCGGCTGATCCATGGCCGACGGCGTGTAGTCGCGAATAAAAAACTCCATGGGGCCGATATGCGGGTTGTTCTCGAAAAGATTTCCCGAAATGTTCACGCTCAGCGAGGCTGGTTGCGCCGGCGCGGACCAAAACTCGGGCGTGCCAACGGCCTGAATGACTGCTTCCTCGTTAAAGCTCCCGTGGTTGCGGCTGAAATTGACGTGCGCACCGCCTGGACTGGGACCGACGTAGAATCCGACGAGGCAGTGTTTCACGTTGCACTGTTCGACGGAGCCGCTGGCATAGTTGAACCCGCCGACTTCATACCAATTGTCGAAATCGCAAAGCCGGACGGACCCGCCCGTGAGCGCGCGCGGCTGAAAGTCAGGATCCCACGGACTGGGCCACTGACCCTCGAATTGAATCGGCATGAGAAAGACCTGCCCGTTCGTGTTGACGGCGGCGCTGTTGAACGACAACCCGGTCACACTGACGTCATCGGCGCGAACGAGAAAGAGCAGATTGAGCCACAGGCTCTGATCGCCCAGCGTTGCAGGCACGATGTACACGGGAGTGGCGAAGTGATCGAGGAAACCGTTGGCGTCGAGGACCGGATTGCTCAATCCTTCGATCGCCAGGTGGTCGCGCGTGATGATGGTATTGGCGGCGATGGGATAAGTTCCGGGGCGGAGTTTGATGTTGACCGCGCCGCCGGGAATCGCGTGCGCGAACGCAATCGCCTGACCCAAGGTTTGAAGCGGTCTGCTGGCCGTGCCGGGATTGCCATCCTTGCCGCGCGCAGCGTCAACCCAGAGCGTGTAAGTTTGGGCAGAGGCAATTTGGCAGCCGATGAGTATAAGTCCCAATGTGATCGAGCGTGCCACCTGCCCGACTGGGTAGTTAAGTTTTGATTTCATATTAGTTCTTTCTGCTTTGGTTTTCGCTTATCAGTGCGACGCGACGGGACGGTTTGGGCCAAAAAATGTTTTGCGACAGCCAAAGCCGGGATAACACAAGTCAGTTCCGGTCTGATGGGTCCGCGAACTCGAAGATCAAAGTGGGCCGCCCGCTGGGCACGGATTGCGGGATCAGTTTGCGGAAACGTTCTGGCTGCGCCCGCCTGTCCAATAACCCGTTGCGCACAAAATCCAGCAGGCAGCGAAACTCGTCGTCGTTGAGTGAGATCGGTGTGGCCAGCACCGGATCAACTCGCTCGAGCGCCGTCTCACTCGGGCCCTGGCGCACCGCGAGGTCAGAGGCGACGCCGGCGCGCACGGGATCGTATTGCCGCGCCGAGGTGAACACGTCCAAGTGATGGCGCACGGCGTCCTCCAACCGTGTGAAGCAACCATTGTGAAAAAAGGCCGGCTGCAACGCGACATTGCGAAGAGGCGAGGTGCGGAATTTGTAGCGGTCAGCCGGGTCACCGGTGAGTTGTCCGAGCCCGAAATCCTCGTTCTGGTCCGGCCCGTCGAAAGTCACGTTACCGACGAGCGGAGCGAGCTGCGGCACGGCGATGCCATGCTGCCTAAAGTCGCTGAACATTTCGTTCGCTACGCCGGAAACGGCGTGGCACTCGACGCAGCGCGCCTTGCCGAAGAACAGCAACGCGCCGCGCTTCTGGTCAGTAGTGAGCGAGTTCCGCTTACCGCGAGCGAACCGGTCAATGGGCGCGTCGGCGAAGACAAGCGTGAACTCAAACTCGGCAATGGCCTGGCCGAACATGTCGAAAGTGATCGGCGCGCCGTGGCTGGCTTCGGGAAAGACAGCGCCGAAAAGTTTTCGATAGGCCGGTATGGCGTTGAGCCGCCGCAGCACTTCGGCCCGGATGTCGTAGTTGTCGCCGGGAAAATCGAAACCAGCGACCTCCACGCGTTCCGTCGGCGGAATGAAAGCCTGCGCCACGAGCAAATGCGGCAAGTACGACAGGCTCAGGTTCTCCGGCGGCGGAAAAAAGAATCCGCGGCGGTTGTCGAACGGATCGTCCGCCAGCGAGGCAAAGCGCGAGTTCCACATCAGATTCGGATAGAACGCCGTGTTGATGGCCATGGGCGCCCGCCGCTGATTGCGCGGGCCACGACGATCGGGGCCGACGATGCGGTTATTCTCGATGCCGATGGCGATGGATTGCGTGTCGCCGAAGCCGCGTGTGGGCGAATGACAGCCTGCGCAGGTGTTGTCGTTGTTGAGGCCGGTGATGGTGTCGAACCAGAGCAAGCGACCAAGATCCGCCCGCGCGCGATCTATTGGCCGCCCAAGCCGCTGCTCGAGGCTTGATTCGATGTTGCCTGTAAACCCGAGTTGCAGAAGACGAGCGGCTAGTTTCTTATCGAGTTGATCACTTTCTCCCGCGGTCACGCTCCCGATGTGCAAGAGCACCGCCGCCGCTAACCAAGCTCCGCCCGGTCTTTCCGGTCTTTTCATTCTGCTTTGTTACGCAATTCGTTTTTGGGAGTTGCGACCCGCTCGAGGCTAGTTCTCGATGTGGAATACGGTCTCTCCATCAATGCGAGTCGTAAAATTCCCAACCAGAGCCGCATCGCCCTCTTCGTTAAACGCGCCATTGGCAAAGGGGCAGAGGACGACCATCGGCACGCCGGTCTGCGGACTTCCGCCATCCGGAAACAGCGTTATGACGATATATAATGTGCCGCCCTGGGCCCCGTTATTGAGCCCCCCGTCGGAGTGGAAACTGCCGAAAGCGGTGGCGGTCCATGAGCCGTGAGCAATGACTTTGCCGGCCGCGGTTCGAATGGCATAATTTCCATTGCCGGCGACCGCGCCCGCTCCTGGGTCAAACGCGCCCTCGCCCGTGACACGGATGGTATCGCCGGCAGCATTTTGAGAACTGCATCCTTTGGGCAGGTTAAAGCTCCAGGCGGCGCCTTGCGCCATTCCCAGTGTGCCGAACAATGCCATGGCCAGTCCGATGGCTAAGCGGCCAGTTTTGGTTGGAATATGTTTTTTCATGATCAGGTTTCCTTTCGTTTTGATGGTTGTTGTTTTGTAGCTTTCTGTGGCAGCACCAAGTCTATTTGCACGCGTGACAACAGTTTACGGCCTTCTGAGGCTTGGTCATTTCATCGAATTTGTTGCTCATACCGTTTTCCATTTATCGCTTTGTGGACTTATAACTCCCCCTGATGTGCCGGTGTGTGGAGGGTTAAGAAGCACAGGTAGTGCAGTCCTGCACGGCCGTCGCGCTGACTAGACTGCACCTGAATCGACTGCCGCCACCGCCGCGTCCGCCGCCCATCCAAATGGCCGGCTTGCAATGGCTGCCGGGCGGCTCGCAGATAGCCACCGGAGAGGCCAGCGAGCAATACCGGCAACAAGTGTATCCTGTGCTGTGGACTGCCGCTTTGCTTGGAAATCCAAAGAAGCCGAGCACGCCTCCTGCCAAACCAACGCCAAACCGCCGCAACGCTTGCCGCCGCGTGACTGACTGGGCAAGGGCTTTTGTTATCTCATCGAAGGTGTTGTTCATAATTTTGATTTCGTTTCCAGGCAACTGTCGCCTGAGTTGTCGTTCTACCTCTCAGTGCGACGTGGCGGGACGGTTTGGGCCAAAAATCTCTTAGCGCGAGGCCAGCCAGTCCAGATTGAGAGCGGCCAGTTCGCGGTGGAGCGAATGGAGGTCCCACAGATGCACGACGCCATCAAGGGTCGCCCCGGCCAGTTGGCCACCATCGGCGCTCAGGGCCAGCGCGCTCAGGTTCCGGGGTTGAGGAGAAGTCAGCCGGGCCAATTCCTCGCCCGTCCCGGGGTCAAGCAACAGGACCTGTTGCAATGCCGGTGCCAGCGCCAGAAGTTTTCCATCGCGACTGAACGCTATGGGACCACCACTGCTGTTGGCGAGTTCGAGGGGCGCACGCCGCCTGACTTGCCACGAATCCGTGTTCCAGAAGCAATATTCCTTTTCAGTTGCGGTGAGCAGCGTCCGCCCGTCCGGGCTGAATGCAACCTGTGCATTTTCATTCGTCACCAGTTGCCGGACAAACGCTCCAGTGTGCAAGTCCCACAGGGTCACGCCACTTGCGGCAAACGCGCCGGCTGCCAGCCAGCGGTGGTCGGGGCTGACGCTCACACGGCTTTGTCTCAGGCCGCGCGAAAACTCAACCGGGTGCGAAGGATTCTTCAAACCAATTACGAAACTGACAGTCTGTCCTGCAACCGCCAGCAACTCGCCATCGTTCGAGAGCGAGATGTTCTGAAAATCACGGTGGGCGTTTGAGAAAACAACCTGGGGCAAACCCACCCGTACACGAGGCCGATTCCTAAGCCCCACACCGGACGAACCCGAATCCGCTGGATCTTCCTCCCAGTTCAGGGGCCAGCGTAGAATTCGTTCACCCGAGCGCGTGAAGACAGACTTGCCGTCGTGGGCGAAGAGCGGTCCAGCACCTTCCTGCGAGGGAACTGATGCCAGTTCCCGTGCGTCGCGAACATCCCACAAATGCCAACCGCGTGCCTCTCCGAAGACAAGCCATTGTCCATTCCCGCTCACATCCACGCCCTGCAAGTGCGGCTCGTCCAGTGTTGGGCCTTTGATCATGCAAAAACAATCACTCCGGACTATGTTCCACACACCGACCGCTCCGCCCTGTCGCAGGAAACTCAGGCGCCGCCCGTCCCGGCTGAATTGGTCCGCGTTGCCCTGTTGTGTGCCAAAGAGCCACTGGCCGGTTGTCGTGTCCCAAAACTTCGATGTGGAATCCCACGAACGCGACACAAGCAAATCGCCCTGCGGATCAAACGCGACCCGGCTGACGTATTGGCTGTGTCCAGCAAGGATGTGCTTCAGTCCTGTTTGAGTGTCCCAGAGGAAAAGACCCCCATTAATGTCGCCCAGAGCGAGACGGCGAGAATCAGGATGCCAATCCGCGCTTACGATGTCCGCAACATGCGACACCTTCGTGAGCTGTTGGCCTGAGTCGGCTTGCCAAATCTGCACCGACCTTTGAAACGTCACGGCGAGGAATCTGCCAGAGGGAGCCCAATCAATACGATACGCTGTCACTCCCACGTTCAAGGGTGGCGATTCTGCGCCGGTGGCGAGATCGAAAAAGTGAATCACTCCATCCAGCCCCGCCACCGTGAGCGTGCGGCTGTCAGGGCTGAACGCGGCGGCATGCGGACTGTCTCGCAACGCCGGGAAGTTGGTTCGCGCACTCGCGTTTGCGGCATTTAAGTCCCACAGCCACACGCACCCCGTTCCCGGGCCGACCGCAAAATTGGCTCTGAGATAGTGGCCGTCGTGGCTGAACTCCATCGAAGTATTCGGGTGTCCCCAAAACGGTGTCGTAAGTTCGGCCAACACCGCGCCGTCGCGGACCCGCTCCACTGTCAGCGATCCGCTTTCGTGCCGGACCGCGCACCGCCCCAGGTTTCCATCGCACGCAACAACTTCGAAGTTGTTGGTCGCGTTAGCCGGTCGCAACATGGTGGGGGGGCCGAGGTCGGTTAACGCCAAGCAAGCAATAGCCTCGTTTCGTAGTTCCAGGGACACCCTCATCTGCGCCGCCGCTGCCAGGGCGGCGAGGCTGTCGGTGCGGCGCCCGACTTCGCCGCTCAACCGACCGGCTCGCGCCTGAGCAAGGTAAGAGGTCCACAGCTTTTCTTTCGCCTCAGTTTCGGCCCGGGTGGCACGTTTGGTCTCGCCTTCCGCCAGTTCCTTGAAATGAGTCGCCCGCACCGCCTGCCACATGCTCGCGACCACGCCGAACAGCAGTGCCAGCGCCACCGCCGAGCCGGCGGAGAATGCGAGCTTGTTTCGCCGGATTAGTTTTTGAAATCGGTAGAGCCGGCTCGGCGGACGGGCAGCAACGGGTTCGTTTTCGAGATAGCGTTGAACGTCCCGCGCCAGACCGTTGGCGGTTTCGTAACGGCGCGTGCGGTCCTTCTCGAGCGCTTTCATCACGATCCAATCGAGGTCGCCGCGCAATAGATGGATGAGCTTTGGCGCTTCGGTCTGGCGATGTTTGGCAGTAGTGGTCAGTTCGCCTTCGTGCATCGTGCTCAGCCGCGTGGATGGCCGCATTGGCTCTTTGTCTCGGATGGTGTGGCGCATTTCGTCGAGCCCTGATTTGAGAAGCTCATTGGCATCGAACGGGGTTTTGCCGGTGAGCATTTCATAAAGAAGCACCCCGAGACTGTAAATGTCGGTGCGGGTGTCGATATCGAGGCTTGTCATGACCGCCTGCTCCGGGCTCATGTAGGCCGGCGTGCCGATGAATTGCTCGAAAGCGGTGAAGACCGTCTTGTCTGTGAGCGGCTGCTGGTTAGTTGCTTTCGCAATTCCGAAATCGATGATCTTGGGCACCGCCACCGCATCATTGACCGTGACGAGAATATTGGACGGTTTGATGTCGCGATGGATGACGCCCTTCTGGTGCGCGTGCTGGATCGCCTGGCAAACCTGGGTGAAGAGTTTCAGGCGTTTATTGGTCGAAAGACTGTTCTGGTCGCAGTACTCGGTAATTTTGATGCCGCGCACCAGTTCCATGACGAAGAAGGGCCGGCCGGTCTCCGTGGCGCCGGCATCAAAGACTTTGGCGATGTTCGGATGCTCCATCAACGCTAACGCCTGGCGCTCGGCCTCAAAGCGGGCGATCACCGACTTGGTGTCCATTCCGAGCTTGATGATCTTGAGCGCCACGCGCCGGCGCACCGGCTCGGACTGCTCGGCCATGTAAACGATACCGCAGCCCCCCTCGCCGATTTGTTGCAGCAGCTTGTAACGGCCAATCCAATCGCCAGGCTTCTCGAAAACGAGCCTGATGGTGTCCTTTGGTTGATCCGGCAATAGGTCTTCCGCGGCCTCGTTCGCATGAAGCAACGCCTCGATCCGCGCCAGAAGAGCCGCATCTTCGCCGCAGGTGCGTTTCAGGTAATCTCGCCGTTCCTCGGCCGAGCCAAGTTCGAAGGCCTGCTCGAAGATTTCCTTTTCGCGACTGGGGTTGGTAACCATCGCTTGCGGTGATGCCATGATATCTGGATGAATGCGATTCAGGAATGAAAATATCGAGTATTCCAGCCGGTAATGAACAATTCGACACTACACGTCGTTCTACCTGACAATGCGACTTTGTAGAGCGATTTGGGCCAGGAAATGTGCTCCGCGAGTGCATGGATGGCGGATTGGCTTTTCGGCCTGTGGACTTCCTTCGGACTTCGGACTTAATCTGTCCCTGGTTCGCTTCTCAAACGAATTGAAAGACGAATTGATTCTGTGATTCACTTCCTCATGCCAGGTTCAAAGCACGCGTTGTTCCTGAGGCGATGGCTCAAAGCGGTCTTTTTCTGGAGTTCACTTGTCGTTTTTTCTATCGATAGTTCCGCCCAAAGCAGCGGCACGAATTCCCCGCCAGTGGACCTCGTCATTGTCGGCGCAGGCATCTCAGGACTCTGCGCGGCTTTAGAGGCGGCGAGCTCGGGCGCATGTGTGACGGTTGTTGACGGTTGGTCCGTGTTTGGTGGACACGCGGTCATGTCCAGCGGCATGGTCTGTATCGTCGGCACGCCTGAACAAGAGTCCAGCCATGTGAAAGACTCGCCCGAGCTGGCCAGCCGGGACTTTCTACGCTTCGGCGAAGATGCCAACAACGACTGGGTTCGTTCCTACGCGCAAAATTCGCGCCGTGAAGTCTATGATTGGCTTGGGCGGCTTGGCGTGACGCATTGGGAGTTGTATGCGCAAGTCATTCCCGGGAACAGCGTTCGCCGCCAGCATGTCGCCAAGGGTCGCGGCGTGGGGCTGGTCAGCCCGATTTACCGGGAGTGTTTGCGCTATCCGAATCTCTCCTGGCTTTGGAATACAAAGGTAACCGGGCTGCTCTATGAATCGGGACGAGTAAGCGGCGTTCGCACAACGCATCAGCGGACGGGCCACACGAACGAACTCCGCGCCACTTGCGTGCTTCTGGCGACGGGCGGCTTTGAAAGCAACCTCGAGCTGGTGCGAGCTAATTGGCCGCATTATTTCCCGGGATTGAGCGCCGGCACGCGCGTCCTCCTTGGCTCCGGGATTAATGCGCTGGGAAGCGGGCTGGATATCGCCGGCAAAGCCGATGTATCGCTCAGCCGGCTCGATCATCAGTTGTTTTACTCGACCGGCCTGGTCGATCCGCGCGATTCTACTGGCCGGCGGGGTTTGCACGCCTACAACCGGCTTTCCATTTGGGTTAATGCCGAGGGCCGTCGTTTTGTCTATGACGGCCAGCCCGATCCTAAATGCCAGATGCCGGCGGTCCTTCGTCAAACTCCCGCCACTTACTGGGCCATCTTCGATGCGGCCTCGCGTCCCGAGTTCTTTGTCTCCGGCTCGGACTGGAACAATACGAACGTCGTTCAGCGGGAAATCTTTGGCAATCCGAAGCTGGCGCCGTGGATCAAACAGGCCGATTCCCTCGAGGCATTGGCGCGCGCGGCAGGATTGCCGGTTACGAATTTGCTAGCGACCGTTCGGCACTGGAACGAGATGATTGATCGAGGCAACGATGTTGATTTTCATCGTTTCGATTCCTCCAGCTCGGAGCGCCCGCCGAGGATCGGCACGCCCCCATTTTTCGCCGTGCAATTCTTTCCACTCGCTCGCAAAAGTCTGGGCGGGGTGGCGGTGGACCTCTCCTGTCGAGTCCTGGATAAGCATGGCCAGCCGATTCCTGGGCTTTATGCGTCCGGAGAACTGACTGGCGCGGGCGGAATCAATGGCCGGGCGGCCCTCGAAGGCACCATGCTCGGCCCTTCGATTTGGATGGGACGCGTCGCGGCGAGAGATGTCGCCGGAAAAATCCAACGCGCCTTACATCCGCTTCCAGCCAGGACTGAACCCGACACTCCGGCTCAGCCGCCTGGGCCCGACGCCGAAACATTACGAGCCTGGCGCGAGGTGTTGCGCCAACTGATCTCTCAACCTCGCCCTGGATACCTTCATTTTGAAAAGGCGCATGCGGTCGTTTTGGACCGGAACGATTCATGCGCGCGCTGCCATCGCGAGCCGCTGCCACTGACTTTGACTGCAGAGCAACTGGACCGCCGCACACTCATCCAGGCGTGCGGTTACTGTCATGGCGGGGTCAAAGAGTGATGCTCTACCGGCAACGGAATACCCGCTTTCGTCACATCGTCCGCTTCAACTCCTCGTACAACCATGCTCGCGCATAAGCCCAGGTGCGCTTGGCGGTGCGTTCTGGAATGCCCATGAGCCTGGCTGCCTCGATGTTCGGCAATCCAGCAAAGAAGCGCAGTTTGATCAATTGCGCGCCGACCGGATCATGATCGGCCAATTTTTCCAGCGCTTCATCTACGGCCAGCAAGTGCTCGTCCTGGCTGGTAATTGCCAGATCCAACGTGGTCAGGCCGATGCGTTTCATCTCGCCTCCGTGTTTCATTCGTTGTTTCCGGCGCGCGTTCTCCACCAGGATACGGCGCATCGCCTCGGCTGCCGCCGCGAAAAAATGGCCGCGACTGTTCCAGTGTTGCTCGGAGCTGCCGATCAATCGCAGCCAGGCTTCGTGTACTAACGCTGTTGGTTGCAACGTCTGTCCCGGCCGCTCCTGGGCCATCTTATACGCCGCGAGCCTCCGCAATTCCTCATAAACGACAGGTAACAATTCATTCGCCGCAGTCGGTTCGCCGCGCTCAATGGCCGAAAGAATGCGTGTGACATCGCTCATTGGAAACCTGCGATGCGGCTCTACCGCTTTAGACGATAGAAAGCCGCCGCGTTGGTAGCCACTAGCGTTACCGAATTGACTCCATTCGTCACCACGACCGTGTCGGTCGAGTCATGCCAGTTGCCCGCGGAGAGGTTCGTGCTGTACTGCAGCGCGAAAGTTCCATAGGTATTCGTCGTCCAGGACAGAACGACTTGGCCTTCCACCAGCGTCACGCTCACTTGTGGCCGCGGCAGCAGACCATACACATTCAGGCGGTTAGAGAACGACGCGAGGTACACTTTGCCGTTGGCCACGGTCGGGGCCACAAATTTCGCAAAACTCCCGGCCGAGTCCCTTGCGCTAAGTTGTTCGGAATTCCAAAGCTCGTTCATGACGTTCTGAGCGTCGTAGGCGCGAAGAATGCCCGGACGCACTGCCTGATTGGCGTCGCCGACCAGGTTGTGCGAGGCCCAGACAATACCGCTGCCGGCGTTGGTGCCGTTGGCCGAGATCGCCAGGATGCCGCCGGGCTGACCGCTCGCCGCCAGGGCCGGACTGTGGGCGTAACTGGGCAGCAGGAATTGGCTTGTGCTCCGGTCGAACTTGTACTGGCGCAGGTAATCCGATGCAACCTGCACATAACAATACGACCCGTTGGGACCATCCCACCAAACCGGGCCGCCGTGGACCTGTTGATAAGCGGAGGCTACGAAAAAGCTCTGCACGATATTGTCGTTCGTGGTCGTCGAAGATGTCAGACCTCCCATGTCGTCCCGGTTGACAAGGTAGAGCAGCCCTTGCTTGCCTCCAGACAACGCCAGCGGGGTGCCCGGGATCAGCAACATGCCGGCCGAGCCGAGATCCACGTCGCCGTTCTCCAGATCCATCCAGTTGTAGGGTGTAAACCAGGTTGCCACCGTGAGGGTAGCGCCGCTGCGCGTGAGCTTCAGCAAGCTCTCGCCGCGGTTGATGGTGCCGGAGGTGTCCACCGTGCCGTTGCCAGTCGAAAGATACAAATTGCCGCCCGGGTCGGCCGCCGGTGCCTGGCCGCTCATCCAAATGCCGCCGTTGTAACCGTTGGGCGTGTCATTGTACACCACGACGCGTTGCAGACTTGATGCATCGTAGCCGATGACCCATCCGTGGTAGGGAGACCAATCACAATGGGCGGCCCAACAGATATAAACGACTCCATTGACCAACGCCAGGCCAGGACGCTGATTTTGTCTGTGAGTATCAAAAGTTATCAGACCGGCGACGTTGCCATCCCCGCTGCCGGCCACGCTCGCTGTGATGTTGGTGGGGCTGTTCGGCCGCTCCGCGCCAGTTGCGACGTCCAGAGCATGCAGACGCTGGACGTACGTAGAGCCGTTTTCCTTCGTGCGCGCCACGACGTAGAGAGTGCCCGTCGCCGGATCAATCACTGGGGTGCCCACAATCCCGATTTTGCCGCTGAAATCCAGATAGGTGCCGCACGGCGTGGTCATGTCCGAGTTCCGCGGAACGACAACGTTCGGCCCCAAAAAACTGACCTGCCAATAGGGCGCAATGACGGAGGCATCGTCCGCATCGAACGCGTAAACCGCGTCGTTGACCGTTGCCACGATCACGATATTGTGAACACCGTGATTAGGGATGTTGACATTCGTCATCACCAGCGGTTGCGCATAAATCTGGTCATCGACGGCCCGCGTGACGACCAAACCGAACTGGTTTGTATTGACGTTTGAAACAGTAAGCTGGGTCTCGTTCAAATTGGCACCGGTCCGGGCGAGATCGTTATGCTGCGTCAGGACCGCCACCGGAGCTGCGCCCTGAGCCAGTGCTGGCATTGGCGAACTCGTCAGAAACGCCAGAAGGACCAGGGAACGGACGATGGAGGAAAGGTTTTTCCTGGCGAGGGGCCGTAGGGGAGGAAGCTCCAAGGTTTCCATGTTCATGTCACCAGTCGCCCTTGAAAATTTGTACCAACCTACGTTCTTTTCAGTCTTCGTCAATGAGTCTTTGGAATTGCGGTACCGGAAGAATGCGCTCCCTCTTTCTTGTGTTTCGCATTTTTCGTGGTTCAAATTCTTGTCCGCAAGAACTTCCCTCTTGGCTACCACCGAACCAAAACGCAAAGTGAGCGCCTGTCGGACTCAATATGCTGAAACTCGAATCCATTGATCACATTCACGTGTACACGCCCGATCGCGCTCGAGCTGAGGGGTGGTGCGGCAGCGTTCTTGGACTGGCCAGAGTTAGCGAGTTTGAACATTGGGCCACGAAAGACGGGCCGCTGTTCCTGAGCAATCCGGAGCGCTCCGTCTCGATTGCCCTCTTCGAACGCCCTGTACAGCCAACCCGTTCCGTCATCGCCTTCCGCGTCAGTGGGCCGGACTTCATGACTTGGCGCGCTCATCTCTGCCAAATGCTCGGCGGCGTGAAAGAGGTCGATCATGCAGGTTCCTGGTCGCTTTACTTCTCGGACCCCGACGGAAATCCGTTTGAAATCACATCCTACGATTACAAGTTCCTGAAGAACCAGTTGCAGCCTTGACGTCGAAACTCCTGCAGCCCTTGCGGGTGAAATCCTCGAGCTTGCCAGCCGAGATGTCAACGCGTACGAAGGTAAATCACTTTTCCGGAGCCGCCTGAACTGGTAGGAGTGCTTAGTGTCCGACAGCGCCAGCGCTTCGCCGCCCTCGCGTATCGGGAAACCCCTGCAAGTTTTCCGACACCGCCGGTTTCTGATCTTCTGGATCGGCGCCTGCATCTCGAACACCGGCAACTGGACGGAAAACGCCGCGCAGAGCTGGGCCGTTACGACCCAAACTGTCGGCAATCCCCATCAGGGCCTCCTCGTCGAGGTTTTGCAATTCGCCGACTTCTGTCCGGTGCTCCTGCTCGCCCTGCTCGCCGGCGTAATATCGGATCGGGTCAACCGGAAGGTTTGGTTAATCACCCTGCAGGCGACGGCTTGCGCGCTCGGCGCGGGCCTCGCCGTCGCGGCGTTCCTGGGGCGGGCCACACCGTGGGTCGTCATCGTCTTCACATTTTTGGAAGGGATCGTTTGGGCCCTCAATGGCCCTGTCTTTCTTTCGTTCGTGCCCGGTCTTGTGCCGCGCGCCGAACTGGATCGCGCCCTCGCGCTCAACTCCGTCCAGTTCAACATGGCCAGACTCTGCGGCCCAATGCTGGCGGCCGCTCTGATCGGTGCCTTCGACGTCGCCGGCGCCTTCGCGTTCAATGCCTGCACCTTCCTGCCGCTGCTGTTTGCCCTGCTGGTAGCCATTCCCGCCACTCCCGCTCCTTCGCGCCCCAACAACGCGTCTATCTACGACGACATCCGCGAAGGTTTGAAATTCGTCTGGACGACCCCCGGCACTCGGCGCCTGACGATTATGGGAGTGGTCTTCATGTTCCTGGCCGCGCCGCTGCAGGGACTTCTGCCAGTATTCGCGCAGAGCGTGCTGAAAGGTGGCCCAACACTTTTCGGCCTGATGCTGTCAGCGATCGGCCTGGGTTCAATCCTGGGAGCGTACCTTCTCTCGTTCATTCCCTCCTACTATCCCCGTCACCACCTCATCCCGCTGGCCATGTGCGCCTTCGCCGCCATCGGATTGCTCTTCAGCCTTTCTACGGCACCGATCCTGAGCCTCATCATATTGGTCGCCAGCGGCGCTTGCTGGTTGCTGACCCTTAATCCCAGCAACACCGCCAACCAACTCCTCGCCACGGATGCGAACCGTGGCCGCGTCCTCTCGATTATGCTTCTGGCCCAACAAGGTGGGATGCCGCTCGGCCACTTGTCCGCGGGCTTTCTAACCCACTACATGTCTCCGGCCTGGGTGCTGCGCTTGATGCTCGGCGCACTCCTGGTGGTGACGGTCGTCTTCCTCTTCATACGTGAGCCGGCAATTGACAATTTGCCCCGCCGGAAGTCGGGCAAACGTACTCTTTGGGAAACCTTTTGGGAAGCCGTTACCGCCCACTCTCACAACCCCGCCTATCCGGCCGAGATTGCAGTTTCATCTGAAAAAGCCAAACGAGAGGGGCCGTAGAGGACACGGTCGATGCCAGGCGCCCTCGGGCCGCCGCTGATGCAGTGCCATCTCCGCTCGCGAAAAGGCTTGATTGGTGTGGCAGTTCCACCAGATGCTTTCTACACATCCTTATGCAAATCCTTTCTCAGAGGTGCCTTCTTGCGGCTTTCACACTGCTTTCCTCCCTGACCCGCGACGCTATCGCGGCCGACGCATTGCCGGACGGTTTCTACCGCTATCCCACGATAGGCGGGGGTGCCATTGTCTTCGCCGCCGAGGGCGACCTGTGGAAGGTGCCGGTGGCTGGCGGCGTCGCTTTGCGCCTGACCGCCTTCGAAGGCGAAGAAGCATTTCCGAAACTCTCGCCTGATGGCCGGATGGTGGCCTTCACCGCCCAATACGAAGGCAATGATGATGTGTATGTGATGACCGCTTCAGGCGGCGAGCCGATCCGTCTGACCTACCATCCCGCGCCGGACCAGACGCTGGGCTGGAGCCCGGACGGCAAAATCCTCTTCCGCAGCCGCCGTGACACGCCCCATAACGATTTTCGCATCTATAAAATCTCGCCCGAGGGCGGCGTGCCGGAAATGATTCCGCTCGAGCCTGCGGCCTGGATTGGCTTTGAGCCGAAGGGCACGCGCGTAGCTTTTCAAAAGCTCGGGCTCGAGTTCCACAATTGGAAGCGTTACAAGGGCGGTCAGGCGGAAAAACTCTATGTCGGGACCCTCGATGGCGCTTTCACCGAGGTCACCCATTACGACGGCAAAGATGCTTTCCCGATGTGGGCCTCCGATGGCCGAATTTATTTCGTCACCGACCGCTGGGGCCGGCCGAACCTCGCTTCGATGAAACCCAACGGCACCGACGTCAAACGCCTGACGCAGTTCGAGGACTACGACGTGCGCTGGCCGGCGATGGGCGACGGCAAAATTGTTTATCAGCACAAGATGGACATCTGGGTGTATGACCTCGCCTCGGGCGAAAATCATCTCGTTCCCATTCAGCTCCCCAGTGACCGCTTGCAGGTGCGCGAGCGGTTTGTCGATCCCAAGGCTCAGCTCAAGGCCTGGGCGCTGGCCAAGGACGGCGAGCGCATCGTGCTGGAGACCCGCGGCGATATTTTCGTGGCGCGCACGAAAAAGCATGGCCTGATCCGCCGCCTCACCGAGGGCAGCGCCGCGCGAACTAAATTCCCGGCCTTCTCCCCCGACGGCAAGAGAATCGCCGCCTGGACCGAGGTCAATGGCGAAGAACAACTGCTGTTGCACTCTGCCGACAATTCCGAGCCGCCGAAGCAGATTGGCAACCTGCCGCCCGGTTGGCATTTCGCTCCCGCGTGGTCGCCCGACGGAACGCGACTTGCCTGGGGCGACGAGAAATATCAAGTGCGCGTTTGCGACGTGACCAATGGCGAGACAACGGTCGTGGACCACGGCGAATTTGAAATCAATCACTACGCCTGGTCCCCAGACAGCCGGTATCTCGCCTACGAAATGCTGCAATCGAACCTCTATTCCCAGGTGCGAATCTGGGATTCCCAGGACCGGAAGACCCATGTTGCGACAGAGCCTTACTACGATTCCTCGTTCCCAGCCTGGGATCCCAAGGGGAAATACCTTCATTTCCTTTCAGCTCGTTACATCAATCCATTCCTCGACAAGTTCGAGGCCCGTTTCATCGTCAATGATGCCACGCTCCCATGTGTCATCGCGCTTCAGGCCGATACGCCACTGCCCTTTGCGCCTCGCGGCGACACCGACCCCGAATCGGCCAAGGACAAGAAGGAAAAGGAGGAGAAAGAAAAACAAAAGGACAAGGACAAGGATGGCGACATAGGCAAAGAGAAGGAGAAAGAGGAGAAGGTTGAGCCGATCAAGATCGATTTCGACGGCTTGGCGGAGCGCTTCGTCCAGCTCCCGGTTGCCCCCGCCAATTACGCCGAGCTCGTCGCGGTCAAAGACAAGCTGCATTGGCTCAAGGCGCCCAACCGCGGGATGATGCCCTACAGCGAAGACGATTCGGAGGAGGACCCGGGCGCCGATCTGCAAACCTACGATCTCGAGAAGGAAAAACTGTCCACTGTGACTTCCGGCGTGAAGGCCTACGCCGTTTCGCTCGATCGCAAGGTACTGGTTTATCAAACCAAGGATGGGTTCGTGCGGCTCGAAGCTGGCGCCACCGCCGCGCCGAAAGACGACGAGGCCAAGGACGCCAAGATCGATCTCGCCGGCTGGTCGCTCTCGATTAATCCGCGCGAGGAATGGAAGCAAATGCTGCACGAAGCCTGGCGCTTGCAGCGCGATTTCTTCTATGACCCGAAAATGCACGGCGTGGATTGGGATGGGGTCTGGAAGCAATACGGCTCGCTAGCCGGCCGGATCGGCTCGCGCGGCGATCTCGCGGACTGTCTGGGCGAAATGTTCGGTGAACTCAACGTCGGCCACGCTTACCACGGCGGCGGTGACGTTCGCTCCGGCAAGAGAGTCGGCACCGGCCTGCTCGCCGCCGATTTGCGCTACGCCGCCGATACTGGCTTTTGGCAAATCCAGAAAATCTATCGGGGCGATTTCCCGATGCCGGACTGGTCTTCACCCTTGGCACGCGCCGACCTCCGCATCAAGGCCGGCCAATGGCTCGTTGCCATCGACGGCAAACCGCTGACTAAAGGCGAGGACTATCTGAAACGCCTGGCCAATCGCGCGAAACAAGAAGTTGAGCTCTCGATCAACGATCAGCCCAGCCTCGAACATGCGCGACGAGTTGTTGTTAAAACGGTCGCCGAGGACACACGTATTCGCTATTCCGATTGGGTCCGCGAGAATCGCGAGTACGTCGATAACAAGAGCAATGGACAGATCGGCTACATTCATCTCTACGACATGAACGCGCGCGGCCTGCGTCAGTTCGCGCGCGATTATCCGCCGCAAGCCCGCAAGCGTGGTCTGATCATGGACGACCGATGGAACCACGGCGGCTTTGTCGCCCCGATGATCCTCGCACACCTCGACCGCAAAATTCTAGCCATCGGCGGCACGCGCTACGGCAATGTCGATACTGTTCCCTCCCGCGCTTTCAGCGGCCACATGGCGGCCCTCATCAACCGGCAAGGTGGCAGCGATTGCGAGACTTTCGCGCTCGGCTTCAAACAGTTCAAGCTAGGCCCCGTTATCGGCACGCGCACCTGGGGCGGCTGGGTCGGTATCCGCGGCGACAAACCGCTGCGCGACGGCGGCATGATCACACAGCCCGAATTTGGCGGATGGGATCCTAAAGGCGCCGCCTGGATCATCGAAGGCCATGGCGTCGATCCCGACGTCGCACTCGATCTAAACGCCGACGGGCTGCTCCACGGCAAAGATCTCCAACTAGATTACGCTATTGATTACCTGCTGAAGGAGATAAGAAAAGAGCCTCGCGACCTTGCACCCGCGCCCCCGATCCCGCCGCGTCCGCTCCAGCCGGTGCATTGACGGAGGATCCGTTGCACGCCGAAGGACTCGAGCGCTTCGCCTGAGTGAGAAGTGCTAAATGAAATAATTTCTCTCGCAAATTTCGCAGCCTTCGTCATCGGACAAGCCACTGCCCGACGTCCAACGCCGCAACGGCCCTTAACTCGGACCGTAACCTTCGCGCTGCCCATGTAAAGAAGAATGCGTTTTTGGCCAGATTGAGAATAGGCCACGCGCCGAACCAGAACAGGAATACCGACGGCGGCAGGCTGCTCCAGGAACCCGTTGTTCCCAGTGAAGTTCCAAGGACAAAGAAGTAGGAAACCAGCCACGGCACGCCCACAACTAGTCCTACTGTCCACATCATGATTGCCAATGGTTTCTGCGCTTTCAGGCCGAACCACATGCCCATCCAGCACAAGGCGATGATGTCCATCACACGCACTACCGGTGCCATAGCCAATTGAAACGTTTGCAAGCTCGCCCCCGTCCCGGTGAGAATTTCGACAAGAACCAGAAAGCCGAGCAGCAGCCACGCGCCGCGTAATGGACCGCAGAGGGCACGCCAGTTTCCGCCGATGATGTCGCGGCCGCCAAGGGGTGTGGATAGTAGCATTTCGAGTTCACCATTCCGCCGGCTCTCGAAAAGGAACCGTCCGGCAGCCCACGCCAAGAGCCCAGCCCCAGCCAGGCTGACCAGCAAGTGCATGCTATCCAAGACTCCAATCGCGGCGGCGCTTCCTCGAGTTCCCGCGATCAACAGTCCCCAGGACATTCCGGTGCCGCTCAGTAACAGTAATACTGTCCCGAGCCATAAGAGCGCGTTTTGGATGCGCATTCGCGAAACGGCCCAACACACCGGGTCTTCTTCGAGCAATTTGGCCCGACTGGCGGCCATGGCCTCGACCTCCTCTTTAAGAAGAGGCTCCAGCACGGGCCGCCTGGGCTGGGGCACCAATTCCGTCGGCCGTAAGTTGCGCGTCAACCGAAACGCTGTCCAGCCCAGCAACAGCCAGGCCTCCAAATGGACCACCACCAGCGAAATCCAATACAAAGACGACGCGCCAGCATACTCTTTGTCGAAAGCGAGAAAGAAGGTGCTGTAGGGACCGAAGGCGGCCAATATGGAAGCACGCGGCAGAAACAGCACTCCGACGTTCATAGCAATGCGTGGGAGTACACAAAACAGCACCATCGTTAGGAGGGTCCAGCGCATGGCATTGGAGCGGCTCTGCACCAGCCCCGAGACCCACATTCCCACCGCGAGTGACAAAAACACCCCGTTCACCAGCGCCAGCGCCACTCGACCTAACTGTCCTCCTGAGACTCCGCCGGCCAGCACCATGATCGCGAGGGCTGGGACAAATCCGAGCAGCGCATAGTATGTTGTCGTTCCAGCGGCGCAGAGTTTGCCTAACACGACGTCGTAGGCCTTGAGCCTGGTTAAGAGCAGCAATCCCAGTGTTCCCTCACGCCGCTCGCGGCTAATTGTATCTGCGGTGACGAACGCCGACCCGCACACGACCATAAAGGCGACCCAACTCACGGCAACAAAAGTGATCTGGCCCAGTGAATTTGGTCCGATCGAGCCGGCGGAGAGGACGATTTCCTGCAAACCCGCCATCGCCGCCACCGCAGCCACTGCCACCCGTGTCCAATACGTAGTAGGTCGGCGCGTACGCACGCGTAACTCGCGTTCGACGATGGGCAGGAAGGACATTTGTTGTAATCAGTAATCGGTGTTTGGTGATTGCATGACCTTCCACCGCAGAGAGAGATTCGATTCAATGAGCCTCTTGCGTCTTCTTCAGGCTTTGGACCAATTCTCGGACCTGAGGGTTCTGGCGATCGACATGGGCAGCGGTCTGGGCGACAAGTATAGCATCGGAAATGCGCTTCTGCGCGATTAGGAAGTTTACATACCGGAACACGGCTTCAGGTGAATAGGGGCACACTGCAAAAGCCTGGCGGAACGCAAAATCAGCCTCGCGGATCATGCTCCGCCTGTCCGCTTCATCGGCGGCATGGTCCGTCCGCCACGCATAAACTCCGGCAATGCTCGAACGAAGTTTGGAGGCCCATTTTTGCGCGCTATCTTCCTGGGGGTCCCGCGGATCGCCTTTGAGAGGCGGCAACTGCACCTTACCAGCGAAGACGGCGACCGTTTGCACCGGTGTGTCGTACTGGAGCCAACCGCCGACCAACGGTTCAAGGGCGAGAGTCCAATACTCGCGATCCTTCTCGAGGACCTCCGCGGGCAGTTCTGCCAGCGGCTGACGATTGAGCTTCAGTATCGGGCCGTTTGGAGAAAGATGCGGATACATCCAATCCAGTGGGAAACTTTCCTCCAGGTAAAACTCGCGATCTGGATGCCTGTCAAAGATTAGTTTCGCCAACTGCGCGTTGATAGTCATGACGGCCACCTGGCCGCTGACCTGGACTTTGCCGTCCACCTCGGTTATGTCTTCTCCTGGTTTGAGCTGCTTCTCCTTTAGACGGCGCTGCGCATCCGCCAAGTATTCATCGAAGCACCTCTTGCTGTCTTCGTCGGTGGGGATGTAGATCCTCGCGCCGTACATGTCGCGCAGATACTGGAGGTATGAACCGTCGGCCAGGGCGTTTTGCGTGAGTGTGAAGAAGGGATCGGCATTGACCTGGGACTTCTGCAACGCGGTGATCACACAGCGTCCTGGATCTGTGCCGCCAAAGTAAATGCTTCCCGGCGGAATCGATGAAATGGCATCCCGGCCGAAGGCAACGGTTTCCTTCTCCGCTGTCGCAATGTGGCCGAAGGCGCCCCAGATTTCCAGCATCGTCTGCCAGGCGGTTCCGTGGAGTCGGTCGTCCTTCGGGCCTTTGCCCTCATACTGTGGCGCGCGCTCGCGCAGGTCACTCCAAATCTTGTTGATAGACGTCCAGTCGCCCTTCGCTGCGGCCGCGAACATGGCCGAGAATTCTGGCAACATCTCCTTTCTCTCGGTTTGAAGGGCTGCGGTTGCTTGCGTTTGCTTTTCGGCGACGAAACGCTTCCATTGCTCGGCAACTTCCGAGCGCTCGAATGACCAGGCTGGAATAGTTTCGACTGCACCTCCGAGCGACAGTCCAGCTCCAGCGACAGCAAGCGCCATGAGCGCCGCGGTGGTTTTTGCTACGCGATGCCGATTTCGGTGATCATCGAGAATGGCGACCACGCGTCGCTCCAAGCCTCGGGAACGGGCCATGGCAATCGCTGCGACCTGCGGCACGCGCCGGAATGTCCGGGCGATTTCGACCAGGTGAGCCGCATATTCAGAGGCCTTGCAGCCGCCGTTCAGAACCAGGTCGTCGCAGGCGCGCTCGCGTTCGATGCACATCCGGCGCGCCGCCACCCAGACGAGCGGATTAAACCAATAAGCCGCACAAGCGAGTCGGGCGATCATTTGGGTCAGGCAATCCCATCGTTTCACGTGAGCCAGCTCGTGCAAGAGCACGACCCGGCGTCGCTCCAATGACCATTGATCGGCTTCAGCGGGGAGCAGGATGACCGGCTGCCACCACCCCCAAGTAATGGGCATTACGTCGTCCGCTGACTGCAACAAGGTCACTGGCCGCCCGATGCGCAATTCGTCGCAAAGCAGGCGCAATACCGCCAGCCAATCCCCATTCGAGAGCGATTGCGCGGCGCGGCGGAGCGCCCTGAGCCGCAGGCGTCCGACCGCGACCGATAGGAGAATGATAACCGCCCCGCTAAACCAGACGGCCAGGACGGAGGCGGCCCAACGGGTGTGGAAATGAGTCGCGAGCCGTTGTCCTCCGGCAGCCTGAGCAGGGCCAGGAGCGTGAATCGCTGCGGCGGGTGAAGGGGCAGGCGTCTGATGGAGAGAAGCTGTGGATGGTTTGGCCGGGACAAACTCGAGCGTGAGCGTGAGTTCATTGGCGGAGCCGGCGTGCATCCCGACCGCCCAAAGGGGCCTTTGCCAGGCCGGCAGCAGGCGTGAAAGCCCCGGCAAACAAAGCAATCCCGCAACCGCCAGGAACCACACCAGGTGCCGCGCGGACGCGGCACTTCGGCGCCAGCACAAACAGACTCCGCCCGCGACGATTAGAATGACAAAGCTCTTGACGAGCGTGTCCAGAAATTCGGTTGCGAGCTGGGAGTGTTGGAGTAAGTGCGACACGACTGCGGTCCATGAGTTCATATTATCGGCCTTCCTTTCTGGCTTTTTTGATTAATTGTTGGAGCCTGGTCAATTCTGTATCCGAAAGCTCAGTGTCAGCGGTCTCCAGGAGTGCCGCCATTGCCTGCGCGACCGACCCCTGGAAAAACGTGGAGACCACCCGCTTCAGGGCGGAGCGGCGGGCAATCTCCGGGGACGTTCGCGGGACATAGACATAACGCGCCCCCTCGCGGCGATGCCTCACATGGCCTTTTTCCTCGAGGATGCGCAGGAGGGCCCGGACGGCCGAATAACCTGGAGGAGACGGCAATGCCGCGAGGACCTCGGCCGCGGTGGCCTGGCTCTTGGCATGGAGGACATCCATGATCTGGCGTTCGCGGCGGCTGAGGTGTTGTTCCGGATTCATGTCAAAGTGTTAAGAATTTAGCATTTCGAAACGGGCCGTCAATAACAAAATGCTAAAACCTTAGCAACAATCTGACGCCACCAGGACGGCGCTGCAACAGATGCGGGTCCTGACTGCGCGAGGGGATCAGACGCTAGGCGGGCGGTTTCTGCTTTGCTGCCGCAGAGGATTGGGCAAGCCTGTCGCCTGTGACCGATGCTGCTCAACTCGATCGAGCGGACCCGCTGGCGCGGTTTCGCGCCGAATTCGCACGGCCGGCTGGGCAGATCTACCTCGATGGTAACTCACTCGGTCTGCTCTCACGCCGCGCCGAAGCGAGCCTCTTGCGCGTGCTCGACCAATGGCGCAAGCTCGGCATCAGCGGTTGGACCGAGGCCGATCCATCATGGCTCACTCTCGCCGAAACGACCGCACAAAAACTCGCCCTGCTGCTTGGTGCGGCGTCTGACGAGATCTGTGTAACCGGCCAGACCACGGCCAATCTTCACCAACTCCTCGCGACCCTCTTCAAGCCGGCGCACCCGACGCGGCGTGTCATCGTAGGCGACACGCTCAATTTTGCGTCTGACACCTACGCGCTGCGAAGCCACCTCCAAATGCGGGGGATTGATCCCACAACATACCTCCGGCTCGTACCATCAGCGGGCGGTCGCACTTTGCGGACCGACGACATCATCGCCGCCTTCAGGCCCGACGTCCAGTTGGCCGTGCTGCCTGCGGTGCTATTCACCTCCGGCCAATTGCTGGACGTGGCCTTGCTCAGCCGCGAGGCGCACGCGCGAGGAGTAATGATCGGCATAGACTGTTCACACAGCATTGGCGCAGTACCTCATTCGCTCGACCGCGACGGTGTCGATTTTGCGTTTTGGTCCCACTACAAGTGGCTTAATGCCGGCCCCGGCGCTCCTGGAGGACTTTATCTGAACCGTCGGCATTTCGGCCTCACGCCCGGGCTGGCCGGCTGGTGGGGAGTATCGCCCGAGCGCCGTTTCGCGATGTCGAGCATTCACGAACCAGCGGCCGGCGCGACCGCCTTGCATATCGGCACCCCGCACATTCTCTCGCTCGCGCCACTGCTGGG
>CAYUPI010000012.1:0-132380 GCA_964446585.1 uncultured Verrucomicrobiota bacterium
AAAATCAGCCTATGGTTACGGCGAATTTGCATTTTTTCACAGCTTCTGAGAGCGAACGTTATGTCTGAGGGACGTCCAAACAGCCAATGTCTGATTCAGTTGCCAATTCTGGACTCCAAAGAGAATTATCTCGAAGGGTTCTGGCAGTGGGTCCATCGTCTGGAGCAGGAGGACTACGAGGGAGCGCTCGAAGGTCTTTACTGGCCCCAGGCATCATCGTGGACGGCAGATGCACTTCGGAATCGGGTGACCACATTTTTCGGCGGGCGTGATCCATGGACCGTCGTGACACCGAACGACAGGTTGGTGAAGGTGATAAACGATGCTGTCCAGTGGCAGGGCCGCAATGCGGAGGGTCGAGGTTGGTTGTTGGCGCAGATTCCGGTGACGACGGACCCTAAAGATCCGAAGAGAGATGACATACCTCTGATGGAGCTCGCCGCTTCGTTCTTTTTGAGGGAGCACCAGAGCCGTTACGTGATGGAGTTCGAAATTTTCCATGCGTGAGCCTTTCAGAAGACATAACATCTCGGTGCAGGCGACGCCGGTTTGTGCCTGCTGTGAATTCCTGTGCCAGGTGCCCGGCGCGCCTGACCGAGGGCGTTCGGCGAGAAGACCCCACACCACATGACTGGCGGCAGCCAACAGGCTAAACCAAAGCCCGACGAATTTGAGGGCTACCGCCTCAACGACATCACGTACTGTATCGATCCGAAGACGAAGGACTTCTTCCCAGTTCGCGTCGTTAAGATCGGACGCAGGTTTTTCGACGTGGCTGCCCTCGATGATAATCTCGCGATGGCAATCGCTCCTGAGTTCAACGCGGAAAGGAAAAATCGGCGATTCGTCTGTCCAAAGCTGCCATACATGTCGCGGATTGGCGGATGCGATGAACGCACTGTCAACACCGGACGCGTCTCGGGCCAGGAATTGCGAATACTTCCTTACCACTATTGGACATACACGGGAGATGCAATCATCGAACGAAATGCCGCAGATCCAACCAAATGGCCATTACCGACTGGCATCGTTTACGAACGCTGGTTCAAACTGGCACTGCAGCGTAAATGATGGTATGCAAAGCAAGTCGCCGAGCGAAGCGCGGCAGCCAATGCCGGTTTCGCGTCTGTTTGCGTGGCGGACGCCATCGGCCCGGCATGGCTGCGCTGATCGTTAGGCATCGTTTACGCCGACAATGTTCACCTGTGCTACATGCGGAAAGGATCAGCCCGAGACCGAAGCGCGTTCCATCGGTTCGTTCGCAGCATTTGGCTTGCGCCTGATTTCTAAGACGCCGCAGGTTTCGGCGCGGCGATTTTGCAGCCGCTGTGTATCGGGAGCAGCTTTTGCCGGTGTCATTTCCGCGAGCGCTGTTCTTGGACTTACAGTTCTGTTCAGCGTCGGTTTGTGCATCGGCGTCATGAAGGCCTTTAAGACAGAGTCCGACGCACTCGGGTGCATTCTGGGTTCGATCGTCGGTCTTGGTGTGGTGTATCTCATTTTTTTGAGGAAGATTCGAGTCGGAGGATACGATGCCTAACCACACGCGGCAGCCAACGCCTGTCGAGCGCCAGGCTTGCATTCGTGCATCATCGGCCCGGCGTGGCTGCGCTGAGCGTTAGCCCGATGCTATGCCTGAACAGAAACGCCGTGCGCTCTCCTGGGATGCCGAGCAATACTCGCATACTCTAATCGCCATGCCCAGTGATTCGCGGCCATCAGCCGCGCAGGTTCAAAGGTTTCTCGCAAACATGATTGCTCAGCAGGTTGTGCCGGGCCGGCCGAGCATAACCCTCCGCGTGCCAACCGGAAAATATCGTGAATACCCGTTTGTTAATCCGTTCACGGGTCAAAACCTGAAAGTGGAAATCAAAGATCAGAAGGTGCTCAACTCCCCTGACGAGGTTGCCACCGTGACTGAGGGTCTCCGGGACTACGAGCTTGAGGTGGCCGGAGTTGGAGAGCCAAGGCTCGTGCCAATTTTGATGAACTTCGACAAGCCGCATCATGTCGGAGTCACCTGCATTGTTCATTCAACCCCGCGATCAACTTCAAATCTGCACGGAACACCTAGCGGCAAAGTCAAGGCAGTCCCCTATGGAGAAGTCTGTGCTGAGATTCCCGACCGTGGCTATTTTACGAATCCATACACCTCAGACGTCATCGAGGTTCCTGGCGCGGGGTGCGCATCGTTCTGGATTCAGTTCGAGCTTGGGAAGTTAATGTTTCCTGAACTTACTGACAACAGCTTGGAACTCCTCAATCCTCAAATCGTGGCGGAGGCCAAAAATGCATTTCAGATGGAATTTGTTGAAGGCTGCTACTGGGGCTAACGAGGCAGTGGAGCGAGTGGCGGCGGGCGGACGCTTTTCGCAAGTGGCCGCGCAACGGGCCGCCGCCATCGCTCACTTTCGTCGTTGGACCTGACGTTTATGCGCTACTTCACATACATTGCGGAGCAATCGTTCAAGAGCGATGCTGACGGGCGCAGATTGTTCTACATCGGCAGCCCGTTTTCGCGGCCTCACCTGATTCCCGATGCGTCCACCGAGACACGTCTATTTCGGAAGATGACGTGGAATCACAGGATATTTCTCCCAGCCCTCATTCTGGGTCAGCCGTTCCTGTTTCGTTATTATTTCCGGCAGCCTTGGTTGTTCTTTGTGTTCTTGGTGTCAGTCATGGTTTTACAGTGGGTAGTTTTGCGCGTTGTTTTCCACTCTGACCTTCGTTCGTTGGAGCGGCGGCCATCACGTTTATCCCTGCGGGCGTTTTATTCAGGCATGGCTCAGAGACACTCAGAGTCAGGGCTTGTTCTCGGGCTTTTGGGTTGTATCGCGTTTGTGGTTTGCGGACTCTTCATTTCTGCTGCCGGAGGCTGGATGCTCGCGTTCGGTATGCCTGCTGTTGTTTTCTTCGGATTCTGTGGTGTTGGTTGGGGCTATGCTCTTCACCTCAAGCGGGAGACCGCGCAGAGGAGTTCCGAATGATGAGCCATCACAGCTGGTCCAACAATCGCGCTTCACTCGACGCGGCGATGACGCTTCTGTTACATTCCGCACATCACTCACGCCGCGCGAGAGAGCGCGAGCGTTAGCGGCCGAAACCTGTGACGCGGCCCACCATAGTCGTCGTTTTGCTGGGAATCGTTAGTGCGTACCTTGCAGTACTTCTTGGGGTCACAATCCATGAAGCCGCAGGACATGGACTCGCCGCAGTCCTCCTTGGGGGTGAGTTCCATCGATTCACAATTTGCTGGGATGGCATGGGCCTGGCATATACTAATCTTCCGCCAAATACTGGCACACTTGGCCGCATATTCCATTGGGCGAGTGGCGCTATGGCAACCACTACAATAGGCGCCGTCACGCTCACGGTTGCCTATCGCCTAAAATCCCCCTCACTAATCCAATTCTGCATGGCGATCATTGCGGGGATTATCTTATTGGATGGCCTCCCCTATATCATGTTCAACGCCCTGTGGCCCAGGGAGCCCGGCGACTACGGGCGTATTCTTGATCTGTGGCGTTCGCGTGGCCTTCCGGGACCGGCGCTTATCCACTGGACGCTTGTTGCAGTTGGCGCGGCAGGCAGCCTGGCAGCAATCTATTTGCCCTTGCGATTGATCTACAAATCGCTTCGGGAGCATCTTGCGTTACGGGCAGGCGTCCCTGAGCCTCGTCGGCTCTCGAGTTCCGCCTTGGTAGGGTTCTTGATCCTGCCCTCCCTGGCTCTCTGCTACATGTTTGACTGGAATCAACTTATTCATCAGGTAGGCACAGCACCCAACCACGTGTCCCTAGCCATGGCGGGAGTTTGCATTGCGCTGCTGCATCTATTCCCACCACACTGCCAACCGAGAAATACCCAAGACACAAGTCGCTAACTTTTCGGTCGAGCGAATGGCGGCGGGCGGCGAGCTGTTTGCAGGTTCGAGCGCTTGGTGCCCGCCGCCATCGCTCACCTTTGCGTTCCGCGATAAGAGCGTTTGTTTTTCGGTCGTCTGCGGGGTCGGACCGTAGAAAGCGCAGCCGTTTCGCCGCACGCTCAAAGAAATGAAAGGATCCGCTCACCACAAGTGAGCGGCACGGCGAATCCGCTGGGCGCGAGGGAGCCCTGCCTTGCAACAGCGTTATTGCAGCAGCAGATGGTGCGAGCGCGTGCGCACGTAGTTAACGTCACGTCGATCACTTGGCGACGGGTGCGGATCACTGCTCTGATTAACCACCGGCCGCACTCCTGGTTTCACCCAGCGATGCGTTTCCGAGTGGGCATCCGCAAAGGAAATAACTCCCGTTCGGCGCTGGCTGTGAAGCCCGCCCGGTGCGGTGAAAAATGCCTGTGAATCGGACATGGGGATTTCAAAAGGCGTGTAGCAGATGCTGTAAGGTTCGGATTCAATGAAGACAAAGAGCAAAGCCGGCCGGCCGAACGTGGAATCGCGCCTGTAAAAGAAAACTGGCGGGACGGGAGCATACTGCTGGGCGCCGCCGTTCATATAATCATTCATCGAATAGCTGCGCAATTTCGGAACGCGCCTGCTGCCCAGAGTGTAGAAGGAGTGTTCCGCGGGGCAGCTATATACGGCGGGATTTTTCCAATAGGCCGCGAAGGCCGCTCGTTTCGGATCAATAAAGGAGCCCGGGTCGATGAATGCTGTTGTGGCACCATGAACGGTGCTCTCCACCCAGTTCAATCCCGCTCCGGCGGGCGGCGTTCCGCGAACATTCGATACCAGGCCGCCGCTGTTGTCGTGCTGATACATTGTCCAGGTCAGCAAGAGTTGCCTGTGGTTGTTGAGGCATTGCGTCCGCAACGCGCGGTCTTTGGCGTTGGCCAGGGCAGGCAACAGCAGCGCCGCCAGAATCGCTATGACCGCGATGACGACCAGTAGTTCGATCAGCGTGAACCCGTGTGGGGGAGCTCGTCGCGAGACTTTCCGGGCACCAACCCGTTCGCCGGCGCGGCGGTGCGGGGTGAAGGACTTCTCACCGCCGCTCCGCAAGGCACCGACGGATTCCGGTTGTGCGCCAGAGTGCATGTCGCTAGAAATTGAGCTACAGTAAACCGGACCGCCTCCGCATTCCAATGAAAACTCGCACCAACACCCTTAGGTTGGAAGGATTACGCCGAATACGTCGAGAAGCGCCGCGGTTGCGCGTGGCGGCCCTTACCCCGGGAACCGCCTGGGTTATTTATGCGGACGGTTACAACGACCAGCACATGTGGAACGATCTGACACCCACAGGCTCGGGGTGGGTCCGGGGTATCCTTGATTACAACGGAGGCAACCCGGATAACACCAACACGCTCTATCTCACCGACCCGCAGTATGCCAAGCTCTCGCCTTATAGTTCCAGAACGGCCGGCATTTATCGGTGTCCCTCCGATCGCAGCACCGTTGCCATCGGCGGAGTGAGGTATCCGCGTGTGCGGAGCATCACTATGAGCCAGGCGATGAACTCGCGAGATGACTGGTTGAGTTTTCTGACCGGAGCCAAGTATCGCGTCTTCCGCAAGCATACCGACATCGGACCGATGGGATACGCCCGGGCGTATGTAATGATCGATGAGCACCCGGACAGCATCAACTATGGCGATTTCGCCGTCGCGATGAACGATGGTCTGCCGGACGCCCGGACCTACATGATCGACGTTCCGGCCAGTTACCACAATGGCGCCGGCGGTTTGAGTTTCGCCGATGGCCACGCTGAAATCCACAAATGGCGGGATCCGCGCACGCGCCAGGAGATTACCGGCATTTTCATGTATTCCTCCGTTCAGGCCTCACCCGGGAACCAGGACATGCGTTACCTGTCAGACCACGCCAGCATCCGCCAATGAAACAGATGCGGATGAGGAACATTCAATCCTTGAGCTTCAAAAGTTTCGCCACAAATTCAGCCGGCAAGCCGCTCGACTGGATAGTGGCGCGCGCGGATTTGTCGTCCACGCGCAACCATTGCCGGGCGGCTTTTTCGAGCGCATCGCTTTGCTTGGATGGATCAGCCAGCGAAGCCGCCCAGTTCCAGGCAAGCTGCGGCTCGCTATCGGCCGCGCTGTCCACAAATTGTTTGGCGGCGGCTTCGCGGGTTGCGCCTGCAGGCAGGTTGCTCAGCCAGGCAGAGGCGGACTTGGGGTCATCCTTGGCCCAGCATTTCATCAGCGTTTCGCCTGCTTGTTCGCGCACGTCGCCCTCAGGAAAGGTTTGGATCCAGGAGGCGGTGTAGGCCGTGTCCGCGCCGACCATGCTTGAGATGACGGCTTTCATGCCGCGCTCCTGTTCATTTCCTGCGAGTTGTGAGACGAATTTTGCGGCGTCCTGAGGGGATTGGGAAGCCCAGGCGCCCAGCACACTGGCCATCGCGCCCGCGCGGCCATCGCCCGCCGGCATGGTTTGGACCCAATTCAACGCGGTGGCTGGATCACTTTTGGCCCAGGTGCCAGCGATGCGCCGGGTGAGTTCGTCGCGGCTTTGGCCTTCCGGCAAGGCGCCCGCGAATTTCGCGGCCGCTTCGGGATCGCGGCCAGACCAATTGGCAATGATGTTTTCCAGCATGTGCTGGCGCGCGGCATCGGCTGGAAGGTTGACGGCGAAGTCGGCCGCCTCTTTTGGGTCGCGCCAGGTCCACTGACCGGCCAGCTCGTTGAACATCTGGTCGCGGAGCGCGCCCGAGGGCAGACCCTTGGCGAAATCGGCGGCGCCTTTAATGTCGTTGTTGATCCATTGATTGCTGATGCGTTGCAGGGCAGTGTTGCGACTCTGACCCTCGGGCAGTTGGTTTACCCAAGCGAGCGCCCCTTCGAAATCTGTGTCGGCCCAACGCTCGGCCAATTGACCGACCAAACCGATTTGGTTTTGGCCCGCCGGCAAAATGGAGACGTATTCCGCGGCGGTCTGCGGCGAGTTCTCCGCCATATTCCACAACACATTTTGGATAGTGTCTCGCTGAACTGCCGGGTTAGGAACGCTTTTGAGCCAATCGAGCGCGGCCTTGGGATCGCGATCGGCCCATTCGCGGGCAAGCTGACCGATGGCACTATTGCGAGTTGGGCCGCCGGGCAAGGTCATGGCAAAATTAGCAGCGGCCTGCGGATCGAGCTGGGCCCAGCCGGCGAGGGCGCCACTGATCGCCTGGTTGCGGCCGGCGGTATCGGTCAAGGACTGGGCCAGGGCCAAAGCGTTTTGTGGTTCGCGCTGGGCGTACTCGTTAAAGACTTGCTGGAAGGCCCAGGAGCGGCGCTCGTCGGCATGCACGTTTTGGAGGGCGGACGCGGCGGCGGCGGGATCGGTGGAGGACAACCCTTGAGCATAAGCAATCTGGCCGAGAGTTTTCTCACGTGCGTCGGTGCGAGAGTCGGTCCAGGAGCGCAGGGCGTCCAAGTCGCGGTTGGCCAAATTTCCAAGAACATTGCCCAGGGCCTCCTCGCGCTGTTGGCCGGGCGGCACCAGATCGAGCACGCGCATGGCAGCCGCCGGATCCTGCCCGCTGAGCGTCTGGACGGCATTGAGTACGGAACGGCGTTTGCGAACGTTTTCCGGTTGCGACTGCAGCCAACTCACGGCGGCGTCCGCGTCCTGGGTCATCCACTTTTGCAGCACATTTCCGAGAGCGCCCTCGCCTGGAAAGCCATAGCCATAGCGTGAACCGCTGCGGTCGTTTTTTAGAGCCAGCTCGGCCGCCTGTTTGGGATCGCTTTCCGCCAGGGTGGTGATGATCTGATCCCGAATCCAGCGCCGTTGATACATTGGCGCGCTGTTGAGCTTCTCGAGGGCCTTCTTTGGATCGCCTTCCGCCAGGCCTTGCAGCGCCGAGCCGAGGAAGTTCTGGCGCTCCTGGCCTCGCGGTTGCTTCTCAATCCAGGCCATGGCCGCCTCGGGATCGCGTTTGGCCCATTCCTGCACGGCCTGAGAAATTGCCTGTTGCCGGTCCGAACGGTTCTTGAGGGATTGACCATACGCCAGCACAGCCATGGGATCGGCTTCCGCCCACTTCTGAAGAAGCTGGTACCGAAAATTGTACCACTCCTGCCGGGGCAGGATCTTCTCGGCCATGGCCAAAGCGTTTGATGCATCATTGGGAGAAATCGAACGGGCGAGGTCTCTCATCTGGTCCCATTTCTTGCGCCAGGGACCTGAGTTGAGCTTTCGGAGCTGCGCCGCGAAGTCATTAGTGTCCAGCGAAGGAAAGGCTGTGGGGTCGGAAACGTGCCTGGTGGGTCGAGGCGCTTGACGGGTTGTTGAAGCGGCGATGGAGCTTGTGGAGGGTTGCAAAGTCGCCTGCGCCGCTTTTCGACCCGCGATGTAGCCACCAGCAGCACCAAGAGCCAGCACCGCGATCAGAGGAAGGGCGACGCGCATAGCATTCGTGAAAATCGAGGTCTGAAAGAACAATGACATCTGACGGTTGGAACACAAGCCCTTTAGGAATTGGTAAGGACCTTGCTATACAACCCCACCATGGAAGCTCTATGTGGCGCAATCGTTCGGGATGGCGATGAAATTCTGATCGCCGTGCCCGAAAATAAGACAGTGGATTTCTATAATTACCTCCGCGGCTTTGGTTATTGCTTCACCGTCCACTGCGGCGGATTATGCGAAGACAACGTGTTTTCCTTTCCTGAAAACGAAGACATCGAAAAGCTGCGGGCGATCGTCAGAAGTTTCGGGCTCATTTAGGCTGGGCGAGCATCGGAAGGAAACTGCATATGAGGGCGGCCTGGTGCCTCCGATTTCCTGGTAGAGCCAGGCCCGCGTGTGAGCCCAGTAGTAGGCGGCCGAGCGCGCAGAAATTCCTATCGCCTGGGCGGTTTCTTCGACCGACATGCCGACGAAATAACGTAGCTTGACAACTTCGGCTTGTACACGGTTCTGGGCGGCGAGCTTATCCAATGCCTCGTGTATCGCCAATAGTTGTGTGTCGTCTTTGCTTGGCGCGGCACCTTCCATCTCCTCAAGATCCACGTGAGCCGCCCCGCCACCATGTCGCTGCGCGCCTTTCCGGCGGGCGCTCTCGATGAGAATCCGCCGCATTGCCTCGGCGGCAGCCGCGAAAAAATGGGAGCGTCCGTGCCATTCCTGATTTTGGTTGCCAACCAATCGAAGTCAGGCTTCATGGACCAGCGCAGTGGGTTGAAGGGTATGTCCGGGAGCCTCCTTGGCCATTTTGGCGGCGGCCAGTCGCCGCAGCTCATCATAGACCAAAGGCAGCAGTTCCTCGGCGGCCTTCGGATCGCCTTGCTGAGCCGCCTCGAGGATACGCGTAACGTCGCCCACGCGTCCCACTTTAAGCCAGGCTTACTTGCCGACAACCCAAAAAAGAGGAGTTGAAACAGCGCGGCTTGGCACACCTGGAAAGTGACCTGCGGCTGGAGGACCTGCTGTCCGCCGGCTTGTCAGCAATCCACATGGATCCACTGCGTGCTATGGCGCGGCTACAGCCCGTGGCAGGCGTGATTGCAGACGTTGTGGCAACGCTTCAAGCCGAGGAAACACCCTTGCAGACACCGTTCGACGCATTGCTTGTACGCTGAAGACTGGCCCTGTGCCCTGCTGGGCACACCGAATATCGCCAGCGCTATGCCGGCAATGCCCACCCCGAATCGGAGCAACGCTTGACGGCGTGTGACGGATCGGGCAAGGCCTTTGGTGAGTTCATCGAATGTGTTGTTCATAGGTTCCTTTTTGTTTTGTTCTTCTTTTCTTTTTTTGTTTCGCTTTTTGTTCTCCATCAACCACTCAGAAGCATAGGTCTGCGTTATGATCTACCAGTGTGACCCCTCCAACGATGACATCGTTATTGCCGCAATCTTTGATCACAAGCCCATGCTGGGAGCCGCTGATGACGATGTTGTCGTGCGTGGTCGGTGTCCAGGCCGGCAGCGGGTTGAAGAACGTGGTATCGCCAAACAGTTGCATGTCATATAACCCATTGTTCGAGGCGGCGTTGTTGATGAGCAGGTTGTGATTTGAGCCGTCGGTCAGGACATAGCCCATCCAGTAGTTGTCTTTGGAGACGTTGTCCACCGCGACCCAGCGCGTGCCTCCGGGCCGACCACCCTCGGTTCGGCCTGAGATAATGAACCAGCCGTCGGGCACTTTGCAGAATTCAATGCCACCGAGGCAGCCGGAAACCGTATTGCCTGTCAGCTCGCCTTGCTCGGCGCAGCCCATGAAGCCGTTTACCGCGCCGGAGATGACATTGCCGATCACCCGGGCGTGCCGGCCATTCAGCACATCAATGCCGTCCACCCAGGTGATGGGATCGGCCGGATCGAGCCAGCGCGTGCTCGCGGTGATGGTGTTGCGGATGATAGCGACGTCATCGCCGCGTTGAACGACGACACCGAACTGAAACTCGGTGATGGAATTGCCGGCCACGCGCACGCGCGGGGCATCCTCAATCAGCACGGCGCAATTGGCGGTCTGGCCCGCCGGTGGCCGGAACTGCAGTCCGCGCACGGTCACGTCATGGGTTCCTTTGACGTTGAGGGTAGCGCGAATTTCAACCGGCGTGAGGGTGGCATCAAATGGGCTGAGCCCCGGTGAGGCGGAAGTCCCGCAGACGAGCACGGCGCCGGATTCACCAAGGATCGAAACGGGCTGCGTGACCAGGACGCTGCCGGACTCGACGTGAAGTCCCGCCTTGACGATGACCGTGCCGCCCGCGCCCGCGGCTGCCAGCGCGGCGGCAAGCCCGTCCACCGAGCCGGCTGCCAGCGCGACTTTTTTTGGCGCGGCCAGCAACGGGTTCGTCGTGGCCATGACTGCCGCGAACATCAACAAACCCGCGGAAGGTTTCAGGATGGATTGAGGTTTCATTTTGTGTGCCTTTCTGTTCTCAGGTAATAGCATTCTGCTCTGAGTTTGTTTTTTTGTTATTCCGCTGCCGTTTTCGTTGACGGAAATCATTTGCATGGTTTCTCTCAGTGGCGGGCTTTCTTCCAAACCAAGCAAGCGGCCAGCAAGCAGGTGATGGTGATCAAAAGGCCCCACGGCGAGATGGCTTGAATGAAGCTCACCAAATACCGCATCGCCGCCGGCAATTGGCCGTCGCGCTCGACCACCGGTCGGCGAGGACCGGCACCACTTTGCCCAGCGCGAAATAGATAAGGGCCAGCGCCACAAGAGCTGCGCTGACGATGGATCGTGTTTTCATGGTTTCATTCCTGGTTGCAATTTGAGGGCGCTCCGGCGCGAATTGTCGTTTCTACCAGTCAGTGCGATGCAGCGGGGCGGTTTGAGCCAAAAATCTTTCGTAGCAGCCGACCTCTCTAAGTGTTGGGGAGCTGGAATTTGGAACTTTTCATTTCGCATCTCCGTTCTTTCTCTGCGCCAGTTGGCTAACGAGCGCTCTCAAATCCGCCAGGTTCTCCTTCAATTCCGCGAGTTCCGCTTGCTTCTGTTGCAGTTCCGTCCGTTGCTCCTCCACTTTCTGATTCAACCCCTGAATCGCCGCCAGCGCCACTCCGTCCGGGTCCACCGTGGTGATCGTCTGGTCGCTCCCGCCCAGGCTGAACGCGGCGTAAAAATCCTGCGCCGTCGGTCCGAGGTGAGAACCGTCGTTCATCGTTTTGTAATTCCAGCGCGAAATGGGAAGCGCCGCCACCTTGTCCAGGATCTCACGTGGTGAGACGGCGGTGAAGTTCTCTTTGGCGTTGCGGTCGCTCGTGGTGACGAAGGCCGTGGCCGACACGCCGCCGTCCACGTGCAGTTTGTTGGTCGGGGTGACATTGCCGATGCTGACGTTGCCGCTGGTCCAGAGCCGCATCACTTCGTTGTTGTTCACGCGCAGCTGCAATTCGTGATTGCTCGTCGTGCCGAAGATGCCGCGATTCTGGTTGACGTCGGCTTCAAGCTGAACTTCGACACGCGTGGCCGAAGTGGTTCCGCCCGGACCGGCCAGGGCCAGAAAGGTGGCGCGCTGGTTGGCGCCGGAATTTTCCACGGCGATTTTCGTTGGTGACCCGTTGATGGTACCCGTGCCGAGCGTTGTGCCGACGTGCAGCGTGTGGAGCGGTTGGTTCAAGCCAATGCCTACGCCGCCCGTGGCGCGCAGGAGAAACTGATTGGCGCCGGTGGTGGCGAAATCGGTGTCCGTCGAGTCGGCCCAGACGAACGAGCCGGTGTGGGTGGCCCTGGCGCGATGTCCGGCGGCGAAACTGTTTGTGCCAGCCGCATTGAGATCGCCCCCGGCAATGGCCGCGTAGCTTGCGTTCGACAAAATCGTGTTGTCGTAGCCCCCGCCGATGGTTGCGCCGAAAGCGCCTGGCTGAATCGTGTTGACGGCGCCACCGCCGATAGTCGAGTAGGCACTGTTTGTTTGGATCAGGTTGTAGTCACCTCCACCAATAAATGACCAACTGGCGTCGCTTTGAATTGTGTTTGGCCAGCCCCCACCAATCGCGGACCATCCCGCTTCGATCACGTTCCCCGCCCCTCCGGCGATGGTCGAGGCGTCGCCCGATACCCGGTTCGCGTGGCCACCGCCAATCGTTCCGTTGCGAACAGTCACCGAATTACTGCACGTTCCCGGCGCCGCGCCGCAATTGGCCACTCCGCCGCCCGCGATGGTTGCGCCATAAACTCCCGGGGCAACATAATTGGCAGGATGTCCGCCAATGACATTGGGGCCGTTGGTGTTTGGCTCCAGCCGCCACAATCGTTTGTTATTCGCTTTGAACTCCAGCGCCTGATCGTCCGTCGTGCCGATGAACTGTGTACCGGGCATGGTACCGTTGTTGCCGGTGGTTTTCCAGGCGTTGTCCAGCGCGGCTGATGGCACCGTGCCGCTGGCGAGATTCGCGGCATTCAGGTTCGTCAACCCTGAACCGTTGCCTAAGAGACTGGCAGCCGAAAGGCCCGCGGCTGCATTGAGGCGGATGGTTTCAACGCCAGTCACGGTACTTAAGCGCAATTCACCATTGCCGGCGCCATCATCTCCCACGAGGCGCACGGTGTTGGCGGAATTGACGTTCTTGACATCAAGCACGCCGCCGCGGCCGGTGGCGTCGTTGCGGGCGGCCAAGGTGACGCGCTCCGCGCCGTTGTCATAAAAGCCGGCCCAGGCGGCGGGGGTCGAAGCATCGTACTGGGAGCGCAAATCCATTGAAACGCTGTTACTCCGATTGTTACAGAGCAAGCGCCCGCCTCCGATGTTGTCACCAAAAAGCCGCACCCCGGGGAGATTGGTCCCCCCTTGATACAGAACCAACGCGCCTCCCGAGGAGTTGTTGGCGCTCAAGCTGGCGGCAAGATTGTTGCTCGCGGTGCTGTCGAACAGCAAAAGCTCGCCCCAAGTGCTCCCCCAGAGCCTGATCTGTTCTAAACCGTCGGAGCCGTAAGTTCTGATACTGCTGCCGTTCCCCGAGAGGCTGATGGCCGGTATGTTCAAGGCCGTGTTCGCATAAAAGACATCCAACTGCCCAGAGACATTCGAATGACCCAGCGCGATGACATCCGCCAATTGCGCCGACCCAACCGAGTTATTGTTCAAAGCCCCGCCGTTCAGATTGCTCAATCCGCTGCCGTTCCCGGTGAAGCTGTTGGCGGCGTTGTTGAAGTTGACCGCGTTCGAATACGTGCCCCCCAATCCGGCGGCCGAAACGGTGCCGGAGAGGTTGCTGGCGGTGATGGCGTAGGGCGTGGGCGTGATTCTCTGCCTCGGCGAGAGAGTGGTGAATGCGCCGCCGCTGTTTGTGCGCACGCCGATTTCCAGCCAGCGGTCCGCGCCGGGAAAGTTCGCGCCGAGATCGAGGGTGGTGGAGAAGAGTCCGTTGGTCACGCCCACGGCGGCATTGGTGACCGGCCCCGCAACGGCACCGCCGCCGCTGCTCGCGCCGAAGACCGTGAAGGTGAGGTCGTAAACGCCGTTGGTCGCGTTGCCGCCGACGACCAACCGGCCCTGGTAGGTGAAGGCGGTGCCCTGGGCGAAAGTGGAAAGTGGAAAGCGGGAAGTGGAAAGCCCGAACAACAGGAGCCCGGCAGCTTTGATGAGTTGGAGTGTGGATTTGGTTTTCATTCGTGGTGCCGGGTCGAGTTTTCGAGGGTGCGTAACCTGAATCACGGGCTCTTCAACCGATAAAAGCGGTTGCCGCTCGGTGGATTGACGATGACATATTTGATCGTGCCGTTGTCGGTGGGAACGGTGATGACATTGCTCCAGTTCACTGAGGCGACACTGTTTGAATTTTGTTGAAGTGAGAAGCCCGTCGAAGGCGAAGGCCAGGAGATCATTGCAGTGTTCGTGCTCGTGAGCGAGATGGCGAGCAACGGCGCGCCGGGCGCTTGCACGGCGGCGATGAGTCCCCAAAATCCGCCATCCACTGCGTAATTTCCGCCCGACATTCTGCCCGCGTCGGGTTGGCCGACGGTACCGCTGACGGAATACACGCCGCCCGTGCTCGTGCCGCCGCCCCCGTCTATCGTAAACCAATCTATGCTGAGGGTTTGGGCGTGGGTTGGAGCCGGGAGCAGAAGCACCAAGCACCAAGCACCAAACACCAAGGTAACTCCAAGTTTCAAACTCCAAACGCGCGCGCGCGACGGGAGCGGCTCTTGAGGTTTGGTGTTTGAGATTTCTCTGGAGCTTGGTTGTTGGAATTTGGATTTTTTCATTTGGCGCCTCCGTTCTGATGTTCGGTCAGTTGGCTGACGACCAGATTCAACTCGGCCACGGTTTTCTTCAACGTCGCGTTTTCCGCGCGCAATTCGCGCAACGCCTCGACCAACAACGCGTCGAATTCAAAAGGCAAACTGAGACTCTTGACCCGACCATGGGGCGTGAGCGCCGAGTCATGCTCGGCGGCGGGCACCTCCCTGACCCAGTGCGGGAACACTTGCTCGACGTCCTGCGCGAGGAAACCTGTCTGCCGGTTAGTTTGGTTGGCGTGGTCGGCGGGGTTGACCCAATCGAAACTCACGCCGCGCAGTTGCGCGAGCTTGTCCAGCGCGCCGCTCAACGGCTGGACATTTTTCTTCACGCGGGCATCGGAACTATTGGCCCAGGAACCGCCATTGGGCTTAGCGGCGGAGTCCGCGGCGAGTTGTAACTGGTAAGTTGGGCTTGTGAGGCCGATGCCAACATTGTTGCCCGTGGGATTGAGCGCCAGCGCGCCGCCGTAGCTTTGAATCCATTTGTAGCCGCTGGTGCCGTAGGTACCCAGGAGCAGTCCGTTATTTTGGCTCGGCAGCGAGTTGGTGGGGGCGGCCGCCGGCCCCAAAATATGCAGCGGGGCGGCGGGATTGGGAGCGCTGATGCCTATGTTGCCGTTGGTGGCTAGCTTCATCACCTCGACATTATTCACGCGAAATTGGAGCTCGTGATTGCTGGTGGTGCCGATGATGCCGCGGTGCTCGTTATCACTGGCTTCGACCTGCACTTCGACGCGATTGGCTGAGTAGGTAGTTCCGTTTCCGGCGAGGCAGAGAAAGGCTGCGCGGCCCGCGGAATTTGTGTCTTCAATAGCGCAGCGTTGCGCGGAAAAATTGATGGCGGGCGCCGCGAGGGTGGAGCCGATATGCAACGGATAGAGGGGCTGGTTAAGACCGACGCCGACCCCGCCGGAGGCGCGGATCAGGAACTGATCTGCCCCCGTCGAAACGAACTCAGAACCGCTGTCGTCGGACCAAACAAACGTTCCGTGATTGGTCGCCCAGGCGCGAAAGCCTGCGGCAAAGCTAAAGTTACCACCGGCGAAATTGCCTGCTCCTCCCGGAACCACGGCGCTCATTCCGTCAGCTACGTTAGCCCAGAACGCCCCGCCGTTCGGAAAGATGGCCGTGACTCCACCGCCGCCCACAGTCGCTCCGGGCGCCCAGGCCATGTTTCCGTTTCCACCAGCCACTGTGGAAAAGGGACTGGTTGCCTGGTTTCCAACGCCCCCGCTTACGGTCGCCCCTTGATTGAGAGATAGATTTGTGATCGCACCGGCGATGTTGTCGGCTCCGCCAGCAATAACGCTATACGATGCCAGCACGGAATTGTTGTAGCCTCCGCCGATGGTGACCCCCACCGCGCCGGAGGTTGCGACGTTGTTCGACCAGCCGCCAATGACGTTGCCTCCTCCCGTGCCGGCCGTCGGCTCGAGGCGTAGTGCCCGCGTGCCGTTTACCTTCAACTCCAATGGCTGATTGTCACTGGTGCCTAAAAAATCGGCGGCGGTCGTGCCGGCATTGCCGCCAAGCTTCCAAACGTTCGTCAGCCCCCCGCCGTTGCCGCTGAAGCTGCCGTACGCGTTGCTGAACGTCACCAAGCCGCTGAACACCTGGGCGGAACCGAGCCGAGCGATATTAGTGGAGAGTTGCGAGTCTGAGATTGCTCCGCTGAAGGCGCCCGCGGCATTAGCAAACATGGAGTAAGGGGTCGGCGTAATCTGGTGCCGCGGTGAGAGCGTAGTGAAGGCACCGCCGCCGTTGGTTCGCACGCCGATTTCCAGCCACCGGGCAGCGCCTGGAAGCAGCGCGCCGAAGTCCAGCGTCGCGATGAAGAGGCCGTTGCTGACAGCCGTCGGCGAGTTGGTGATGAAGGTGCCGATTTGGTTGGCGCCGCTGCTCTCGTAGTAAAGGCCAAAACGCAAGTCGTAGGTGCCGTTGGCCACATTCGTGCCGCTGGCCAAGCGTCCTTGATAGGTAAAGGCGGTCAGATTCGGCTGCGCATTCACCTGGGAGCGAATCTCGCCGCCGGGAAAAGGGGCAGTATGGATGTTCACGTACAGCAGTCCGGAGCGCAAATAGCCCAACTGCGCAGCACTCAGAGCGGCTGTTATTCCAGAAATTGTTCCCGCCGTCCCTCCCGAAATGGTTAAAGTGATGAGCACGCCCGCGTTGACACCGGGCGTTGCAGGGCCGTGAATGTGCGCACCTGTGGCATTGCCGCTCAGGCCCTGAAAGGTGATGCCGTAACTTAGAGTGTGATCCATATTCAATATCAGATAGCCCGATCCAGTCGCCGTGCTTCCATTGGGGGGAACCTCTTGGGCCGCGCTCAAGCTAACGGCATAGAACTCCTGGGCGTGACTGCAAAACGAACCACCCAGAAGGAAAGCGGCGATAAGCCACGCGTGAAGGTGAGGGAAGATGGAGTATTTCTCCATTTCTACTCGAATGTTCTTTCGGGATTGCGCCATGCGAGCCACAACAAGCGGCCCGGCCGGCAGTTGAATTGTGAATTTGGTTTTCATGGCAGAGTCCTTTTCAATTCGACGTTTGGCTGAGAAAGATTTGTTCCAGAGCGTCGAGGCGTTGCTTCAACACCGCGTTCTCCGCGTCTCTGCGTTTCAACTCGTCCGCGAGCTTCTCGTTCAATCCCTGAATCGCCGCCAGGGCCACGCCGTCCGGGTCCACTGTGGTGATCGTCCGGTCGCTGCCGCCCAGGCCGAACGCGGCGTAAAAATCCTGCGCCGTCGGTCCGAGGTGCGAACCGTCATGCATCGTTTTGTAATTCCAGCGCGAAATGGGTAGCGCCGCCACCTTGTCCAGAATTTCCCGAGGCGAGACCGCGATGAAGTTCTCCTTGGCGTTGCAGTCGCTGGTGGTAACGAACGCCGTGGCGGAGACGCCGCCGGCCACGTGCAGTTTGTTGGTCGGTTGGTTCAAGCCAATGCCCACACCGCCCGTGGCGCGAAGAAGAAACTGATTCGTGCCGGTCGTGGCAAAATCCGCCTCGGTCGAATCGGCCCAGACGAATGCGCCCGAATGGTTGGCCTTGGCACGATGGCCGGCTGCGAAACTATTTTGAGCGGCCGCATTGAGATCGCCGCCGGGAATGACCGCGTAAGGCCCGGAGATCGAGTTGGAGTAGCCGCCTGCAATGGTTGAGTCATAGGCATTGTTCTGAAGGGTGTTGTGGTAGCCGCCACCGATGACCGCGGCGCTGGCGTTCGTGCCGATGGTGTTGCCCGTGCCGCCGCCAATGGCCGCGACCTGCGCGTTGGTTAGGATGCTGTTGAAGGAACCGCCGGCGATGCTGGATTCCAGGGCGGTGATCTGAATGACATTGTGGTGGCCCCCGCCGATGGTCGCGTCGGTCGCGCCGGTTTGAATGGCATTGGTCTCGCCGCCGCTGATCAGCGCGCCTGCGCTGGACACCAGGTTGGACTGCCCGCCGCCGATGACCGAGCTGGAGCCGTTGGCGGTGTTATAAGCGCCGCCGCCGACGTGGGCAAAAGCCGCGGCGGTGTTGCCGTGGCCGCCGCCGACGCTGGCATAGTTGCCGGTGGTTTGGTTAATCGAACCGCTGGTGCCGCCGCCGGCGATGACGGAGCTGAAGCTGGCGGAGGCAATGTTCTGGGAGTAACCTCCGATGAGATTGGCCGCGCCCGCGCCGTTGGGCTCGAACCGCAAAGCGCGCACGCCATTGACCTTTAACTCCAGCGGTTGGTTGTCGGTGGTGCCAATGAAATGCGTGCCGGGGAGCGTGCCGCTGTTGCCGGTTGACTTCCACGCGTTGCTTAACGCGGCGCCGGGCACGCCGCCACTGCTGATCTGATTGGCGTCGAGCGAAGTCAAGCCCGCGCCGCTGCCGCTGAAACTGTTGGCGGCGTTGTTGAAGGTGACCGCGTTGGGGTAGGCGCCGACGAGCGCCGCCCCAGGTACCCCGCCACTGGAAAGTTGGGAGGCATTGAGGCCCGTCAGTCCCGCGCCGCTGCCGCTGAAACTATTGGCGGCGTTGTTGAAGGTGACCGCGTTGGGGTAGGTGCCGACGAGCGCCGCCCCCGGTACCCCGCCACTGGAAAGTTGGGAGGCATTGAGGCCCGTCAGTCCCGCGCCGCTGCCGCTGTAGCTGTTGGCGGGGTTGTTGAACGTGACTGCGCTTGAATACGTGCCGGCCAGGCCCGTCGCCGGAACCGTCCCGGTCAGGTTGCTGGCAGTGATGGCATAGGGCGTCGGCGTGAGCTGTTGCCGCGGATTCAACGTCGTGAACGCGCCCGTGCCGTTGGTGCGCACCGCGGTTTCCAGCCAGCGATCCGCGCCAGGAAAGTTCGCGCCGAAGTCGAGGGTGGTGGTAAAAAGACCGTTGGTCACGCCCACGGCGGCGTTGGTGATCGGCCCCGCCACGCCCGGCACTCCGCCGCTGTTCACGCTGAACAGCGTAAAGACGAGGTCGTAGCGGCCATTGGCTACGTTGGTGCCGCTGGCCAATCGGCCGTGGTAGGTGAAGGCGGTCCCTTGCGCCCAAGTTGAGAGTTGAGGGTTGAGGGCTAAGAGCAACAGCAAAAATCCGAAGACCGGATTCCGAAATCCGAAAGCAGATCGAGCTCCGAAATCCAAATGGTTGAGTGGTCGCAGCCGGTCCCGTTCGGACTTCGGCCTTCGTCCGGCGAGGCAGGACTTCGGGCCTCGGCCTTCGGATTTCGGATTTTGCATTTTGGTTTTCATGACTGTTTTCTTTTCAACTGGGTTTGGCCTGAACGATAATTCAGAGTTTGGCTTTCATCGTCGTCGTATGGAACGGGTTTCAGTTTGGAAGTTGTTCTCAGGTTCGTCGTTTTCTATTCATCATTCCGAATCGACTGATCGATCAACGACCGGGTGAATGACAGAGACTCGAGCAGAGATCGTGGCAATAGGTTTTCGATCCGCCGAAGCTCAGACATTGCTTGATACAAGGTCCCACGCAGTTTTTTGCGTTTTCTCCGTGTATCGCCTCGGCCTTGTTCGGCAGCCCCAGTATCGCCAGCGCGACGCCCGCGAGGCCGACCCCGAAGCGCCGCAACGCCTGCCGGCGCGTGACCGATTGGGCCAGGCCCTTGCTCAGTTCATCGAATTTATTGTTCATTACTTTCCATTTGTTGCACTTGGTTGTTTCCTTGATCGTTCCTCGCTCGCGGGACGGAAATGATTTGACTCGCGCACGAAGGATTGATCGTGCTGGCCTGGTCATCCGCAGGCCGCCTTACAGGAGGGGCGACAGAATCTCCGGGGATATCCAGAATCCCGGCAGCGGTTCATGCACTCCCCCATACAACCGCTGGCTTCGGCCCTGTTCGCCAGCCCGAAGCAGGCCAGCGCAATTCCCGCCAGCCCAATGCCAACGCGCCCCAACGCCTGCCGGCGCGTGACGGATTGGGCCAGGCTCCTGGTGAGTTCATCGAATTTCTGGTTCATAATTTGTCCCTTCATTGATTTGTTTCTTGCAAGCCCGAAGGCTTTTCTAACTTGGGTGTATGTCCTACGTTCTCAAGGCACTCGTTTCCGATGACGAAAATCACTCCTTATCGAGTCCACTCCGGTGTCTGAGAGCATTAGACAAATCCGTAAATCCGATCATAACAGGCTTTATTGATCCATGCGCTCTTTGGAGGGTGGATTCCCTCAGCAAAAAGGGAATTTCTTGAAGCGAAGTTTGGAGTCCGTCCCTGCTAGCTGCCGATCGGGCTACTTCGGCGCGGCATTGGTGGGTGTGGCCCGGCTGGACGCGCGAGGCCCGGATTCGTAAGAATTAAGCTTCTGTTTCCATTGGTCTGCTTCTACGGTGCGGCCAGTGCGTTCGTAGAATCTGATCAAGTCCTGGGCGGCACTCCAAAGACACGGCTGGGCTGACGGTGGCATCCTGTCCACGCTTTCCGCTCGCTCTTTCAAGCCTTGGCAGCCAGCCACCAACAGCGGCTCGGCCTCGGCGTATTTGCCCTGGTCCAACAAGAGCCCCCCCAGATAGCTCCGGCAATGGAACGTCTTCCAATCCTCGGGCAGTTTCTTTTCGCGGATTGCCAAGGCTTCGCGGGCCAACGGTTCGGCCTCGGCAAACTTGCCTTGCAGGCGCAGCGTCCCCACTAACGGACCGATGGCGTCTGCCAGAAAAATATTGTCTGACGCCAACATAACCCGCCGTCGCCGCAGCCGCTCACGATAAAGGTCCTCAGCCTCGGCAAGACGGCCTTGCGAGCGGAGGATGCCTGCCAGATTATCGAGCGAATTGGCCACATTGTGATGGTCTTCGGGCAGCACTCTGCGGCGCATCGCCAGGGCCGCGCGCTGCATCGCTTCGGCTTCGGCCAGCTTGCCCTGGGATTGCAGGGTGAGCGATAGGCTATCCATTGCACCGGCAACACTGGGGTGGTCTTGCCCGACCAGTCTCTGCCACATCGCCAACGCCTGGCATTGGACGGCTTCGGCCTCGGCGAGCTTGGCTTCGGCCCACAAGATGTCTCCCAGATTGACCAGACACCTGGCGACATAAGGATGTTCTTCGCCTACGCTCCCAATATAGGCCTCCAACGCACCGCACATGACTGACTCGGCTTCCGTCAGCTTGCTCTGGTCTGTCAGCGCCACGGCCAGCGCATGCATTGTGGCGGCTTCTGCGGTTGCGTCTTTCACGGGCATTTTCTTCAATAGCGCCTGAGCGCCGCGCAAGGTGACTTCAGCCTCGGCCATCCGGCCTTGCCAGTAAAGCGTCAGGCCTAAAGTGCGCAGCGAGGTTGCCACGTCCGGATGATCCTCGCCGAAAATCTTTCTCTGAATCCCCAGCGCCTCGGCTGCTGCAGCCTCAGCCTCGATCAGCTTGCCTCGGTCGCAAAGGGCAGCGCTAAGCCAATTGAGCGTCAACGCCACCGCGGGATGCTGGGCGCCCAGCCCCGCGCGCTGGAGCGCCAGGGCCCGGCGGTGCATCTCCTCGGCCCGGTCATACTGCCCAAGCTCCAGATAGACCTTGCCCATGGTGTTCCGCAATTCCGCCTCAACCAGTGGCTCATCGGCCAACTCCTGGCCGACGCGTTGAGCGGTCTTGTCCAAAATCTCACGCAACATTTTGGTGTCGCGACCCACCGCCACCGACGGACCAACGCTTTGCAGCATGCCCTCCAGAAACCGGGCCACATGCTGGCTCTTGGCAGCTTCGGTTTGCGCTTTGTTCTCGCCGGTCTGGGCTTGCTGGCGCAATCGAGTTTGCGCGCCCTCGGCTCGCGTGGCGCGCACCGCCTGCCACGTGCTCATGACGACGCCGGCGACAAGCACTGCGGCCGTGGTGGCGCCCCCAGCGAAGATCAACTTGTTCCGCCGAATTAATTTCCGAAAGCGATAAAGCTGACTCGGTGGCCGGGCAACTACAGGCTCGTTATGGAGATAACGCTGAATGTCCCTCGCCAGGCCGTTGGCGGTTTCATAACGACGGGCGCGGTCCTTTTCCAGACACTTCATCACGATCCAGTCAAGGTCAGGGTCGAGGGCCGAGGGTCGAGGGTCGAGTTGAGGTGCCGAACCGCCTGGGGCTGCCTTTTTCAGGCGCGTACTCGGTCGAACCGGCACGATTTCGCGAATCGTGCGGCACATTTCATCGAGTCCGGCTTTGAGAAGTTCATTCGTATCAAAGGGCGTCTTGCCGGTGAGCAATTCATATAAAAGCACGCCCAGGCTGTAGATATCGCTGCGCGTATCGACATCCAGACTGGTCATGACGGCCTGCTCGGGACTCATGTAGGCCGGCGTGCCGACGAACTGATGAAATTCGGTGAATACTGTCAGGTCAGTAAGACGCTGGCCGGACGTGGCCTTGGCGATGCCAAAATCAATCACTTTGGGCACCGCTAAGCCGTCATTGACAGTAACCAGAATGTTCGAAGGCTTGATGTCTCGATGGATGATTCCCTTTTGGTGAGCGTGTTGGATGGACTGACAGACCCTGATGAATAGCGCCAGCCGCTCTCGAGTCGGCAGGTTGTTCTCAACGCAATAGTGAGTGATTTTGACGCCGCGGACCAATTCCATCACGAAGTAAGGCCGGCCGGTTTCGGTCGCGCCCGCGTCGAACACCTTCGCGATATTTCCATGGTCCATTATTGCCAGGGCCTGGCGCTCGGCCTCGAAGCGCGCGATAACGCTCCGGGTATCCATTCCCAGCTTGATGACCTTCAGCGCCACTCGTCGGCGAACCGGCTCCTCCTGTTCGGCCATATAGACCACGCCGCAGCCGCCCTCGCCGATTTGCTCCAACAGCTTATAGCGGCCGATGCGATCGCCGGCTTTTTGGGTCGCGACCAGAGGAGACCCGGCCTTCGCTGCGGCGGAGCCTGGCGTTTGCTCCAGGAACTCCCCCGCCTGTTGTTGCGCGAGAAGGAGTGATTCGAGTTGTTCGCCGAGGGCGGGTTCAGTCAGGCAACACTGACCGACGAATTGGGCGCGCTGCTTGGCGGACTCATACGCCAGCGCCTGGCTGAACAATTCGATCAGCCGATCTGAATCCGGATTCATATTGACTGTACCTATCCATGCGCTTTTGCACCCTGGTTTCCCTCAAAAAATCTGCGTTAGCCGACGGATTTCCGCTCCTTCTGGATTTCGCGGAAAAGCCAGGCTCTGGCAAACGCCCACAGGCGTTCCGCAGTGCTGACCGAAAGGCCAAGCGCTTCGGCTGCCTGTTCTTGAGACAACCCGCCGAAAAAGCAGAGCTTGACAACTTCGGCCGCTCGCGCATTGAACGCCGTCAACTTCTCGAGCGCACCGTCCAATTCCAGCAGGTCCTCTGCAGGCATCGGCAAGGGCAGCTCCACCTCTTCGAGTTCGACTTTCTGCCATTGGCCACCTCGTTTGAGCCGATGTTTTCGTCTTGCGCTTTCAATCAGAATTCGACGCATCGCCTCCGCAGCCGCCGCCAAGAAATGCGTTCGGCCCTCCCAATTCGCATTTTGATCGCGGGTCAGTCGAAGCCAGGCCTCGTGCACGAGCGCCGTGGGTTGAAGCGTGTGTCCAGGCGCTTCCTTGGCCATCTTCGCGGCCGCCAGGCGCCGCAATTCGTCATAGACCAGCGGTAGCAGTTCCTCGGCGGCCTTCGGATCGTCTTGCTCAGCCGCCTCGAGGATGCGCGTGACGTCGCCCACGCTCACGAAGGCTATCGCACGGAATGGAAATGTCCAGACGCGAAAAGCGCCGGTCGCTATTCAAACTCCACGCCGCTCGGCGGTCTCCTTAAGAATTTCCAAGGCAAGGTCCATATGTTCGCGATGCGTGGCCGCGCATAACACTGCCAGACGCAGCCAGAATTGCCCCCGCAGCCTCGTCGACGTGATGAAGATACGTCCATCCTGCTGGACGGCATTCAAGAGACGCTGATTGTAATCATCGGGATTTCCTCTCTTCGGTAGCCAGCGGAAGGTGACGACTGAGAGGTCAGGGACCGGGCCAACTTCCACGCCCTCGATTTTGCGGAGTTCGTGGTAGAAGTGTCGCGCCAAGAGCAGCTTTTCCTCGAGTGCCGCCCGGAATGGTCGCAACCCGATCAACTTCAAGGAAAGCCAGAGACGCAGCCCGCGAAAAGGCCGCGTAAGTTCCGGCGACAACTCCGAGGGCGAGATCTCGCTCAAAGAAGCCAGCGTAGGCCGATCCTGCATGTAGTCCGCCTCGTAATGAAAGGCTTCGAGCAGGTGTTTCCCTTTTCGGACCAGCACCGCGCCGCTGCCGCATGGCATGAATAGCCCCTTGGAAGGATCCAAGGTCAACGAGTCTGACCGTTCCATTCCCGCCAGAATTTTCCTGCCGGGTTCACACAGTGCAAACATTGCTCCGTACGCGCCATCGACATGCATCCACAATCCTCGTGCCCTGGCAATTTGACTGATGGAAATCAGCGGATCGACTGCTCCTGCATCGGTAGAACCAGCCGAGGCGACCACCAACCATGGCAACAACCCGGCTCTCCGGTCGTTACGAATGCTTTTTTCGAGGGCCTCGGTCCGCATGCGGTAGGCCGCATCCAAAGGCACCGACCGCCGCACGCAGTCACCCAGACCGGCGATGCGCAACGCTTTTGTTACCGAGTGATGCGTCTGCGAAGTCATGTAAACGACCGCTTTTTCATAATGTCTCGTTCGCAGGCCGTGCCCTTCGCGGGCCGCGAGGATGGCGCTCAGATTGGCGATGCTTCCGCCCGACGTCACGTCACCAGCGGAGGTCCTGGGATAGCCGACGAAGTCAGACATCCAGCGAGTCAACAAGTGCTCCAGTCGCACGCCCCCGGGCGAAGCGAAAAAATTCCCGACGTACGGATTAGTCGCCGCAGCCAGGTAATCGCCCAACGCGGCCGGATAAAGAGAGCTGATCGGTATGAACGCCATGAATCCCGGCGCACCCAGATTGCTCCCAAGACCGTGGACGTGCTCGTCCAGCAGGCGCAGCACTCTCCCGATGTCTTGCGGGGCTTCAGAGGGAAGTGAGTCAAGGATCCCTTTACCCTCATCTTTCGACGAGTGGAAGGCGGGTCCACGAGCTGCGGACGCAAGGTAGCTTTCGGCGTGGGCTATCGCCGCTTTAGTCCACGCTGCGCGCTGCTTCCCGCTCGGCTCCAGAGGCCGGCTTAGACGCCTCAGACGCTCGATTTGTTTGTCCATCGCAGCGACCATACTGGGGTCGCACGTTCCCAAGGGAAAGGCCGGAACTCCAACTTAATGCGCCTCAAGCGTCGGCCATTGCCTGCTCAGCCCCGGAGTCTTGACACGCTCGCCACTGAAGGCGCACCCTGAGCAGTCAGACTTACTGGTTCTGCTCTTTTTTGGTTTTCAGCACCTATGAATTATTCATGTTTCCGAGATTTCTGCCCCAGCCAGCCACGGCCCCTTCGGTTTTCAGGCGATGGAATTGTCACGCAGTCATTTGGTCTGATGCGCGTCACTGTCGGCAGCGGTCGCTGAGCTTCACTTCAGGTCAGAGATTACATGGCTCCTGCGTCACAGTTCTTCATGTATTGGGCGCTTTCCTTCGTGACTCTCTGTGCTTCGTTGGTGCTGCTCGATCTCTTCTTGCGTTTCGTTGACTCCGACCTCGAATTACACAGCCTTCGCAAGGAGACATTGATTGCTATAGTTGCGTCAGCAATACAGGCCGCAGGCTTCTGGTTTTCGGCATCGCTTTTTCACGGCGATCCTTTTCGGCGATTAGTGATTCCGGACGCCATTGCCGCCATCGTCTATTGGATTACTCACCTTGAGGACTGGAGCGGTTACGAGATTGGCGGCATTGCTTTTTTTCAAGCCGCCATTTTATCCACGGGGCTTTGTGTGCTTAGCGGCCAATTCCAATTGGCGCTTATCATCCTGGGATTATTTGGCCTGGGCCTGGCGATCATTGCCAGCATCGCGAAGAGTCTGTGAGAGGGATCGACTCTGTCAATGGGCTAGTATTGAGCGAGTGGGGCCTCGAGGAAGGAACAATGCCGCTAACCGTCCTCAGCGCGCCCGTCGGCTTGGAGGCGGTATAAATAGCGGATTACGTCGGAAGAAATCGTTGAGACTGTGGATTTCTGCGACTGTGCCGGCTGGCTTTTCTCAAGCCGTATCTGTGCTAATTCTCCGGCATCCAGCCAGTAACCGCCGCAACTGGGGCATTCATCCACTTCCACGCGGCGTTTGGGGCTGAAAAAGTGGCGTTTGAGCTTCACCCCGGAACAGCGCGGGCACTCGCGCTTGCGATTGGGGTCCACCTGAATGCGCTCATCGCGCTGAATATTCAGCAACCGCTCGCCTGCGACTTCCCGCTCCTCATCGGCTCGCTGGAGCTCGAAGGCATCGAACCAAATCCCGCCGCACCCGCCCTGGCAAACATCCACGACCAGGCTGCCGACTTGTAGCTGGGTCAAGTCGTTGAAACAAGCCGGGCATTTCATAAATTCTAAATAAGATCGCAGCTACGTTGCACCCGAGTCAGCCCATTGGCAATGACGATCGGCGCACGGCAGCCACAGGATCGGGGAGCGTGACAAAGTCGGCGGAACGTATTGTAGGAGACGACGTCAGGAGTCTCTGATCATTTGAATGGCTGAAGAAACCCGTGCTTATCGCAACCCTTTGATCAGAGACTCCTGACGTCGTCTCCTGCATCGAATAAGCAGTGGCCGCTGGAGTGACTTTGTCATTGGCACTGCCACAGTGCTACTTTCCCTCTTTGACCATCTCCGCGACCAATTCATCGCTGGTCCATTGGTTCCCCACAAGCACCTTTTGCAGCCGCCCCTCGGGATCAAACACGACCGTGCGCAGGTTATGACTGATGTTGCCGGTCTCGTCGTGCCAGAACGTCAAGCCGACCTGTTCGGCAAGGGCGGTGACATCGATCAGCGCGCCAGTGGCAAAGCTCCAATGCGCGGGATCATATTTGTATCTCTCAGCGTAGCTTTTGAGGATGGCGGGTTTGTCAAAATCGGGGTCGAAGGAAATGGTCAACAAATGCCAATTAGTCGGCGCATTCGGGAGCGCGAGCAATTTCTGTTGCGCTTCGGCAAAATGACTGGACATCAACGGACAATAAGTAGGGAACGGGCAGCGGGTGAACAGGAATGTAATCGCCAGGGCGCCGCCCTTGAATTGCTTGGTCGAGAGCGCCTGTCCGAACTGGTTGGTGAATTGATATTCGGGTAGCGGCTCGCCCACGCCGAGCGGTTCGACGTCGCGGACGAGCCGAAAGGGACCTGTCATCGGCGGTGAATTCGTCGCAGTCGCCCCCGTTTTGCGGACTTGCTCGATCCAGCCTTCGCTATCCGTGACGATCATGCGAAAAGAAACAGCGTCGCCCGGGCCGATGCCGGTCAACTCATTCGCATCTTTCACTTCGAACGGCATGGTCATTGCCGGCATGAATCCTGGGATTTCTTCGTGCTTTATCTCGACGGACTTTTCTTTCAGTTTGACCGCCACTACGACGCCCTTGACTTGAAAGACGCGCTGATTCGTGCTGGTCGGAGTGGAACCAACTCCGCGCGCAGACAGGTCCGGCGAGCGCTGGCACCCGCTCATTCCAAGCGATCCCGCAACCATCAGAATTGGCCACCACCGAAGTATCATTGTGAGCGTTGAATGTTCAAAGATGCCTCATGGAAGCTTCGTTTGGCAAGGTGGAGAAAGAGTGGAGTAATGGAATGAAGGAGCGGTGCCAGCATAAATGCTGTGCTGGTCAGGATGCGTTCTTGTTTGCAGCCACAACTCCTTCACTCCATTTCTCCACCACTTCAGTTTGTTTCGCCCGTTCTTGCGCAGTTCGCGGAATCGTGTTTAATCCGGCGGTCATGCCGGCGCGAGTCACCCCGAGCCAAAGCGCGGAAGATTATCTCGAGCGCATCCACGCGCTCATCGAGCAGAAAGGCTATGCGCGCGTGGTCGATATCGCTTCCTCGCTCAAAGTCAAGCAGGCATCGGTCACCAGCATGGTGCAGAAGCTCGCCGAGGCCGGTTATTTGAAATATGAAAAATACCGCGGCCTGATTCTGACCGAGCCGGGCCGGGAGGTCGCCCGCGTGATTCAAAACCGGCATGAGACGTTGTCCCGATTTTTCTCGGTCTTCGGGCTCGACGCCGAGTCGCAGCGCCAGGACATCGAAGGGATCGAACATCATCTTAGCCCGGATACGGTTGAAATTCTCTCCGACCTCGCCCGCTTTTTTGAACAACAGCCGCAGGTGTTGAAACAATTCAAAAAATCCCGCCGGAAACGGTAATCAGTCGGCGGGAGGTCAGGTGGCGTTGAATTGGAAAAAACTGCAGTCGCTGGCTGTCGAGGAGGTGGAGGCGACGCTGGCGGAGCTGCCGGCGCCGTTGCGCGAACGGGCGCAGGCCCTGCCAGTCACCTTCGAGCGGCGGCCCAATGCCGCCCAGCGCCATGATGGCATCGAGGCCGACACCCTCGGCCTGTTCGTCGGACCGGAGTTTGCCGCCGAGGAAAGCGCCCTGTCGCCGTTGCCGCCGCAAATCATTCTGTTTCTCGAAAATATCTGGGACCAGGCGGAGGCCAACGAGGATTGTTTTCGCGAAGAAGTCCATATGACCTTTCTGCATGAGATGGGGCACTACCTGGGTTTGGATGAGGATGGATTGATCGAGCGTGGGTTGGAGTAGAAGCACCACTTCTTATTCGTCCTCGTCCTCGTCCTTGTAATCGATCCTGGTTCTGAGCCTTTTCACGAAAAAGATCGATTGCGAGGACGAGGACGACGACGATCTTGATGTGCTCAACACTTTCCAGTTGAAGCGTTCTAGTGGGTAGTTGAATCTCGCGCCGATGTTCGAGCTGTTGAAGACGGACGCGAGTTCAAAAGCGCGGGTGGGGCGCTTAACCTCGCCGCACGGGACGGTGGACACGCCTGTCTTCATGTCGGTCGGAACGCAAGGGAGTGTCAAGGCACTCGATCCGCGCGAACTGCGTGAACTCGGCGCCCAGATCATTCTCGGCAACACCTACCATCTCAACATTCGCCCAGGCCTCGAGATTCTGCGTGCGGCCGGCGGATTGCACACATTCATTAACTGGCCCGGACCGATTTTGACTGACAGCGGCGGTTTCCAGGTCTTCAGCCTGGCGACGATTCGGAAGATCCAGGCCCATGGAGTCGAGTTCCGTTCGCACCTGGATGGTTCGTTGCTTTTTCTTGGACCGAAAGAAGCGATGGGCATTCAGCGCGAGCTGGGATCAGATATCGCCATGGTCTTCGACGATTGCCCGCCGCACACCAGCACGCCGCGCGAATTGCGGGCTGCCGTCGAGCGCACTATGCGTTGGGCGCGCGAATGCCGGGAGCAACCGCGCGGGCCGGAGCAAATGGTCTTTGGAATCGTCCAGGGCGGCACCAACGCCGAGGCGCGTGAGGAATGCGCCAAGGCCCTGGTCACGCTCGAGTTTGACGGCTACGCCATCGGCGGCGTGAGCGTGGGCGAACCGGAACCGGAAATGATGCGCGCGGTGGAGTTGACAGAACCATTCCTGCCTGCGAGCCAGCCGCGCTATGCGATGGGCCTGGGCACGCCGGCGCAACTGGTCGAGCTGGTCGCGCGCGGAGTGGACATGTTCGATTGTGTGCTGCCGACCCGCGTGGCGCGCAACGGCACCGCGTTCACTCGAAAAGGCAGCATCAGCATCAAAGCCGGCGCATATAAGTCCGACTTCCGGCCGATCGAGGAGAGCTGCGATTGTTTCGCCTGCCGGCATTTCAGCCGTGCTTACCTGCGTCACCTGCTCAATGTGGGCGAAATCCTTGGACTGAGAATGCTGAGCGTCCACAACACGCGGATGTTTATCCGCGTCATGGAAGAGGCGCGAGAGGCGATCCTGCAAGACAGATTTGCCGAATATCGGCGCGAGTTCGCGGCGAGTTACGTGCCCACGCGAAAAGTGTTGCTCGCCCGCGCAGCCGAGGCGGAGCGTTGAATCGGGTTGCCCTTTAGGGCGAACTCGAACAACAATGGGTGATGTTGGCGAAAGTCTGTTCCGCGGCGCTGAACGGCATCGAAGCATATCCGGTGGAGGTGGAAGTCAATGCCGGATACGGAGACACGATCATCGTCATCGTCGGCCTTCCCGATGCCGCCGTTAAAGAGTCCCGCGACCGCGTCCTGACGGCCGTCGCCAATTCGGGCTATACATTTACCTTCGGCCGGACGACGATCAATCTGGCGCCGGCCGACGTTAAAAAAGAAGGTCCCAGTTTCGATCTGCCGATTGCCGTCGGGATGCTGGCCGCCAGCGAGCAACTGGAGACCGACCAACTTGATAACTTCGTCATGGTAGGCGAACTGGCGCTGACGGGAGCGATCCGCCCGGTGAAGGGCGTCCTGCCGATGGCGCTGAACGCGCGGGCGCGAGGTTTGGCAGGAATGCTTGTGCCGCCGGAAAACGCGCCTGAAGCAGCCGTCGTTTCCGGCTTGCGCGTCGTCCCCATCCGGAATTTGCGCGAAGCCGCCAGTTTCCTCGAAGGCGAGACCAAGATTACACCCACCAAAGTTGATATTGCCAGCATCTTTCAGCATTCGAACGACGACGAAATTGATTTCGCGGAAGTCAAAGGCCAGGAATCGGTCAAGCGCGCCTTGGAAGTAGCCGCGGCCGGCGGGCATAACGTGCTCTTGATTGGGCCTCCTGGAACGGGCAAATCAATGCTGGCCAAGCGGCTGGCCACGATCCTGCCGCCACTCACGCTGGAAGAATCGCTCGAAACGACGCAGATTCACAGCATCGTTGGGCTGCTGGCGCCCGGCCAGGCGCTGGTGACTCGTCGCCCGTTCCGCTCGCCTCATCACACAGCATGCGGTGCCTTTTAGTCATTTCTTCGGAAAAGGGGAGGTAGCAAAGACTTATGCTTACCTCCTTCTTTCCGATTGTCACTTTATCAGTGATGCTTTCGACAACGCGGCGCTTGGCGTCGAAGTCCAGTTTGGGCCAGCGCCCGTAGAGGTCGCGAGCTTCGGCCAGGACTTCTTCGCTCGATAGCTGGTTGATTTTGAGGGCATCCAGTTCTGCTTGAAGCTTGGGAACGTCAGTTTCAAGCTGCTTCTCGCGTTCCTCAAGGGGTTTGAAAAAGCGACTGAAGCTTGTGGGGGTCAGTTCGCTCGCCTGGTAAAGCTTGTAGACCCGGTCAATCTCTTTTTTGACCTTGTCGAGCTCTTTGAGGTGAGCGTCGAGGTGGCTCTCCTTTTCGCGTATCGAGGTATTGGCCGCCTGGATGGATTGGGCAACGTCCTCAGGCGACAGGAAGAATCCCTTGAGTTGGTCGTAAAAGATACCTTCGAGGACTTCGATTGGAATCTTGTTCTTGCAGGCGGAGCAGACGTATTTGGGAGAGTTGGGACGGGGATACATCTTGCGGCCACAGTGACAGAACGTCAGGCCGGAAAACAGTGCGACGGGTGCCGGCCCTGGGCGTTTGTATGAGTCTCGGCGCTCGTCCAAGATGTTATTGGCTTCTTTCCACATGTCTTCGGGAATGATTGCCTCGACTTTACGCTCGACCCAGTCCTCACGTGGTTTGATTTGGTAGGGTTTGCCCTTGCCCATGTTCCTGGTGAAATTGACGATATGGACACCCTTGGCGGTCGGGTTGCGTATCAGTCGCTTGACCGTGGCATACCCAAACTTATAGCCCTCGCGCGTTCGGTAGCCGGCTTCGTTGAGGCGTTTGGCGGTTGTGCGAATACGCTTAGTCTCCAAAAAAAGTTCATAGATCCGCTTGCGAATTGGCGCTTCAGTGGGGTGGGGAATCAGTTCTCCATCCTTGAAATGATATCCAAATGCCGCCTTGCCGTTTAAGGGCTTGCCAAGTTTTGCTTTGATTGAGAGCGCGGCGGTGATGCGCTCGCCGATTTCTTCCCGTTCCCATTGGGCCATGGCCGCAATCATGGTGTAGAATAGGCGCCCGGCCGGAGTTGAGGTGTCGATGGACTCTTGCAGAGAAATGAGGTCGCAGTTGCATTGTCTGAATACATCCGCAAATTCCAGAAGTTCCTTGGTGTTGCGGGCCAGACGCGCCAGTTTCGAAAAAATGAGTGCTTTGATGTGCCCGGCACGCACGTCTTCGAGCATGCGCTTACACTCCGGGTGCTCGCTCACGGATTTGCCACTCACGCCTTCGAGGTGGTAGACCTGGGCGACATCCCAGCCTTTGGATTGCGCGTAAAGCCGCGCCCGGGTTTCGTGCCGTTCCGGGCTTTCGCCTTTGGCCTGGTCTTCAGTCGAGACGCGAATCCAGATGCCCACAGCTTTCGCGTGGGGAGACAAAGATTCCTTTTTCGGCGCGCTCATACGTCACGGCTTAACGAGTTGATGAGTGCCACTCAATTGAGACTTTGACAAGGGCGAAATTCCAAAGAGCTCAGACTTTTCGCCACTTCTAAAACGCTGGCGATTTAGGTCAGCCCCGCGAGGTGATATTTAGTTGGGGTTTTGGCCGAACGCCGATATCAGCGTGCCCTTTGTGAATTCGATTCGACGAAGTGATAATTGACTCACGATTCGTGCATCGCCTGTGTGGAAATTCGAACTCTTGGCCAATGGTTCAAGTGTGTCCCTGCATGCGGTCAAGCGCTTCCCGATAATCCAGAAGGGACTCCTTAAGCAGCTCGTCTTTTAACCGTTCAAGGGTTTCAGTGTCGTCTGCCTTGTGCCCTCTTTTCAAAGTCAGTAGTATCCCAAGTATGTTCAATTTCTCTTTTTTTCTTATCGAACCTTGATATTAAATAACCCTTGCTTGTGTAGCTCTCCCATTGCGTCGGACCGTAAGACCCCCCTCTCGGCCATTCTTCGGCCTTCTGCCGGCGGATTTCGTCAACGTGCGCGGCGTGCAAGATTTTCATGTCATCATTCTCATAGAAGTCAGAAACATCTTCGCCAAAATAGTTGGGATCAATGTCAGAGGCTTTGCATCTACTTTTTTTTATCATTTGCTTTGGTTAGTATCGAATAATTGTCACCAACCGACCAAGTTAGTGTGAGGAAGCCGACTAGCGATCTCCCAGGTGATGGCCATTAGGTAAGACCTACACTTACCAAAATATTACGCCACACTCTTAGGAACTGTACAAGTCTAGCGTACGAGTGCGCGCGAGGTCAATTGACGTGGCCTTAGAATCGTGTTCTAAAGCTCCGGTGATTTTGGGTCCTTGCTCTGGTTCGAGCCGCTGGCGGATGTGTCACGATTCTTGACGATAGCTTGGAACGTGGGCACTAAGCAGATGCGCAACACGAGCCACCATATCGTGACACTTGGCGCGGTGTAACACTCTGTCTCATGCACAAAACCATGAGCAATTCGATTTCGGAAATCATACCCCGGCTTTTCAATGAGGCAGCCACGGAGCTCGAAGCAAAGCTGCTCGCCGAGAAACTGCTTTGTTTGCGGCATCCCAAGCATAGCTCCAAGAATCTTGACCGGTTGCGTGCCATCGGACATCAGGTTGGAAACATCAACCCCATGTGACTCCAGAACGTAACGGAGGGAATTCTCTATTTGCGGCGTTAGCAGGTGGCTGGCGACAAGAAAATCTCCATGAAATCCAGCGTGAAGTCCACGAAGGAAAATTCCTTCGTGGCCTGGCGGAACGAACGGATTGTTTCGGACGATAAATAGTAAGTCGCCGAACGTTGGTTTATGGTCGTTCATAATCTGCACTCTCGCCGGCTCAATGAACGCATCAACTCTCAACGGCCAACGAAACCGCGAAGCGTGTGAAAACGACTCTGCCTCAAGTGCCTGTTCCAGTGCGTCTCCTGTCAGATTAAACAGCCCCTCTTTTCGGGCAGTGGTCCTGCCTTGCTCGTCCACCATCGCTGCGCCCATCAAGTATACAAGCGGTGCTTCTTTCGCGGTCTTGAGAACATCCTCTCGGATGCTCTTCGGGTCGGACAAACCCTGCCCGAAGGCCAGTTTCAAAATAGCCTCGCGCACACTATTGGATTTCACATGAGCGCGAGCACCCTTGATGAGCTCGGAAATGTCCACTTCGGTGGAGAACGTTTCGAATTCACCAATGGAGTCCTGCTGCCAATTGTTCAACTTCTTGCGCAGCTCATCGATGCGCTCTTTTGCCGCGCCTGCTCTCCTGAGCGCCTCAATTGCTTTGCTCAGAAGCGCTGCTGCCGCCATATAGCTCGCACCCTGTCCCTCGATTCGCTTTTCTGCCTCAGCCACGGACTCTTCTGCGGCCGCTATTCTTGCAGACTTCTCTGCCTCACTATTCTTCGCGAGCCTATGGAGATCTGCTTCAACTTCTCGGTAGTGGCGAGCTGCGTAGTGGTTGCCTTGGTCTGCCTGTTTCTGAGCGTGACGTGCTGCAATCCCTGCCAGTTCATTTGCGTTGCCGCATCCGAAGCGCACGCACAGCTCTAAGAACTTGCAGCACCGAAATTGTTCGGTGTCGACAGCCGTGGCCCGAGCTACATTCTGGAGACTTTGACAGACGTTTGTGAACAGTTCCTTCTCACGGCCGAGCTTTGCGGCCAGGTATAATCCACGTTGATAGAGAGGGCCGGCAAAGGTCCAGTGAGCTGGCACGTTCAGGCGTTCTGCCGCCTCGATGTAACTTCCGGCGGCTTCGCCACACGCTTTATAGTCGTTCGTAAGTTCCCATAGCACGTCAAAGAGGCGAGCGCGCAGGGCCGGGTCTTTTGTGAGTTTTGAAAGCTCACGCACCGCTTCAACGTCACCAGGACTGAGGTCTGTTGGAACTAATCCACGCTTACCTTCCATCTGGAAATAAGGAACGAACGGGTTGGACGGCGTGTCAAAATTCGGGTGAAAGCAACTGAGTGTTTGTAGAAAGCTGTAAACTGCGGATGCGTTTGCATCAGCCGATTTCTGCGCTTGCTGTGCCGCATTTGAGTACGCGGTGACATAGTAATCACAGCATGGAGCTTCGGCCTTGGAAAGCGGCCCATCAATGTCCACATTCAAAATCAGCGTTCGCTCGCCTTTGAAAACATTCTCACCTGTATTTATGGTCGGCATTCAAATCTCCTTAGACCCGCGCTATGGTAGTTAAGATACATTGGGCCCGCATAGAAAAATCGACGAGCAGTTCGCCAGATCTCGATGATTATACCTCAGCCACGGTTCCCGGCTCATTGCTTAGGATCATCGGGTTGGCCCCCGCCGCAGCAGTTCGCTGTTTATCTGTGACAACTCTTCAATGCACTCCATAAATCTAAGGTACGCCATCACGCCCGCCCGGGCTTGATTCTTCTGCTCGGCGGTTTTGAGAAGGAACTTGCGGATTTTACCCGGCGCCAGGCAGGTCGTCAGATACAGGTACGGGCCGTGCTTTTGGCCGCCGCGACAGGAACATCCGGATTTGCCACACGTGAGGAATTGCTCAACACATGACGCTCTCAGAATGTCTGGCGATGGCCGCAGTCCCTTGATGATCGCGCGCTTTCGCTTGCACAAAGCCACTACCGACATCTGATTCAATCGATGTATCTTAGCCATATTTATATCTAGGATAGGAATGAATGCACCGTATTCAATTCAGACTAACTGTCCTTCCGAAGTTTCTTCAGCGACTGGGTGCTCACCTGGGCGAGGATCTCGCGGCGTTTTCGTGACTCTTCTTCACTAAGCGGTCGGAAAGTGACTTTGGTCTTTTTTCCGTGAGAGACCACGTCTTTGCTGGCAGACATTGCAGAGAGTTCGAGGAGAACGGAAGAGATTTCGTCTCGGACACAGAAGCGCAAGGAGGCCTGTTCGCTCGGCGTGAACTCTTTGAGTGCAGCTTCTCGCGCTTTTGCAAGCCGGGCGGCATCCAAACCAACCATCACAATGACATCGAACTTCGCCTTGAAGCACTTACGCGCATGTTCCAGTTCATCTCTTATGTCCGTGGTGATGGAGATTTCAAAGGCAAAACGTTTGTCTCCCTTCTTGAGCGCAACATCAGCGCTGCCGGCTCCTTCGAGAATCGTCTTTTCGACATCGACCTCAAAGTTCATGCCAATCGCAAGCTGTTTTATCAAATGCTGGAGGTAGACGTGCTCCGGCCCGCCGCGGCCCAGGGGTTTCGGACTAGACGCTGGGGTGGACGACGCAGTTGGTGCCTGTGCCTGCGGCGGCGGAGGCGACGGCGCTGGCTCGGGCCTCTGCGGCGGCGCAGGAGGTGTTGCCTTTTGCGCAGGGGCCGGAGGCGGAGTGGGTCCCGGAGGCTTAAATTCTTCGGTCGGGAGATCAATATAGATCGACGTGTGCAATTCGGAGATGCGCCGACCATATTTTCGCCGCGAGGCGGTGATGACCTCCAGGCTCCTCTGCCTGCCCTCTGACTCCGTTGGTTCAGAGGGGCGGGGAACCAACAGGTTAAAATCAAAATCACTCCGCTCAACGCGGCAAATGGCTTCGCCGGTGCTCAGGTTCTGCAAGTCCCGTGCTTCAAAGGATGAAAAGCCGTCCGCCAGCTTCCGTGCATCATCATCGCCGACTTTGAAACAAACTCTCGTTCCCGAGTTTTGGAGCACCGCGCTCGCGACTTCTGAGTCGCGCTGGAGCTGTCGGAGCTCCTGGTGAGCGAGCAATAACCCGATCCGGTACTTGCGCGCACCGGAGAGGATTTCAGCCATGGAAGGGGTGATGAAGTTGTGGAACTCATCGATGTAAATCCAGAAGTCTCTGCGAGCGCTCTCCGCCTGGCGCTGGCGGCTCATCGCCAGCTGCTGCAGTTTGGAGACCAGGAGCGTGCCCAAGAGGTACGAGTTCTCTCTCCCAATGATTCCTTGCGCAAGTTTTGCCAAGAATACCTTTCCGGTATCCAGGATCTGGGAAAAATCCAGCCGATTTTCTTGCTGCGAAACCATATACCGGATTGGTTTACGGCTGAGGAACGTCTCCAGACGGGTCAGTACTGGACCGATGGACTTATTGCCAGCTAGGTGCATAAACCCTTTCTGCCAGTAATAGACGACATCCGGGTCCCGGACGGTTTCAAGGAACTTGCCGCGAAATACCGGTTCCAACAGGAACCGACGAAGGTCAGCAAGCGTCCCGCCCTGGGTGCTTTCAAGGAATGCGAGGATTGCATTGTTGAGGACTGATGCCATTTGATCACCCCAGCTACCAGAGAGCCGCTGGAAGACTGACACCAAATCCGAGGCGAGCAGGTTTTTCTCGAGATCGGAATGCGCCGACAAGATATTGAAGCCAACCGAATAGTCTTCGTCGGACGGGTCCACCAAGACGACGTCGGCTATGCGCTTTTCTGGAATCGCTCCAAGAATTCGGTCCACGAGGTCGCCATGCGGATCGAGGACGGCGATCCCCTCTCCGCGTTCAATGTCTTGCAGGATGAGGTTATAGAGCAGGGTGGACTTGCCGGTGCCTGAGGCGCCGATAATATGAACATGACGCACGCGCTGCTCAGGAGTAAGGACAACTGGGGTTTGCGCTCCAGCGTGGATGTTTTGTCCCAGAACCAGACCACTCCTATCCCGCACAATGTTCGGTGCCAGTTTAGTTTTCTGGGTTTGCCGCGCGAATTTGGGCGCGCGAATCTCGACCGAGGGTAGGTGAACAAACCCGATCAGTTCATCGCTGTTCAGGAGCATTCCCGAGCGCCGGCACTGGCGATGAAGCAGATCTTCCTGATGCAGCGCATACGGATAGTCCTCATTGTTGAGCGGCATGAGCTCATTGCCGCCTGGCTTGCTAAAAACCCCAAGCGGACTGGCAAGGTTCCGCGCGATTTCCCACGCCCGTTCAGAGCTCGGAGATTTCGTGGCAATGCGGACGACCACAGCATAGAGGGGCCGGGATACCTTTTCCTTGGCTTGGGATAGCACTTCCGGCGCATTGGAAAAGAACGGGCCGGCATCGCCATCGGTCGCCGCCCGCATAATGCTTTCGGCCCAGGGCTTTCGAATTGGGGCGAAGATGACCTGGAAGAGGCCGATCTCGTCAGTCCGAAGATCAACGAGCCCTCCGGTGATGCCCACAAAAGGGTCAATGCTCGCGCTCGCGAGTGGGAGCATGAACTCATTACTCAAACCGAATTCAACGATCACCGCCTCGCTCTCAGGAGCCTCCTCCCAAGCCGTTTCAAGGGCGCGAGAGCGGGGTAGAAAGACTGCGTCGGGAAAGAACACCTGGAGTTGTTGGGTCACCAGAGATTCATCACCCGGGTGCACGACGAACTGGGCGCTGATGTGCGCCGCTGTCCCAAGCAACTCAAAGGCAAGCGGGTCACGGCAGAGGGATACGCTGAAGAGGAATTGTTCAAATTCGTCTCGTTCGACTTTGAGACTCGTCGGCAGGTACGTACGCAGCTCGATGAGCCTCTCCCGGTCGCCCGTAAGCTCAGGTTCCGGTTCTTCCTCGACCTGCGGGATTACTGGGGGAACGGGCTTTCGCCCCAAGAACCGGTTGGCCAATCGACTGAGTGGTGTTTCAAATTGGCCGTCATCAACGCCGGCTCGGAGAGGCAGAAAATGGCCAACGAACGGACGGAACGGCGGCTCAAGGGCCACGGGGTCGCTCCACACGCGCCATCCCCGCCCGCGCTGTTCCCAGTCATAAAACTGCCGCGTGAGCAATTCAGTGGCAGATTCCGGCGCGTTCATGCTTTCCCTCTGGTCAGTTCAGTTAGTTCCGGCCCGCTTGCCGTCTCCGGTGGGAGCTTCAAGCCTTTTTGGGTCTGGAGCTCCCGCAGAGCCGCCTTTAACGCATGTTGCACCGCTTGTTTATACATATTCCGCTGGTCCTGGCGAAAGTATGTCTCGGGATGAAAAAAGGTCTCGTACACTCGGCCGAGACAGGGCACCCGGCAGAGCAGCTCATCGAGTCGGGATGTGCTTTGATAAGCGGCCAAGCGCATGAGTGACCAGGAAAAGGTGAGGACTGCCCCACCAACCGCAACGGCCACAAAGATTCCATACGCCGCCCACACGCCAACGCTTACACAGGCAAGAAACAATCCTGCCACCACATAATCCAACCACCGGGCTCCGCGTCGTCGGTCAAACAGACGAGAAGAAACAAACCAGCCCGTGCCGAACGGTGCAGCGCAAAGCTGAAACACAAACCGTTCTCTTCGCAGCTCCAGGTACAGGCGCTTGCGGGAAAAAACCGTGCTCTCGTGCAAGAGCACAAACTCGGTTAACAGATCGGGCACCGCACGTTCTTCAAGGTGGCGAGTGACCAGCGCATAGAACTCCTGTGGGGAGAAGGCGAAGTTCTCGAAGAGCTGGCACCAGTACGCAATCGGCGTCGTGCGGCGGATTCGTTCCGCCCTGGCTTCTCGCCAGGCTTCAGTCACCTGGGCAGCAAGTCCGGACAATACGTCAGAAGCAATATCAGTGGCCATAATCTCACCGCAGTTCGTTTTGCAGTATCTTCCAAAACTCCTCCGGAAGTTGTCGCCGTCGCTCTTTCACATTTCCAGCCTGGGACGGTGAGAAATAGTTGGGGTGTGCCGGCGTCCATTTGCTCTCTTCTTTTCCTCCAGCGACTAACACATTGAGCAACCCGGCGTAGAGATAATCCCAAAATTTCGCATACAACTGAATCTCATCTGGGCCGATTTGGCAGGCCATTACGACGCACGTTCTCTTCGATCTAGCAGAACTGTTTCCTTTGCATTGGAAGATGACTAAGCCATCCTGCTCCTGCGCTTCCTTCTCCACCGTCCAGGAGTGTTGCGGCCCTTTTTCAAAAGTCCGCCGCAACGCCGCGCAAAGAGTGGCTAGGTTGGCATGCACTGTCCAGTGATGCACATCGAAAAGAGTGGAGTCGGCGAGTTTGGCGGTCTCATCGGCGAAGAGATTGGGTGCAGACTCACGGCGTTTAGCCAGTTCAGCTCTTCGTTGGGTTTCGGCTACATGTGCCTGGTCCACTGCCAGCTGTGTTTCCACTTTGGTCTTGAGCGCGAGTGCTTCCTGATCATTGGGTTGTGCGTCCAGGGCTTCGGTCAAGGTCGCCAAAGTTTCATGCCAGTCAGGTCGGGGAGCGTCGGCCAACCGCCGCGCCTTTTGCATAGCCGCTCTATAACGGATGTTCACGAGATTCGTCCGGACGGTCACTGGCTGGTCATCCCCGACCTCGAAGGTGACCTCAGCCGGCTCAAAGCCCGCCTGCTCCAGCCGAAAATGGTAACGGCCGGGCTTGAGTCCGCTCAACACCTTGGGCGTTTGGCCAATGGCTTGGTTGCCGACGTAGACTGTAGCACCGGTTGGGTCACTGACCACTTGCGCTTGCCCGTATTCAAAGGCCACAGTGAGATGGTTGGTTTCACCGTGCGTGATCGCGACCCGGGCCTCCTTGAGGTAATCGCCACGCCAGACGCGCAGGTGATACTCTCCTGTTGGCAAGTGTCGCAGGTGCGCCGGAGCATGATTCGTTACCACGATGTCCGAGTGGTCGACCGAAGCGAGCCTGAACTGCGCCTCGGCCGGGTCTGTAACAAGGTCGAGGTCCCCCACATCGGCCCGAATCAACACGCGGTTAGTTCTTCCTCGCTCCACGCGAATCTTCTTTTCCACCTGCGACCAGTCATAACGGGCGATGACAGCGTAATCCCCTATGGGCACAGCAGGAAATAATGCTGGGCATTTCTCCCGCGGCGCGCTGAACCATCGGCCCGTGAGCTGGAAGTCGTTCGCCGCCGGTTCGGCCGCGATCTCCAGTGCGCCCTTCTGAGCGCTTAGCTTGAACGCGCCCAGATAATTGCTCCCATAGCAGATGAACCGTCGCTGCTGTATGGGATCAGCATCATTAGCCGAAAGTCGGAACGTGCGCCAGCCAGGCACAACCAGCCCACCCGGCATGACAGGCCGAGAGCTCAGCAAAGCGGTGTGGTCGGCTTGCATCGCAAAACCTTCAACCGTAACACTGAAAAAAACCTTGGTTTGCTTGAGCAGGCGCAGATGAGCATCCGCAGCCAAAAGCAGCGTCGCAATGGGTAGCCAAATGATAAATGGTCGAAACGCACGATTCCAGGACATTCCTGTTAGGCGAACAGAAGATCGGACCTCAGCGTTCATACCAACATCAGGGCGCTCGTACTCATACCCCGGCCAATTCGTCCACGTAGGGATTGAAGTCAGACCAGGCTCCAAGTCCGAAACTGTGCCACGGTGGGTCCGCTGCGGCGAAGCTGTTATCAGTGAGAAGGCGGCGGTTGCAGTTCGTCATCTGTCTCGATCTCGCGATCTATTGACCTGAATCGGCAACACGCGAGGTTTGTTCCTGATCACGCAAGCTGATTCAAGGCCGTGGTCAGCACTTCATTTTGCAATTTGCGAAGAAAGCACCCGCGATAATTGCCCACGCCCGTTTCCGTCTGGGAATTACCCGGGAACCTACTTCCGGAATCAAATCTGAGGAAGGCAGTTTTACGTTGTTCGAGTGGTCAATTGGCTGAGCTGGCATTTTCATTTTCCTTCGGTCGCGATGAGCTCTGCGATTCGCTCAGCGAGCGCACCGATCGTGCGCGAAGGGTTGACTCCAAGCGCCTCGGGGATGATGGCAGCGTCCGCCACATACAAGTTCTTGTAACCGAACACCTCGCCCTTATGATTCACAACCCCGGTTTCTGGGGTGTCGCCCATATTACAGCCGCCGAGTGGATGCGGAGTGACCAGGTATTTGGCTACTGACCATGTGACTGGCACAAGAGGAATGCCCCCGGTGACTTTGCAAAGTCTCTCATGCATCTTCACTATGCTGTCAATCACCGCCTGCGAGCGCGATACGTCCCATTGCAGCGCCAGTCGACGCTGACCGAAAAACCACCAGGGCCGCTTCATGAGCAACAATCCGTTTGCTGCGTCCATGCCCTGGGCAAACCACGGCATAACATTTTTGAACGGATCAGAGTCGCGCAAAAGGTGACGAATTGATTCGATCAAGATCCTGGCGCGTAGATGTTTTGGGGGATTGTCGATTTTCTTGAACAAGTAATCTTTAAGCAGATCCGGGGCGCCACCGTCTTCGATCCAGAATCGCTGTCCACCCTCGCTGCCATCAAGAAAGTCGATTGCGCTGGAAATGGTGGGGCCTTTTGTCGGCGACACCGTCCGCTCGGCGTAAATTGCAGGCGTGAGAAAGTCTCCATTACTACTCCAGTTGTGGCCGAGAAACTGACTGATCGTCGGAAGGCTGCCATTCATGTCGCGGCAACGAAGTAGGAGCTCCGTGGAGCCGAGCGAGCCTCCTGCAACAATGACAATCCGAGCCGTTTCGCTCCCCGGACAACGCTGTCCGTTCTTGAGTTCATCGTAAGAGACCCGGTAACCGCCCATCACTGGCGCGACGTCAGTTACCAAGTGTAAGGGGCGCACTTGTGCGCCTTGGTTTTCCGCCCGTGCAATATAATTGCGGTCCAAAGTATTCTTCGCGTTGACATCGCAGCCGATGTCGCAGTTTCCCAAGTGAACGCACGTTCCTTGTTCAGCTCCCTGGGCATTGATGAACCGAACGGATTTTCGCGGATTGTGAGAGTCAGGTTGGTCGTAAGTCCATTTGGGATCGAATGAGACAGCCAGCTCTAGCGGTTTGAACCGGTCACTTTCCCCGATTGCGTCAGCGGCATCCTTCACCAACTTCATGCGTTCGGTCCACTGATTACTTGGAATCCTCTGGACGTTCATGAACTTGGCTACAGCATCGTAGTGAGGCTTTAGTTCGTTATAAGTAATCTCCTTGGGCCACGTGCTTTGTTCAAAAACGTGCGGTGGCGCTTCACAGGAAATGTTTGCGTAAATGAGAGAACCGCCGCCCACACCGGAGCCCTGGGCCACCGACATATGCTCAAACTCCCGCAGATCCAACCAGCCATTCTCTCGCTCTGGACGCTCATGGTTCCAGATCCATGGATCCCCCTCAGAACGAGGATATGCTGTGGCTTTATCGGTAGTAATTTTATCCCAGCGGCGGCCTCGCTCAAGGATAAGGACTTTGTATTTGGCTTCCGCCAATCGACACGCGGTGATAGCGCCGCCGAATCCACTGCCGATTACAATCACGTCATATCTCATCAGTTGAATTTTTCGAGGTGCTGAAGAATGAATGGGTAAACGTCTCGCGCTGCATTCTTACCGAGGATGCAGTCTATGTGGCCGTAACCGGGAATCACATGTCGCGCGTACTGGCGGGGATTGAATCTCGAACAGAGCAAGTCATACGTCTTTTGTGTACTTTCGGGTAAGAAACAGTGGTTTTGGTAACCGTGAATAAAGCAGATGGGCAGGTCCAGGCGATCCAAGTGCGGCAAGTAAGTGTCCCCAGCCCGAAAGTCGACAATCTTCCCGGCCCGCCCAATGGTTGCGATGTGTTCGAATGAACGCATATTAGCAACGCCAAACATCTCGTGGAGATTATCATGGACCACGTCGTCAAGCTGGGCATGGTTGTAAAGAGATGCGTACATGAAGGTGATACGATGACACGTTGCGCTGTTACAGCGGCCTTGCGCGAAGATCATGGCCGGTAGCTTGAGGGCTTGATCGTAGACTTTTTCCCACCACTTTTCGTCAGAGGTCACAGTCGCATCCAGTTGCTTGATACCAAGGCTGTCAAAAATCTCCGGCACGTGTAAGCCGGTTTTGAGGTTCACATCTGGTGGTGAGATAAAGTAAGTGCCAACTTGTGAGGAGACGAAGGAACGAACGTCCTGCAAACCTGCAAGCATTGCCATGAAAAATGTGGTCGCCCCCCAGCAATGCACGACAAATTGCACGGTTTCTGCTTGGGCGACCTGACGAACTTTAGCGACTGCTGCTGGATAATCGTAGCGCGCTATCTCATCACCGCCAGACTGCAGCTTCACGGCAGGCAGATGGATGCTCACGCGAAAGTCCAGCAACCAGACATCGTAACCGGCTGCGTACAGAAATTCGAGCAGATTTGGATTTACGGTATCGGTCGAAAAAATCAAGCTAGAGACACCTAAGCCGTGTGCGAGGATGACAGGCCCCTTACGCCCGCCTCGGTAACGGGTCAATTGTAGGTTCACCCCGTCTTCGGTCTCAAAGCAGTGAATTTCGGGCGCGCAGGTGGACAACAATCTTTTCTCGCGTGGGGGCGCCTTCGAGTCGAACGCATATAAGCCGCTGAGCACGCCACCATAATGGCGATAGAGGGTGCCCGCGAAAAACGAACCGAAAGCGGCCAATGCGCTCAGTTCCTCGCGGGCGTCAGCGGCATTGGTGACGCGCATCGTTGTCAACTGTCTCAGGAAATCCGCAGGTTCAATGTGGAGAACACCGCGACCAATCGTCGGCCCTGTACCATCGGGCCCCTCATACAGAGTGATATAAAGCGTCGTCGTATCGTGCCAAAGATGAAGCATGCTTTGATCGCGGATGATCTTAGTTCCATTCAGGAAATATTGGTGCCCGGGGCTATCGCTCATCGTAAATCGATAGCGCATGTTTTGTGTCTCGACCTCCTTCGGATCGCTAACGAAGAGATTGAAAGTGCCGCGAGAGACGGTCATTGGATCCTGACACAAACTTGGTGAGTTCACCACGCCACCGATCCTAGCCTCGTGGTTGGGATTTTGGAGCATGTCGCTCAAGTCCTCAGTGCGAATGGTGAGAGTAAATTCAAATGGGTTGGCCCCTTCGGGATTTCTCGCCTCGATCGAGCTAAAGTCGACTGTGGGATCGCGAACAAAGAATCCCTTCATTTTCTCGGTAAATTGCAGTCCCAGTTGGCGATCCGATTTAAATTTTTCCATAAGCACGATCTTCTCTCATTGCAGATCCAGAGGTGGAGGCGGTCATGTTGTCGCGCCCCTGGAGTTTGGATATCTATAGAGTCCTTCAACTTGTGGAAGGGGTGACTGGAAACCGCCCCACTGAATGCGTGGCCCGTCGCAGACAAATGTCTCGGTCAACAAGGTAGTTGCTGCCGGATACGATGGGACATCAAACTCGGCGCTCTCGCACACCAGTGACCTGTGCTCGATGGTCAAACGTGGCCCATTAAAAGTCAGCTGGGCGAATCCGTTAATACCGAGGGGATGCTCTTCGTCACTGCCGGCATAGATCGGGTTAATTCGCTGGTCGAAAAACAGCAATTTAGCTCTCGGGCCGCGGTTCTTTGCAGCTCCGCTGGGTGGGCTCGTATCAACCGGCATGCCGCCATGTCCGATGCATCGTCCGTAGGCGCGCAGGCCAACGCCCTCGAGTTCATACAAATCGTAAGCCGCTAATCGGTGCTCATGTCCCCAAATCCAGAGCACTGGCCACTTGTTAAAGAATCGGCTCAACTGCGTCGCGGGCGTTGGGTAGTTATCTTCGAACGCGGAGAAGTACTGGTGATGCGACAGAAGTATTGTCGCTTTGTTATCCTTTGCAGGGATGATGTCGGAGAGCCAGGAGACAAGCGGAGCCGGCAGTTCGCAACTGGGTTTAAATATCAAGGAAGTCGAATTGTACCCTGTGTCAACAGCAAGAATTCGCCAATAGTCATTTTCCAAGCAAAAAAAACTCGAGCCTTGGCCTTTGTCGCCAACGTTTTTCATTCCTAAAGTAGGCAGCAAAACTTCAAAATAGGCCTGGCCATTGGCGTACATTTCGTGATTTCCGTTTAACGCAAAGCTACCTAACCGGCCGATTGGCCATTCAACGCTGTCTTGAGGGCAAAACTCTTTGCCGCCATTGAGACAGTTGCGCTCAACCTCACGCTCCCCGCCAACATAGTAAACGTCTCCGAGATGAATGGTCAGATCGGGGCCCGTAGTACCTTCCCAGTTCATCATGTGCTTGGCCACACTGCGGGCCTCTTCGGTGCCCGTACCCCAGTCACCTGCTATGCTCACGCGCAAAGTATTCGGGACCGAATATTGAGAGTTCTGTGGAGCCGCCTTCGACCCAACAAACGAATGCTTGGGAGTGAGTAGGTAAGCCGCAGCGGAGCTTATCCACCCCCAGAGCGCTTTAGGGAGATACTTCAGAAGCGGCTGGAGACGAGGGGTGTGAGGAGGAGTCGCCGCTGCTAGCGCACTGTATATGTGATTCACAATAGGTCGTCGCGAAAGCCTTCTGTACTGGGCCAGGCGTTTATATTGTTTGATGTGTCTGCGCACAGAGACCCCTGGTCCGAGCCAATACGATCGTGTTTTCTTGCACTTAATCAGTCCACGCGGTTTCGCCTCTCGAGCAATAGCCTGATAACGCTCGGCGCGGCGGCCGTTGCAGAGATATTTGCCAGTTGTTGGAGGATGGTGCTGCGACCTGCAAGATCGTTTAGTGTGATGGAGGTCCCACTCACAGGATCGTTGAACGTGGTGCCGGAAAGAAAACGAGAGAGCTGAGCTACTTGATTTGCCTCCCGCACGTGCACTTGAGTGAACTCCGGTACGTTGCCATCTGGGCCATGGCAGCCGTTGCAAGTTGCTAAGGCAAAGAGGTGGCGTGCCTGACCATTGTTAATGCCAGGAGCATTCCAAATAGGTTGCGCGTTTAAGGCCGAACCGGCCAAAAATGGCTGCCCCTGAAAAGCCGTGGGGACAAGGTGCTTGCCAGCTAAAATTTCTGCTTCATTGTCATTGATAAACTTCGCCAAGGTCGGTGTAGTGTTAAAAGCAATGTCAGGAGACTGCTTAACTGTGTCGGGCGTCAAAGCTCCCGTTGTCGAAGATAAAGTAAATTCCCGGAGTTCCCAAGGTCCGGCAAGAGCGATTTCATCGGTCCTTAGTTGGTCCAATGAATTGCCATTGGGCCGACTGGGGGCAATCCCGCGCCCGCTAAAGGCGTCCGTGATTTTCTCGAGCGCCTCAAGGTAGCCTTCGTCGAAATCGCCCAGGTTCCCTAGATTGTGCCAGTCCTTCGCCCAATCACGAACCTTGCCCTGGCTATCGGCCTGAAGACGATACTCAAAGATGACAGTAAAGGGTAGTGCATTGCCATTACTTCCTAACACCCCAAAAACGAAGCGCCCTTCGCCCGCGTTTTCGACTTTGGTGGGATCAATTTTGGCCAGATCCGTTCGGCAAACGATAGCAAGAAGCCGGAACGGGGCTTTGCTCCAGTCGAGCTGGACCTGGTCGTCTGGCTTGCCTGTCTGCCCGCTCGCCGCAATCCACGGATTGATCACGGTCCCATCAATGTTCGGTCGGGCCGCGATCGTGAATCCATTGACCGTTTGAGGCATTTCCCAGGTACGCAGCCATTTCAAAACAAAGGCTGACGGGTCGCCTCCATTAGGGCTCATGTTTGAAAGAAGAGTGCGGATGTGCCACTTGCCATTTGGGTTCGTTGCCCGCTGCGACTCGACCACTTTGAGATCGCGGATCATCAACTCTTTTTCGACAACCGGCGTGTGAGGTGTCACTTGCGCTGGTGGTGTCGGAGGAATCGTGATAGCAGGAGGACCAGACGGCGGCTTTTGAAAACAGTGGCACGCAGAAAGGAGCGCTCCAAGGCCGAGGAGTGATGTGATTGTAATGTCTCTTCGTAGGTTCTTCATATGTTATGGAGTGATGTGTTTGTTATGGACTCGATCATTGTCCTCCTCCGGACCCCCTCAACGACACCAATTGGGCTCTCAATCGTTTCGCTTTCGCCATTGACGCCCGCTTGTGCCGGGACCTGTTCACCACACGTCGCGATTCCCTCGCAGGCTTGGGCAAACGTCGCCGACTGAGCACCGGAGGCAGGGAATCAACATATGAACGCAGGCTCACACGAGTTGCAGGCATCTCGCCAAGGTCTGATAAGAACAATTCTGAATTAATCATGTCCGCCCGATGTAAATGGTTCGTGTCAGGATCTCGCCAACTCAAATAGCCACCTTCGAGAACCGTGCGCGGCTGAGAGATCCTGCCAACAAAATCGTATTGCGCTCCAGTCGTTCCGGAAGCATCGAAATATTGAGGGGTATAAAAATCAGATACCAGGATGCCGTTGATGCGGTAGCCAAAAGCCGCATCCTGGCAAGGATCGCAAATCTCAACCAGATACTCCACTCGCACGCCGTCTCCGGCGATTGAATCACCGGCGACGAGCCGGTTGGCGAAGGGATCGGCCAACATTTCGAGCATTTCGTGGCTCGCCGTCAGAGACCAGTCATCCTTGGCTTGGACCATTGCAATTGGTTGATTGTCGCGTTGTCCATGGATGCCCATTTCCCCTGATGCAATCTCATCAACAATGATAACCGGCCAATATCCCGTTGGGACATCCTCGAGTGTCGCGAAACTGTCGATTGTGGCTGCGACATTCCAAAAGCGGTTGAAGTCACGTAGAACCTGCTTTTGCAATGCAGCAGCAACGGTCATGACTTCAGGCTGAGCAATAGTGCTCGATTGCGAGAGGAGCGCTATGTTATTTAACATTTTCGTTCGCGGCAGACTTAGTGCGGTGAATGCCTGAATTAGCACCTAAACATTAGGCACTCCCAAGCCGGTCACTGTGTCGTACCCCGGCGTCGAAGGCCCCGTTACTGCCCGCGACTGTGTCGCGAAAGGCCACTCAGCCGCTGGCAAAGGCCGCCACCGGCATCCAGGGGGCAGGGGCCTTTTCTCGACCAATCTTCGGCTCCCAACCCACATCGTTTCCGATGCATACCGAAATGTGTACGCTTCAAACGACTCAGATCTTTCAAAAATCTATTATTTTTGATTTCATTTCAGTTTGTTGAAAGAAACGCGAAAAATGCTGCGTACAGACAAGAGGTATTCTGCGAGAAGCATCGAGCATGAGTGAGGCCAGTGAGTTCATTCCGACCCGGCAGTCATTGCTGAGTCGCCTGAAGGATTGGAACGATCAAGAAAGCTGGAAGGTTTTCTTCGATACGTATTGGAAGCTCATTTTCAACGCCGCAATCCGAGCCGGCCTGACCCAGGCGGAGGCTCAGGATGTGGTCCAGGAAACGGTCATCGCCGTGTCGAAAAATCTGCCGAAGTTTGAGTATGACCCGGCTAAGGGTTCATTCAAAACCTGGCTCATGCGTCAGACACGCTGGTGCATCATCGCCCAATTTCGAAAAAGGATGCCCATTAAAAAATCTCTGAACCGGACAGCCACTGACACCGAAACAATAGACCGGGTGCCCGACCCACGTGTTCCGGCACTGGACGCGCTTTGGGACGAGGAATGGGAAAAGAATCTTCTCGACGCAGCCCTCAACAGGGTCAAAGCAAAAGTTGACGGGAAGCACTTCCAAATCTTCGATTTGTGCCTTCGGAAAAACTGGCCGGTTTCCAAAGTGGCGAGCGATCTGCACATTACCACTGCCCGCGTATATCTCATCAAGCACCGGGTTGGCGCCCTGCTCAAAAAGGAAATTGCCTATTTACGAACCAAACCGATCTGACCCTGAACCCGGGCCATAATCGAGCTCAGTAACTATGGAAAAGCACAAGGACAAACGAACCACGGCGCCGTTGTTAGACGAACGCATCGCTTACGGAACGCCCGAAAACTGCACCAATGGGCTGGTGACTTCTACAGGCCTTCACGACATCAGGCGAAGTATCTTGAGGAAGCTGCTGCCCCAAATGGATGAAGCAAAGCGCGTGAGCGCAGAAAGGGACATGAACTGCTTGCTGCCTAAAGGAGAAATCGGGGAGAACGAAGCCGACCACCTCGGGTGGGTACGGTGTCAGAGCCAAGTAAAAACCAAAACCAAAAAACGCCATGGCCAAAAAGAAAAAAACAGCACGCAGAAGGAAGCTCAAACCCCGTTACAGCCCTAAGCCCAAACACATCCGTCGCCGCAGAAGAAAGTTAATGGAGGAGGAAGTTTCACCTAGCAGCCGCCTCCCAGACAGCCCACCGGATTGAGTCCGCAGTTTCAGAAGGGCTGGAACAAGTAGCGAGGGCGGGCGCCTTCCCCTCTGCGTGGTTGTGCAAGCAAGGCGCGCGCCCTCCTCCCCCGTCACCTCGATGAGGAAACTGATCCTGAGATCTGGACTGCCGGTGGGCGACATGGTGATGTTAACAGCCGCGATTCGCGACCTACACCACTGCTATCCCGGGAAGTATTTGACAGATGTGCGGACGCGCTGTCCCGAGCTTTGGGAACAAAGCCCGCATTTGACTCCCTTGTCTGAAAATGACCCGGAAGCGGAGCAAATCGACTGTGAATACCCTCTCATCAATCACTGCAATCAGCTCCCCTACCATTGTCTGCATGGCTTCATCAAATTTCTCAACGAGCGGTTACACATCGCCATCGAGCTGACGAAGAGCAAAGGCGATATCCATCTGTCAGACCAGGAAAAATCATGGTATTCACAAGTTCAAGAACTGACAGGAGTGGAGACGCCATTTTGGATCATCGCCGCCGGTGGAAAGTATGACGTCACCGTCAAGTGGTGGGAAACATGCCGTTACCAGGAAGTGGTGGACCGCCTCCGCGGCAGGATTCAATTTGTTCAGGTCGGTCTATGCGGTCATCACCATCCTAAGCTCGAAGGGGTGATCGATTTGCGAGGTCAAACCACCCTTCGAGAGCTGATCCGGTTGGTTTATCACTCTCAGGGCGTGCTATGTCCTATCACATCATTGATGCATTTAGCTGCCGCCGTGGAGACTAAACGATCGCGGTGGCCCCACCGCCCGTGCGTGGTGATTGCCGGCGGCCGCGAGCCAGCACATTGGGAAGCATATCCTGGGCACCAGTTCATTCATCTGAATGGTGCGCTGGCCTGTTGCGCCAAGGGAGGATGTTGGAAAGATCGCACCGTGCCTTTGCGGGATGGTGACAAGCGTGACAAGCCAGGCCGGTTGTGTGTGGACGTAGTCGACGGGCTGCCGCGGTGCATGAACATGATCACACCTGAGGAAGTCATCCGCCGTATCGAAACCTATTACACGGGTGGCATTCTCAAGGCCCTCTCACCGGTCCAACGAAGAGCGGCAGAACAGGGCATCGCCGCGACCGCCAAGAATGACTTTGACCAACTTCGGTTAAACATTCACCGCGCCGGTCAAGCTTGTGATCGGTTTATTGGCACGATCCCGGTGCATCCAGGGCAGTATGAGGGCCGGGGAATCGTCATTTGCGGCGGTGGCCTGTGCTACTTCACTAACGCCTGGGTCTGCATTAACATGCTGAGGCGCCTGGGCTGCCGCTTGCCGATTCAATTATGGCATTTGGGTACCAAGGAGATGGATGCCCGGATGACATCGCTTCTATCAGCGCTCGGAGTCGTGTGCGTTGACGCTTGTCAGGTACGCCGAAAATTCCCCGTCCGCATCTTGAGCGGCTGGGCGCTCAAGCCCTATGCGCTCCTCCACTGCTCGTTTCGTGAAATCCTGTTGCTGGATGCAGATAACGTGCCCGTCGTCGATCCTGAGTTCCTGTTCAACACCCCTGAGTTCCGGGCAAGCGGAGCGGTTTTCTGGCCTGATTACGCTCACCGCAATAACACCAAGAAAAGGGCCATCTGGCGGAGCTGCGGCTTACGCAAGCCGCGGGAACCGGAATTTGAAACGGGTCAGCTCGTGGTGGATAAACAGCGCTGCTGGCGGTCCCTTCGCCTCTGCTTGTGGTTCAATGAGAATTCCGATTTCTACTATCAGTACGTGCACGGAGACAAGGAGACCTTCCACCTGGCTTTTCGAAAAATAAATCAGCCGTACGCCCTGGTGCCTACGCCCATCCACACGCTGGCGGGCACGATGTGTCAACATGATTTCCAGGGGCGTCGGATTTTTCAACATCGCAACACCGACAAGTGGGATTTCCTCCTGTCGAACCTGCGGGTTAAAGATTTCTGGTTCGAGAAGGAGTGTCGCGAGTATGTCATGCAACTGCGACGGGGCTGGAATGGTCGTCCTGGACCCACCAGCAGCGGTGCGCTCGTGTTCCCATGCCTGAAAGCGAAGTTGAAAACATTCCAGCTTGAGGCGGTCATGATTTCCTGTGCAGAACGCGACCAGTTGCGCCAGCGGACGCTCCAGAATTTAGAGAGAACGGATTGGGGTAAGCTTCCGGTGCATATTCAAATCGATGAATCCGACGGGAAGGATCATGAGCAACGGCAGACCGCCTGCGCTTTGTTAGCCCTGAAGGCGGCCTTGGCTCGCACGGCTGATTATGTTCTCTTTCTGGAGGACGACTTGGAATTCAACCGCCATATTCGTCACAATTTGGAACAGTGGACGCCGTTGCGAGCTCGCACGGCGACGTTGGCGGGCCTCTATAATCCGCAGCTCCGCATAATCGCTTGCGACAAAGCGAGCCACAGCCGAATTGTCGCGCCTAAGTCCGTGTTCGGAAGCCAGGCGCTGGTGATTTCAAGGCGCGCATTGAAGTTTATTGTCGCTCACTGGAATCGGGTGCAAGGCATGCAGGATATCAAGATCTCCCGTCTTGCGGGACGGCTAGGACAACCCATCCTCTACCATGCACCGTCCCTGGTTCAGCATGTCGGCAGGACGAGTGTTTCCGGTGCCCCCTTCCATCAAGCGAATGATTTCGATAAGGACTGGAAGATCGCCAGACAATTGTAGCCGATTATTACACCGTAACAATCGTGACCGGTCAGCAGGCCTCTGCAGGTGCAAAAATTCGGTTGCAGGTAGCCTTTTCTCCCGCTTTAATTCGGAGTGTCAACCAGCTTTTGAATCATGGAGCATGCCGACTCCAACCGTGCCGCGCGACCCCAAGAGACGGGATCTCGTCCACTCCAGATCGAAGCGCCACTTTCCGTCCCTGAACACGAGATAATCCGGCGTATTGGTTACGGCAGCTACGGTCAGATATGGCTCGCCAGGAACATGATGGGAACGCATCGGGCAGTAAAGATCGTTTTCCGAAATGCGTTCGAGAGCCAGCGCCCGTTCGAGCGAGAGCTGGCCGGCATTCGAAAATTCGAACCGATTTCCCGTTTGCATGAAGGGTTCATCGACGTCTTGCAGGTGGGGATCAACGAGGCCCAAGGCTATTTTTATTACATCATGGAGCTGGGCGATGATCAGGTCTCAGGCGCAACCATCGATCCCGAGACGTACTCTCCCAGGACATTGGCCAGCGAGCGGTCGCATCGCGGCAAGCTCTCGTTGCGGGAGTGCCTCCAGTTGGGAATTGCCCTCAGCGACGCGCTGGCCGAACTGCATAAGCGCGGCTTAGTTCATCGCGATATCAAGCCGTCGAACATCCTGTTCGTCAACGGAATCGCGAAAATGGCAGACATCGGCTTAGTGGCAGCTGTCCAGGACGCCCCTTCGTACGTGGGAACGGAAGGGTTCATTCCTCCGGAAGGTCCCGGCACGCCGCAGGCTGATCTCTATAGCCTGGGCAAAGTGCTTTACGAAATCAGCACCGGCAAGGACCGCCATGACTTTCCAGAGTTACCTACTGAGTGGAGCGAGTCCGAAGAATACGAGGGCCTGCTGGAACTAAACGAGGTTATTCTCCGAAGCTGCAAGCCGGAGCCGGCCAAGCGCTACCTGTCGGCGGGCGACATGCACGCCGATCTACTCATGGTGATAAGCGGAAAATCAGTCAAACGGTTAAGATTACTCGAGCAACGGTTCGCCAACCTCAAGCGGATCGCCGCTATTGCCGCGGCCCTATTGGTAATCGCTGCGGCCATCTTCTATTTGGTCTATCGGGAATGGCGAGTTGCCACTGACGCGCGGCGACGACAAGTGAGCGCCAATGTGTCGTACGGAAACCGCGCAATGGAACCAGGCGACCTGTTGGCGGCCCTGCCGTACTTCGCGGAAGCTTTGCGGTTGGACCAAGGCAACCATGACAGTGAAACCACTCATCGTCTGCGATTTGGTTCCGTTCTGGCCCAATGCCCCAAACTGACGCAGATGTGGTTCGCGTCGACACGAGTCAATGACGGATATTTCAGCCCCAACGGTAGCGACGTCTTACTCGCCGAATATTATGGAGGCGCCGAAATCCATGATTTGCAAACAGGCCGCCTGCATGAACGTGCTTTCGGCCCGAAGTACGCGCTTCTCAGTGCCGCTTACAGTCCTGACGGACGATTCGTCGTCACGACTAGCGAGTCTCAAACTGCCATCATTTGGGATGCGATTACCCTCGCTGAACAGGGGCGTTTGCCCCACACAAACGCAGTGCTCCGTGCAAGATTTAGCCCTGACGGAAACGAGATTGTTACTTCCTGTCTGGATGGGTATGCACGAGTGTGGGATACGCGCACATTTCAACTGCAATTCGCTCTCGGGCCGCACTCTAATGGGGTGACTTTTGCCGAGTTCAGCCACGACGGTACGCTCATTGCCACCGCGAGCTACCAAGGAGGAGTGCGCCTTTGGTATGCCACCAACGGGCAACCCACGGGCATGACATTCCCCCACACCACTTGGGTAACTTACCTTGACTTCAGTCCCGATGATGAACGTCTGGTCACCGCATGCCACGATCACAAAGCTCATGTTTGGGATTTGTCCACCGGCAAAAGGGTTCCAGCGGAGATCCGCCACGATGACGCAGTGGTAGGCGCGGAATTCAGTCCGGATGGACGCCTCATTCTCACGGCAAGCTTCGATGGCACCGCTCGCCTCTGGCGCGCCGAAGATCTGCAGCCGCTGGACTCTAATCCCATCTTGAGGCACGGCGAACGACTGACACACGCTTCATTCAGTTCCGATGGACGCCGGATAATCACCACATGTACCGATGGCTCGGTAAGGGTTTGGGATCTGGCAGGTTGTGCCCTGCCTCCCGTGCCCGAGCGCTGCTTGTTTTCCCGAGAGGGTAACCGTCAATTGACCGTCTCAAGCAATCACTTGGGAATCTATGATGCCGCAACCGGCAAAGCGGTTGGCCCATTGATCAATCCAGCCACCTCAGTTGAGAAAGCCGAGCTGACCTCTAACGGGAAGTTTGTCCTAACAACCTCTCTGCTGCGGAGTGATGGAGGCCAGACCAACCGCCTGCTGCAAGTTTGGAATACTATGACCGGCAGCACGATGGGCCCTGGTATCTCCCTTCCCGACTTCCACGCCGGTGCTGCCTTGAGCGATGACGGGCAGCGAATGGCTATATTTTGGGGAGGGACCACACAGGTATGGAGTGTTCGCAGTGGACAATCACTCTCAGCGCTCCTGCCCCACGAAACCGACGTGAGTTCTGTTCTCTTCAATCCCCGCGGTGACCTCCTGGTCACGACGAGCGGCACCAACGCCAACGTTTGGGAGACAGGTAGCAGCCGACTGGCCTACTCAGCCTTCGGACATCCAGTTCCGGTTGTTTTTGTGGAATTCAGCCGCAATGGAGAATATCTGGTTACATGTTGTTCAGACCCTAATCTTACGAAATGTTACGCCCAGGTCTGGAATGTACGAACCGGTCGTCCGGTGGGTGGGCCCTTGAGGCACGCCGACGGAGTTTTGTCCGCCTGTTTCAGCCGTGACGGCCGGCGCGTCGTTACCACGAGTGAAGATTTCTCGGCCAAAGTGTGGGACACCTCCACGGGCAGACAAATTGGCCTGCCGCTCACCCATCGACATCACGTTCGAGCCGGCGCTTTCAGCCCGGACGCAAGATGGGTGGCGACCGCCAGTTCGGATAAAACGGCGCGAATTTGGGATCCCGAAAACACCGATCCGCTCACACCCCCATTGGGGCATCTGGTGAAATTGGTGGACGTAAATTTCCTCTCAGATGGGCGCCACATTGTCACTGCGGATAATAAAGGTCTTCGCTATATTTGGCCCTTGCCCATCGACGATCGGCCGGTGGCCGATCTCACCCGACTGGCCGTACTCCTTTCGGGCGGGCAATTCATTCCTACCGCCGACACGAGTGGGAAGCCGCCTGAATCGCTCAGCTCGATGTGGCACTATCTACTCTCCAAGTACCCCGGCAACTTTTCGACCTCGAAAGACGCCGTTGTTCGATGGCACGAATGCCAAGCCGAGGAATGCGAGCTGCAAGAAGAATGGTTTGCGGGGGCGTTCCACCTGGAACGTCTCCTGTCGTTGCGTCCTGGCAACGTCGCCCTCAAGGAGCGTGTCGCGCAAGCCAAAGCTCATTTGAAAAGGGGCGTTTCTGCTCATCCCTGAGAGTCGGTCGCACACCGCCCAGATAGTGTGGGGGTGGTCCTGGTAAGAGGACAGAGTTCCATTCGTGTTCAACTTTTCGCGCTCCGGGCTGTTGCATCGTTTTCCGGCACGTTACGCAAGATTCTTGAAAGATTGAAACCTTCTGAAGCGTACGTAACGGAAGACAGCTATGGTACTACCCACAATTGGGCTGGGTTTCTCAGAAGGAATTCAGATCTCCAGAAAGCGCCGCTACGTGTCCCATCGGGATCAAGCGCGCCACAATGATCGTGCTGTCGAAGGGAACAATCGAGACGGGTACGACTTACAGGAAAGCAAAACCCAAATCCCGTGAGCGCGCGCCTTTCGAGAATACAGGACTGGGAAATGCTGGCGAAAGACGCCAAGTTCCGGCCCGGAGTCATGGCAGCTCTCTGTCCCATCAGCATGAGGCAATTGGAACGATTCTTTGCTAAGCACTTTAATAAGGCTCCACGTGCCTGGACCCGGGAATTACAACTCGACATGGCCCTTCGGCTGATTTCGCAGGGCTGGTCGAACAAAGCGGTAGTCGAGGAATTGGGGTTTGCCAATGAATCGCATTTTTGCCACGAATTCAAAAAATTCTACGGCGCTTCGCCGCAATCCTTTGCACCAGTGTACGGCAACCAGCCTGTGAACGGCTCTGGAACGGGTGTAGCTGGCAATGGGGCACGGAGATTGTTGGTGACACATCGCGAATTACGTCGTGTTTAGGCAAGAATGTCGCCCTTAGACAAGCAATTTTGCTTCACGCCCTCATAAGGAAGTGGCGTGATCGCAAAAACCAAGTCGCACAGAGAAATGATTGACAAATGATCTGCGCTTCAGGTGAAAGAACGAACAGAGAGATAGGTAGAGTTTTCGGAATCGGAAAACGACAGGTGACTTTGCTGTCCCGTTTCATGGTCGTGTTCGGCGCTCTGATTCTATCCGTTGCGCAAGCAAGGGCCTGGAATTCAACGGGCCACATGACGGTTGCGGAATTGGCATGGCGCAACCTCTCCACAGTCAAACGCAACGCCATTTCCGCTCTCCTGAAGCAACACCCGCATTACACGCTCCTGTTGATCAAAAAAATGGATCCGAACGCTGACCCCGATGAATGGGTCTTTCTCACCGCCGCCACTTGGCCCGACCTCGTTCGTCCTGCACGCCCCGGGCAGCCACCCAAACCGCCGGAAGTCACCAAGTACCATCACGCCGCCTGGCACTTTGTTGACTTCCCGTACCTCTGGCCCGCCGATGTGGCTCATTTTGATGCCCATCAACTCGCGCCGCCTGTGACCAACGCGCTCTGGGCGATCTCTAACGCGATTATCACGCTCAAGGACGCCCACGCTGCCGCCTCGGAGCGCGCGCTCAGCCTCTGCTGGCTCTTGCATCTTGTAGGCGACATCCACCAGCCGCTCCACTGTGCGACCATGTACTCAGACGCCTACCCGAATGGCGACAAAGGCGGCAACGCCTTGGCCCTGGCCGAGGCGGGCCACAAACCTACGCCCCTGCACACGCTCTGGGACGACCTTCTGGGCACGACCGGGAGCTACCATTTTATTGACAACGTGGCAGACGGACTCGACAGCGGGACCACGTACGATGCGATAAAGCAAAAGAACTACCGAAACCATAAGACCTACCAGAGCTGGGCCACCGAGAGCTTCGCCGCCGCTCGCACCTTCGCATATGACGAGGGCAGCCTTCAATTCGCCAAATGGAGCGATTTTGAGAGCCACAAGATCAGCGACACGGACGTGCCGGTGCTGACATCAGCCTACGAGAATCGTGCGAATGATATAGCCAGCCGGCGTATCGCCCTGGCCGGAAAGCGATTGGCGGATGTGCTGAAGAAACTTTTCTAGGAACTCAGCTACTAACAATAACGTCTACACAACGGACAATATGAAAAAATCCAAGCGCCCACGTAAGAGCACAACATCTTTCGAACCGGGAGAACACATTCGAGTCGTTCCCCTGCACCATCCCAAACCGTCCGTGCCCATCGATGCGCTGGGGCGACTGCGCGAGGATAAGGAGCGCGATCTCTTTGATGGCAAGCCACACGTGGCACCCGCCAGCGCCCACCTCAACTACAACGGCGGACCGCTGCTAACCAACGTCACGGTGTTCACCGTCTTCTGGGGGGCGCTCTGGGGCACAACGCCGAATTCCAAGCCTTTGATGGACAACTTGAACAAATTCTTCGCGGCAATCCTCGTCAGTCCAGCGATTGGGCAACTCGCTGAATACAGCGTGCCCGGCAAAACCATCGGGTTTGGAAAATTCGTCGGGACAAAAGTGATCAACGCCAACTCGCCGGTTGGCAGCGTCACCGATTCGGCAATTCGAACGCGACTCAAGAAGTGGATAGCCGCAGGGGCGGTGCCGAAACCCACGAAGAACATGCTGTACTTTATCTATCTTGATCCAGGCATCATCTCGATCATGGGCGGCAGCAAATCCTGTCAGAATTACTGCGGATATCACGAGAATGCAGGAAAGGTTTACTACGCGGTCATGCCGTATCCGACCTGCAACGGCTGCCTTGGCGGGATGACCGCATTCAATGCCCTCACCGGGACGAGCGCGCACGAGTTGTGTGAAGCGATAACGGATCCGGTCCCTGGTTCCGGATGGTACGATAATACCAATGGCGAGATCGGCGACATCTGCGCGTGGAATTTCAAAAAGGTGGCCGGCTACACGGTCCAGCTTGAATGGTCAAATCAGCAGGGCAAATGCGTATAGGTGAACCGGGCCGGCAGCTCGCCTCAACGATATGCCCCCGATGGATCCTCACAAAAGAATGACTGAGAAACTTCATCGTCAGTTATGACCCATGACGAATTAGTTGCGGAAGTGAAGCGGCTTCAAAACAAAGCCGAGTGCAACAAGAAGAGCGCCTGGGACAAATGCCAGGTGATCGGAACGTTGCTGGCCGGAGTGCTCGTGCCGTTGGCGCTTGCGCTCGTTGGGTACAAATTCTCCAGCATCATCACCGATCAACAAATTCAGTCCAGCAAGGCGATTGCCGCTGACAATTTGCGTTTGGGCCAGCTTCAACTTACGGCCAGCCTGATGAAGTCGCTATCCAGTTCGGACGCCCACGAACGAAAACAGGCCATTAACTTCGTCTTCATTGTCCTGCCGGAGGAAATGGCACGTAAGTTGACCGATGCGTTGTCCCAAAGCGACAGTGATCCAGGGGTGCGAGCGTCCGCGACCAACGCGCTGGAAGCGAGGTTGTCAGAGTTGACCAAGGCGGCAGTGAGTTCAGACCCAGAGAAAAGCCAGGTCGCCGCCAGCCATCTCACCAACGTGTGGCGGAACGACCCAGAATTCAGTAAGAACATCCTAGCTGCTGCCGACCAGCGCAAGGGCGACCCGCAGGCCCAAGCCACTACGGTGGATATTCTCAACACCTTGGACCCAAGACAACTTCGACCACACTCCAACGAGGTGGCGGAACTGATTCGTCGGGTGCCGGAGAACAATCCACAATTCCAGCAGAATGTCCGAATGCTAAACCAAAAACTGCAGAAACGTGATTGACCATTCAACCTTATACTCGCGGAATCAAAATGATCTGCCGTCAGCCCGCAGCCCTGACGTCACAGGTTAGCGGCCGGCCGATGTGTGCCGAAGCAACTATTTCGACCCACTGAACTCCTAATTGTGCTTATGAAGAAAACGGTATTAACAATCGAAACCCTGAGCTTGATGGTGGTGCTGGTAGTCTCATCAGGGTGTGCCTCTGATCGCGCGCGCAGGCATCTTGAGGAAGTCGCCAAGGGTTGGTGCGAAACGATTCGTGCCAGCCAAGTGATTCCAGTCTATCCACTTACTGAAGATTTGGTACCTGGGGATGTGTTCCTTGTGCAAACGCCAATCGAATCTCAAGCTAGTCTCTATCGACAAAAAGGCTTCCTTCCCCTTGATGATCATCGGACCCGGCTGAAGGGAATCCCTTATCAGGAGTTCTACTTCAATGGATACTGGAAGGACTCATTTGGAACTGTACCGCACGACCCGCCCAATCGCCCCAATCCCGGCCCAGTCGCTTCCGGCGCACCAGTACCCGCTTTGACTCCGGCTCCAGCACCGCGGGCAGCCTTCCCCACATATACATTTGCGGCCAAAAGCGGTTTTGGGCTGGCTTTGGCGATTCCGGTTCACGGGGTACCAGTTGGTCTCAACTTCCTCCGCACCGACCGCGTAAACGGTTCCGTGACCATTGCCGATGCCCGTACTTATGCGGCAGATGAGCTTGATTTGTATAACCGGCTGCAGGATTGGACCAAACGGGACGACGTTCGGCATGTGCTGAATGAAGCGGTTGAAGGGGCAGGAGATCGCCCGATTTTCCTTCGGACTGTTTCCAGAGTTTATGTCACGGGAGGAGTGGTCGTGTCTCTCAGCAAGGCTGAGGCTACTGGAGCTGGACTGAAAGCAGGCGTCAGCCCTCCTCCTGTCAACATGGTGGATGCCAAGGGTGACGTAAACGCCAATTATGACAAAGTCCTCGAACAATTGAACAAGCAGGCCAACCCAGTCACCGCACTCAAAGATGCCGGTGGGGCAGTAAACTTCGTAGGTGTATCCGAATCCACGGTGGCGCTTGCGGAATCTTTTGACCGCTTGTTGGTGATTGGTTATCTGGGCTTCGATGTACCTGTGTACCGTCGTGGTGATATCGGCGCACCAATCCCCACTTTCCAACGTCTGGCTCGTCGTCCGCTCCCCGACCCCGCTCGGATGAAGGCCGCACATGATCGTGTCATGGTTCGTTACGATCAGGTCGATGAGATTGTGGCAAAGGTCCTTTCAGCAGACAAAAAGGCAGTTGATAAGGACAAGTTAACTCTCATTGCGACCGGGGTAAGGGGGTTAGATGCAACGTGGATTAATACTTATGGCGGGTCACCGCCGGACAAACTGCGCAAGACCCTTCGTGGAATTGACAAGAGCAGTGTAGCGCCCATGCACGAGAACCTAGACAAGCTGCCAAAATAACAATCTTATGACTCAGTTGACTCAATTGTTCGCAGACGAAGAGACGGCACAAAAGGCTCACGACGATGCTGTCGTCGAGGTCGGCGAGAGCAGGGTTCGTCTGTATGAAGCGGATGCCATACGAGTGGAGGACCAGCGTCCAAATGCAACCGAACCCTCCGTTTTTAGACGTAGCGGCAATCCACTTTACGTGGTGCAAGTCGACTACCCTTGAGCAACATCCGTTAACGTGGCTTGGTTTAGTTGGCTTGACTGCTTCAGGCGGCACGGCCATTTTGTTCAGGTCCAGCAACAGAACTGGCGCCGAGGTACGGTGGTGATCTCTGGGAACGTGAACACAGACAGGCGGTTTTTGGCTCCTGCCGACACACCCAAAAAGGCCGAGCGTGACAGAAGTCAGCCTCGTTCATGATTGTCTCAATCCAGCGGTAACGTCTCAGCGCTGAACGGTTTGCTCACCACTCCATCGACCATCAGCTTCAGGTAAACGTGGTGATTGGGCAGGCTGACGAGATCCACGGCGGAAAAAGCGGGATAAAACTCTTTTTCTAGAACCTCCGCATCAGCCAGGCCGAGTCGGAACGAGATCATCGTGCCGACGTTCCCCAGAATCGCGTCGCGCACCGGCAGCTCAAGCTGGCTCAGGAACTGGTGCGCAAGGACGAGGTTCAACCGGTACTTGCGCAGTTCAGACAGCATGTTCGCCAGACTCAACGTGCTGAACGTCTGAAACTCATCTAGGTACAAGCCAAAATCCCGACGATTGGATTCGGGTATGTCCGCACGGCGCAATGCCGTTCGCCCCAGGCGCGCGACCATGAATGCACCCAGCAGCGACGCGGTGTCTTCGCCGATCTTTCCTTTGGCGAGGTTGACCAGGAGAATCTTGCCTCCATCCATGATGGCCCTGAGGTCGAGTGGATTCTCGCGCGTGGTGAGGATGCGGCCAAGCAGCGGATTTGACAGAAACGCTCCAACTTTATTCTGAATCGGCGCAATTGCCTCGGCGCGGAATCGTTCGGGATACCCTTCATACTCGCGCAGCCAAAACTCACGAACCGCTCGGTTGGGCAAATGCAGGGTCGATTGCCGACGAAACTCCCGGTCATTGAGCAAGCGAAGCACGTCCGAGAGCGTTGGGTCCTGCTGATCGAGAACAGCAAGCAGTGCATTGCGCAAAATATGCTCCAGCCGCGGTCCCCAGAACTCAGCCCAGATTTTCTTGAGCACATCGATGAGATCGGAGGTGGCCAGGGCGCGCTCGGCGGCCTGAACGTGCCCCAGCGGATTGAAGCTCAAATCAAGTTTAGTGTCTGTGGCATCAAAATTGACCAGGTCGGCCCGGCGCCATGCGGGTATGCTACGCAGCGTCTGCTCGATTAATTCACCGTGCGGGTCGAGCACGGCCAACCCTTCCCCGGCCTCAATGTCTTGCCGGATCAGATTGGCGAGCAGCGTCGATTTCCCCGTTCCGGTTTTGCCGATGATATAGACATGACTGCGGCGGTCGGCGCGTTTGATACCGAACACCCGCCGGTCGTTGCGGAAATGGACCCGGGCCAGGTACGTCACGCGATTGTCGTTTGAAGCAGGCATGGCCTGGATCCTGATCGCCGTTTTGTGTTACGCCAAGATGCGCAGACTTGCCGCGCACGGCATGTTTGCCGTCCTTTTCTGACCGCTTCGACTCAGTAGGCTTTATCATAGGAAACAAGGTTCTTTTCCAACCTCACCAACGGAGAAGCCCATGTACAGCCCAAAAATCCGCGAGGAATTGATTCCCCGCATTTACCGGGCGGCTAAGGAAGCCAAGGTCCCCATGACAGCCTGGGTTAACCAGGTCTTGGAGACAGCGCTTCCCCACCCCGCCGTTCAACAACAACAAACAGAACAACAAAGAAAGGATAGACATGAACACCGTAGAAACTGAAGAGAAGGAAACCTTCGTCATCGCCAAGACCGATGAAGGGTTCCGCGTTTGCTCGCCCTTGACGCCGGGCAAACAATTCGTCGTAACCGGTCTGCCCGACGTGCCGCACTGCACCTGCCCGGAGTATTCCAGCCACGACGGCGACCCGGAATACCTGTGCAAGCACATCCTGGCGGTGCTCCAGGAGATGAACACACCAGCTCCGCCTCCTGCCACGCCTGCGACCGCTCCGGCCGGAAGCCGAGGGTCTAACGAACCTCCGGCGACCACAACCAGGAAAGCTCCAGGCGGACGCAACGGCAACGGCGCCGTGCTGCTGCTCAAGCGCAGCGTCAGTCCTGATGGCCGTATTGATTCGCTCTCGGTCGAGTTTTCGTTCCCGATCGGCAAAACCACGCCGGAGGAATTGAAGACGCGGGCTGGGAAGATTCTTGCCCTGCAGGCCGAGATCGCCACTGGCTTCCTCAAGACCAACGGCAATGCCAGGCCGAGCAATAACGGCGAACTCAATGCCGTGCCCGGCCAGTTGCTTGCCGTTGCTTCCATGGACGGCAAATGGGGCAAGCGGCTCTTCCTCAATATTTTGGTCAACGGCCAGGTGTTGAAGTTCTTCGGTTCAGACAAGCAATTAGCCGAAGCAGTCAAGGACGCCGGATATGCGAGCGTGGCCGAGCACCTCGTGGACGGCTACACGCTAAACCTCCCCTGCCGGGTGGTTACCAAACCGAGCCCGAATGGGAAATACACCAACGTCGAGCGGGTCCTGCCCGCACAGACTGCGGCTGCAAAGTAAGGCTTGCGTTATGCTCGCCTCGCTCTTGCGCGACCGGGATGAGCCAGTGGCTGGCCGCCAGGTCCCGCACCTCTCGCATTCGCGAGTGAGCCGCTATCTCACCTGCCCCGAGCAGTACCGACTCTACTACCTGGAAAACCTCCGGCCTAAAGTGCCGCCGGCCGCTCTGGTCTTCGGCCAGATCGTCCACCAGGCACTGGCCGGGCTGTTCCAGCGAAAGGCTGACCCCGTCAAGTGCTTCCGGGAATCGTGGGGCATGCTCAAATATGTCCAGCTCGGATTCAACCAGCGGGAGACCTGGGAGAAGCTCCAGGTCTCCGGGGAAAAACTACTCGCGAAATTCGTTTCCGAGGAGTTCCCGAAGCTTGGCGAGGTCCAGGCGGTTGAGCGCCGCTTCACGTTATCCATTACCAGCCTCGACCTGCCGTTTGTCGGCATTATCGACCTGGTGGGCGAGTTGAACGGCAAGCGGACGGTCGTGGACTGGAAGACGGCTGGCTCGGCCCCTGACGGGTTCGAGGCTGCGATGTCTGACCAGTTGAGCGCCTACCAGCTTGCAGAGCCGGAAACGGAACAGTTGGCCCTCTGCGTCCTGGTGAAAACCAAGGAGCCGCAGATTGAGTGGCACTGTGTCAACCGCACTGGCGAGCAGCTCGCGGAGTATCTGGCTAAGGTCGGATATGTGGACAAGGAGATCGCCGCCGGCCGCTTCTACAAGCGCTCCGGCCTGTGGTGCGCCTGGTGCGATTACCTGCCGGTGTGCCTTGGCGACACGCGAAAAGTTCAAGAGACCCTCGTAACAGTTCCTTAGAACACACAGCCAGCGACGGATACGCCGCTGGCTCTTTTTTCACCAGACAGCCAGAGGAGCGAACCTTTTTTGGTTCCTCACTAAAAACCGTTCCTCTCGCTGTCCAACGCTGTCCGGCTTCCAGCGAGAGGGATTACACACCCGAAGTAACCCGCGCGAGCAGGAGGACGGCAAAAGAGAGAGTCTGTATGGGACAGTATCATTATCTGATCAACCTCGACAAAAAGCAGGTGGTTCACCCACATCAAATCGGCAACGGACCGAAATTGCGCGAACAAATCGGATGGACCCATTCGACGGCCACGGCTTTAGTCATGCTCTTGGCAGCCAGCAGCCGGGACGGCGGTCGAGGCGGCGGCGATTTTCGCGCCGCGCATCCGCTCATCGGTTCTTGGGCCGGGGACCGTATCGCCTTCGTGGGTGACTACGCAAAACCGGAGGACATTCCCCGTCTGGACGCCCTGCTTATCTACCGCCAGTGCAATGCCGCCTGTTATCCGGATGAGAAGAAGGAGATGCCGGAGGACTGGCAGGTATGGACGAACATTTCGCCCCAAGTGCGTGAAATGATGAGTGCCGAGTTCGGCATTCATTACCGGGGGGAGGGTTGGATGCAAATCGTCAACGACAAAGGGGCCGAAGTCCCCTCGAAACTCACACCGGATCTGGTTATCGTTGGCTCTGCCAGAACCAAAGCATGATCCCAGTCTCCGCCTCTCAGCAAAATCCGGCCGCGGAGACGTCCGATCACTCACACCGCCACATGGTATGAAAATGCACACTAACAGATAGAACTCGGAGTTGGTTTGCCAGATTACCGCGCCCCATTTCGTTGCGGGCATGGTAATCGATGGCAGAACCGTCAAACGGGCCGCGCCGATCCTGCACTACATGGTCGGCTGGCCGCTTCAAGCAGTGCTCGATTATTGCACTCGTAAGCAGTGGAACTGGTGGATTAGCAGCGCACCGGACCCGTAAATACACAGCCAGCGACGGATTCGCCGCTGGCCTTTTTCTTTGTGGCGTCGAAGATCCGTCGGTATGAACCCATACAAAGTCCCGGAAATCTCCGCCAATTGCACGCCCTGTTCTTCTGCGCTATGATGGCGCTGGAATGCCTGTCACTTCGGTCAGTCCGGACCGGTGTTCGGACGGTGAGCGGCAGAAACTACAAAAGACTGTATGGGATTGACGCACATTGAAGGATCGGTTACGGGCCCGACCGGCAAGAGCGCCACGGTGAAGTTCCTGGTGGACAGCGGGGCTACCTATACACTGCTGCCGCACAAAACGTGGCGAGGCATTGGAATCAAACCGGCGCGCCAGCAGGAATTTACACTCGCGGACGGCACGACGATCCAGCGCAAGGTGTCTGAGTGCCTGATCTCGCTCCCACAAGGGACGGGGCACACGCCCGTCATTTTGGGCGAAGCGGGAGATGAGCCGTTGCTGGGGATTGTCACACTGGAAATTCTCGGACTCGTCCTGGATCCATTCAAGCGCACACTCCAACCGATGCGCATGATGCTCGCTTGAGCATATTTCAAAGGGACAGACAGTGTCCCTTTTTTGTTTCTTTCATCCCTCATTTCGAAGCTCGGTGTTAGCAGGAAGACACTAACCCATCCCGCCTCCGCACATACTTGGCACAGTTGCTGTTGCCAGCACGGGTGCCCTTCTTGGTCACACTCCTTAGGTCCGTACGATTGGGAGCGGACAGACCTGTCCTCAACAGGAGTTCATTATGAAGACCTATCACGGTTCTCGTGCCGCTGATGGCCGCTGCAAGGTTTGGGTGTCAGACGGAAACGGACTTAAACGCCCGCTACGACTGAGTCTCGATCTGCGCAATCATAGCCCGACTGGGTTCGAGTGGGGCTACGGCGGCAGCGGCCCAGCGCAACTGGCCCTCGCCCTCCTGGCTGACGCCTGTGGGGACAAGGAAAAAGCTCTGCGGCACTACCAGCAGTTCAAGCGGGTTGTCGTTGCGGGATTTGACGATTCGTGGACAATCACGGACCGCGAAATCCGGCGTTGCCTGGGCTGCCAATAGGACTAGCCTCAACCCTACACGAGCGATTCATTCTGAATCGCTCTTTTTTGCATGGAGGGAATCACGCGCATCGCTTGCGGTGATCGGCAGGATTGCTCCCCTTGGAAAAACGTTCAGGCGCCATAAGCTGAGATCAGTTCCAAGGAGGTTCTTTTTCAACCAAACCAATAGAAAGGAAAAACTATATGACAGAACTCATGTTGCACTGCGGCGGCCAACTCAAGACTCGCGAAGAAGTCTTCGCGGTGCCCGCTCCAGCGGCCACCGCGACGTACGCCCCCCTCCCGTACGAATCGTTCATCACTCGCATCGAGAAACAACTCGCCGTTGAGGGAATCAAAATCACCGAGGAGCGGCTTGCACTCGCCAAGGAAGGGCAACGGTTGTTCGGGCTCCTGGCGCTCTCCATGCCCGGATTCGTTTCCACCGATTACCGCTGCGTGCTGGGCCTGAGAACCAGTTACGACAAATCGTTCGCCAACGGCGTCTGCATCGGCGCTGCGGTGTTTGTGTGTGACAATCTCAGTTTTCAGGGAGAAGTTACGTTTGAGCGCAAGCACACCGCCGGTATGTTGCGGGACCTATCGTGGATGATCAGCGAAACGGTTTCGATGCTCCCCATGCGCTTTGCGGCGCAGTCGGTGACGTTTGAAACGTATAAGCGGTGGGAGCTGAGCGACAAAGACGCTAACGACCTGGCGATCCGCTTGTGGGACGCCGGAGCACTGGGCCTCCTCGACATCCCCAAATTCATCAAGGAATGGCGCGAGCCTCGGCATCCGGAGTTCGTCCAGACGGGAAAGTCCGCCTGGCGCGCGTTCAACACGGCCACAGAGATTATCAAAGGCGACCTGTGGCGTCTGCCGAAGCGTACCCGCGCCCTGCACGACGTTCTCGACGAAGCCTGCGGGATTCAACGCCACGGGAGCGATTCCAACGACGGCAAAGCAGAGACTGTGGAGCTGGCCGCATGAGGCCAGAGATGCAAGTCAAACAGTACGTCGCTACGGTGCGTTCTCGTTGCTGCAGATTCCGCGTCTTTGAAACGGGCTGCACCCGTTTCTACCTCTTCTGCCAACTCGATGCCTTCGGTTGCGACACCGGCCTCCAATTCCCCGTCGCCAAAGCATCGTTGCGCCCGGAGGTGAGGCGTGCACTCGCCCATGGCTCCGGAAACGAGGCGTAAGTCTACGCGAGCGATCCGAATTCGGGTCGCTCTTTTTTTTGTGACGGAGGGGGAGATTCTGGCCCATTGCCGTGCAAAGCACGGGTGCCCTTCTTGGTGGTTAACCCTTTTGTTCTACGCTGGCTGTGGGATCCAAAAGTTCGTTTTCAACCCAGCAAGAAAGGAGATTTTGCATGAAGCACATGAAATTGCAGGTTCACGCGACCTTGGGTGTCTGCTGTTTCGAATTCCTCCAGCGCAAGCTGGACCAATTCGACACCCGCACGCTCGAATACTTCCGGCTCTATGACCGGACCGGCCGAACGTCAACGCACGGCACTTGGGGCCGGTGCACGTTCCCGAATCGGAGGAAGAAGCTCGGTTACCGGATTCGCTGCTGTGTGTCGATAGCTGTGATGGAGTTCCCATCCCAGGTCAGGCATGCCATCGGCACGCGCAGAATTGGTAACATCCAATGGGAATGGGTTTGGCGTGAGGACAAGTTCCAGACGAAGGAAGAAGCCTTTGTCTGGCTCGCCGGTCACGAGGCCTTTCACTGGCTTCGGCACAGCCGCCAGATTCCGGGAAAGAACTACGAAACGCAAGCAAACCAGTACGGGTTCGTCTGGCTCGATGAGTGGCGAGGCTTGATGGCCGAGGGTCCGAGAGACCCGGAGACCGGACTCCTGCACACTCTGGCTGGACAAGGTGATACCACCACAGCTCGTATCTTTCACCCGGGCGGTCGGGTTGACCGGTTCGAAGACCAGCAGGTCGCCTACCGGCTCTGGCTTGGTTTGCCGAAGGGTGTTCGCGCCGCATTTCGCGGAATCGGCGATGCCAGCCCTGTTTATCCCTGGGATTACGTGGATGCGTTATGAAACCGTTCAATCCGAAAGAGTACAAGGTGTCGGCGCTGCGCGAGTGCCCGGTACCAGAGGAGATGCTCCTCTGCGACACACCCGAAAAAGCAGTCGAGTACTGGCACCGGCATATTGCCACGAGCCAATATTTCGATGTTGAGCGCGAGTGCCTTGCAGTGCTCTTGCTCAATACCCGCCGTCTCGTCAAAGGGCACCAACTGCTCACCCTGGGGACAAAGGATACGCTGCTCGTGAATGTCGCCGAGGTCTTCCGCGCCGCGGTCGTGGCTAACGCTGCGGCCCTGATCCTCCTCCACAATCATCCCTCGGGCGAACCGGAGCCGTCTGAGGCCGACCTCAAAGTGACCCGCGACCTCATCCGCGCGGGACAGGTTCTGAAGATCGAGGTGTTGGACCACGTCATAGTGGGCAACCCAAAGTTTTGTTCTTTGCGTCAGTTGGGCTGGTTTTCCAACTGAGTTACAGGCGCCGACTTCACCGTTGGCGCTTTTCTTCATTGTGCGATAGCGTATTCCTCAATCTGTAGGCGTTTACACGAAGATTTCGCTTGCTTGACTGACTCACTTTCCAGTCACATGGGCTTACGCGGACAAGTGCCAATAAACACCAGGATGATTCTGCATTTGGAAGACGATCCCAAGTGGACTCGTGGAACTTCGTTCTGAGGAGGCTTTGAAACCTCGGTACGACGCCACCTCGACAACGTCACGCGCCGCTGCCGTCCGGTAGCATATTGACGAGTTCATTTATGGGGGAGCAATCCGGTAAAATCGCGATTGGTAAGTGGGTGCACTTGAGTCCTCGAACTCAAACCATCCATTAAGATTTTCAATGACAACACCGACCGTCTCCCAGTTCAGCAAGTTAGTGGATGCTTGGATTGTGTACGCCTGCCCGCCAAGGGCGATGAACTCGACCCAGAAGCTGCCACCCGATTTGCGGCCCATTGAAGTAAACCTAGGTAGTCTCACACCGACGACCTCCACAATCTGCTGAGCGGCATTTACTAGGCTTAGCGCCAGCATGTCATCTAGTGGGGAGATCTGGGCGCGGACTTGATTTTCAAAAGCGACCAATTGATTGGCACCTGCGCCCATATTGTGAGCATCAAGATGCCCGTCAAATGACCGGCAAGCTGCTTGCAAAGTTGCCGCCAACGGTCCTTTTCGCTCGCCCGGGATGCTTGCAGCATTGACAACGGAGAGGATATCCTGCACCGCGTGGCAGGGCGTAACCACCTCGACGGTGATACTGTCAGCGTCAGTTGCAATCCCATCGCTGACTTGAAGGACGAGAGAATGTGGGCCAATCGTGAATGTGTTCGTCGCGACCATTCCGCTCGCGAACGGAGTCACTGATCCTGCCTCAAACCATGAGAACTGCAAGGGGTCTCCGTCCGTATCATACGAGCGGGAACCATCCAGTATCACCGTCGCATTCGTGTTATTGGACGAGACGAAATTCGTTACCGTAGCGCTGGCATCCGCGACAGGTGGTTTGTTGAAGGAAACCACGTTGGCAAGTATTGTGGCACTATTGTTTATCGTGGGATCATCCGCACGCACCGCAACGGCAGTGATAGATACCGGCGTGCCGCCGGGTACCCCCACTGCAACAACTATCTGCGCGATCACACCACCTAGTTCATCAGTTCCCAACAAAAGGGAACTTGGGGCCACGCTGAGAATCGTGCCAGGAGTGGCTGTCACAGTTATGTTGAAAACACCAGTTGTTCCAAGATTGTGAACAGCAAAAGAGATGTTGGTTGGAACCCCCGGAATAAGAGAAACAATGTTTGTTTCCGTAGCTCTCAATTCAACTCCTTGCCCACGGTAAATCGTGGCAAATTGACGTTGGAATTCGAAGCCATTGGTGTCTTTCCCAGTTGCGACAACTCTGAATGGCTCTGCGGGTAATGTAAACTCCCCCAGGAAATGATCGGGAGCTGCGTTGGAGTAATTTTGGTAGAGCGAAATGTTCTTTATCAATGTTCCATTTTCACTCACGAGCTTAAAACTCCCCGCTGTAAGTGGGCCAAGTAATGTTGCCTCACCTGTGACATTCGCTCCAGCCAAGGGTTGGCCAGGAATTGGAAAAAATCCACCATGAATATCCTGGTTAGGCTCAACGAAATCAAAGCGGCGAAACTCTATCGGACTGTTCCCTTGTACCACGACTGAGAAATTACCACTCCCTGAAATCTCCACCACCCAACCCCCTGACCCCGGCGAGTCGATTGTGACAATACAACCGGAGGTTAGGGGTGTAATGTGCGCGTCAGGATCGCTCGGATTTACAACCTCTCCTGAAGGACGCCGCAGAGATACATCGGCTTTCGTGTCCATTGATGTCGATACAACCAGCCGCCTGACTGTGGAATCTACTGGAATGTCAAATGTTTGCTGAGTTCCGGTGAAACTGCCGTTTGCTGTAAGAATAGTGACTAAGTCTCCAGAGAGCTGCGGTTGCAGAAGGTCAGAGAGCAGCGACACTTCGGATGGAGTAATAAAAAACAATTGACCACCAGTTTCCGTAGCCCCCCGAATGTACGCCGGGTCGATCGGCGAGCAGGATCCGGTGAGCGCATAAATGATGTTAATACCCTTTTCCTGCGCCCGGCTGATAACAACATTTACAAGTGATGAATCTTTGGCATCCGCGTCCGTGAACAGAAAGAGACGCGAATTGGGAAAGCTTCTATCAATCGCCTCCAACAGACCGTTTTGAGCTAATTCCGGGCAATCACCCCCACCATGCGCATATAATGCGTCCACGGCATTCAGCAATTCATCAGCGCTGTCAGTAACAAAGGCTGGCCCGAAATCAGGATCACCGAAACGCTCCAGTAACCAGTTGTCCGGTCGTGAAAGCGGGAATAAGTCCAGGGTACGCACGATGCCCTCGACCACAATTTTTACACCATCAATCTCGTCGCCCATACTTCCGGTGTCATCAATAACGAATCCGATGCTCCCCTTAATATCCAGGAGCGCGCTGACCGCCTTGTCATTCCCAGAGACGGCGGAAAGGATTTGGTTAACATAGTCTTGAGTAGCTTGTTCCGCCAGATTCCTTGCTGCCGCGTGGAGCGGAGAAGGAGGTGAACCTGGGTAAGGCAAATACCATGGAGGCGAGCAAGTCGTGTCGCAATCCTTGTTCATCCCAACGCAATAAATCGTGTAATTCCCATGATAGCACTTACCTGCACTTGGCAATGTGCCACACCCCAGGTGTTTGGGATCGAGAATGGAACCTGCAATGACATAGCCAGAACTCAATCCAACCTGCGTTACCGAATTCGGATCAGGACAGGGTTGTAATGTTGCGGACGGGTTAGGCATAACATTTCGCCCAAGGTCGGAATTGATTCCAGAATTTCCCAATTCGACCCAAGTGCTGTGTGCATAAAAATCCTGGACCGTATGAAGGGCGCCCCCGAGGAGCGTCCGTGCCTGATCACCGTTGGGTGGGTCGGCTGTCAGGCTCATCACGATCTGGTTTCTGAGATTAATGAGTCTTGTGGACGAGTCGACAAACCTTTCGTCGGTAAAATGTCCGGCGGGAAACGCTAGTGCCGGCGTTTTGTCGTCTATAGCTTGGTTCGCATTTGCGATTTGATCCAGTGCTCGGTCACTGAATGATTTGGTTTGACCTGCCACAGCAACCGTCATCGACCTTAAGGTTTCCGTGGTGATATTACGGTGGATTGCAATTGTAAACGATTCTGCACGTTTGTTTCCGAAGAAAATAAGCAATGTTGCTATTGCTAATATCCGACTTGAGAACCCCCATCCACCCCGGAGTGAGCATCGGTTCAACTTTTGATACATACTATTTCCTTTTTCGTGCCGAGCAAAATAAAACACTTGGAGACACGCAACAGCAGCGCGGCTCCGGTTATCAATCTCAGGTTTTCCTGAATGATGAGTTTCCTTTTACTTTCGTCAAGCATAAAACGAATCAGGTTCCGCTCGCCTCGCTCTTACCTCTTTGGATTGAAAGCTCCGAGCAGGCTGATGCAAGTGAACTTGTCCGCTCATTCTCCGTCCAGAGGCCTTAGCCGTAACAACTCAGTAGCCAAAGGGGCCACTGTTTAGAAATGAGTGCTGGAGGCAAATGAAAACATCCAATCACTCCGGACAATCCGGTCACCAAACAGTGACCGAACTCATTAAACTCAAAAGTCCGCAAGAAACCAACCAAATCGGGTTCACGACGACTTAATTCTTAATTCACTGGAGCTGAAAAATAGAGAATCCAGGCCAAGACCTTTGCTATCCAGTATAATAAGAATGATGAACTGGCGAGCACAGTGGCCGATACTAATCCGGCGATGGCCTCTTTTCGCCTCCGGGCTCGGAATGTCAAAAAGGCTCCAACTACTATGAGTATAAGACTTAGGCTCACACTTGCGACTCCGAGCAAATACGTAAAACCAGTTGCTGGTTTTGGCCACATCGCCCTCATGCTCAGCCACCACGCGAAGCCTGCAATAACAGGCACTGGAGACAATAGGTAATAGGCTTTCTTAGCCATAACACTAGAATCATAACATATTACCATATAAGTATGCGCGACAAGTGAGTTTAAGTGTCCCCGACTCCCGCAAAGACACCATCCTTTCGACATTTCTTTTTCAAGGACTGCGCTGCGAAGAACTTTGCGACCCGAACCCGCGGGCAAGCGATTCACAATCTTCGCTGGCAATTTCAAGCCGCCGGTGTAAGCTTCTGGAGCCAAAACTTTACGGCCCCGGTTCCGGTCGGAAGCATGGCCTTGGCCTTGAAAAGCGCGGGGATGTCTTTGCGTGACTCAACACGCCATCATCCCCAGCGCCACCGCATCAAACATGTTGGCGTGGAAGCGTTCCTTCCATTTGCGCTCGTGGACTAGGTACGCCTTGAGCTCTGGAAAACGGGCGATCACAGCTTTGGCGACATCGGCTTTACTGGCCCACCCATTGCCACAGACGGCCTTTTTGACTGCACTCGGAGCAAAGCTCAGAACACGTAGCCTGGACTGTTTGCCGAGGGAGACGATTTCGTCCACAAAAACGTTGAGTAGAGCCACGTTCCGGTTTCGGCCGATGAACGTCTTCTCAATGGCGAGCACGTCAGGCCGGAAATCTTCGATCAGCCGGGTGACGCAGCCTCGGCCACGTTCAAGTGTGTCTTTCGGTGATCGCCCCCGTTGGACCACAATGACACTATGGTAGATGAGATTGTCTCCTTCCAAGACGGCTACGCCCATTTCCCTCGTCCCCGGGTCAATCGCTAGAATGCGATTCGCGTTGTGATTCGGCACGTGGTTGGAGTTATGCGAACGACGGTGCGGGGCCAATCGGACGGCGCTTCGGGCGCGTATCGAAGTACGTGAGTGCCAGCGATACAGCATCAAAAATGTGCATTCGCTGATCTTCGCTCATCCAGGCCCTGCGGCGCGGCGGCACAAGAAGAGCCAACTCAGGGAACTGCCGGGCGACCGTCCTGGCTATGTCGTGCTTAGTCACGGCGTCTGCGGGCGCGAAGGCCCTTCGGATTTGGGAACGGGAAAAAGTTGGCGCCCTGACCTTGTGAATGCTGGCCACGCTGCGAATGGCATCAATAAGGTTCTGCACTCGCCGGCAGCGGCGCGAACCTCGGCCTTTGACGTCCTCCACCACAACCACGGCTGGTCGGTATTGGCCGATCAAGTCCCTGACTTTCCAAAGTGTCTGCACGCGTTTGCGCGCCCGCGTTGCCTTGAACCCCCAATCAATGAGACTCTCCGATCCTTCGAGCACTGCAAAGCCAAACCCGCGGGGAGCGGGATCGAGCGCTAAAACACGTTCAGACTTTGGATCGTATCGTTTCATTCTTCTGGGGTGGGTTCAGCCACGACCGGCGCGGTGATGGCCTTTAGTGTTTCGAGTTTCCGATGACTCGTGTTGCCCGGCTGTTGCTCGGAAACTCGTTGGAGGAGGGATTTGGCCCGTGCCAGCACGTCGCATTCGGCCGTCGCATACAAACCGCTGAAAAGTTCACGGGCCGGGGTTTGGAAGATGACCTCGTATGCAAAGACTGTGGCCAGACCAGGCAGCTGCACAAAACGCTCGTGGCGGCAGACTTTCGCCGGGCTTTTCAGCCCCAAAAGAAACTTCATGTCCTCCTGAGAAAGGCAGGCCCGTTTGCGATGGGTTCGCAGGTAATTCGGCAGCTTTGGGGAGGAACGCATGGCAGATGTAGCAGACGCATGGAATGCGTACCCATGAACAGTAGCAGGCTAGAGACTCGCACCAAGGAGGGTAATCTTGCCGAGTTCGGCAAGATTGTGAACCCCGCAGTGACTTGACAAAGAACCCCTTCACCACGAACGTGCTTAATGTTCAAACGCAGACTTGGTCCTGATCCACACGCCAGTGGCGCTCAGACGGCGTCAGCGCAAGGTTGCCCGGACATCTTCGAGCTTGAGACCGGAGAATTCGCGATTATCGGGAAGGACATAACCGCAGACGCTTTGAAAAGTTTGCCTCCCGGCGCGAACTGTGGCCCGGACGAGAGGATAATCGTTATCTCTCGGAAGACCCTCATCGGAGCAAAACCGGATATTCCCGAAAACGCATAACAGGCGTTGGGTTTTCTCGGCAGGATCGAAATTGGCGCATGACCGGGTGCAGTTGGGCGATCGCCGCCTACACCCTGCGCGCCACACCTTGTTGCGCCAGGAGACCAGCTAAGAGTTCAAGCTTTTGTGCGGTTACGGGACGAGGTTCGATCTGCCCGAGATTTCGAATAAGCAGCCGGATTCGATTCTTCAGTTTGTTTTCGACGCCGTGATGTACCCCACTGAAGAGGTTTCGGACAGGGGTGCCGAAGAGTACTTCATACGCCAGGAGTGTTTCAAGGTTGGGAGCTTGCTGAGATCGCTCGTGCCGGCAAATTCTCGCGGTGCTCTTGCACCCGAGCAGAAAAGCAACGTCCTCCTGAGTAAGATGGGCGCGCTTTCGATAGGTACGGATATAGTTGGGTAATGCTGAAGACATGGGGTTATTGGCGGCGATATTCACAGCACAGCATCAATTTGTTACACTGACACCGTGACATTTATCCAATGGGTTGGAGAACATTGGTTTGCCTTGGTGCAAACGGGCGCAGTGACCGCCGGTCTTGTTTTGGTGAGCGTGGGACTCTTTCTTGAAGCGCGGGCACGGCGGGTCGCAAATCTCATTCAGTTGACTCAACAACATCGTGATCTGTGGGAGCGCATGTACACACAACCGGAGCTTGCGCGCATTCTCGATCCGGCCGTGAACCTCATGAGAAGGGGCGTGACCGCGGAGGAGGAGATGTTTGTTGTGTTCATCATTCTGCACTTGAGCAGTTTCTACTACGCGATGCGCGCAGGCTTTTTCCAGCGGCCCGAAGGTTTGCAAAAGGATATCGAACGCTTCTTCTCGCTTCCCATCCCGCGACAGGTGTGGGTGAAAGTACGCGATCTTCAGGACGAGCCCTTTGTCAGATTTGTCGAGGGGTGTTTGCCTGAGCTGCACGGTTCCCGACTAGAAGAAGCGGCGTGACTGGTCGCGCAATCTGTGCCCGCCCGCTCCTTCCGCAGAAACAAGCTGAGGCGACGGAGGCAAACGGCGTGCGTGAGCAGAGGATCGCCGAGGTCTCCCCGCTCGGCAACAGATGTAGTTATATTAAACCACAGGTTTTCAGCCATGTGACATTCTCCAATGTGCGTAAATCTGGGGACATCCAGTGGATACCTAGTCCCGTAGCAAGAAAACGCACAGATGGGAGATCTTGTTGAAAGATCCGGTGGATTTGGAACGTACGTAAAGGTTAGAAAAAGAGCGCACTGAATTGCGTGCTGCTAGTCCGATTGTTGGCCTTGCGGGACAGAGGCTGGCTTTTTGTTCTTTTACGAACACCAAAATGTTGCCAATTGGCAACATTTCGCCACATGCCTGACACGCAGCGACTTATGTGAGCTTTGATTCATAAGAAGACCGGAGCGCAAGATCTGTGCTAGGCCACGAGCTCCAACGATGCTTCAGCCCGCAGTGAACGCCCAAGCAACACTGAAAAAGCGCCCGAATTTCCATAAAACTCACGGACGACCAATGGCGCGCACGACGAAAGGACGCCAGGTAAAAAGCAAGCACCCTCCGCGCGAAGAGGCGAAGGTGCAAAAGGGCAAGCAAAACCTCCAAGCGCATTCGGTCGAAACGACCAGGACAGTTGCACTGTCTCCCTTGAGCGAAACGGAGAAATCCCAGCTCAGGCAAAGCGAGGAGATTCTGCGCGCTGGATTACAAACGTTTTTGGAAGTGGGAAACGCTTTGTTAACCATTCGGGACGGAAAACTGTACCGCGCCACTCATCCAACGTTCGAAAGCTATTGCCATGACCGCTGGCACATTGGCCGCTCGTACGCCTGGCGCGTCATGGGTGCAGCCGAGCGCGTCAAATTGCTTCCAGCCGATTCAAACATTCCCAAGCCGACGAATGAGTTCCAAATACGGCCTTTTCTGAAACTGGAGCCGGAGATATTCCCGAAAGCCTGGGAGCAAGCGATCCGGAAATCAAAGGAAGCGAAGCTTACCCCGGGGCTAATTCGAGAAGTGATCACTGAGATTGCGCCGGACGCCGTCCGCCCCCGCCGACCGGCAATGCGTTCGAGGAAAGCGAGGCCTTTCGGGACGTTCTCTCTTGGCGAGGTCCTGATTCTCCTTGCGGACGTCAAGCGCCGCGTGGAAAAACAGGAAACCCGCGAGGCACTGGCCGCGCTGGAAAAGGCCGAATGCTTACTCCTTGCGGTTCAAAAGCAGACCTCAACAATTGACGCCTGACTGCTTGCTGCCGCCATCAGACAGTTGTAGATGAAAACTTGCTCCGAATGCAACTGCATAGTCGATGTGGCGCGTTTTCCTGCGTGAGCGGTTGAGCGTAACTGCGAACTGGAGTCCACGCTCCGGCCCCGCGGTGGTAGTAACGAGCTGCGGTCATCCAAGCCCCGAGGTGGAAAATTTCTTGCCACCGTGTAAAATGTTTTGCCACCATGATCCGCTCCGGCTTGCCGAGTTGAGGGCATATCCCGGCGAACCCGGGGGCGCCTTTCCGCAACCCACACCAGTCCGGTTCGCAGGGTCGGGTCGCCTCACAGTCGGTCCAGCTTCCAGCGGCGCAACGGCTTACCGTCGATGCACTGCGAACATCGCCGAACGATTCCGGAGAGCTCGCCCGGTTAAACATTCGACCACCTGTGCTTCTGCCCGCATTGCAAAATGCCACGAGGTCCCGATGGTATGCCCCCTGCTACTTTTGAATTTCCACCGCTAACCAAAGGACTTTCACTATGATGATCCTATCGTGCGCTGCCGCCTGCGCGGCTTCAGGCAAGAAGAGAGTACTGCTGGTCGTCAAAACATGTGACCGAAAACTCTCGCTGGTTCTCAGGACAGTGTTTGGGAGGTCGGGTAAACTAGAGCATTGGACGCAGTTTGCCAAACTCACAGGGTTTCGCGCCACGAAACTGGCGCGGTTATTCGGGCTTTCGCTGCGCACCCTGGAGCGAAAATTTCGGCGCGAATTGCGACGAGGTCCGCAAGGGTGGCTCTACGAACGGCGGCTAATCGGGGTGAGGCTTATGCTCCTCGCGGGATACTCGGTAAGGGAGGTAGCCCGGAAGCTCGGTTTCAAACACGAAAGCCACTTGTGCCAGCAATTCAGGCGGGAATTCCAACAGACACCGCTGGAATTCGTCACTCACAGTCGCTGGCGTAAGGGCTCGTTTCCCAAACGCCGGAGCGCAGCCGTCCCCGGCCGCGGCCACTCGCGAACTGGGCGTTTCTCTCCGATTTCAACACAACCTCGCGAACAAAAATACCGGGCGGGCGCGGTTGACGCCAGCTCCGAACGCGCAAAACGAAAGCGGCCCGAGGTCCGGCGAATCCCCGCTGCATCGAAATTGGCACCTCCGAGGCGGCCCCTGGACGTTGGGCCTCTGACAGCCAGGGAGAAGGAGGTGCTTGGGCTCCAGGCCGAAGGGCTGTCGTACAAAATGATTGCCGACCAACTCCACATCAGCGAGCACACCGTCAACAACGAGCTCTATTCAATCCGACAGAAATTGGGTGCGCACAACGCCATCGAGGCCATCAATGAGATCGCTGGCGCCAGCGGCCCTGGGTAATTGTTTCGCGCCTGATTCGCCCTTCCCCGCGTTAGTCCAGACCTCGCGTGCCCCGCACCCTCGGCGCACGGCCAACGAGGTCGCGTGTCGCTGCCGCATAATCTTTGTCGCCGTCGCATAATCCACATAGGAATTTCTTCCTATTGTCCCTAAGACGGGGGAAGGCGTAAAACACTCACCGAATGAAGAGCACTGCGAAACTCACTGGCATGAACGGACACACGCTGCGCGGCGCTCTTGCCGAGGTAGCTTCGGTCGAGCCCCTCATCCCATTCCCGACGCGGGATGATACACCGCTTAGGAAAGACGCGCTCAAGCGGACCTACTTGGAATGCCTCGGCAAAGTCGGCACCAGGTCCGAGACGCTTCGACACGCAATGGTCAGCCTACTCAAGCTGCAAGTTCCTTGGCAGCAGCTTTTGCGCTGGGCAGACGCCGCGGGCCATCGAGGCCGGACCGTAACAAAGCTGCTCAGCCAGATCCTCCTGGATCTCGGCATTAGGCGACGGCAGCCCGGCGCAGGTCCCAAACCGCCTCCGGAGGCATTTCTCATCGAGGCCGACGTCCGGCAGCGCTATGGCGAGCTTGCCCTCAAGTACCTGCGTGCGGCCTGTCGCGTGGCAAAAGCCAGAGACGAAGGCGAAACATCAACGCCAAGACTGCTTAACCCGGCACGGGATAACTCTTAACCCGATACAGGATAAAACATGAACATGAAAGCCAACCTTTCCGCTTTTTTCGTCTGTGCGGCCACTGTCGCGCAGTTTCAATCACACGCGCAAGACTCAACCGCCCCCGCCCCGCCCACAGCCCTCGACACCGGCTCCGCCTCCACCGCCGCCGATGCCTACGCTGCCGTGGAGCGCGGCCCTCACCATGCGGTCTGGCAACGCCTGACTGTTGATGCTCAAGGCGTCACGAATACCCATTCTTATACCGAACTGGCCACCGGCCTCAATTTCTGGAACCCGGCCCTCAGCCGGTGGGAAGAAACCAAGGAACTCTTTCAAATTACCGACAAAGGCTACGCGATTGCCACCAATGGCCAGCACAAGCTGGTTGTGACACCAGACATCGCCGCTCCGGGTGGCGCCATTGACTTCCTGGGCCAGGATTCCCAGCGCCTTGTCAGCAGCCCGATGGGTTTGGCATTCCGGGATACCGACAGCGGCAAGACCGTTCTTATAGCCGGAGTCACGAACTGCATCGGGGAAATGCCAGAGCCGAACGTTATCGTGTTTCCGAAGGCGTTCGACACCCTCAAGGCTGCTATATCATACACCTATCGGCGCGCTGGCATCGAGCAGGACGTCATTCTATATCAGCAGCTTCCGTCCCCTGCGGATTACGGTTTTGACCCGCAGACGACCGCTTGCGAGATCTGGACGGAATTTCTCGGCGCACCTCAGCCCGCCGTGAGCGCCGTTGATGCGTCTGGGGACCAAGCTTTGGATTTCGGCCAGACCCGCATGGGTCACGGCGTCGCCTACCTGCTCAATGCCAGCGAGCTGGAGCCGGTGCCATTGCAGAAGACCTGGGCCGTCATCGATGGGCGTCAGTTCCTGGTCGAAAGCGTCCCGTACCGCACCCTGGAACCGCTATTGGCCAAGCTCCAGGCCAGCGTCCCAGCGCCAAGCAACGGCCGAGCGGCCAGCGTCAGCTTCTCTGACCGAAAAGGCTTCGTTGAGCTCGCCCTTAGAACTAGCCCCAAGCTGACGCAGGGAGCACAGATGGCCAGCATTCGCCCTGGGCGCCTGCCGCATGAGGTCGGTCTCTGCCTCGATTATCAAACTCTAAATACAAGCCAGACGAATTACACGTTCGCTGCAGATACAACCTATTACATCACATCAGGTGTGAACTTGGCAGGCACTAATAATGTCATAGAGGGCGGCGCCGTCATCAAGTTCACAAATAGCACTGCAGCCAAGCTTTCCTTCACGCAAGGCGGCATGATTTGTAACACGGCTCCATACAGGATGGCCATATTCACTTCACAAGACGACAATTCAGTAGGCGCAAGTATCTCTGGCTCGACAGGTTCTCCAACGAACTACCCGGGCGCGACCTACCTGAACACCCCCGGAACGGCACTGAAACACCTCCGTTTTTGCTACGCGGGCACGGCCGTGTACGACGGGACCTACGCAAATTCGGTTTGGCATTGTCAATTCATTAACTGCTCTATGGGCATCCATCGGGACAGCGCCGACGTCGTGCTCAAGAACGTCCTGTTTAGCGGGTGTTCGACCTGCGTAGAAACTGACTACGACATCTTTGGCGAGCATTTAACCGTTGATGCCTGCTCCGTCTTTGCGCACCATCACGCTGATGACGGCTGGATAACTAACAGCATCTTCACCGCGTCATCCGTCGGCCCGGTCACGCTCTACTACAGTCTCCAACAGTCCAGTAGCAGCGGGATCTATCAGACCGCAGGAGCAGGTAGCTATTATCTCTGTGACGGTAGCACCAACCGGGACATCGGAACGACGAATATTGATCCGAATCTCCTCTTGGACCTGCGGCAAAAGACAACCTATCCGCCGCCGGTGCTGTCTAGCACGATCACGACCGATACCACGCTTAGCCCTCAGGCGCAGCGCGATACAGATGTCCCAGACCTTGGGTACCATTACGACCCTATCGATTACATCCCGAGTATCGTGACAGTCACCAATTGTACCTTGACGCTTGCTCCGGGCACAGCACTGGCCTGCTACAACCAGGCCGGATTCTGGCTCCGGGAGGGCAGTTCCGTAATTTCCAAAGGAACACCGCTGGCGCCCATTTGGTCAACGCGCTACCAGGCCGTGCAGGAGCAACCGGTTTCGCTGGGCCTTTATGATCCGGCGCAGGGTTTTTGCTTGGACCCGTACCACACTGGCACGCCAGCGCCCGCTGGAGTGTTTCGTTTCACCCGGTTTAGCTGTCCGGCAAATGGGGGCATTCATTTCTACGATAGCAGTTGGGGATTCGGCAGCTTGCAGTTGCAGGACTCGGAGCTTTGGGGCGGAGCCAACAAATTTGACGGCGCCGCGAACACGGTCGCTGTCCTGGACAATAACCTCTTTCACCGAGGCAGCTTTTATCTGTTCGATAGCGCGACAAATGCGCTCGCCATTTCGAACAATCTCCTTCGCTTCGTGACAGGCATAGTTGTGAGACAGCTCAGCACTTCCTCGTGGGCAATCTACAACAACGAATTCGACTCCTGCACCTTCTCGTTGACGTTAGCCCTGACCTCCAGCGGCAACAATGCCTATTGGACTTGCAACAAGCAGCTTAACCCTACCAACGCCAGCGACATCACGCTGACTAACGCGATCGCTTATCAGGCTGGCCCGTTGGGGACCTTCTATCAACTCACCAACAGCCCTCTGATCAATATGGGAAGCTGCACTGCGGATCTTACGGGCCTGTATCATTACACGGTAACGACTAACCTCGTGAGCGGATTCGAAATTAAGGAGACCAACAGTATTGTGGATATCGGATACCACTACGTTGCCACCGATTCCAATGGAATCCCAATCGACACAGATGGAGACGGGGTTCCGGACTGCCTGGAGGACCTGACAGGCAATGGAGTTTACGATTCCTCCGCCGGCGAAACCGATTGGCAGAGCTATAACTCGCTCAATGGACTCACCGGCGCAACGGGTCTCCTAATTTACACCCCGCTTAAATGAGCATTACCCAAATCGAACCTCAACTTCAAGAATAATCATGAAAGCCTCAATCTTAACGTCGTCAAGCATGGCGATTCTCTTCCTGGCAGCCTCGACTGCTCCAGCACCAGCCGCATTGATGACAGGCGGCGAGGCCGTGTCCGCGGTATCAGCAATTACCGAGCCTGGCAGAGGACGGCACCAGATGCAACGAACGGAGCCGTGGCGGAAGTGGGCAAAGAATCCGCTCACCGTTCGCCTTTCTGTCCAGCCGACTAACGTGTATGCCCTGACCAACACGACGCTGGAAATCAGCTTGGCCGGAGTTCATTCCACAGTCAATGGGCGCAGCTGCACCGATGTGACCAACGGCCCCTCCTTCGCCGTGGACTTGAATCCCAGGCGAGAGTACCTGCTCACGCTTGTGGCCACAAATCTGCAATCCATGGAGCTTGACCTGCAGGTCCGGCCAAACTGGCAGCCCCTCTCAACCTCTTTCGGCAGGAACATGTCTGACAGAGAAGAGGCCCCTAAGGATTACACGCTTTGGGTGGACCGCTCCCTTGGAGCAACAGTCAGCGGCGCACAAATCACCGACTCGACCAACTGCTCCTATTTCAGCAATGTTTGGCGAATCGAAATCAGGGATGAAAAGCTCTTTCACTGGTACGCTGATGACAAGAGCGACGATCCGCAACCTGCTCCTGGTGACGGCAGCTTCATCCAGATGGGGCCCGCCAAGAGCCTTAGCACAAACCAAATCGCCCTCGACTGGAGCGTCGGCCTCGGCCGTCTGTTTGATGGGGCGGCCGCCGGCCGACTGCGCATCCGGGAAAGTGGTCTTTCGCGCAAGATCTACACCCCGACCAACATCTACTTCACCGCCAGTTCAACCAACGTCCGCAGCCAGGTCGAATTGGTGACCTCCTCAGCCGACGGAGTCCTCCGGCAGGTTAAGGCTTACCAGACCTTCGTCGATTTCGTCGCGACAAACGACCAAACGACCTTGAACTTTTACCTCGTCAGCCAGGTGGCCACAAACAAAGATGAGAATGGCATTTACACAAATGTCACAGGCTCTCCTTTCGTGGCCTGGCTGATTCAAAATCCCGAACCATCCACCACCAATAAACTGAACATCATCGAAACGCGGAACGGCGTCTCCACTACCAACTCCTTGGTGTTCGATCCTTCGAGCGGCGCCTGGACGCTCAATTATGGCTCTGGGGCCGAACAGCGTACCGAAACCAGGACCATTTCGTTCACCACCAGCCCGGGCACGAACCGAATCGAAACGCTGAGCATCAAGTACGCCTCATCAAATTCTCCGGCCTACAAATGCATCGAAACCTACCGGTTGTACACCTGGGGATGGGACCTGTTGCAAACGCAGCTTGATCCCGACAACAGCAATCTCACGACAACTTTCAGCTTTTACGGCGACACCAACGATCCCATCACCTTCAGCCAGCTAAAGTCAATCACCTATCCGGACGGCTATTGGGAGGCCCGTCGTTACAACCACGACGATCTCAATTTTCTCGGAGCTCTTCAATATGTTCTTCATCCCTGGAAAAGCCTGCCCTCTAGTAATCCCGATGATGCGACCACGAGCAATTCAGATGTCGAGAAGTACGTTTTCAATGCAAGTACACGCCGCCTCATGTGGATAGCGCACTATTACGGCGGGTTGGATGATATCAACCAGTACAGATGGGACTGGGAGCAGTTCTCTGATGATGCCACCTTCGGGCGCAGTTCCGAGTTTCGAGAATCCTTGATCAATGGCCACAGCCTCGGCACTGCTACACTCGCGGCGAGTGATGGGCGCGAGAACGGACTCGCCGGCCATGCGCTCCACCAGATCGGCTCGACCGTTACGAACCTTGCTATGTACTATCACGGCGGAACCTACAATGCCGCTGCGCGGACCTTTACCACAAACTCAACGACGGTCCCAGACGGGCCTGATTGGCGCCAGTCGGTGCTTTACTACGGCTACCCCGAGCATCTGGAGGCCAGCGAGGACGACCTCGTCGCCGTCTCCTCGGCGGAAGGTCAGCCTCTCTATGACGCATCAGGCTATCAACAAATAGATCTTGAAACTAACCGCTCCTTCAAGGAAGTGCGTATTTTCCAGGCGGGATCCTTGGTGCAACGCGAACTCTCGGTCTTCACCGGCACCGACAGCAACGGAGAGCCGCAATTTGATCTCTTTCAGCTTTACACTTATCTAAATGATTCCCTTGGCCACGCCACCAATATCGTTTTGTATGACGCCGCCAACTCTTCCACAACACGAACCATTTACCAGGCTGATTACAAGGGCTCAGCTTCCTACGACGGGGAGCTGGTCTTGTGGGAAACCGATGAGAACGGCATTCGGACAGAATACGCTTATGACTCCTTGAAGCGCAAGACAAGCTCGGTGAGAAAAGGCGTCTCGGCAGCAGGCGGGTTCCCCGCCCAGGCTGATATTGCGACGACGAACCGCTACGATCCAACAGGGAAAATCATCGAGATGTCGGTGATGAGCGGCGGTCAGACGCTCACTAACAAGTCCACCTTCGATATTGCCGGCCGCCTAATCACCAGCACAGACGAGAAAGGACTTACCAGCTCAAATTATTACGAGCTTGGAGGCAGAAAAGTCACGCTGACGTTGCCTAGCGGCGCAACAGACATCAAGGAAAACTACCTGGATCGCCGGCTTTACAGCAGAACCGGCACAGGCGTTGTCCAGGAAACCCATGATTATTACCCGGCGGCCACTGATCCCGGCGACCACACGGAGCATATTACCGTGCAGGAAAAAATTAGTTACGGCAGTACTGGTACGCGCTGGAAGAAGATCGGAACCGACTGGTACGGGATAAGAGCCAGATCCGAGTCACCGGATTTCGGCCTCACAAATTCGATCGTTGAACACAACGAGTTCTTCACGAGTCAGGGCCAGCCCTCTTACATATACAAATCTGCCCAACCGACTCACCTTCAGACCATCGAATTCGACTTTGACGGCACCGTCGGCAAGAACTGCACTGGCGATTCAATTTTCGGAACGGCCCTCGAAACGACGAGCCGAATCACGCGCACGCTCAGAAACTTCGTGAAAGAAGGATCGGCTTGGTTCAAGGTCCAAACCAATTACATCTACCTGATCGACAACGACGCCACCCCGACCATGACCAGCATCTCCAAAGAGCGCCTGAGCGGCTTTTCTTCGGGAACTATCATGTCCGAGGTGACCACCTGGGATGCCGACACGAATGCAACCGTCGTCACAGCTTATGTCGATCGTACAAACAAGAAAGTGACACAGGTCACCGACCCCGCTCAATCGACGTTGAACGGAACGAACATCACCATCAACGGTCTCTTGCAATGGGAAAGCACTCCGACGGTCTCTTCACCCACCAAGCATTTTTACGACGGCTTGGGCCGCGAAAACAGCACCGCCAGCCCGGTTGGGTTCACCGCCTCTCAGGCCTACGATCAGTTCGGCCAAGTCACCAACAAGAAGGATCTCACCGGCATGTCCGTTGCCTACGAATACTATCCAAACGGCGTCACCGGCGCCGGCCAGCTCAAGTCCGAGACCCGCCCTAACGGCAAGAAAACCTACACAAGCTACACGGCGCGGGGCGAGGCGTACCGCACCTGGGGCGACGTTCCTTATCCACAAGAGCGGGTTTACAACGAGTACGGCGATCTTACTGAATTGCACACCTTTCGCGGCGGCTCGGGCTGGAGCGGCTCAACCTGGCCTGCCAGCCCCGGAACCGCCGACAAAACGACCTGGAATTACCAGGCCGAAAGCGGGCTGCTCCTTTCGAAAACCGACGATGCCGGACGCAGCGTTAGCTACACATATACCAACGGCCTGCTCGCAACTCGCACTTGGGCGCGCGGCGTCGTCACCACCAACAGTTACAATGACTTCGCCGATCTTATCGCGCTGACGTACAGCGATTCCACGCCCACGGTGAACTTTACGAATTACAACCGGGCTGGCCTCCCCCTCCAAATTCTCGACGGCACCGGCACCAACAATCTCACTTACGATCATGCCAATCGGTTGAGATCAACCACCGGCGACCTCGGAATCTATAACGGCGTCACCGTCAGTAACCACTTCAATGGGACTTACGGCCGTGATCAGATCAAAATCACTGGGCTGTCTTCCACGATCCAACAGGATTACGGCTACGACACTTACGGCCGACTCGGCGGCGTCTCTAACGGGGTTTATTCCGCCAGTTACAGTTATAAACCGAACTCCGACCTCCTGAGCGTCACCACCTGCAAGAGCAACAGCACGACCGTGCTCACCACCTCCCGGACCTGGGAGTTCGGCGTTCGCCTGCAAAACATCGTCAATACCGTCAACCAAAGCACCGTCGTTTCTTCGCACACCTACAATTACGACGCGCTCAATCGCCGGACTCAGGCTACCCTCGAGGACGGCTCAATCTGGAAATATGACTACAATGATCGCGACGAGCTGATCTTGGCGAGACGATTCTGGCCGGATTGGACACCGACCGCCGGCCAACAGTTCGCCTATGCGTTTGACAACATCGGCAACCGCACCTCGACGCTTGAGGGCGGCGACAGCGTAGGGCAGAGCCTCCGCCTTGCGAATTACACCGCGAACGATCTGAACCAATGCACAAGCCGCTCGGTGCCGAACAAGGCTGACATCATTGGCGCGGCGTACGCCACGGCGGCAGTGACCGTCAACAACAACGCCACATACCGTAAAGGGGAGTATTACCAGTGCGCTCTTGCTGCCAACAATGACAGCGGCCCCTCTTGGCTGTCCGTAACTAACCTTGCCAGCCTCAGCGGCTCGACGAACACCATCACCGGCAACCTGCTCATCGCGCCCACCAACCAGCTATTTTCCTACGACGCGGACGGAAATCTCACGAACGACTCAGTCTGGGTTTATCTCTGGGACGGAGAGAACCGGCTCATCCAGATGAGCAACCTCACGGCAGTAGCTACGGCCGCCCGAAAAAAGCTCGATTTCTCGTACGACTGGATGGGGCGCCGCACCGAAAAAATTGTCTCCACAAACAGCGGATCAGCGTGGGGCGCGGCCAGCACAAATCGCTTTGTTTATGACGGCTGGAATCTGCTAGGGGTTTTCGGCCCGGGATTCTCCGCCCTTCAGTCGTTCACGTGGGGTCAGGACCTCAGCGGGACACTGGATCAGGCCGGCGGCATCGGCGGTCTTACCCTTGCGACGTTCTATCCCGGGACCGTCACGAACTGCTTCATCACCTACGATGGAAACGGTAACGTGCTTGCTCTGATCAACGGCGTATCCGGTCAAACGGAGGCGCGCTATGAGCACGATCCTTTCGGCCAGACAATCCGGGCGACGGGTAATCTGGCGCTCAAAAACCCCTTCCGCTTCTCCACAAAGTTTGCAGACGACGAAAACGGCCTCATTTATTACGGGTACCGGTACGCTAGTCCTAGCTCGGGCAGATGGATTTCCAGGGACCGGTCCGAAGAGGTATCGGGAGCCAATCTATTCAATTTCTGCCGAAACAATCCGGTGAACAGCCTTGATACAGACGGGAGATTTGGGGAGAGCTTGGCTTCCCTTTTTGCGCTTGCCGAGCAGAACACCGCGGGGATTACTGGGCAACTTGAAGCCCTTGCCAGACAACTCAAATTGAAAGAAATCCTCGCCGCTGAGAAGGCAGCTGCAAATAGGGCACTGCGAAATGTCTTGCCAGCGCTTTCAACGGGTGCAACGCTAGCCGGCGAAGCATTGAAAACAGTCGCAGTTTCAGCAGTAGATCTTTTGGGGAACGTTCTGCTGAACCCAGGCGAGCACTGGAATCTGGACGTTCAAGCGGAACTGATGGGGATTGAGTTCTCGGCATATAAGTTCATGGGAAACACCCAGCGCATAATCGAGCACCGCTTGAATATGTCCACGCTCACCTCTTCCTTGATTGGCATCGGAGTAGGCGCCAACGCCTCTCTAATAAATTACCTCGGCGGGAACGGAGACGACTACATCTTGGACGTTTCCCTGGACGCCGCGGCAACGCTGGGTGTTGACTCTGCGGAAAACATCTTTAGCGCAGCCACCGAAGTTGAGGATCAATAGCTCTCATGGGGCAAAGTAGCCACACGAAATTCATTGGCCCCCGTTCTTCTACGGCGTCGGCGGTTCTTCAGCTTGTCAAAATATGGACCAAAACAAGTTAATATCTGAGGCGAGGGCGAGAATCATTTGGGGCGAGTCCTCGCGGTCGGTTCGCGATTTCTTAATCTCGAATGGTATTTCAGCCACTGCTGCAGACGTTAAAATCAATGAATTTAATCTTGAGCGAAACAGTGAGATAAGGAACATTGGCACCAAGGACGTATTCGTTGGCCTCGTGCTCACTTGTGCAACAGGCGTCACAAGCTACATAATTATCTCAAATCGTGCCAGCGTTATCTTTAGCAGAGCTCTGGGTTTGGTGTTCCTGGCTGGGCTGTATGGGCTATGGAAGCTCCTGCACGGGCTCATTTACCTCATTCGCCCCCAGTCCGTGCACAGCTCGATACCCGATATCATTGGTTCGGACATTTTAGAGTAAAAAACTGCTATTGGAATGAAGCGGCAGGACACCACTAACCCTGGAGGTGAAATCTAATGGCGACGCCGAAATGATACTGGCTCTGAGTGACCGCAGCACCAATTTCACTCTCAGCATCCGCACTCCTTATCCACCCCTCTGTGAGCCACCACCTTTTTATCATAAGAGCACCGATGCTCAGGGAGCCCTTTCGTCCAATGATGCTCACGGCGCGCGTCGCAATCAAAGCATATGCGGCATGGCTACGCTACACCTTAGGGCAGCTCTAAGACGACATATGAGAAGAATCATGTGGAATATCTACGCCTGGCCAATCACGTTACTTCTTCTCGCGCTGCTCGCCGCTGGGCTCGTAAACAGGCCTGACCTTTTGTCAATACTAGATTTCTCAATTAGCGTCCCATCTCTAGTAGCACTTCACCTCCATATTTGGGACAAGCGCTTTCTTCCCCGAACGTTCTGGAAGGCGTATGCTTTTATCCTTCTCCTTTGGGACTGGGGTTTCGAGTTACTTCTGAAGCCTCTGCTACTGAAGACGCCGTTCAGCCCGTTGCTTCTATTCCATTTAATACTCCTAATCCCGTTGTATGTCAGCGTTTTCAGATACGCATTCAGGAATTGGGATCGAAGCGGTTTGGCTGAAACGGATCCCGAGTAGCGAGCCGGCTGAACGACCAGAGATTCCAATACCGCGAATGGCGCCGTTGCCGCCTCGCATGCTTAGGGTTACGACGCGCTCAACCGCCGCACACAAGCCACGCTCGAAGACGGCTCGATCTGGAAGTACGATTACAACGATCGGGATGAGCTGATCTCCGGGAAGAAATTCTGGCCCGACTGGACTCCGACCGCCGGTCAGCAGTTCGGCTACTCCTTCGATAACATCGGGAACCGCACTTCGACACTCGAAGGCGGCGACAGCAGTGGCGCGGGCATGCGACTTGCGAATTACACCGCAAACGATCTTAACCAGTACACGAGCCGTTCGGTGCCAAACAAGGCTGACATCATCGGCGTCGCCTACGCCGCGGACGCCGTGACCGTCAACAACGGTGGCACGTATCGAAAGGGCGAGCAGAAGGAGAGCGGGACCTCCTGGCACCTTTTCTGTGGGGGAAGCCCTGACGATCCTTGCGGAGGTCAAGCGCCGCGTGGAAAAGAAGGAAACCCATGAGGCTCTGGCGGCGCTGGAAAAGATTGAATGCCTGCTCCTTGGCGTTCAAAAGCCGACCGAACGACCTTACGAGTGACTCAGTTGGGACACCAGAATTGTCTTGCAACACACTGGACAATTGATCTGCCTGCCTGAGTATCCATAGTCGCATTGAATGTGCTGCCCACAGTTTGGACAAGAGAATTTGAAATCGAGAACCGGGGGTTGAGTGGGCGGTCTTTCCCTTCTGTCGTAGGACCCGGCCGATTCTGGTCCGGGCCGACTAGAGCTGGGCAGACCGTTGCCGTCCGCTGCGAGCTTTGGCGTTTTGATCCGGGCCTCTCGCGGACTGACCCAGTTTCTAAAGAACGAATCGAGCCTCAGCTGTTTTGGGCGGCGCCATTCAAGCGCCATCAGTAGGAGGCTCCCGGCCAGAAAATACTCGATGAACAGGGTCCAAAAGAGGTCCACAAGCTTGCAACTGACCCTGGAACTGACCCCAGCCTTCCATGCCAGCGCCACCGCTGCTGGGAACGGAGGCGCCGCCTTCAGCACCCACGCGGTTCCCACACAATAAGGCGGTTCGCTGATGCACCTGACTGCTTCGCCGCAGCAGCAAATTGCGCACTGGTCGCAACTCAGGGTCGTACACGTGAGCTTTGGGCAGGATGTTCAGCGGCTGCAGATCCGCCAGGTGAAAAGTGTCGACCTTATCGTCAACATGTTTGATGCCGCTGTACTGCTCAATCCTCGCAGGACTTGCCAGATCAATCGGATAACCTTGGCTGCGCACACCATCCACCACCCAATACCAGTTGAAAGTCGATTCGACCGCCCTCGACTGGAGCTGCGGCTTGTGCGGCGCCGAGAACTCTGTGACTTGCTTCAAGTCGCACTCCAACTTCCGCTGCGCGACTCGCTTTTCGCAATAGACCGGATTCTCTCCAACTGAAGCTTGCTTGCCCGCAGGCAATCTTCTTGACCACCCTCCGCTGGGATTCTCAAAATGGAAGCGTGCTCAGCCTGAAAAATCTCTGGGGCCTTGCGGTTGTTCTGATGATCTCGGTTCTAATTTTTTCGCTGCTCCGGCTCGGCACGACGTTTGAGCTCGGAGATGACGAAGGACTCGCGCTTATCAAGGGGTTTATGTGCAACAGGGGATATAAGCTCTATACCGAAATTTGGAATGACCAGCCGCCGTTGTTCACCGTCCTGCTCAGCGGGGCTTTCAGGACTTGGAGCCCCTCTATTCTAACTGCGCGGCTGGTTGCAGCGGGGTTTGGTCTGCTGCTGATCGGCGCATTCCATGAACTGGTCCGGCAGCGCTCCGGGAAAGGGAGCGCCTTGATCGCGACGTTCCTTCTCCTCGCTTCCCCTGGTGTTTTGATACTGAGCGTCTCTGTAATGCTCGAAGTGCCGGCTTTTGCAACGGCGCTTCTGTCAGCGTGGCTTCTCTTCGAATGGGGGAAGTGGCGGCACTGGGCTTGGCTGTTGGCATCAGGCGTCGTTATGGCGCTGGCGCTCCAAATCAAGCTTTCTGCTGTATTGATCTTGCCTGCCATCGGCGTCGAGTTTTTGCTGATGCTTGCATCCGCTCGTCACCATGCTTTTCCCGAGCGAAACGTGGGTGCGCCGGCCAGGCCTGACAGCCGGGGTAAGGAAGCGCAGAAGCAGACCGCAGACCACAGAGGGCACAGGTTAGATTTGATTAGAGCCTCACCAGGTTGGCTGCTACGGCGGCCAGCGTCTGTAAGAGTACTCTTATGGGTAACACCCATGGTCGCCGTGACCGCAGTCATTGGGATGACTTGGGGAAAAGGGTCCCTCGCGCCCTCGTGGAAGTCACACACCACGGCTCAAGCCGTCCAGGGGTTCGATCGGCCCGAAGACCATAAGTTTGAGGTGCGTTTGCTGCGTAATCACGCCGAGTGCTGGGCCGCGGCCGCCCTATGCCTCACCGTGGCGCTGCGGCAGAAGGGGCTGCGCCAGATTGCTTTCCCTTCGGTTCTCCTTCTCGTGGTATCGGCAGTCCATGCCGTCCATAGACCTTGGTGGAACTATTACTACCTCCACCTGGCCATACCACTGGCCTGGCTGGCTGGATGGACTGTGAACGAGAGCATCAGACTCGTCCATACCCTCGTATCAACGGGACGAATTAATGTTTTTTCTCGGGCGGCTTGGAAAGCCGTGGCGGTCTGCGCTCTGGCGGCCGCGGCGCTTGCCCGTTCCGAGACCAGGCTGGAAGGTGCCATAAAGGGTATTCGGCAACGAACGGCGGCCGCGACAAATCCAATTGTGAACACGATGAAGGCCTGCGCCGACCAAACGGCTTGGGTTTACGCTCGCTCACCAATCTATGCCTTCCACGCCGGACTGCCTGTCCCGCCTGAGCTGGCGGTCGTGACGCCAAAAAGGTTTTGGTCTGGACAGATCACCGTGGAAGCGATCGTCGAAACGTGCAGCCGATATAAGCCCGAACTGCTGGTTTTACCTTTAACCGGCTCCAATACCGAGTGGAAGCTCTTGCTCGATCGCGAGTATGCCCTCGCTGCCACGGATGCAAAAAATGCCCTTTATGTGGCATTACGGATTAAAGAAAAAACCCCATAGGCAGGATCGATGGTAGGTAAACACGCCTCTCGCCTGGCCAGGCCTGCGGCCCGATAAATCCTGCGTTTCACGATGAAGACCTATCGGAACCAAATTTCCGAAGCCGCAGCGTTTCATTCACAATGGTGGCTCTTTCGTGCAGTCTCAGCCAAGCGATTGCTGCTATGCTGATCATTGCGTTCGCAATGAGCTGCGAGCTTCCCGACGAGTTGGTTCGGCATCGCTGTCGTGACCAGCCCGGCAACCAAGACGACCGCCGTTGAGGAAACCCCGGCTTTCGTGGGCGCAGGGCTCGTGTAGCACATTTAGGTGACATGACATTTCTGGCAAGCATGTTAGTCGTGGTTCCCAAAGCCAGAGCCAAAAAGATGTGTAATAAACCGAATTCGCTAACCCGCAAGTTATGAAAACGACAAAGATATCCAACCGTTTTAAGGTCGGCCTGATGCTAATCGCCTTGCTGCTGATGGCACGTGTCGCGTTCCCCACCCTGGTGTGTGACATAGGCTATGTCGGCTGCTGCTGGGACAATTTCGATCCTCCACCCTGCACATCGTGCCCGTGTCCACCGGGAAGCGGCGGCGGTGGTGGTGGCGGCGGTGGTGGTGGGTGTAATAATTGCCCAGCATCCCTCGCTGCGGCCGGCGGTTCCCCTGAATGGTCCGTGTCTGAGCCATTTATGAATCTGAAGCTTGAAGATCGGCCGCTTGGAAACGGTTATCAACCCTCTCGCGGGCCGCGAGTATCTTTCGTTCTGTATTATCGCCAGCGCGGAGCGGTAACCGAGGATCCTGCACTCTTTGGCGTTGGCAAGAATTGGTCATGCTCACTTCGGGCTTACGTGGTGCCTCTGAGCACTCCCTCCGGCGCAGTGCTTTTGCATCGTGGCGGAGCTGGTTGGGTCCGTTACATTACCGGACAAACTCAGGTGCGCGATGGATCGCTCATGACTGCGACCGCGGCTGGGTACGAGATCGAGTATTCCGATGGAGGCAAGGACACATTCACGAACTCTTTCACCGCCAGCAGTGGTGTGACTTACTATTTCATGACATCGCAGAGTGACGCCGCCGGCAACACGGTCATCTATACCTATTCGAGCAACTCAGGGGTCGTCCAGTTGCTGACCATTGCAGACGCTGATGGGCTGACCACGACCCTAACTTATGCCAACACCACCTATCCCTATCAAATCACGAAGGTTACTGATCCCTTCGGGCGCTATTGCCAGCTTCGATATGACGGTCAGGGCTACTTAACAAATATCGTGGATGCCGTGGGAATTTCAACCTTGTTCACGTATGACCCCGGAACGCTGGATCCCACAGGGCTGCAGGCGCGCCGGGGCTGGATTACGACTATGACGACGCCCTATGGCCCCACGACATTTGGCTACGGTGGTGTTGATGCCGATTCGTCCACTTTCTCTCAAGGGAACAACCAAATTAATCGCTATGTACAGGTCACGTTGCCCAATGGCGGCCACCACCTGTTCCTGTACCGCCACGACTGCAGCCTTATTCTTGACCAGACCTACGCTCCGGTCCCATCGACCGCGCCGCTGGCCAACACTCTGGACAACGTGGACCAGCGAAACCGCAACAGCTTCCATTGGGACCCGCTTGGCTATTCGCATCTTTCGGCGGTGGCCGGCATGAACGGGGACCCGAACAGCCTCCTGCCGAGCGATTACAGACTGGCGCGTCTGCGGCACTGGTTAATCGATCCGCTCACCAGTGGCACATCCTCGACGCTCTCGGTGGAACGGGCGCCGAGTATGGACGGTGGCGGAAATAACGGCATGGGAAACGGACAGCTTGTCTGGTACGATTATGATGGGAAGCCTTCCGGGGTGAACAATGAGGGTGGCACAAACGACCTCCCCTCCATTGTGGCGCAGGTGCTTCCGGACGGCACGACCCGTTTTACGCACTATGCTCGCGGGGTGCATAGCGAAGTCACCCAGGAAATCTCGACCTACAGCGCCACTAACGGCGCGGTGGCGCTGCGCACTAACACGTTCATTTACGCTGCAAATGACATCGATCTGAAACAGCAGATCGGTCCACAAGGTGAGCAGGTGGTCAGCAATTATTTCGCGGCCGGGAACGTTTACCATCAGCCCGACGCCCGGTACGATGCCCTGAACCAGCCGACGGTCTATACTTACAACACCGACCGGCAGCTCACCAGTGCCAAAACGCCGGGCGGCTTGACCACCACTAACCTTTATTTCGCTAGCGGCACTTACGCCAACTGGCTGGACAAAACCATTGATCTGGAGATTTCCCGCACCAATTCCTTCACCTACGCCTTTGGCCTGGTCCAGACGCATACCGACGAGCGCGGCCTAACGGTGACCAATTTCTGGGATAATCTAATTCGCCTCACCGGCATGACTTATCCGGACGGCAGCAGTATCTCAAATGCTTATACCGCCCTCGATTTGACGGGCGTGAAAGATCGTCTCGGCAACTGGACCCGCAGTGGCTTTAATTCTGTCAGGCAAAAGATTGCCGAGACAAATGCCAACGGCGTGGTCACCGGCTACGCCTATTGCGATTGCGGCGCTTTGCTGGCAATCACCAATGCTTGGAATACTGCTGTCCAGCAGGTGACCACGTTCCAATATGATAACGCGGGTAATCGCACCAACACGGTCGCCGCGGACGGTTTCAGCGTCACCAACTGGTTCAATTCCTTGGCGCAACCGATCGTAACGGGTGACGGATGGGGCTATCGCTGGTTTTATTACAACAACCAGGGGTTGCTCACCAACGTGCTCAACGCCGTGGGCAACGAGAACGTCACTCTGTATGATAGCGAGGACCGGCCTGTGTTTGTGACCGATGCCAGCGGCGTTACCCTAACCAATACTTACGATTCGCTCGGGCGGGTGAAGGCCCGCAAGTACCCCGACGGCGGCACTGAAACTTTCGGCTACGCCGCTGCCGGGCTCATCGCATACACCAACCAGATCGGAGCCAGCAACTTCTTCGCCCTCGATGTCACCGGCAAACGCCTGTTTGAGACCAACGCCAATAATCAATTAATCCAGTACAATTACGATCCCTCCGGAAATCTGACCAACCTCGTCGATGGCAAGGCACAAGCCACGCGTTGGAATTTCGATGAATATGGCCGCGTCACGAACAAGCTCGATCAAGCCGGCGTCGAGGTGCTCCGTTACAAGTACGACGCCGATGGCCGTCTCACCAACCGCTGGAGCGCTGCCAAAGCCAACACGTATTATCGGTATGATCCAGTCGGCAATCTAACGGACATTGTTTATCCAGTCAGCACCAACGTCGCCATGTCCTACGACGAACTCAATCGCCTGATCCGAATGGTCGATGCCAGCGGCACCAATCTGTTTACTTATACTCAGGGTAATCAGCTCCTTACAGAGGATGGTCCGTTTGCGAATGATGTTGTAAGCAACACCTATCTCAATCGATTGCGGACAGGTCTAAGCCTCCAACAGCCGGTCGGCTCCTGGACCAACGGTTTTGGTTACGATGCCGCCAAGCGATTGACGAACGTCACCTCGCAAGCCGGGTCGTTCACGAACGAATATTTTTCAGGGGTCGCTGGTCTCTCGGGTTATTCCTCCAAGCTCGTCAGGCGGCTGCTACTGCCGAATCTATCGATTATCACCAATAACTACGATTCGGTCGGCCGCCTGCTTGAGACCTCGCTCAGAACGAGCACCGGCACGTTGCTGGATTCTGCAACTTACGGCTATAGTAGCGCCAACCAGCGCACGGCGTTCACCAACGCTGCTGGCGCCTATTACCAGTACACCTATGATAATATCAGCCAATTAACGGTCGCTGACAGCTCGGTGAACAGTGAAGACCGTGGTTATCTTTATGATGCAGCCTGGAATTTGAACTGGCGCACAAATAATGGAAGCACGCTCGCCTTAACCGTGGACGCCAAGAACCAGTTGAGCACTACCGCGACCACCAATCGTTTCAATTACGACGGCAACGGTAGCCTGGGTTCGATCACCAATGCCTTTTCGAATCAGACACTCTATAACTACGATGACGAGAACCGGCTGATAAGCTGGTATTGGTACACCAATGGAGCTGGTTCCGGCGGGAATCCTTCGACTGCGGATGACCTGCGAAGCGAGTTTGTGTATGACGGTTTGGGGCGCCTGCGAAAAAGAGTGGAGTACACCGCGAGTCTCATCTTTTTGCCTCATTGGGTCGCGACGGGCACGAACCTTTACATTTATGACGGCAATCGTGTCATTCAGGAGCGCCTTAATGTCAACCCGAGCGTCAGCTACACGCGCGGCAATGATTTGAGCGGTACGTTGGAAGGGGCCGGAGGGATTGGCGGTTTGCTCGCCCGCTCGCACGGGTATTCCGCTGCCAACGGCAACTTCAGTACCCACAATTATTACCACGCCGACGGCAACGGCAACATCACGTACATCGTCAACAGCAGCCAGGCCCTGGCTGCCAGTTATCGGTACGATCCGTTCGGAAACAAGATTTCCAGCAGCGGCACCTTGGCCAACGCCAACGTCTATCGATTCTCCAGCAAAGAAATTCACGCCGCCAGCAGCATGTACTATTACGGTTACCGCTTCTATGATCCGAATTTGCAGAGGTGGATTAACAGGGAGCCGTTGGGGGATCTCGGCCATCGAACGCAGACTGAGGTTGCGCCCTACACTAACCCATTCCAGATGGCAGCAGCCCTGAGGCCCGATCAAAGCCCGCTGTACGGCGACATCATGGACCCTAACGCTTATCGCTTCATAGGTAACGATGCCGTCGACCAACAGGACTTCGATGGAAGGAAATCCTTACTCATCATCTGCGTTAGTGGGACAGCGACTTTCTGCTCAGACGCAGTTATCTGCATAAGTGCTTTATCGAAAATTTGTTCAATGGGAGTCATCTGCAGCGCCGGCGTTGTTAGCATCTGCAGCGTAGTTGCTGTGGGTTGCAGCGTCAATATTGGTGCTTGCAGTGTCGCCGCTGCTTGTAGCCTCAGTGGGGGCTTCTGCAGCCTCGGTGCCGTCTGTAGCTTGAATTTTGGCCATTGCAGCCTCGCGGGCGCCTGCAGCCATAACGTAGGTCCCTGTAGTGCGGCCACAGGCATATGCAGTGGGAAGGGAAGTGGTCAGTGCAGCACGGCTGCGATTCAGTGCAGTTGCGGTAGCCGATGCCCGCCCCCAAAGCCTCCACCCCCGAATCCTCCACCTAAGGGAACTACCTTTTTTCCGACGGGAGATGAAGGTTGTCTCATTGCGAGAGGCGGCACCCAACTCCAAATAGTGGACTTGCAGCCAAAGCCAATTGAGAGGATTGGCATAGGAGATCGGATCGTAGTGATCTCAAGGGACTCGCTGGCCCCCGTCACCGTCAGAGTAAGCGGCTTGAGCGCGAGGGCAGGTGCGGAAGTCTGCGAAATCAGTACGACCGTTGGAGAGATAGTTGTCACACCTCAGACGTTTGTGCGGGAGAGAGGGCGGGGTCTCCTACCGGCCCGATCTCTTAAGGAAGGTGACACGTTGATTGGTGAAAACCAGCAAAGCAGCGCTAAGATACTTGCAATCCGGACCTACGCCGGCTCTGGCGCCCATTACTACGTTCTAACAGAGCAAGAGAGCCCGGTCTACCTGGCGGTAGCTAGCGACAGCAAGTCTCAGTTTGTACAAGGGCTCTCGGTCTGGAACGCCGGGGTGGAACTTGCCCAATCCCAATGGAAGTAGCGAGTTACGAATGGATTACCAATCCAAAGGGCGATTGCTAGGGATTCCCCTTCTCCACATAAGCCGAGGGGATGGCTTTGAGAAGCGCTGGACGGTTGGCTGGATCGCCTCTGGAGACATGGCGTGTGGTCTGCTGTGGGCGGACGGGCTCGTGGCCGTTGGCACAGTCAGTTGGGGCATGTTGTCGCTCGGCCTCGTGGCGGTGGGACCTTTTTGTGCGGGGGCCATGGTTTTCGCGGCTATCGGTTTTGGCGCGATTGCAGGGTGCGCCGTCGGCTGCGGGGGCTGGGTGCTCGCTGCGGCCGGGGTTGCCTTTGTCAATGGCTTCGGCCCGCACGTAATTACGTTCGGCGACATCCCTCTTGCCCCTTGGTTTAGCTCTTTTTGCAATTATTTCGAAAAATGGGGTGGGATCCCTTTCATCGTAGCTGGGATTCTGGTTCTTTGCTGGAGGGATTTCCTGACCGCTGTAGTTAAGCGCCACCAGAAGGGTGCCGATGAGAAGTCATAGGCGCTCTCCTGAGGTTCCGCTCGTGCTGGCGCTATTTCTGGTGCCATGCTGGGCCGATATTGGCGTGTCCCAGGTCCAGACGTACTTCATTGCGTTGAAAGAGGTTCTTGACCAAACCGAGACGCCTCGTAGGCTGGGTTCGCCGACAACGAATACACTGGTTAGCCGGTGGCGCGCCATGAGCGGGACGCTCCACGTAGAGCAGACTGGTGGCAAGTCACCCTTGGAAAAGCGCATCACGTGGGGAGACCTTAACCTGAATTGCAGCATTCGACCGGGCCTCCAATCGCTAGTGCATAGCGACGGGATGGTAGCGACCGTCCAACAAATAGCCGACGGGAAGCTCATGCAGGATTCCCGCATGTATCTGAGCAACGTGCTGGGTGCGATCGTCGTAAGCTTAGAGCCCGGTGGAGGCGTTTCCCGTGTTACCGGGTTGGAAGCAAATCGAAACCTACTAGGAGACAATCTGCTTCGAAACGTGATTTCACTTTGGGTAATGGTCGAGGAGGCAAGTAGGCTGCGAGGATTCGACGCCAAGCAGGGACTTACCCTGGACTCCCTGCTCCTACCGGGGCCAACTTATCTTAAATTGGGACTACAGGATTCTCTAGACGGCAATGCACGTCGCATTCAAGGAAGGCAGGAATGGAGAGACCAATGGAGACAGGAACCCGGCTTCCCCGGAGGGCCGAACGTGTCTGTCAAGATCGGTCATGCGATCATCGAAGCGGGCGGTGCGGTGGTCTCGAGCCCAGGCAATGAAGGAGTTGAACGAATTGTCCTGGAGCTCAGCGGGACTGCACGGCTGACGCGGGTGTCGGAGCGCCAGCGGCTGCGTACTAGCGAGCTCCAGGAAACAGAAGTAGAAGTTCGCAAATACACGATGCACCTTGCAATGGAACGTCGCTGATGCGGTATACTTTTGGAACCTTTTATGCGGAAAAAGCCCATGTAACGCGTCTCCGGGGCCAAATTAGGCCCTAGAAATTGCCTATACCCATGGCCATTCCTCAACCCTCGAGCGCACGCAACAAGCGCACTTGGACGGCTGTCACGACCCCGCAGGGGTTTCGAACGCGTTTCCGCCAGTTTTTTGAAATTCTTATAGGCTGGCGTACGGCGTTTAGGCCGTTTCTCAGAGAATTCGCCGCACAGGTTCTTTGGCTGAGCGTGCTGGCGGCAGCATTCAGAGGAATTGGCCCGCTTGCCTCGCTGACGGAGAACGCGATTCTCATCACCGCCGGGCTTGGCGCTTTCGTGCTGCTGGCCGCGCGGACCCTTTGGCGAGCCAATGACCTTTCTTCCTCCCTGCGCGTCGGATGCTTCGCCTTTGCCGTAGCGTGCGCGATATATGCGCTCGGCTGCAGCCCTACCGTCGAGCTACGCGGGGCGGTAGTAGCCACGCTTTTCCTTTTGGGAGTGCTCGCGTCAGGAACGAAAACCCATCTCCGGGCAAGTTGTTGGGCGGCTAGCACGGCACTTGTCCTCGCGGCAATACTTCTCATTTCAGTCTTCCCAAGCTTGTCCGTTTTTGCCACGGATTCTTTCGTAAGCTGGACGAGTGCCTGCGGACGCCTGTGGTTTAGCAAACCGACGCCGACGGGGCCCTCCGCTGGTGGAGGCTTCCCTCTCGTCTGCACATTTGCACTGATGACGTCAGCTTGGATTCTGCGTCTGGCGAGCCCTCTGCGATTGGCCGCCTGCCTGAGTCTCGGCCTGATCGCCTCGGCCTTCGTCCTCCGGCACGAGTATTCTGGAGCAGTGATTTCCCATGGCCCTGCAGCAATGGCATTGCTGGCAAATCTGGAGACCATAATGTTTTCCGCCGTGGTCTGCGCCATCGTGCTGGGGCGGGCCAGAAACGGAACGATTCCCGGCGGCCTATCCAAATACCTCGTCGGCACGATCTCATGCTTGATCTTCGTCAGCTTATTCGTCGCAGCTCAGAAAAGCGCCTCTCCGCGCAGTCCTCGGCCATCGCGCATTTGGCTCTGGGGAAGGGATGGAACGTACTCAGCGCTGGATGCCACCACGATGAACCTTCCGGCTTTCGTTGACTGGCGCAGGCCCTCTACCAACTACGGTCTGGCGAATGGGGGTTTCTTTGGCATGCTCCCAGAATACATGCGACTCCTTGGGCACAAGACGGAAATCGGGGACACGAATCTCCAGAGTTTATCTCTCTCTCGTTGCGATATGCTTGTGATAATCAACCCGCTACATGACTGGCCTCCGGAGGATTGTTCGAAAGTCGAAGAGTTTGTAAGGAGTGGTGGCGCGTTGCTGGTTCTGGGAGATCACACTGACTTTCTCGGCTCTCAGGCGTGCTTGAACCGCATCCTCGAATTCACGGGGATCCGATTTAATTTCGACTCAGGCTACCCGTTCCGAAAGAGCTGGCGCGACTGTATCAGTATGGGGCAAGACGCGATCACCGCCACAATTCGGGACGAGGTCCAGCTTCAAATCAGCATCGGCGCTACCCTCCAGGTCAAGGCACCTGCCCAGCCCGTTGTTCGGGGGACCTACGGGTTTGGCGATCTGGGCAATTACGCTAACACGAATGGTGCGAACCTGGGCAATTACACTTTCGAGCTTGGTGAAACGCTTGGGGATGTCGTGCTTGTTGCCGCAGAGCGGCACGGCAAAGGCCGAGTTCTCGTTTTCGGAGACACAAGCTCGCTCCAGAATCTTGCGCTGGCGCGGAGCTTCTACCCTTTTACGCAGCGCTGCCTGGGGTGGCTTCTGGGTCCGTCAGTAATCACCTTGGCAGGAGTATGGCTCCTGCCGCTCGGAGTCATAGCAGCGTTCTTATGCTGGCGCTGCGTTCCCTTGGGCTTGGTTGTAATCGGGATTGCTTGTGCCGGCGCGGGCCTGGCCTGCCGGCACGCTCATCTCGGGCACCCTGCTTACCCGGGCAGAGCGTCTGCTGGCCGGGCAATGGCGTGGCTCCCGACCTGCGTGGCGCCTGACGACGCTACCAAGGATCCGCATCTAGGAGGATCGCAGGCCGTAGCGAATTGCGCCGCGCGGGCCGGTTATCTTCCGATGTTCGTGGACCGGATTGTACCTGCTGAAGCAGCGCCCGGCGACCTCCTGTTCCTGACCAACCCGGCAAAGCCGATGACGCGAGCGGAGACGACGAGTGTCCTGCGATTCATCGAGCGTGGTGGAATTGTTATCTTGAACACGAGCTTCCAAGGGCAGAGGGCCTGCCAACCAATGCTAGATTGCTTCGGCATGAGGCTCGCCGATATCCCGCTTGGTCCAGTGCCAGTGAACCTGACGGACACGAACGCGCCGCAATTCGTGGAGGCGTGGCCAATCGCAGAGATCACCAATCAGACGGCCCGCGCCAAGGCTCACGTGGACGCCCGGTGGAAGGTTTTGTACGACTATCATGGTCTTCCGGTAGTGGCGTCCGCCGATATTGGAAAGGGTTGCCTGGTGTTGATTGGGGACGGCAGGTTTTTCAACGAGGAGAACCTTGAAAGCGCGTTTGCCTACCGCTACGGTAATGTGACCTTTCTTCAGCGGTTGCTGGAAACAACTTCCAAACGACGAAAAGAGAATCTTCATGCAGGCACTTCCGCCAACTGACAATCTTCCTTTTCCCTCGGTCACCAGGCTCGAACGGGCTTTTTTGCCCGCGACATTCGCTGCCGTCGCAGTCCTGTCGCTTCCATACCACGGCAGGACCAGTGCGACTCTTGCCCTGATTGTGGCTGGCTTGGCCGTGGCGATATACCTAAGGGCATTCCTGGCCCATTTCTGGGGAACAGGCCGGGCTGGACTGCCGATTTCACCTTTCGTGGTCACTCTCGATATTCTTGGCGTTTTGGCGATCGGCGCCGCTGCGGTCATCTGCGGCAGCTACGCATATCTGCTCCTGGCAAATGTTGTGGAGTTCTGCGATTCGCCCGCACGGCTATTGTGGTGTGCGTTGCGGTTTCTCGGCGAGCCCGTCGCTTACTCCGATGGAACGTTAACGCACTACGTCCAAGGAGCCGTTGTCAGATTTCGAGCCACGCTCTCCAGCTTGGGCATTGACGGCGTGCTGTACCTAATCGCCGCCACGACTGCACTGGAAAGTTTGTGCGGCGCCCTCCATTGGAAACGCTTCGCTTGGCTCTTCGGAGCCGGAATATTCGTAGTCCTGGTTCGCTTGTTTTGGAACTACGTTCTAAATCTGGAGCTCTATTATGATCCAAACCTGCTGCGTGACTTGACGTACCATCCAATCTCAAAGGTGTCCGGGATCGCCGTCATGTCCCTTATCGCGGCGCCCGGTTCCGAACCTGGACCACTCCCGCATTTATTTACGTACCCGGCTGGCGCCGTTCGCGTTGCACGAGCACTCGGCGGACTGGCTCTGGCGACGGTGCTCGTCGCCATCGGGACGGCCATGGTATGCTACCGCACGATGGGCGTGGAGAAGGGCAACCGCATTCTGATCGACGATTTGCACAGTCGCGACTGGGAGATAAGTGTCGGCAGCTTGAGTGTCCAAAGAACAAACGCTCAATCCCTGTACAGCTTCATTGCGACACGTCAACTACTTCAGCGCAAGGGCTATGCGGTATCCGTAAACACAAACGTGCAGCTAAACGCCATCGGACTCACCAACTGGGATGTGGTAGTTCTAAAGACACCTGCGCTGTCATACACTGACGCCGAGTGCCAAGCGATCCGCGACTATGTTCGCCACGGCGGTGGTCTTTGGGTGATCGGCGATCACACGGATCTTATGGGCATGACGAGTATCGCAAATCGCCTGCTCGCGCCCTGGGGGGTATCGTTCAACGCAGACGCCTGCAACGACTTGATGACAGGATATTTTTCGGAATACAAGCCGATATTTGGATGGCCCCATCCGTTAACGGCCGGTTTGCATCACCTCGGGTTCCTGACGAGTTGCAGCATCGAGTGCAGCACACCGTATTTCGAATCGGTCATACCGGGATACAACTTGCTGTCCGATCCTATTGATTATAGTGTGCCGAGCTTCTTTGGTGATATGACCTATGCATCCAGGAAGGCCGCAGGAGTGCTGAAGCAGTGCGTAGCATTGAGAATTCAGGCGGGTCGTGTTTTGGTGCTGGCCGACAGCACGCCCTTCTCCACTTTCTGCTTGTATGAGAACGGCCACGACGAGTTCACCTTGCGCTGCATTGATTACCTCCGACGCCGCAACGCAGACCGTCAATGGACACGGCGGATTTTGCTTGCAGTGTGGATGGGCGTCGGCGTTTCGGCAGCCCATTTTGCTCGGCGGCGCCGGCGATGGAATCCGGCGCTTATCGCATCAGCATTTGCTGGGGTTGTTGTAGGGCGGACTATTCTCTATGAGGCGTACGAATGGACATCGCGGTCCTACGAGCGCGCCGGACCCCCGCAAGAGGTGGTGTTCCTGGACAATGGCGTGCTGGCGCAATTTCCGCCGCCGATCGGCCTGCCAGACCTAGCGCCGGCGGTCACGTTCAACTCTCTGCGCATGCTTCCTTATGAACTAAACGTACCAAGCCGCCTTTGCCACGGGTTCGACGAGGTGAGCAAGACCACCAGGTTGTTAGTAGCCGTGTACCCAACCAAAAACTGGAGCCACCGGGAGGTGAGCAGAATAGCGCAGTTCGTCGAGTCTGGAGGAGCGTTGGTAGTTATCGACAGCCAGGCCAATGAGGAAAGCAGCGCCAACCAGCTCTTGGCCATCTCGCGGTCCCGGCTTCATGGCTTTCCATTAAGGTTTGCCAACGGGAATCAGAGTGCCGAGAAGGAAGGAGTCAGGATCTGGGAGAAGGCCCAGGGCAAAGGCCGGGTGGTATGCATATGTGACGGGGAACTGTTGAGCGACCAATGGCTCGGTAACCCGCTCAGCCCTGCGAACGAATGGCAACTGGAAATGAAAGTCTGGTTGGCTGGCGTGTTCGCCAAGCTCTTATGAACAAGCGTATGTGGTCAGCGTCAACAGTCCTTAAGAATTGGACAGTTTGGAAAAGCCGCACTACTGACAACCTCTCACAGGTTCGGTACCGGTGGACATCACGAGGATTTCAACAACCTGATATGAGCCTGATACGCTTCTCGCTTGGTTTGTTCTTTCTCGTTACGTGCAGCCACGCGGCGGACATCAGCTCCGAAGTTTCTGTTCAGCAGCGCATGGTTGGGACGAATACCAACCAGGAATATTTCCTTATTGAACACAAGTCCGGAGCCGCGGATAGGGCGCGCGGGCTCATCCTAATCCTACCAGGGGGTACAGGCAGCGCCGATTTCCTTCCATTCTGCGCGAATGTCCTTGCCGTCTATGGGTTTCCCGAGGATTTTGTAGCAGCACAGTTAATCGCCCCTCAGTGGAGTACAAAGAAAAACCGTGTCGTCTGGCCGAGCAAGATTTTCCCCGACCGCCGGTCGAAATTCAGCAGCGAGCAATTTCTGGCAGCTGTGATAAAGGACGTTTGCAGTTCGCGCAACATTGATGGCCGCTTCATCTTCACTTTGGGATGGTCATCAAGTGGCCATGTCCTCTATTCGGCCTCCATTTCAGACCCCAACGTGCGCGGCTCGATTATCGTAATGTCACGGTTTCTGCGGAAGCGCCTGGGGAATCTCGACCAGGCAGCCGGCAAGAACTACTTCCTCTACCATTCTCCCGAGGACCGAGTGTGCCCCTTTAGCGAAGCCCAGCTTGCCGAAAGGATCCTCAAGGAACACGGAGCAAACGTGAAGCTTGTGAGTTATAGGGGTGGCCACGGGTATGTGCCAAACATCTTTTATTGCGATCGGATTAAGGAAGGCATCCTGTGGCTCATGAAGATCAACACCCAACCCAAAGGCGGGGCCAGTGAGCGTCTGCCGATTTCATCGGAGACAAATCGAACCTCTGCGACCGACTTGCGCAGGCGATAAACGTACGCCGCCCGCTTCAACACAATGACCGAACGGTGTCCGCATCATGAGATGCCTCTAAAAATGCTGATACGTTGCCGGCTGAGCCGCGGACAGCATTTTCGTGCGCTACTTACTCTCAATCCTTGCAGGATAAGGATCTTGATACGTTAGCTTTCGGGTAGGCCTTGGAAAGTTAACTTTTATGGGATGACACAAAGCTGGCGCTGTGCGTGACTCGATGGGGATTGGTTTGCCGGCCTTCGCCAGAGACTTCAGATGCGCCTCGATCCGCTGTTTCGCCACATCGAGTGCGCGCGCAAAATTCGGAGCCATGAATTGGCACCCGGGCAGCTTAGGAACTGTGACGTGAAATCTGCCTCTCTTCTTGAGTTCGAAGTGCACCAAATAAACTCCTTTTTGCATGGAAATGATGCTATCACGCGAGGAGAACTCCGGTCAATTGGGCCGGGGGCTTAGCCTCACAATCGTCCGCTATTTGACAGAGCAATGAAATGCTCCAGCGTGAGAATGTGGACGTTTTCGATATTCCTCAGGTGCTCGGCAAGTCCGCCATTAGTGAAATAATCTCGTAAAGTCCAGCCTGCACCGCCCAGGACCAAATATGCTTTGCTGTATGGACCGGCGCGCACAGCTTCAGCTAGACTGATGACTTCGAACGGCACTTTCTGCTCAGCCGTGCCGCCGACCTGTTGCCATTTGAGCGAGACCAGAATCTCTTGGCCGTCTTTACTGGCGACCGCATCCGGCACGAGCCAACGTTTGCCGCCAGGCCACTTCAGTCGCGGCCGGTTGTCTGAGGCCTGGCGTGGCGCGAATGCAATGCGGATTGGCCGGACAGAGAGAACCTTTGGCATACTGATCTTGTAACAAAGGCATAGTTGTCTTACTGATGAGGACCTGTGGACAAAGCGTAACTAACAGGGAGAACTGAGGGCATCCGTCACGCGGCAAGGGCCAACGGTTGCGTCGAAGTGCACCGCTCTTGAATGAGCTTCACGTAGTCCGGGTTCAGCTCAATCAGCACGGCTTGGCGCCCAAGCTCCAGCGCGACTTGGCCTGTGGTGCCGCTGCCGGCAAAAGGATCGAGCACCATGCAAGGCACCGGCTCACCTGCCTCGCAGGTGCAAGAAGGTTGCCAGCCAACCGTACGAACTTCGCGCATTCCCGCGAGAATTTGAGCCTTCAATGTACTGGCATCCTGGACTCCAGCAGCACTGAACTCTTTGGTCGCCCGACCGTGATAGCTTCCACTGCTATCTGCGCCACAATGTTTCTTCCAGCCTTCGAGAGCCGCGCCTTTTCGTGTGATTCGCCGCCACGGCGCACCGCAGTCCCGACAGCACCCTCGTGCGCTGGTGCCAGCCAGAATGCACGGTGCGATGAGATTCGGCGGATACGTAGCAAAGTGTGCTCCCTTGTAAGGTTGCGTGGAGACCAACCACACTGTCCGTTTGTTGCGCATTCCGCTGGACTGCTGTGCCTTCGTCATCGCATCCCAGCGGCCGTTGAACCCGGCGTGGCGGCGGGAATGCCAGCGCTGTTTGTCCATTCGATTTTCTCTTGGTCTCAAAATGGCTTGCACCTTTTGTTCGGTGGCACCATTGGCGTACTTGTGGCTGTCCGAAATACCACGCAGCAGCCGGTTTGTGCTATCAAGACTCGCTGGTTCTTTGATCGCCTCGGCGTCGTAGTAGTAACGCTTCGACTTGCTAAACAAAAACAGGTATTCGTGGGCTTTGGTCGGCCGGTCGGTCACGCTCTCGGGCATTACGTTCGGTTTGTGCCAGATGATGTCACTGCGGAGAAACCAACCATCCGCCTGGAGCGCCAGGGCCACGCGCCACGGGATGCCCACCAGATCTTTTTCCTTCAGGCCGGGTCCCAGCCGTGCCGGCCGGGCGGTTCGTCTGCCATTCGGTAGTGATCCGTTGCCGATTTGGTTCCGCCGGTTGCATGGCCACCCACTGGCATAACTGTCACCAAGGTTGAGCCAGAGGGTTGCGTCATCGCGCAACACCCGGCGCACGTCGGCGAACACAGAGAGCAAAGCCTCGACGAATTGCTCCGGAGTCTGCTCCTGGCCGAGTTGCCCAGCGCGGCCGTAGTCGCGCAGACCCCAGTATGGCGGGCTGGTCACGCAGCAGTGCACCGATGCTGTAGGCAAGGCCTTGAGTAGGTTTCGGCAATCGCCGGTCAATATGGTGAGCGGTTTGTGATCAGGCTTGAGCACGGATTCAACGTTCACAAGTTCACGGGTGACGGATGACGTGCCTAAGACGTGGCTCTGCCAAGCCATTTCCTGGATCCGAGCAGTGTGTGAACATGGCGGAAAAGACATCCCTTGGTTTTCCAAAGTTCACAACTGAAACGGCGCTTAACCAGGCGGTGATTCCGGTTTCGGTGAACTTGTGAACGTTGAATCGGGAGCAGAGGGTGGATCGCCTTGACCCGCTTTCGAGTCGGTTAACCCATACTTTTCAAACAGTTGCTCCAACCTCGGTTTTTCAGTAAGTGGAATAACGTAGCCGTCGCGGGTGCGCAGGCCCTTCAGATGAAGCCTCTTGTGCACAATGTTGCCAATCCATTTTGGCGTGATTTTCCATTTATATTCATCCGCAAACAGTTCGATGAAACGATCGGTGATCTCTTTCATCAGGAGCGGGCGTTCGCCGTTGAGCACCAACAGGTCCTGAATGACTTCCAGGACCTGGTATTCAGTGCCCAGGCCACGCTCGGATACCAGCTCCCGCTGGCATTGGTGGGCGACCAAGCGAAGATCCTCTCGAGCCGTATCATCCTCAATGATACTCAGGAGCGGCACGAAGATCTGGTTGAGTCGTGGCTCCAAGCTCCGGTCCACAAGCTGCGCCAGGGCTGGACGTTTGTTGAGGGTCCTGAATCGAAACAGCAGCAGCTTATTGCGCAGCGCCAACGCCTCTGCCTTATGCTCCGGCGGAAGGTTGATAGGAATGTCGTCCCGCAACCTGATGCTGCCCATTTCTTCGGTGATGAACCGGCTTTCAAGTGCACGGTCCTCAAAGTCGCCGCGCGTCGCTACGATCTTGGGACCGAACACCTGATACGCGCGCGGGTTGAATTCGCCCTTATTGTTGCTCTCGCTGCGCAACACCGGGAAACCCCGGACATTGCCATTGTTGAGGATTTTGACCACTTCGGATTTCTCATCACTGTATCGGAAATCGCTTTCGTCGATAATTAGGGTGCCACGGAAAGTTTCAAGTAAGCGGAAAAGGGGCGACACCGATGACGCGCCACTGGCGAAGATTGGTTTGTAGCAGAGCGACCCGATGGTCAACAGAAAGCGGGTCTTGCCGGAGCCGGGGTCGCCGCGGACACGGAGATACGGCAGTTCGTTGAATCCATCGTAAACCCAACTGAATAGTACGTAGTAGGTCGCAATCTGCTCGTATAACGGAGACACGTCGACAAACCGGTGAATGAAACCACTGATGTCCGCGACCAACTGAGCCTCGGTGCCATACTCTTGCGGCGCCGAAGGCAGGAGCACGATTTCGTTCTTGATGAGGTTATTGTTCGGCGAGTACGGCACGAACTTGAACACGGCATTGATGGGGTGATCACTCTCAAAGCTCCACGAGCCTTCGCGCCAGAAGGCAAACCGAGTTTGGCGGCCTTCCCGATCGTACAGCATCTCCAAAATCCCGCCGTCCTCAAACACTGATGAGACAACAGGGATTGAATGGGTGGGTTTGCGTTCGTCGAGTGCTTCCTTGAGTGTTTTCATTCCGCTCAGCATACCGGGTCAAGGCGGCGCTCAAAGGAGGGCAAAGTTGCCGCCAGCGTCAAGAACGCCCGCCTTTTGCCGAATTTCTGAGCGGCTATGCTGAAGCTCGGTCGAGTTATGCATCCACTTCCCAACCGAGTTTCACAATGCCCTCACGACGCATTCAATCATTGGTCCGTGCCAAGGCGCGGGGAATCCCCGTTCTCGCGCACAGGCAGCACCGCTCTAAGCGCGGGCGAAGCCCTAATTATTGGGCACTCAAGGAACAAAGGCAGTTTAAGCGGGAGCGGGAAAACAAGCGGATTACTACTGAAACAAGACTTGCGAAGGACCTCCTATTGAACAGTCGGTTCAATTTTTCGGAGCCCGACTTTGGAGAACTTGTGGAAAGTCGCAACCGCAATCTGACCTGACATGCAACCACCCACCACTCTCAGCCGTCAGGCCATCGACGAACTCAAACGGATCTATCAATCTGAATTCGGCGAAGCGCTCACCGATGACATTGCCGAGGAAATGGCGCTCCGGTTTGTGCGGGTGTTTCATTTGTGGTCGCGCTCGTTTGCACAGCAAGCGAAGAGCCAACTGACGATTATCGAGTTCTAGCCAATTGACGCCGCCAATGGGTACGCTACGATCACATATCCCCGCCTGGCCGAGGCCCTCGACGCCCTTCAGCCGTTGCCTTTCTTCATGACACTGGGCAACGACGATTTAAGCGAGTTCGCCGAGCTGTGGCGGGAGGAGTTCAAGGAGAACCTGTCATTGGATGAGGCTCGGCATTACGCCACATCCCTTGTGGAACTCTACACGTTGCTGGCCCGACCGTTGCCAGACGCGCGTGGGAGCCGATCGGAAAATGATGCGCAACATCAAGTCGTATGAGGTATTTTCTCTACTGTCGAAAATCCATCGAGGACGAGGGCCGCCAGGTCCTCTCAATCGAGTCTCAAAAACTTGAGATGGAACGCTTGGCCGCCTCCTGGCAAGGAGTGACGATGGTCCGAGTGTACGAAGAATCCAAGAGTGCCAAAGCCCCGGGACGACCTGTATTTGACGAGATGTTGCGGTGCATCGAGAAGGGCGAAGCCGATGGTATTGTCGCCTGGCATCCGGACAGGCTCGCGCGCAACTCCATTGACGGCGGCCGGATTATTTATCTGCTCGATAACAAGAATCTCAAAGATCTTCGCTTCGCCACGTTCACCTTCGAGAACAATTCTCAGGGCAAATTTATGCTGTCCATTATTTTTGGGTACTCGAAATACTATGTGGATAGCTTGAGTGAAAACGTCCGTCGCGGGAACCGGACCAAGCTCGAAAAGGGATGGCGCCCCAACATGGCACCGGTCGGTTACCTCAACGACAGGAGCACAAAGACTATTGTCCCGGACCCGGAGCGATTCTCACTGGTTCGACAGATGTGGAACCTAATGCTGACAGGCGCCTATTCCCCACGGGGTATCCGGGAGATCGCTGTGAATGAGTGGGGACTTCGCACAAAAGTCCGCACGCGAAGCGGCGGGACTCGCCCGGCGGTGAGTGCGGTATATAATATCCTCGCAAACACCTTTTATGCCGGTGTCATTTCGTACGGGGGAAAAACATTCCCGGGGAAACACCTGCCCATGGTCACACTGGATGAATTTGAGCGGGTCCAGGAATTGCTCGGCCGCCCCGGCCGGCCACGGCAGCAGAAGCATGAGTTTGCTTTTACAGGAATGATCCGTTGTGGGGAATGTGGGCTCTCTGTCACCGCCTCGCACCAAATCAATCGTTACTCTGTACGATACACGTATTACCACTGCACCAAGAAACGGTTGGATTATCGGTGCCAACAGCCTTACGTCTCGCTGGCACGGGTCGAAGACCAAATCATCGCATTCCTGGAGGAAATTACTCTTCCAGAGCAGTTCCACCTGTGGCTCATGGAAAGATTGGAACGCGCGGATGCAGTGAAAACCGACGAGCGAGCAGATCGAATCGCTTCGGTGGAGGGAGCTCGAGAGGCAGTGGCGCGACAGCTTGATAACCTCACCAAACTGCGACTACGCGACCTGGTCACCGATGAAGAGTTTCTGCGTCAGCGCAAAGAGCTTGAACAGGAGCAATTACGGTTGTCCCAAAGTATTGAAAAGCTGAGAAACGGGGAGACATGGTTTGAACCCGCAAAGGATTTCATTTCGTTCAATGTTAGAGCCGTTTCTTGGTTCAAGGCCGGCGATCTTCAGACAAAACGGCTCATCCTGCAAATCGTAGGTTTGAACCCGACGCTCATCGACGGAAAACTCAACATTGAAGCCAGAAAACCGTTTCGGCGACGCTGCGAAATGCCGACGATTCCTCTCCTGTGCACCACTATAGAGGATGTTCGAACTTTTTTCAACCAGACTGAACCAGCGGTTACCGACATGGTAGCACAGATTCGGCGCGTGATTGAATTGGCGAACGCGCAGCAGAAAAAACTCGCCGCGTAAATTGTCGCCAGTTTCAAGATAGCAAGGCGTCTTATTGATACAAGGAGGGTGAATTTGCTGTCGGCGACAACCTGAGATTTGTAGAGGAATCTAAGGGGCATGCTCGTAAGCTTCATAAAAAGCGCTGCTTTTTCAATATCATTCTTATCCGACATAACTCACGTGTCTTGCAGCTTCATTTATCGTGCAAAACGGTATGTTGCGATCACGAGTTGCCCAATGTCCTTCTTGCCACCTCATTCTGCATGAACATTGGAACAGAAAAAATCAAAAACTCGTACGCCGAAACTGGCGATTGGGTAGGTCAAGCGCCTTGCTTTTCTGCTATAGCGAAGGCAAACACTCGCCGTCGCGATAGCGCGCACATTGGAATAAAAAAAAGGGCAAGCAGAACAGCGCATTGAAAACCGGCCTGACCGGATAACCGAGCACTGCGTAGAGCGCCGGCCGCTCAGTTAGAAATTGCCCCAGGATGGCTCAACGCATTTCGGTGGCATTCTTGTTTACAGTGAACACGTCACCGGCAAGCCATTCTCAATTGCCCGATCAAGAAACTTCAATAATTCCTTCCGCTTTCGAATCTGATACTTGTGCAACGCTTTGAGGCTGAAGCTCCCGGTTTTGCGCTTTGAGACTCCTTCTTCTTGAAGGTCCTCGTTGGTTGTAAGCTGCTGTTTGGCTGCGGCAACTCGATCCCTAAAATCCTTAAGGGCTCGGCCCCCCAACTCTGAGCGACTATTGAGATGCGGCAGGACGTCGTCCCACCAGGACATCCCACAGGTCCAAAGAACACATGATACGTTATACGAGTCGTGAAAATGAGCCACGATGGCCTTTTTGTCCTTTCTCGGTAGCCAGTTGAAAAGATAAATCACAAGGCCTCGTGGCCATTTCGGCTTCTCCACGTTTTTTGCTCGTTTTGCAATCAGAAATAGATCTGCACCCATTTTCTTAAGCCTTGTGGATTGGGGCTTTGCTTCCGACCAACGAGCCGCAACTATGCCCAAATGACAGGCTACTATTATTACTTGTAATTAAACGACCTTGGTACGGCGATCTTAACGTACCAGTATTTTTTGTCAAAGTGCTGATTGTCGAAGGAGACTTGCTGCCTCGACATCGCTCGAAGGCGACCCTTTGCCGCCGTTCACGAGGTAGTGCCGGCATTATTCTCGATACCTTCTGCCCTCCTCTTTCAGATCGTGAAGTGCGAAGTCAAGAGTTCCCAGCCGCGGCGCGTACCAAGCCAGGATTCCAAATTTCCGTGCAACTTCGCCTAACTTCAGTCATCATTGTCTGGTGAGCGCCACTCTTACAGTCCAGTCAGACCAGATTGTCAAAGACCTTGCCGCTTCCCCTGGCATTAGGTCAACAAAGTCGAGCACCGTTGGCTCGAAGTGGCGCCATGACCAAGTCAATGCAACTGCGAGATGAAGCGCCAGCCTACGGAGGGGGTGAATGAGGGATTTGCCATATGAGGTCAAGGCGCTCTTGCAAAAGGCACGAGAATCGGCATTGCTGGCGGTGGAGACGTACAACCGGCCGACTGCAACTTTTCGATCATCGCCAAAGGTGCGCAGTCAACGAGGAACGGAGCTGACGTTATAGCCGAAGGTGCAGTTTCCGGGTCGAAGCGATTCTTCGCAGCCCCGTTAATCCACCATCCGGTTTATTGCTCTACGAACTTAATTAGCGTTTCTTGAGTTTGGCCGGATCATAACCTTCAGTAAGAAGGTCATATTCGGGAACTGCTACATTTTTATCCGGCTTTGGCCCAGCGGGCTGTGATTGTTCGGGAGCGGGTTGCGGTTGCACGGCCTGCGAGTTTTCTTCTGGCTGCGACTCGGGCTGAGGTTTTGACATGTCCACAATCTACTGTATATTTCGTAGATTTGCGAGTCGAACGCAAGCGGAGAACGCCACGTTCTTTTCCTGTTTAATCGGGTTTGTTGGTAACATCCGTGTTTTCGAGCGTGGCTGCAATTCCTGTTGTCGTTTCTTGACGATGGCTGCGTCTTCGCCCCTGGATACGGAGCCTTTCTGATCAGGAGTTTTTTCCGGGCGCTGGTGAAACCTTACCTTTATTCGGAGCGACCGCATGGAGTGCCCCATCAGGAACTTTAGCCTCGCTGCCCATGCAAACGGTGTATTCCGGCACATTGACGGTTTTGTCGGGTTTCGCGGCGTCGCTACCAAGCTGGCTAGTTTCTTTTGCATCTGCCTTGACCACAGGTTGCTCGCTGGCTTTTGGCGTGACCTCTCCATTGTTCTGAGCATCCGTTTGTTTCATGCTGAACAGTTCTTACATCTCAACACCAAGAATACAAGCAATACATCACAAGCAACTCCGCCAAAAATGCGAGAGTTACTTTCACAAGGTTGTGAGCGTGGACGAGAAGCGTAATTTTTGCGTCCGTCCGCGCTCTGTTTGCCTCGTACGCTTTGCTGTTTTCTCGTGCGAGACCATAGTAAATGTTCAGCAGTGGTTCTTTCTCAAAAAAACTAAGCACCGCCTGGTTGAGTGGCCTGCTTATGTATGGCTTAAGCTTAATTGCATGAATCGTAACGAACCAACCAGCCGCGCTCAACAACAACGCCAAAACGCCTGCAAGGTAAAGTGGCCATTCCTCCGGAATCGTGACTGGAAAATCTCTCCAGGGAAACTTATCAAAAATCCATTTATCAAAAAAGGTAACGGCCCCCAAGAGAAAGACGAACATGCCTGAATATTTCGATGCCTTCTCATCGGCCCTTGTAAAACGTTCGTGTTCCTTTAGCAGGACATCCGTTGAATATGCGTATAGTTCTCGATATTTAATTAATGCGGCCTCCAGCTGCTTTTGGTCTGGGGTTTCCAGTGGCGGATTGGTTGGCTCGGGTTTCAGTTGCCGAGGTTTGTGCTTCCTGCTCATGAATCTGAGGGATCGCTGTGCCAATGCGCCGTGCTCCGGGGATGCAACATTAATCGAACATATAACTCAGCAGTTGTCAAATCAGCCACAGGTGTGTACCGCTACTTTCAGAGCGTCGAGCATCCAAGGATCGAGTTTATCGTCTACAAGCACACACCTTTCCTGAATAATTAGTCACCCGTCTTCCCTATTCTGTTGTGTTTGTGCTCGAAATGTAGTTCCTGGGAGAGGGACGGCTTATGCCAAATGATGGCGAATTCAATATTCGCTCGTTATGACTTGTCCTGGTTGTAACCAGAACCTCACCAATGCTGTTGTAAGGACTCCCATCTGTTTCGCGCCAAATGATGAGGCCTGGCGTATGCCTGATGCTTGGCACCTTTTCTCCCGAACTTATGCTCGCGAATCCCGAAAGCAACGGGAACACAATGAGCACAACGAATAATTGACCTCCCCTTCTTATTGTGGTAGTAAGCCACATGTCAAACAAGCGAATATACGTTGAAAGGCGCCCAGAGGGTGATTATGCGGTTAGAAGGGCCGGATCGGAAAGAGCAAGTGCCGTCGAGCCCACGCAGGCATCCGCGATCGAAAGAGCGCGAGAGCTAATCCCTGGCGTAGCTCCGCACGTTGAGCGTGTTCGCAATACCTCTGTAGGTGGCCGCGACAAATGGCGCAAGCCTTAACGAAAGCCGTGGCAAGGTTTCTAATAAAAAGCGTCGTTGGTAAACTCGTTGGCTGTGATCCGAAAATCATGGCCATCGCGTGAAAGAGCAACAACCCGAGTACGGCTACCCTCCAATAATCAGTGGGGCAGGGGCATGGTGGGCATCAACTCTTAAGAAACGGTGTTGCGGCCATAAGTGGTCGAAAAAGATGATTTTGCGCTCGCTGCCGCCTGGACCTCCGATTTCTTCGCCGCGACGCCGATTGCTTTCTCATTAAGCAAACAAAACAACCGACCGGGAGAATCAGTGGGCACCGTATTGGCCACCTGGTCCAAAGCCTTTTGAACGTCTTTGCGGACGAATGAAGCCGTGTTCAGGCGCGCACACCAACCGAATCGGCTACAGGCGAAACGATAACCAAAACATGTTCACCGGTTTTGAGAGCCTGAACGTCCACCTTGACGTTTGGGAGACGAGATCCATTCGAGCTAGTCCATTGATTCAGGTTCTCAACGGTTTCGGTTGCTCCAATCGAAAGACCCGTGCCGTTATCAAAAACACCCGTGATTATCGAAGCCACAGGCACTCGCATGTACCGCGGAATTTGGAAGGAAATTTTGCGAGCAGCCGCATTGGGCACCGCACTCAGTACGCGTAACTTTGGCTGTGGCAGTTTTGGCGGTATCAGGGGAAGCTGGGCCAAATGCAATTCGCGCAATTCGCTTTTTTTATATCCCATGCCGATTTCTAACACGATCACCGGCGCCGGGGCCCGAGCGGCACATGCGTTCAGCGTGGCCTGGAAGCTCGCATCGGGGCAATATTCTCTACGGACACGCTCGACGGCATCAAGCGTGAGTCGACCCTGACTTCTGAGCTCCGCTTCCAGGGCGGGGCGAAAGAGCGTGTCGTAGAAGCCAATTTCCCCTGCGATGATATCCATGAGTTTTTCCGTCGGGTCTCGGTCGATGGTGGACCGGTGGAACGGCAGCTCCATTTGTTTGTAGAGCGTTAAAAGGTGTGCAATTTCATGCCAACGGCTGAAAAATCTTCTTGCTCCCTTGTTGCCACGGCAATCGATAACCGCCACGTACCGGTCCTCAGAATTAGGACGTAGGGCCTTTCGCCGAATCAGTGTAGCGAACGTCTTTGCATCCAAATCCGCTTTCAGATGGGCAAACACAATTTCTCCCTCCTCGACATAATTCCTAATGAGCTCCTCGAGGTCATCGTCATTCCAAACTTCATGAATCACCAGGTTCAACTTCTCGCAGATGATTTTCTCCAAATCCCAAATCGTACGAATTGACCTCGGCCCATCGATCCATCTGGCAATCTTTTGCCGACAGAAGTCGATTATGCTCTCGACGGGGTCGCCAACCAATCGCAACGCGTTGGCCATGGCAATAATCTCAGCTTCCTGGCTCAGTGTTTTCATTTCAAGAACGGTTTGACCGACTCATAGAACTTCCGCCAGTCGACTTTCTCGAGATCATGGGATTTGCTTGCGCTCCGGTGAGCAATTATTTGGCGCTGCACGTCGAGGAGCATCAAGGTTTGCGCGAATGTCAGCTGCTCCTTTTTCGCAAAGTCGGACAACGAGGCTGGGATCTGCACGTCACCAGCTTTAGGTTTCGTCGAGTCCCCTGTCATTAGATAATCCAAACTCGTACCCAGCGCGTGCGCTATTTCCAACAGATACTCCGCACTCACGCTCCGTTTCCCGGTCTCAAGATCGGACAAAAACCCGGCGCTTATCTTGGTTTCGCTGGCCAGTTTTTCTTGTGTCCATTCCAATTCCTGGCGCCGCTGCCGGATTCGCTCGCCTACCGTGCTCATATAATGACGTCGGTTTTTGGCACTTGAATATGCAGGCTGAAAGCGGTCAGTGCAAGCAGAAATTCTCGCGAAAAGAAAAATTTGACATCATGTACAGCGAGGTGTAATTGTATAGCGAGTACACTCTCGGGTGGGAGCGTACGAAAGGTTATTAGAATAAGGCGGCCAGGAGCCGCATAAAAGAAAGTAGAAGCACAATGCAAAACTTAGCAGTGAAAGACGTTTCTGACAGGACGAAGTCTGTATTTGAATACACAGTGGATGACGAACCGCAATCGACCGACCAACATACGTTGACGCCAAACCAGATTTTGACTCGGGCCGGAATCGATCCGGCGACCCATTATCTAGTGGAAATTGTCGGGAATACCCAGAGGTCGTACCAAGGCAAGCCGGATGTGCCTATCCACATGCACCAGCACATGAAGTTTGTCTCAGTTTTTACCGGTCCGACCCCGGTTTCAGAAGATGGGACGCGAGGAATTCATTAACGAACTAAAGCTCCTAGGGTATGAGCCGGAGGTACGTAATGGAAATCAGGTAGCCTTTCGGTACACGATTCCCGTTGGTAAGTTCGCAGGTCGAGCGATCTGGTTGGGTTTTGACGTTTCCGGTGATTTTCCGTTGAATCCGCCGGGCGGACCGCACGTGTCGCCCCATCTCATGCCGTCTAACACCAACGCCGGCGCTCACCCAAACTGCGGCATCCATGCGAGTTCCTTCGGAAACGAGTGGCAGTACTGGAGTCGGCCATTTCCGAATTGGTCAGCTACCAACCGCACGGCACGCGTATACATGGCCCACATCCGCCATCTTTTCGACACCCTTTGATGTACAGCATCGCGATTTCCTCCGAGCTGCACACAATGGCCGTTCAGCACTTGCTGCGAGCCGAGGGACAGGAAGACCTTTGCTTTGCAACGTGGTGTCCGAGCCAGGGAATGAATCGAAAAACCGCCCTTTTGCATAGACTAATCTTGCCCAAACGCGGTGAACGCCGCATCCATGGCAACGCGAGCTTCACGGCCCGATACTTTGAACGGGCGTTGGCGATCGCTCTCGCTGACAAAGCAGGCCTCGCGTTGATGCACAGTCATCTCACGCCTGGCTGGCAGCGTATGAGCAAGGATGACGTCGCTGCGGAGAATGGACACGCCGCCAGCGTTAAAGGCGCGACAAGTTATCCCCTGGTTGGCCTTACCATTGGCACAGACGGCGCGTGGAGCGCCCGATTCTGGGAAAAGACAGGACCGAAGACTTACGAGCGGCGCTGGTGTCATTCGGTTCGGGTCGTCGGAGGGCGCCTGCGTGTCACTTACAACGACAACTTGGTGCCCGCGACAGAATTCAAAAGCGAGTTGCTGCGGACCATCTCTGCATGGGGTGAAGCTGAGCAGAGTCACTTAGCGCGGCTCAGGGTCGGGATCACTGGCACAGGCAGCGTCGGAAGCATAGTCGCCGAATCCATCGCTCGGATGGGAGTGGCGCACATCAGGTTGCTTGACTTCGATATCGTCGAGAATGTTAACTTGGGTTGCCTGCTCCACGCCCGACTGGCCGACGCAACGAAACTAAGACCCAAAGTCGAGGTGCTCGCCGAAGCTCTTCGGCAGAGTGCCACGGCGCAGCATTTCATCGTTGATCCGCTCCAATTAAGCGTGGTCGAGGAACGAGGGTTTCGAGCTGCGCTCGACTGCGATGTTCTGTTCAGTTGTGTGGACCGGCCGTGGGCTCGTTTCGTTTTGAATTTCATTGCGTACGCTCATCTGATTCCCGTTGTCGATGGGGGGCTTCTGGTTCAGGCCAAGAAAGACCTGCGAGGTCTCATGCGAGCGAATTGGCGGTCCCATGTGGTGGCACCATCCCGCAAGTGTCTAGAATGCCTGAACCAGTACGATCCAGGTCTTGTGAGCGTCGAACGTGACGGGTACCTTAATGATCCGAATTACATCAAGAGTTTGCCTGACGAGCATCCGCTCAAACGCAATGAGAATGTTTTTGGTCTTAGTTTGGCGACGGCATCCAGTGAAGTGCTTCAATTCCTTCGCATGGTCGTAGATAGCCCAGGGCTGCCAAATCCTGGTGCCTGGTCAACCAATTTCGTAACGGCAAATACTGACGTTGATTCGGGAACCTGCGGCAAGAACTGTTTGTTTCCCACGCTCATCGCGAAAGGTGATTCTGCTCCATTTGTTGTGACGGGTGCACATCCTGTCGCCGAAAAGATGAGGACCCGCCTCAATAAGTGAAGCCCTGTCTGAAAAGCATCATCACTATTACAACAACGAACTCGTGCTGATCCCGCACGGGATTTTGCAGCAGGCCAAAAGGAACAACTCAAAGGCAACAAATAGAGACAGCCCGCCCAAGAAGCCAGCTGGGTCGTTGTCGGCCGACCTCGACACCCTCTTCTGCCCCGCCGGCGGGCGGCATCGCAGCGGTGATTATTCCGCGACTGATAATGCGTTTACGAAGCAACCTCTCGAATTCGTTCAGCTGATCTAATTCGCAAGCCGGTGACCGGGGCCGGCAGGTTGCGGCATGTCATGCCGCGTTAGGATGATGATTGGTTGCCACGCCTAATCGGGCTCCTCCCGAGAAACAATAAACTTTGGCGACTCTACCGAGGTTCCTCCGCATGAGAGATTACGAAATGGAAGGGAACTCGCGCTTTTATATCCTGGCGATGGCCTCGAAGCCTGCCAAAGTCGCTGAGATCCTTTCACATCAGTATCGAGTCCGCGCTGCATCCACCTTAAACGCTGTGAACTGTGCCTCTCGGCTGCAGAGTTTCCATCCACCGCGGACAAAGTTGATGGCCCCGACATTGAACCATGATCGAGCGCGGGCGAATTGGTCACTACAGTGTTTCCAAGCAACAGGAGGAGCTGAGCACCTCTCACATCGGGATTGAGCCCCTGGTGGGTCTGTTTTGGCCCCGGGGTCTGTTTTGGTGTTTCGTGCGGCTTTCCGGGGCGGCAGAAAATGGCCTCAACACGGTTTGGCGAATGAAATCTGTTGCTTCCCGGACCTCCTTGGCGGCGATAGCTGTCACCCAAATCGCGAGACTAAACGCGCCGAATGCCTGCAGAAGCTTCCGACAAAATCCCGTGTGATCCAGGCTCCATGGGCGGGTTTTGTTCTCCTCTCGGCGGTAACTGTCACGGCGCGTTTGCTGACCGGTCCGATTGGATGGCACAGCCAAATCAATCAAGGTTGGCTCCGTTGAGTCACGGGCCATCCGGCTCAGGCATGCCCTTATCGCCTTTCCGAGGATGTCATCCCGATGACGCCACATATGTTATTTCGCCTCTGGCATAAGTTGTGCCAGAAAACAGATCCGTTGATTATTAAGAATTTAATGAATCCATGTTCGACGTCCCTGGGAAAAATGGAAAAATAATTCCCGCATTGGCAAACCCTTTTCCAATTCAACACAGGGAGAGATACAAAGTGATGAACCGAGCTTACGGGGGTGCGCTCGACATCAAAGAATCCGCCTCGCAGCTTGATTTTCTAGAGCATTGTAAATAGAGCTATAGCCACCATGGGCAAACCAATTGATAGTGTCCTGACGTGTAATGCCGGCCAGCGCTTGGCCGATCGCTGCCATCAATGAGGGCTGCGTTCGGGCTTCTAAGCTGCGGAGGGTGTTTTTAACTTTGCTCCACATTTGTTCAATGGGATTGAAGTCCGGTGAATAAGTCGGCGGGAACATGACCTGAGCCCCGGCTTGGGTAATTAAGGAGAGGTTTAGTTCAACTCAGGAGGTTTTGTGGTTCCCCAGGTGGTCATAGTGGGAGTCATATTGTTTAGAAGAATGCACTTGTGAGTGCGGCTCGGCCGGCGAAAGCGGCTGACCAATTCTGTTCACAACCTGTATCCAAAACATGCCATTTATCGGAATGCTCCCCCAAGCGTAAAAGTCACCGGGCCGTATCCCATGCTAACCACCTGCCCGATTATGTCGCCGACTATACAGCTCTCTTGGCGAACGATCCTCCATGTCGCCATATCTTCGTCATGCTACAGTTAATGCTGCACGCGATTTTCTATCAGGGGATGCTCCCATATTTCTGTTTCCACGCGCCGTGGGCGTCCCGCAAGGCTTTGAAAAATTTGTCCCGTTCTTCGGCTGTCTTGAGATTTACGTACCACTGTCCTCCAACATTAAAGTCCACTCGGTAGATCTTTGGGTAGCGCCCTTCTGGCTCGAACTCTTTTGATTCAGGGTCTTTTCCGAATCGAAGCCCGAAATCTGAAAAGGGGTACTGGTATTCATGGCTGCTGCCGTCAAGCTTCAAATTCACGCCGACATCTGTGAGGGTGAGTTGGTATTGCTCTGGTCTATTTCGTTCAAAATCAAAACCCCGGATGGTTTGTATCACTCTGGATGCATTCGTCGCTTCCTCGAACGACCTTGCCTCGTCCGGCGTCCGAAGCGCGGCTCGCCTGTCGGCCCAGCCGCCTCGCATCTGCTCCTTGGCATAAGCGAGCGCAGAAGCGCGGTCGGCACCCGCGTCGACCAGCAATCTCACAGCGGCGTCATTGGCCGCCTGCAGCGCAAGCAACAAAGGCGTACGGCCCGCCTCATCGCGCCCGTTGACGTCTGCTCCAGCCTTAAGAAGCACCGCGACAACGCGGTCTTGTGCAACCCTCGGGTATCCTGAAGGAGTGTTGCCAACAACCGATTGTGGGAGCCAAGCAGCGAGATGCAGAGGGGTCATGCCCTTCCGAACATTGTCGAACCGGTCGTTCTCTCTCGCGCGCGGATCTGCTCCCTTCGACAGCAAAAGCTCGACGAGATTGGTCATGCCACGCTCAGCCGCCAAATGCAGCGGTGTCTGCTGGTCGGCGTTAGTGATGGCCACTTGAGCTCCGCTTTCCAGAGCACTAATCGCGTTTGCGAGATCCGCCTTATATGTTGCGTCCAACAACTGCTGGTTTAGGGCCTTCTGTTTTCGCTTCGCTAGCACATCGCGCATTACCGCCTCGTAGCGGTCAGGCCGATAGAGGAGAGTTCCGTCGTCGTCGTCGCGTAGGCCGTCCTCGACCAACGTGTAGTACCCGACCTGCTTAGTCCCGAGCACATCGGCCACGACCCGAAGCTTTCCGTCCTGCACTGAGAACTTGCAGAGCAGATTGGCGGCCTTCTCTCGCAGTTCGAGTTCGTCAGAGGAAACGATCTTGAGCACCTGCTTGTCGTCAATCGCACGATAGAGCTGCCCTTTAGCGATCTTTCCTGGCTTTCCGGCTGGCCTTTCCTGACCCGTTGCCTTCGTCTCAGCCTGCTTGCTCTCGTTCCCGCTTGCGGCGTCTCGGGAGCCCTTGGAGCAGGATGCAAGCACGACGATCGCTGCGAGGCTCACTATCCAGTACTCGTGAAGCTTCTCTTTCATGTTCGCGGTTTTTGTTGTGGGCGGAGTGAAACCTGCGACCCGGCGCAACTCACGCCAGCGGAGCGCAGGTCTACAGTAATTTCGTCAGTGAGTTGGCTGACTTCCGCCTTCGTCTGACTATGGCGTGACAAGGCGACGTCGCCGACGAAGTCCCCACGCGTCGGGATGTATTCGGGCGGTTCGGGTTTGTTGGCGACCAGCAGCGGGCGGTTGTCCACGTAGGTGGGTCCGCCTTCGATTCGATCAAATCCTGCTGTCGGTTGCTTTCCCGTGCAGCTACAGCGGGCAGGCGAGGTGTCGCGGGCCCCGTGAGAGAATGAGCTTCCGACCACAAGAGCCTCCGATACGACGTTGGCCAAGTCATGTCAAGGAAAAACCGAATGCAAAAAGCGCTCGTTAGAGGGTACGCCATGCAGCTCCAGCCGCTCGCTCAGCAAGGCAGATCGAAAGCACCGCAACGCGGCCTTGGCGTCAGGCCGAACCTGATCGAGGCATACGCTTGGCTGCAGCTTTTTGCCGACTCTCCTGAAGGTTCGATTGTCGGCCGAGTGGAGCTAAACACACTTGCCCTCAAGCTGGATACTGCCGGAGTGCGGCGAGCCCAACAGCTGGCAGCCCAATTCAAAGCGGGCAAGTGGCAACGACCCGTGATTCGGTTAACTGAAGCCGCTCCCGGGAACTCAGCGAGTAGTGGGCGAGTTCACGCCGGTTACGCTGAGTTCCGGCAGAGTCGTTAAGCTGTTGTCCCTTTGACGTCCGCCCTTCTCAAACCCTTGATGCACACGCATAAGCGAATGGAGGCGAGAGTGGGAATGGGACTCTCGCATTCAAAGCCGGCCGGCGCCAAATGGCGTATTTAAGAACTGCTGGATTCCGAGCGAGTTCCTGAAGTTTGGAGCGTGCCGGCCTCGTTCCCAATCGAGTGGCGTTCTTTTGTTTACGCCCAGAATCTTGCGGCATTTGACAGCCGTCATTTTCAAATCATACCGCTATTTCTTGATTCGTTCGCCGATGTGCTTGGGGCGGGCCGGGTACAGCTCCGATTTCCAAAAGTAGTTGGTTTCTTTTGAGCGAGTCGCAAGTGACAAAAGGGCATCGCTGCGAACGAGCTGGACAGGGGTGCTCGGCGGCAAACGCGGCCGGAACCTCGCTAATTTAGGAAGGGAAGAATGTCGCGTTTTTACAATTTATTGGGCTGCAGTGGCACAGGTTGCAGGTCTAAAGTTAGCATTTCGATCCTCGACCCTCAACTGGCGAGCCACGCCGGGACGATTGGTCACCACCGCGCCATATGCCCACATCAAAAACTCACCTGCTATGGTCGTCAATTACCGAATGGAGCATTCGGCCTGCTCCGGATGCACATGCAGCGTACCAACAAGAGCAATAACAAGAGAATTACCAACAGCGCGATCCATTGAATCCTGCATGGAATGCACAGCTCGCTCTGGCCGCCTCCTTTCCCGGGAGGTGTGGGCGACGCGACCATCAACGTCAAATAGCGAGTAGCTTCTCGTGGTGTCAATTCGCCTCGCTCGTTCACACCGACGGCATGGAAAAAGAACCTGTAGGAGCCGCTTTCCCCCGTATATCCAAAATGCGTGGTCCAGGTGCCGTCGGCGGCACTGGCATCGCCGTGCGAACCGTCATTGTAAAGTTGCAGCCCGTCATATTTCGTGCCCAACGGTGTCGTAACGTTGACAAAAACCTGTCCGCTGGATGAGGGCCAATCGCGATCAGAGAGGGCAGCGGTCAGTTTCACGTCGGCTCCAGGCAGGAGATTCGAAGGCAGCACGTTGACATCCATCCGATAGTCCGATTTAACCGCCGCGGCAAACCCGACGGGTACGACGCCTTGGTACGGGTTGATAATGTTCTGCTGATTGGTGTTGTACCCTTTGACATGGTCGACACGATTCGTGTATTTCCCGTTAGGAGTCAAGCGGAGAATCCAATCCCCTACGTAGCTTGAAGCCAGTGATATATCTGGAAAGACAACGCGGTAAATTGAGTAGTCGTAGCGCTGCTGCTTATGCACGGGGATTCCGCCAACACTCGTACCTATGTTGATAACCTGACCGTGAGGATCAACTAATTCGAGATCGTAATAGACGCGCAGCGACGGCTCATCCAACACAAGGAACGTGGCGCTGCGATCCGATGAGACGATTCTTGCCGTTTCAATGATCGTTGGATTGATGCCGCTCAGCAGGACCGGGTGCGTCGGGTCGACAACCAAATCCATAGAACCGGCATGGCTGAAGATCTTGAAGTAGAACGTCTCCAAGTCAAACCAACTGACGCCACTTAAGTCGTCCGCCACTTGGTGAAAGCCATTCCCTACGTTCGGAATCATTTGGAGCCGATCGAGTTGAACATGCGAGCCGAGACCGATGCTGTACATTTGCAGTGCGGGGTCAGCGGCGCGAATCGGGCCGACCACATCCGGGATGTAAGGAGCTTCGTTCTCGATTCCGTCAGTCAGTACAACCATCACGTGCTTGCGATCTGCTGCTGAGCCTAACAGCATTCCCGCAGCCTGCTGCATGGCTCCACCAATGCCGGTTGTTCCGTCAGGCGCTAAGCGACTAACATCGCTGATGGCAGCCACCGAAAGTTTATCGATAGCTAAGCCTAGCTGTGTGCCGGGCACGTCTGTGGGCGTCTTGAAGTCGAGTGGGAGGTATGCATCGTGGTTTTGGTTGTACCGAACGATGCCGATCTTATCTAGGTTCGGTGGCCCACCGAGCTGTGGGCGCAGTAGATCCACAAAAAGGCTGGCCGCCTTTTGCAGGGCTTGAATTTTGGTTTGGGGTCCCGCGGATTCTGACATGCTACCACTTCGGTCGAGCACAAGTAAGCCGTCTATCGGCACGGCCGCGACTCCAACGCCAGTGAGCGTAATGGTGCGAACAGGATTAGCGAGGTCATTGCCTGACACCTGTAAGTGAATGTCATGCGGTCCAGGGACCAAAGGCGTGAAAACTTGTTTAAAAATGCGCGGCGTCGTCCCCGGACTGACGCTGAATGGCCCGCCTAATTCCAAGCTCGACCATTGCGAATGATCAGGATCAGTCAGAGCAAGATCAGTCACCGACACGGTTAGGGGTGCATCGCCATCATTGTAAACAAAAATGGCCTTCGTGAACGAAAAGCCCAATTCTACTTCGTGATAGTCGAGGACATCAGAGACGACCCGCATGATGGGCACGGGATGGTGCCCCCGGGCTTGAAAAAAGCAGAGCTTGGTCGGTTCATCCGGGTCATTGCTGAGGATAACCAAATGGCCGCAATACATTGCTTCACCGGGAGGCGGTGCGAAGGCAATCTGCACGGACCGACTGCCGGACGCCGGCACAGGAGCCGTTGAGGGGGGCGCAGCCAATGAAAATGGCGCAGCGGCGGAATCGTTGACCAGTGTGACGGAACTGATCACCAATTGCTCCGTCCCGTTGTTGTTGAATGAAAATGGAAGCGTTTTTGTTTCGGGCGGGCTGGCGTTACCGTCGGCGCTGCCCAGCAGTGAACCACTTCCGCAAGAGCTACCGGAGCATACGATATTCGGTACCGTTGGTAACGTATTGCCGCTAACCGTCACCGTCACCGGAGCAGTCGCACCCAGCGAACTGCTTCCAGAAATGGTGATATTCGCACTGTAAGGTCCTGGCGTCGTCAGAGCTTTGAATCGGACCTGAAATGTTCTATTCGGCCCAACTACCTGGCCAACTGGGTTGGGGGTGATAACTTCAAAATGACCGGGATCACTTGAAACAATTGATGAGATCGTCACGTCGAGATCTCCCGATTTGCTGATAGTAAAGGTGAAGGGCGTAGAGGAACTGCCCGCGAGAACACCCCCGAAGGGATGACTTATCGGAGCAACGCTTATTGTCGCAGTACGGTTGTACGTAATCGTGTAATTGCCCGGCCCCATTCCGAAGTAGTTGATACTTATCGCGTAGTTGCCTGCGGTGAGAAAAGCCGTGCCGGTGTTCAGGCCCGAGCCCAGTCCCGTTGAAAGCGGGACGCTCGTCAGATTCGCGGGGTCCGTGTGCAAATAAAAATCGTTGCCCTCCAGCCCCGTTCCAAAATAGTTGGCTTCCCAAGCGACTGTTTGACCTCCGGCTCCTATTGGGAAAAACCCGGTTGTCGTTGTCGCATAAGTTCCATCGGGATTTTTGGTCTTGGTGGCTGAGGCCGTATCTGCTGCCTCAGAACTGCTGTGACAGACGAAGACAAACGACAAGATCAACAGCCAGCTAACTATTTTGTTGAATTTGCCCAACGGAAAATAGATAGAGGCAAACGGGTGGGCGTTTTCGATTCTGACGGAGATGAAAGTTCTTTTTGACATAAGTTGTAATCTCCAATTAATCGCAGGAGGCCGCCAAGTAATTCAGTGGTGGTGCTTTCAGAACCGACTCTCGTGATAGCTTTGACGCAACCTTAACGATGTTTGGTGAGATGCTTCTCGAGGGCCCGATGCAGTTCCGGCGCTGTCTTGATTTGGAGCAGCTCGTGCGGAAGTTCGACCTCATGGACATGGTGCCCTGCTGATACTGTCGGGCGCCCCGCTCTTGGAGTATCTTTCGCGTCGGTTTCTACGACACGCACATGTCCAACGACTGTCCCTGTTTCATTAGTAATCACAAAAGCTTTCATCGTATTTGTTCTCTTTTTCACAGACTGGTTTTGAACCGTTGGCGACATGATTGCAAAGGCATTTAACTGACGCCGCCCCCCTCGACTTTAAACATTATGTCTTGGGGGCCCTCGTTTGTAATTCTGAACCCATAATAGAACCTGCCATCGCCACCCATCACTTTATTAAACTCAGAGGAAACCAATTTTCCGTCATGCCACGGACTGAACGGCGTCGCTAGGAAAAACTGCACGCCTTTATCTCCGCCGTCGGGCCATGACCACCAATCCGATCGAAATGACGCACCACTAGCGATGCTACCTCCATCGACTCTAAATGCCATAAAGTTCCTTTCTTTTTAAGTTAAGGCGGGCCTCAAACTCAGATTCAGAGAAGCTATCCTCCATAATTAGCTCACGTTTCTGATTTCGCCTGCCATTTGTTTCATCGTGCTGCACATTAGACCGCGTTGCCAAGAGCCAACATTTGTCTGAATGCGACAAAGTTGTTCAACAACGACATTCTAAGCAGGAATTTCAGCCCTTCCCTTAGCGAGAGCCTTTGAGGATTTCTAGATCGCAGTTCCTGTTCAGAGTGACGCAAGATAAATGGGCCGCCAGTTCTTGTGACAATGGGGTGAGTTTTCCGAAGTCGGGCCACCCTTTTGACCAAGCTAAGAGTCCGATGGCAGACGCCAAGGAGGAGTAGGGTGGAGAACCCGAGAAGAAACGTTCTGCCACCGGACAGGACAAATTCTTACCAAATCCTTCCAGCAATGGCAATCACTAAGAATCGTCGCGCAAAGTCCACGTTGGGGTCGTGCTGTTCGCTCATTGCAGCCACAGTCGTGCTGCTGAGATATTAATGAGATAACTTCTTGGCTTTGGGTGTTACGGGAAAGGTAATCCGGTCGCGCCCAGGTGTTTTCAGTTGCGCCACGTTCTGCGACTGCGCCATTCTCGCACCGGATGAACCGATCCAATTGGACATGTCTGCTGACAGTTGCAGCCGCCTTGCTTACTCATTCCACCAGTGCCCAAGACCCGCTCCGCGGTGTCTTGACAATGGGCTTTGGTGACGTTGCTGCCATTAAACAAAAGGCCGAGGCCGGCGATGCCAAGGCCCAGGTCGCTTTGGCGGACCTCTTGGCTCAACATTTCCGTTCCTCGGAAGCCCTCCATTGGTATCGAACAGCCGCCGACCAGGGAAAAACGGACGCCGTATATCACGTCGGACGGTTACTCCTTTTCGGTGGCACCGGCATTCCCAACTCCCAGACCGTCCAAGCAAACCCAGCGGAAGGAATCCGTTGGACCTTTCGCGCAGCGACCAATTTTCATCCCAATGCCTGTTGGAATATGTCGAAAGCACTGCAACGCGGCCTTGGCGTTAGCCCGAACCTGATCGAGGCTTACGCCTGGCTGCAACTCTTCGCTGACTCGCCTGAAGGCTCGATCCTCGGGCGGGTGGAGCTGAACACGCTTGCCCTCAAGCTTGACTCCACCGCCCTGCGGCAGGCACAGCAGTTGGCAACCCAGTTCAAAGCGGGCAAGTGGCAACGGCCCGTGGTTCGGGCAATTGGAGAGCACGATCCACGGCTAAAACTGACCGGCATCATTGCCGGCGGAAAAACGCCACTGGTCGTCATCAGCGGAAAAACCTTAGCCGAGGGTGAATCCGTCATAATCCCCGGCAAGCCCTCGACCTTCATTGTGCGATGCCTCAGGATCGAGAAAGATTCCGTGTTGGTTGCGATCGACGGAGAGGATGCTCCACGCCGGTTGTACCTGAAGTAAATCAGCGGACTGCACCGCTGGTCTCACCATGTCAGAGTCTGAGTTGCGCCACCCGTGGTAAGGGATGTCCAATACGGTCGACAGTGACCAACTCTTATCTGCTCCGGAGAGAGCGGTAGCACAAGGTCAGCAGCAGGGCGGAGCTCCCAATTATTATCGCTACCTTCTCGAAACCAAATACGTCGAGCCCAATGCCGAGAACCAAGGGCGCTCCCAGGTCTCCGAGAATGGCGATGCTCTCAAAAGCGCTTCCTCGTTCTCCATATGTCTCCGCCGGGCCAAGAATCGTGATGAAACTGTTCTGGATCACATAAAACAGTTCGAGAATGATGCCCATCAAAAACATTGCCACCAGTTTGAACCAGTACGTCGGGAGCAAAACCAGCCCGACGCTGACAACCGCAAAACCGATGAGGCCCAGAGCGATGAGCCCGTATCTATCGCGCGCATCCGCGATTCGGCCAAGGTGATACCCAAACAACGCAGGTGTGGCGCCGAAGACCGTGATTAGCACAACCATTGGGAGGTTTGCTCCCGTCAGGTACGCATTGATGGGGATAAAGAAATACATCAGTGCACTGATCATAGCTGAAAACAGAACCAGTGCTCCCAGAAGCCAGAGATCCATACTCCAGGCCCGCAATCCGCCAAGGGCCTTCCCGTATGACCTTATAAGCGAAGGGGGATCGTTATTAGAAACTCCACTCATTCTGTCCTTTGGAGCTTTCAGGGCTAGAAAATACGCGATGATGGCAAACGGGGCTATGCCCAACAGCAGGTAATAGATCGGCATGACCGTGACAAGCAGCATTCCGATGAAAGCAGCCCCAATCCAGGCCATATGGGCCCACGTGTCGAGATAGCCGAATGAAGTCGAAATCCTCGCACTATCGACGCCCCTCCGATAATAGGTTTCTATGCCCACATTCTCCATCTCCCAAGTAAACCCGTTCACCACGCGAGCCAGGATAATGAATAGGGCGAGGCCGAGCACGCCGGCAAGAAAATAACTGATCCCAACGAGCGGGTAGAGTAGAAGTGACCAGAGCACAAGGCGTTTGGCCGGGACCTTGTCAGCCCAGACTCCAATGATTGGCAGGCTTACTAGAGCGGCGATATCCACAGAGGAACTGAACAAACCGGCTTCGGCAAATGTGCGCGAGAATAAAATTATGAACACCGGCAGGAGCGCCTCCCCCAACCCCCACCCGATCCAACGAATCGCACGCACCCACGCAAACATCCGCACGCCGTAGGGTAGGAGGGGCTGCCTTAGGTACGATTTGATTCTTCGCCTCGAAGAGTGCATTAGGGTGCTCAGGTCATTATAGCCTCCAGATTCAATGGGTGAAATATTCGGACCACACGTTGGGCGCCCGGCACCATCGGGTTTTTACCAGACGCGTCTAGTGCGGCGGAAACATCTTTGCGGGCTTTGGGAAGCCAGTGCGGCAGCGTGGCCTTGAGGCAGGTGCCTTCACGGAGGCATATCATGCACGAACCAAACTGATTCGGAAACCTGGCGATAGGCCAGTCTTGCTGGTTCGAGGACCGACACCGTTTGATATTGCTCCCAGCCGCAGATTCCCAACCACCCCACTATAGCATTGCCCAATCCCGGAACATAGACTCGACGCCCTATGCAAACATTAAATTCCGCAACTAAATGGTTTTTGGCGCATTGCGCCAACCACCGAAAACTCAGCTCTCACACCATCAAAGCATATCGGCAGGATCTTCATTGTCTCTTCTCCTTTGCTTCTGCAACCGGAATCGATGTCCCAATTGGTGCCATTGATCGGAGTCTCGTCCAGCGTTGGTTGGGGAACATGTCTGAAGTGAAGCCGCGCACAGTCCGCCGCAGACTGGCCGTGCTGAAATCGATGTTTTCAAGTCTAGAGCGGTATGGGGATTCCTTTCAAAACCCGCTGGCCGGATTTCGGAGTGAAGTTAAGGTCGGGCTTAGCCTCCCACGCACGGTCGCCCGTTCCACCGTAAAGTCGCTGCTGCGAGCTGCTCGGACCCAGCCAGCCTCGAATCCGAAAGCAACCCTCCGCAGAACACGCGACACAGCTCTCCTCGAAATATTGTTTGGAACCGGCATGCGGGTTAGCGAAGTGGTCGCCACGGATATAAGGCACTTGGACATGGACCGTCTCGTAATTTCAGTGCGTGGCAAAGGTAATCGCGAGCGTGAGATTCCCGTCGTTTGCGATGCTCTGCGTGAAGCGTTAACAGTGCACCTCAACGCACGCCAAACACAAGGCGCAGTGCCAGACGACCCGGTCTTCCTCAATCGACGTGGGGCCAGGATGTCGGACCAATCAATCCGCGGGATCCTGCGGCGGCACGCCAGGAAGCTCGGCAAACCACGCATTACACCTCATATGTTACGCCACACGATAGCCACCCTACTCTTAGAGGAGGGCGCAGATCTGAGGCACATCCAGCGGTTGCTCGGACACAGTTCAATTGCGACGACGACCATTTATGTCAATGTGAGCGAACGCAGCCAGCGCCGGGCGCTTGAGCGGTGTCATCCGCGAAACAAAATGATGGTTTGATCTCTAGGCGCAAAACGGTGCTCCCGGCGCCGCGAAAAGTGCGCGGGAAAAAGTTGCCTTGAGTGGGTCAAATTGCAATTATGCGTGATAACTCAAAATTATCCGGCG
>CAYUPI010000013.1:0-129854 GCA_964446585.1 uncultured Verrucomicrobiota bacterium
AGGGAGGTTGGTCAGGTTGGCCGCGTTGAGATTGGTCAAGCCGCTGCCGTTGCCGCTAAAGATGCCGTTCGTGATTTTCGATGCGTCCAGGTTGGGAATTTGGCTGACCGAGAGCACGCCACTGGCGATCTTCGACGCGTCCAGAAATGGAATCTGGCTGGCTCCGAAAACCCCGCTGGTGATTCTCGACGCATCCAGGTTGGGAATTTGGCCGGGCAGAAGCACGCCGCCAATCTTCGTGGCTGTCACCGCACCGTCCACAAGACTCGAAGTGGTGATCGAACCGATCCGCACTCCCTCAGCGATCAATCCGGGCGTATAGGTTTCCTGGTTGAACTCGTAGACCACCCCGGCACTGGTCGCGCCCGTGCCGTCCAAAGGCGCTGCAATCACCACCAGATTGGTCCCCAGTGCAGCCACGGCCCAGCCGAAGATGTCGCCGCTGGCTGCCGGAGTGGGCTTGATGAATGTCCTGACCAACGTCCCGTCGGTGCGGAACAAATACGCCGCCCCAGCCGAGCTCGCGCCGGTGTTTTCGCCATAGGCACCAATCAACACCTGGTCGCTACCCACCGCCGTAACGGCAAAGCCGAACGCGGCGCCGGCCACAGGCGCGGGATTGGTGAAAGTGGTGAGCAACGTGCCGTTGGTGCTGAACAGGTACGCCACCCCTGGAGAAGCTGTCCCATCTTGAGGCGCCCCAATAAGCACCCGGTCGCTACCCACCGCCGCCACGCAGTTGCCGAAATGGTCGTTCATCGCCGGCGCGGGATTCGTGAAAGTGATGAGGGGTACGCCGCCGTTGGTGCTGAACAGATACACCACTCCGGCATCAGTCACGCCCTTCACGTCCTTTAAATGCGCCCCGATGAGCACCTGATCGGTTCCCATCGCGGTCACGGCATTGCCAAAATGGTCGCCGCTTATCGGCGCAGGATTGGTGAAGGTGATGAGCGGTACGGAGCCGTTAGTGGTGCTGAATAGATACACCACTCCGGTATCAGGCGCCCCAGTGTCATTGAGAGGCGCCGCAATTAACACCCGGTCGTTCCCCAGCCCCGCTACGGACCAGCCGAAGATGTCGCCGGATGTTGAGGCTGGATCGGCGAATGTGGTGAGAGGTACGGAGCCGTTGGTGGTGCTGAAAAGGTAGGCTGCACCAATATTGCCCCCGCGTCCATACGCCCCAATCAGCACCTGCTCGCCCCCTACCGCCGCCACCGACCAACCGAAGTTGTCGCCGGACACGGGCGTGGGGCCGGTAAATGTGGTAAGCCGAGTGCCGTTAGTACTTATGAGATAAGCCGCTCCAGAATCGAGCGCGCCTGTATCGTCCAAATGCGCCCCAACCAGCACACGATCACTACCCACCGCGGCCAAGGAATCGCCGAAGTGGCCACTGCCTGCCGGCGTGGGATTAGTAATCGCCAACCCAGCTTTAAAGGAGCCGAAAACGGCTGCGATTTTTCCTGCTGTAACTGCGCCATCCGCAAGCGCGCCTGTCGTTACTGCGCCATTCGCGAGCGTACCTGCCGTCACCGCGCCGGCGGCGAGCTGATTGGAGCCGACCGCGCCAGCCGCGAGCATCACCGCCGTGATGCTCCCCGCACCGATGGCGTTGGACGAAATCGCGCCGGTGAGGTTCGCGGCGTTCAAGTTTGTGAGACCCCCGCCGTCGCCACCGAACTGGTTACTCCCATTTGTCGCGATTAGCGCGCCCGTGAGGAGGTTGCTCGCATTGAGCAAAGCGACATTGCCCGACAGCCGGCGGTCGTCCAGTGTACCTAAGGCAAGGTTTGACGCGTTAAGATTGGTCAGGGTTGTGCCATCGCCATAAAAGTACCCCTCTATGACGCCAGTATAGCTTAAAACGACGTTCGGAGGCAGTTGCAAAGTGGACAAGGTGCCCACGATATTGGCTGCATTGACGGAATTGGCGGAATTGGCGACCGTCGCGCTGCCCGCGGTGGCTGCGCTGCCCGCGGTGGCTGCGCTGGCTGCGCGGATCGCGTAAGGGGCCGAGGTGAACTGCTGGCGTGGCGACATGTTATAAAATTTCGTGCCACCGTTGGTGCCGACCGTAACGTCCAGCCAGCGATCGGCGCCCGTAAACACCCCGGGGCCAAAGTCGAGCGTAGCCGTAAACAAGCCATTGCTCACGGGGATTGCGGCCTGAAAGATGTTGGTTCCGGTTTGATTTCCTCCTGACACCGCGTCGTAAATGGAAAAAATAAAATCGAAGAACCCATTGACGGGTCCACCTGAATCACGGAGTTGGCCCTGGTAGGTAAACGCGGTGCCTTGCGCCCGAGCCGTGAAGGTCGGGCATAAGATTGAAAGGAACACTGCCAGAGCGATGATGCAGGAATCAATTGTGCTGCGATCTTTGCTCCGCCGATTAGTGTTGATTTGAGTATTCATGGTTTCCCTGTCTGTTTTTGAGCTTGGGGTTATCGTTGTGGTTGTATCGTGGTTCAATGCTTTGAAATTTTTGATTACTGGTCGTTGGTCACGGAGCTGGAGGAGTTTCGCTAGTACAGGTGAAACCCACGCCAGATCCGGTTTCCCTGGCAAGCATCTGGGTCAAAGCCCCGAGGTCATCCTTGAGCACGTAAGCGCAAGCTCCCGCTGCGGCCGCTTCGGCGCGAAGGTCGGCATCATCGTACTGAGTCACGATTACAATGCGCGCAGCAGGGAAGCGACTGCGTATGGCTCGCGTGGCTGCAAGACCATTCACAGGCTTCATTTGAACGTCCATGACGACCCAATCCGGCAGAGCCTCGGCGAATACGCGCACCGCCTGCCCGCCATCGGTTGCCTCGTGAATGTCGCTGGCTATTGGTGACAGCAGCGCGCGCAGCGTTTGGCGCATTGGCGCGTGGTCATCAGCAATCAGGAACGTATAGCCAGCGGTTCGAGTCATGGGCCGAGCATGACAGGCACCGTGCTTCTGGATAATCAGAGGCTATGCGTAGAGGAAGGTCGCGGAGAATGCCTAGGTGTTCCTACCTAGAGAAAGGCTGAAGGCTACAGCTTCGATTTATTATCGTACGCAAACTTCAGCAAACTGTGGCTTCCACTCAAATTTAGCTTGTGACTGATGTTCTGCCGGTGCGTATCCACCGTCCGCGTACTGATACCCAGCGACACTGCAATTTCCTTAGTCGTCTTGTCCTCCGCAATCAACTTCAGGATGCGGCCCTCGGTCGCCGTCAATAACTCCAGTCCCGCTTTCTCCCGGCGCAAAGCCGCGCTTTGTTGACTGCGCCGGAGCAGCAAATCCGCCAGTGAGGAGCTGACGAATGTTTTGCCTTCTGCAACGCAGCGGACGGCCTTAAGCAGATCGGTCACAGCATTTTCCTTCAGCACGTACGCACCGACGCCGAGGTTTATCGCTTCGTTAAACAAGTCTTCGTCCTCGTGCATGGTGAGCAGGATGACTTTCACGGGAGATCGCTTCTCCCAAAGCGAGCGCATGACCTGCAGGCCATTGAGTTTGGGCATGTGAATATCGAGAATGGCCATTGTTGGGCGAAGTAGCTCGATCAACCGCAGTGCTTCGGCGCCGTCGCCGGTTTCTCGCACGACCTGCAAACTCGGATCCTCCGCAATCACTTCGCACAAGCCCTTGCGAAAGATAGGGTGGTCGTCCGCAATCAGGATTTTGGTCGGTGTTTTCAATGTTTAACGGGCACTTCGATTACAACGCTCGTCCCTTCCCCCACTGGCGAGTCGATTTGCAGCCGCCCGCCAAGAGTTCGCACGCGCTCCCGGATGCCGCGCAGGCCAAAGCCGGCTTGAGTCGAAGACTCGCCGACGGGATCACGGACCTCGAACCCGCTGCCATTATCCTGGACAAGTGCACGTAAAATGGGACCGGCCTTGCGGATCATAAGGTTCGCTTCGGTCGCCTTGGAATGCTTAACAATATTGGTCAACAATTCCTGGATCACACGGTAGAAATGAATCTCAGCGTCCTTGGATAATTCGCCGTTCAACTCGGTGATCTCAGTGTGGAACTGTATGCTGGATGAATCGGCCAGGCGCCTTGTCATGGCGACAATGGCTTTGGTCAGCCCCATTTCATCCAATTGAAACGGCCGCAGGTCCTGCGCCATGCCGCGGACTTCGCGTAGCGCAAGGGAAGCCACGTTAGAGAGTTCGTTGATTTGTTCGGAAACCTTGCTGGAATTGGAGGAATGTTCGAGCGCCATCACCGCGCGATTTTTGATGACCAACAAACTTTGACCCACGCTATCGTGCAATTCGGCCGCGAGCCGCTGACGTTCCTGTTCCTGAGATTCCATAAGACGCCGCGAAAATTCCTGTTCCATGGCGCGGGCGCTTTCCAGCCGCGTGACTCGCCGGCGGTAAGCCGCGAAAAGAAGCCCGGCAAAAGCCGCGCCAGCAACAAAGCGAGCCAACCAGGTCTGATACCACGCCGGCATCACGATGAACGGCAACGACGCCCCGATAGGACTCCACAGCCCGTCGCTATTTGCTGCCAACACCGCGAATGTGTAGTGGCCTGGCGCCAAATGCCAATAATAGGCCGCGCGGCGTGTGCCCGCCGCCACCCAATCCTCGTCCGCTGGCGCCAGCTTGTACTTGAAGGAGAGCCGTTCAGAGTCAACGAAGCTCAACCCGCTGTATTGAATTTCGATATTGGCTTTCCGCGGCGGCACGCGCAGCGGGCGGTCCAGCGGTTGCGGCTGACGATCAACAACGAACGCTTCGATCACCACCGGCGGCGGCTTCGGGTTGGTGGGCACCATGGCCGGGTCAATCACGGCTACACCGTCCTGTGTGGGAAACCATAACTTGCCATCACGGGTCTTAACGCCGGCCGGCGAGCGTCCCCCGTTACATTCGGCATTGAGCATTCCCTCACTCTTACCGTAGGCAATCGATGTTATCGAGCGGCGACGGCCTTCGGCGAATTCGTTCAATTCCCGTTTGCTGACTCGATGAATCCCGTGGTTTGAACTCATCCAGAAATTACCGTTCGCATCCTCAAAAATCTGGAACACACCGTCATCGAACATTCCCTCCCTGGTTGTGTAACCAGCGAAGTGGCCATCCTTGAATCGGCCCAAGCCTCCGTCGGAGGTACCGATCCAGAGCGTGCCCTCTGCATCTTCATAAAGCGCAACTATGTGGTTGCTGGGCAGTCCCTCGCGTTCGGTCCATCCATTGAATCGTCCTTTGATCAGGCGGGACAAACCGGACCGCGATCCGATCCAGAGCGTCCCGGTATGATCTTCAATGATTACGCTGATGCTGCCAGCCGCCAGACCGTCCCGCTGCGTGAAAAGTGACAACTCGCCCTTTTGGTATGAGTATAAGCCCTTCTCTCCGCCGAACCACAGCACGCCGCTATGATCCTCATAGATGGCATTGACCGTCTCGTTGGTCAATGGAGTCGGCACGTCAGTTACGCTGAGATGATCGCCCTGGAAAGTGTTAACTCCGCCGATGAAACCCACCCACAAACGTCCGGTGTGGTCCTGGCACAACGCCGTCGGCTCTGTCCGCGTTGGCCCCAAAGGGAAATTTGTGACCACCCCGGCCTGGATGCGGGCCAGTCCCAGATTCCAGACGCCAAGCCAAACCGCGCCGGCGCGGTCCTCCATCACCGGGTAAATGTTTGCCTTTTGCAGCCCCGTCTGAATCGAGAGGGGATTGACGATTTGTTCGTGCGCGCGGATGAGCCCATAGGCGTGGGTTCCAATCCATAGATTGCCCTCGCGATCCTCGAACAGCACAGTGATGCCGCTCCTGGACGGATCACGCGCTTCCGGCAGTGGATGAGAGGATTGGGTGTTTGCGGACGGATAGCCGGTGAAGATACCACTTTTCAAACGACCCAGCCAGGGGCCTGCGGCACCGAGCCATATGTTGCCTTTGCGATCCTCACAGGCGATGAAACCAAGCCTGCTTCCCACGATCTCGCTTGGCAGACCATCGGACTGCCCGTAAATTTTGACGATCTTGCTATCACGGACCTTAACTAACTCTCCGGCCTGGGTTGCCAACCACGAGTTGCCGTATTGATCTGACATCACGGAACCGAACAACCTGCCAGACAACTCTTTGCCAATCTCCAATTTCGTGCTTTTCCCACCAGTGAAAATCTGGAACTCATCTCCAACTCTCGTCCAGAAATTCGGGGGCTGCGCAGGCCGAAAGCGGCCATCTTTCAATTGCATCGGGGTTCCACCAACGTAGGCCCAGAGATTGGCTCTTTCGTCTCCGGAAAAGCCATTCACATTCTCGGCCTGCAATCCTTCTCGATTAACTACGAGGCTGAACTTACCCCTCTGATAGCGGATTAAACCATCCACCAATCCAATCCAGAGAGCGCCCTCGCAATCCTCGTAGAGCGCCAGCACTCGATTGGACGGAAAGGTGGGAGTATTGGCTCGATTGAAGACCGTAAAGCGCACCCCATCAAAGCGCGCCAGCCCATCAAGCGTGCCTATCCACAGATAGCCGTCGCGCGTTTGCACAATCGCGCGCACGCTGTTTTGCGGCAGGCCCGAATCGGCCGTCCACACGTCGAAGCGATACTCGGCTGCGGCCTTATAGGTGGCCAGCACCAGCGCAAAGAGCAGCCAACCAACCCGAAAGCATTTCATTGGCCGCGCCGAAATCACGAGAAGGATTATGCCCACCGAGCGCCTTCCCGCACGAAAAATAAGGACGATGCCCTACTCGACCTCATTCGTGGACGCTTCGAACTCGGAGGAGGAATTCGACTGGATCAGCGCTTTTGCAACCGGAAGAATTTGGCGGTGGCGGTGGTTGTCAGGGTTACAGGATTCGTTGACCCGCTCGGAGAGTTTGTCCAGTTCGCCGGCGAGAGATCCCAAGTCTCCTGCAAAACGAACCCTGACGAGCTGGGCGTCCAGGAAATCGTGCAGAAACCTGGCGGGGCGGGAGAGATGGTGAGCGTCGGCGCGCCCTCGACTTGCACGGCCTGAGGCAAAACCCAGAAACCGCCTGCGACGGAGAATTGGCCGTTGGTCATTGTGGGGCCAGCGTCCGTCTGGCCGATGGTGCCGCTGAGGGCATACTGCGCATTGGTGCTGGTGCCGCCGCCGCCGGCCACTTTGAACCAATCGATCGAATATTGGGCGCGGGCCGGAAGAACCAAGATCCAAGCTCCAAGAACCAGAGAAGCTCCAAACTTCAAACTCCAATGAAAGTGTCGAGTGTCGAGTGTCCAGGGACGCGGCGGGAAGGTCTGGCGATTGGTCATTGGCAGTTTTCTGGATGCCGCCGAGGTCCCGATGCCGTTTGTCGGGATTGGATGTTGGATGTCGGAGTTTTTCATCGCGGGCCTCCTCGAAACTAGCGCATCAGTAAGCGTTCCAGAGAATCCAACCGCGCTTTCAACGTGGCGTTCTCGGCGCGCTGCTCCTCCAGTTTTTGATTCAGTCCCTGAATTGCCGCCAGTGCGACGCCGTGCAGATCGGCGTCGTTCAGGGCCTTGTCGTTTTCATTCAGCGGAAATTGGGCGTGGAAATCCTGCGCCATCGGGCCGATGTGCCGCTGGTCGTAGCTGATGTAGCTCCACTCGGCGATCGGCACGCAAGCGACCTTTTCCAGAACGGCCTGGGTGTCCACGGGCAGGACGCGATCCTTGGTGTTGCGATCGCTGGTGAAACTCCAACTGGCGTTGCCGGGCGTCCAGACGACGTTCTGGTTCGCGCCGGACGCGCCGCTGGAAAACGTGGCGCCTCCGATGACGTGGAGTTTATTGGTGGGCGCGGCAGTGCCGATACCAACGTTGCCGGAGGAGGTTATCCGCATCCGTTCGGTGTTATTGCCGTAGAATTCCATCTGGCCGTCTGCGGAGCTAAACAGGCCGCTGTCGATGTCGCCGCCGTTGCCGATGAATGCATAGCCATTGTTATTCGCGCCCAAGGCTCCCGGCGAACCGCCGCGGGCACGAAAGACATTGGCATGAACTGCGCCGGCGAAGGTGTTCGTGCCGCCAGTGAAGGTTTGGCCGCTGGCGTTCAACAAGGCCACATTCGCCGAGAGGCGCGCATCCGCCACGGTGCCGGTGAGGTTGGCGGCACTGAGAGAGGTGATCCCGGCTCCGTTGCCGGCGAGCGTGTTATTGGCATTGGCAAGCGCGGCGACGCCGGAGAATGTGTTCGAGCCGCTGAATGTTTGGGACGCATTGAGCAAGGCGACATTGCTCGAGAGCCGCGCGTCGGCGATGGTGCCGCTAAGCAGTTGGGACGCATTCAGGTTCGTCAATGACGCGCCGTTGCCGACGAACGTTCCATCGAATTCGACGCCTTTGTTCTGGTGGACAAAAAGAGTGCTAGTACTGCCACATCCCGTGACCACGTCAGGCTTTCCATCCGCGTTGAAGTCCGCAGTGGCGACCGATTGCGGGCCGCTGCCAACCGTCAGTGTGGCGCGCAACGCGAAGCCGCCTGCCCCGAGATTGATCAGAACCGAGTCGGTGCCATTGCCATTGGCGGTAACCAGGTCCGGCCGCCCGTCGCCATCGAAGTCCGCGGCGGCGAGGGCTTGCGGGAATCCGCCGGTGACTGGAGTAGAGGCCAGCGCAAAGCCGCCGCTTCCGTTGTTGGTGTAAACCGCCATTCTGTTGGTCGAAATCGTCAAGGTGACGATGTCCGGCCGGCCATCGCCGTTGACATCCACGGCGATGAGCTTTTGCGGGGTCGATCCAGTTAGCGTGGACGACACAGCGAAGGCACCGCTGCCGTTATTGGTGTACACCATGACGCCTGAGCTCCCGTTCGCGGTGATTAGGTCCAGTTTTCCGTCGCCGTTGACATCCGCTGCCGCGACGGCGTTCGCGCCCGGGGAAGCGTAGTTGATGGAGAAAAGGAACGCGCCGCTGCCATTATTCGTGAAGATTTGCAGGGCGCCCCCCGAAGAATCGGCGTTGATCAGGTCCGGTTTGCCATCCCCATTGACATCGACAGCAATTAACGACCTGGCATTGCTGTTGACAGTCCCGGTTGTACTCTGCGCAAACCCGCCGCTGCCGTTGTTGGTAAACACCGAGTAGGTGGAATTGTTGTTGCCGGTGATAAAGTCCAGCTTGCCGTCGCCGTTGACGTCCGCGGCCACCACGCCCTGCGGCTGGGGGCCCACAAAGTTCGTTGTGCTTAATCCAAAACCGCCGTTGCCGTTGTTGGTCATGATATAGACTGTAGAATTGAAAGCGCCGGCGATAATCAGGTCGGGCTTTCCATCGCCATTGACGTCGGCGGCGATCACAGCGTTGTCAGGATCCGTCCCGGGAATGACCGGTTGCGAAGTCAGCATGAAGGTGACTGGATGGATGGCGCCCGCCGAGTTTTGCCCTAAATCCAGGTTGGTAATCCCCGCGCCACTTCCTGCAAGGGCGCCGCTGGAAAGGGCGCCGTTGAACTGAACGGCGCCGGAGAAGGTCAGATTGGCGCTGAGCAGAGCGACATTCGTCGAAAGGCGTGCATCGGCCAAAGTGCCGCTGGAGAGATTGGCGGCATTGAGCGAAGTGAGGCCCGCGCCATTGCCGAAGAGAGTATTGTTCGCGTTCGTCAGCAGGGCCACGCCCTTGAATGTGTTGGAGCCGCTGAAAATCTGGTTCGCATTCAGCAGAGCGACGTTGGTGGAAAGACGGGCGTCGGCCAAGGTGCCGGTAGAGAGATTGGCGGCACTGAGCGAGGTGAGGCCCGCGCCATTGCCCGTTAGGGTATTGTTGGCGTTGGTCAGCAGGGCGACGCCCTTGAAGGTGTTGGAGCCGCTGAAGGTCTGGTTGGCATTCAATAGAGCGACGTTGGTGGAGAGGCGGGCGTCCGCAAGGGACCCTAAGCTGAGAGCAGAGGCGTTGAGATTCGTAAGCCCGCTACCATTGCCGGTGAAGTTCCCACCGTTGGTAACGAGAGAGGAAGGCAGCCGCGCCAGTGGAACAGCGCCAGTGACAAGGCTGCTGGCGTTGAGGCCGGTCAACCCGCTCCCATCTCCGGCAAAGGCGTTGCCGGCATTGTTGAATGAATTTGCCCCCGTGAATGCCTGCGTGCCATTGAGCAGGGCGACATTTGGCGACAGCCGCGCGTCGGCCAATGTGCCGGAGGCAACGCTGGCGGCGTTGAGGTTTGTCACGCCCGCTCCGCTTCCGGCTAATGCGGCTGCCGTGACGGTGCCCTGGAAAGTGTTGTCTTCCGTCAACACGGCGACCGGCGCCGGTCCGGCGCGGTGCTGCAGGGCCAGGCTTTTACCCCCTCCTGCAGCGACCGCCACCACGCCGTCCAGGCCGACGGGGATGTTGGTTTGGCCAGAGCCGCCATCTCCCCACGCGACTACCGTCCCGTCGTTCTGGAGCGCCAGACTATGGTAATCTCCGGCCGCAACGGCGATAATGTTGCTCAAGCCGGCGGGGAGGTTGGTTTGGCCAAAGGAATTGTCTCCCCAGGCGACGATTGTCCCGTCGCTCTGGAGCGCCAAATTGTGGTAGCTTCCGGCCGAGATGGCGATGACGTTGTTTAGGCCGTTGGGGACATTCGTCTGGCCATAGGAATTGTCTCCCCAGCCGACGACCGTCCCGTCGTTCCTCAGCGCCAGGCTATGGTACCATCCACCTGCAACGGTTATAACGCTACTCAAGCCGGCGGGGACGTTGGTTTGGCCAGCGGAATTGCCTCCCCAGCCGACGACCGTCCCGTCGCTCTTCACCGCCAGACTGTGGTAAAGTCCAGCCGCAATGGCACCCACGCTGCTCAGGCCTGTGGGGACGTTGGTTTGGCCATTAACGCCATAGCCCCAGGCGACGACCGTCCCGTTGCTTTTGAGTGCGAGGCTGTGGTAGCCGCCGGCCGCGATGGCGCTGACACTGCTCAAGCCGGCGGGAACGCTGGTCTGGCCATAGGTGTTATCTCCCCAGCCGACGACCGACCCGTCGGCCTTCAGCGCCAGAATGAAAGCTCCTCCAGCCGCCATGGCGGTGACGTGGTTCAGGTCTGCAGGAACGTTCGTTTGGCCCGCATAGTTGTCGCCCCACACGACCACGACCTGAACCGGTTGTGACAGGGCCCCGACGCTCACGTTAGTCAGCCCGCTAGCATCGCCGGAAAAGTTGCCCGCGGTCAGCGTGCCATTGACCTCGAGCCGCGAGGTGGTCGGGTTAGTACCGATGCCAACCCGTCCCGAATTGTCCCAGACTAACGACAATTGTTGTCCGCCAACCGTGGTTCCCAAGGCGCCGCCGGAGTACCCGTAGAGAACCGGGCCGTCCTGATTGAAACCTGGGAACGTTTTGATCGCGCCGTAGTAACCGAGACCGTGGTTGGGATCAGTAATGTCGCGCAGCCGAAGGTCAACATCCGCCAGCGCGTTGGTGCCGGTAAAATTATTGTTGCCGTTAAGCAAAGGGACGTTAGGCGAGAGCCGCGAGTCATTGACGGTGCCGGTAGTCAGGCTGGACGCAGACAGACTCGATAGGCCGCTGCCATCCCCGTTGAACGCGCCCGCCAAGGTCACACCGCTTGCGCCGTTAGTCAGCACACTGTCGGGCAATTGCGCCGAGGTCAGCGCGCCGGTGATATTTGCCGCCGCAACGGCGTTCGCGGTGGTTGCCGTATCCGCTGACGTCGCGGCGGCAGCGCGCACGGCGTACGGCGTGGAGGTGATCTGCTGGCGCGGTGCTAGTGTGACGAAGCTGTCGGGGCTGCCGTTGGTGCGCACGCTGATTTCCAGCCAGCGGTCGGGGCCCGTGAAAATGCCGGCGCCAAAATCCAGTGTGACGGTGAACAGGCCGTTGCTCACGTCTGTGGCAGCATTCGTCCGAAAGCCGGTAACCGGGGGTCCGTTCGAACCGCCGAACAACCTGAAGCGCAGGTCGTAGCTCCCGTTGGCCGGACCGCCGGAGTCATCGAGGCGGCCCTGGTAGGTGAACGCAGTGGATTGCGCGCTCACTTCCAGTGCGGCTAAGAGCGCAAGCAGAAGAGCGCAGACTTTTTTCAGCGGCACTCCAGGCGAGCACGCTCGTTTGGGTTGGACAAGTTCTGTTTTCATAGTGATGTCAAATTTCTGCTGTAATCAGGCTTACATTCCTCAAGGCGTAAACCGCCGGCGAAGGTGGCCAAAAAATTTGGAAAGATTTTCGAGGATGGGAATCGATCAGTTGCGAGACAAGAATTTCAGGAATTCGCACGAATCTCCGGAAGAGATTCCCCAGCCCGTGGCTTTCGGGCTACTCACTGAACGGTGAATGGAAGGCCAATCACTTCACACAGCGGGTAGCGCCATGCTTGTTGATTAAATTCGTGCGAATTTGTGAAATTCGTGTCTTCCGCAGCCAACTCAGGGAATGAACGGCGACGGGTGTTCCTTTAAACGCTCCACGAAAAACCAGCGGCCCCAGCGGGCGTAGAAACCATCACCTTCCTGCGAGCAGAGCGAGACCTTCAACGCATCCCACCGTTCTGTGGGAACAATTTCCGAAGCACCGTCCTCGCGCAATCGGTGCCCCGACAACGCCTCGGCAACGTCCGGTAGCCAACTCGGCGCAGGCAAGGGCGCGCGGATGACCGGCCAGAGACGAAGCATGCCGTTGCCTGAAAGGCTCAACATCATCCGGCCGTCGGCGCTGAGGCGGTTGCGTCTCAGGCTTGTGCCGTTGTGAACCCACCCGCTCAAGGGCAGCCCGCTCGAGGCCTGCCACAGGCGGCTATTGCCGGCATCGTCCCCGGTCAGCAGCACCTGGCCATCAGCGCTGAATTCGCAAAACCAGACGCCCCCACGATGGACTGGCAATGAAAACAAGTGTCGGCCGGTGTGTGCGTCCCAGATGTGAGTCTTGCCTCCCGCATCTCCAGTGACAATGCGCGCATTATTGGGGCTGAAGAGGACGCTATAAACTTCCTGCTCGTGCCGAAACTCATGAACCAGGTGGCCGGTATTTGCGTCCCACAATGCCGCAGTGCGGTCACGCGACCCGGTAAGCAACAACTTGCCGTTCGCACTCCATTGCGCAGTCCAGATAACGGCCTGGTGGCGCGCAGCTTTCTCGGTCCGGCGCCCGTCTGGCAATGACCAGAACTCGATGGTCCCACTATCGGTCGGCACCACCAAGGAATGGCCGTCCGGATTGAAGGAGGCTCCCATGCCGCGCGATGAATTGGTAAGGGTCGGCCCGATTTGTCGGCCCGTTTCCGTTTCGCGCACCTGGATGCTCGGCTGGTCCGTTAAAACTGAAAAATAACGTCCGTCGGTCGAGAACTCGACGTACGCCGATCGAGCGGTCTCTACTGCCGGGAACAGCGCAGCTCCCGTGTCCGCATCCCAGACTATCGTTCGATTGTCCCCGCAGGCGACGACCCGCCGGCCATTAGGAGAAAACGCCAGGTGCGTGATAACCTCATCCATCTGCATCCGCTTGAGCAAAGCCCCCGAGTGCGCGTCACGTACCTCCGCCGATCTCGCGTTATTACAGAGCACCCATTGCGAACCGGGGCTGAACTTTGCGTCGCTGATGCTTTCCCTGTTGGTGATCACAATCGGGTCCGGAGCCTTCATTCGCGTGTCCCAGAGTCGAACGATGCCATCTACCGATGCGGTCGCCAGCCGTTGCCCGTCCTTGGATAAACCCATCCAGGTCAGGCGGCCAATATGCTCGCCATTGAGGGTTTGTAATTCATGGGTGGTTAAATTGACGATCCCCAAATGCCCTGCCGCGTCGCCCACGTACAGTTCATGTCCGTCCTGTGAAAAGCACCACGCGCCGATGGGGCTGGGCGTCGGCACAATCCAACCTTCTGATGACGAGGTCGCTGCGGGGGCATCCGGCGAGAGCGAAGGTTCGAAAGTCCAACCCGACAACTCGCCCCCCGCTGCGCCAAGCCAGCAGCTAACGATCACCGTCTTGCCGCCCGGATGCACCTCCGCTTCCACAGGCCCGTTTCCTTGGAATCCGGGCGTCTGGGGCGTTTGCCAAACCAAACGGCCAGTGGCGGTCTCCCACGCCGAAATCCGCCGGCCGTCGTCAGTCCCTAACATGTATTTGTCATCGGGACTGAATCCCGTGACGGGCGGGTATGTTCTGGTTTTCTCAAACGACGGTCCGACCTGTTTGAGTTGTGCGATATCCCATACGCCGTAACTCTCTCCAGGCCCGTAGATAGCGGCAAAGCGTCCACCGGCGGAGATGGGTAATCGCTGGTTGACTTTATGTGAAAAGGGAACAAGGCTGACCAGGCCATTCAAATCCCAGAGAGACACCGAGCGCGCATCGTCCACCAGCAGACGGTTTTCGCCTGGAGCAACCGAAACAGCCGGAGTCTCAAAACGATTGGAAAGCACGAGCGGGGAGGTGCTCGAATTTAGCGGCCACACCCTCACCGTCCCGTCGTTTGCCGCAGTAGCCAGATGTCGCCCGTCCGGCAGGAAGGCGGTGGTGTTCACGTACGAACCGTGAACCAGTGGCCGATCTACCGGAACGACAAACGTTTTTTCGGTGAGTAGGGAGAGCAATCGAGTCTGCATCGCCGCGTCGTTGGGATGCTGGCGCGCCGCGCGGGCAAACCACGCTAACGCCGAACTGGTCAACCCTTCCTCCAGTAGCGCCTCGGCATCAAGCCATTCGCGAGTAAAAAGGTTGCGCGTCAAGGTCCGGTTCGCCGCGTCTGCTTCATTGCGGGCCAGCATCTCCTGCTTTTGGCTCGTTTCCGCTTTCTGGCGCAAATCGCGCTGGACCTTTTCGGCGCGGCGCGTTTTGACCGCATCGCGCGTCGCAAAAATCACGCCGGCGACCAGCAACAGCGCTACAGCAACTCCAGTCGCAAATGCGGGTCGATTCCGACGGATGGTCTTTCGTAGTAAGTATAACCGGCTGGGGGGCCGCGCCACTACGGGCTCATCTCGAAGATAGCGTTGGATGTCGGTTGCCAGTCCATTGGCTGTTTCGTACCGGCGTTTGCGATCTTTTTCCAACGCCTTGAGTACGATCCAATCCAAATCGGAAGCCAGTGACGAGTGACGAGTGACCAGTGGCGAGTGGACGGGGCGCGTGAGAACGGCTTGGCGAAGGCTTGTGGAGGGTTTCGTGGGTTCTTTCTCCCGAATGATGCGGCGCATTTCGTCCAGGCCGGCGGCCAGCAATTCTTTGGGATCAAACGGGGGGCGCCCGGTGAGCAATTCGTAAAGCAGCACGCCGAGCGAATAAATGTCCGTTCGCGTATCGACGTCGTTCGCGTTGAGTTCTGCCTGTTCCGGGCTCATGTAGGCCGGGGTGCCCAGGAACATCTCAAACCGTGTGAACACGGTCTTGTCCGTCAGATGCACGTCAGCGGTCGCCTTGGCGATCCCGAAATCGATGACCTTGGGCAACGGCACACCATCATCTGAACTCACCAGCACATTCGATGGCTTAAGGTCGCGATGAATAATTCCCTTTTGGTGCGCGTGCTGGACTGCCTGACAAACTTGAATGAACAACTGCAGGCGCTCGACCGTCGAGAGATTATTCTGTTCGCAGAAATCGGTGATTTTGGTACCGCGGACCAGTTCCATCACAAAAAATGGACGGCCCCGGTCAGTGGCCCCGGCGTCCAGCACGCGGGCAATCCCCGGATGATCCATCAAGGCCACCGCCTGCCGCTCCGCCTCGAACCGCGCGATCATCGAAGCAGTGTCCATTCCCAGCTTAATGACCTTGAGCGCCACCCGCCGGCGCACCGGCTCCATCTGCTCGGCCATATAAACGACGCCACAACCACCCTCGCCGATTTTCTGCAGCAGCTTATAACGCGCTATCCGGTCACCTTCCTTTTCCTCCATCGGGGCGGACAGAGCCAAACCCTCGCGCTTGGGATCCGCCAGAAACCCGCCGACCGAGTCGCCGGACCGCAACAGTTCCTCGAGCTCGGCCCGGAGCGCTGCATCACCGGCGCAAGCCTCATCGAGAAACACCTGGCGCGCTTGCTTGTCCTCTATCTCCGACGCCTCATTGAAGAGCGCGCGCAACGTTTTACCGGTCGCCATATTTACTTATGCGCAAAAAGGTGGGAAAAACGGCCAACAAATTCACGAACTAAACTGTCTTCGAAGCTCCCGATACAACCACGCCCGGGCAAAACCCCAGTGCCGCCGCGCCGTCCGTTCCGGAATCCCCAGGGCCTGCGCGGACTCTGCATTTGTTAGGCCGGCAAAGAAGCGGAGCTTGATGAATGCAGCAGAATCGGGATCTTCTTTGGCCAATTTATCGAGTGCTTCATTGACCGCCAGCAGTGTTTCATCGTCCGCCTCGACGGCCACCTCCAGTTCATTAAGTTCCACCCTCTGCGAACCGGCACCACGCTTAAGTGCATTCTTTTGCCGAGCCCGATCGATGAGAATCCTTCGCATCGCCTCGGCTGCAGCAGAAAAAAAATGACCCTTCCCACTGAAACGCACCTCTTCGGTCCCCACCAGTCGCAACCACGCCTCGTGCACAAGCGCCGTGGGCTGCAACGTCTGCCCAGGTTGTTCCTGCGCCATTTTGGCGGCCGCAAGTTTCCGCAGTTCCTCATAAACCAACGGAAGCAACTGATTGGCCGCCTGTGGGTTACCAGCGTCGATCGCATTCAGCAACTGGGTTACTTGCGACATGCGTTCGATGATAGCGGTCGTCCATGCCTGGCGCGAGCTGGAATTAACGGTCGAACGGTCCAAGCAGTTGATTTCCCCTTTCGGTCTGGCAAGGTGTGGTGATGAAGACTCTTGATGCCTTGCCGTTTTGGGTTCTGGCAGCGCTGCTCCTGGCGGTTTCGGTCATGTTCAATTCGGGATGCGCGTCCACTCCGAAACCAGATTGGAATGAAAGGATCGGAAACTACACCTATGATGACGCGGTGCGTGAGCTCGGGCCGCCAGCTTCCACCACGAAGCTCCAGGACGGCACCGCCGTGGCGGAATGGTTCTTGAAATACGGCTCTCAGATGTCGTTCGGACTCAGCACCGGTATGTACGGTCCCGGTGGCGGCATCGGGGTGGGGCAGACAATCAGCCCACCGCCGAAAGCTCATTTTCTGCGGTTGACTTTTGGCACTGACGGCAAGCTTCAACGTTGGGAGAAAATCCAGCGTTGAGGAATCAGAAATCCGAAGGCCGAAATCCGAAGGCCGAAATCCGAAGCCCGAAATAAGACCGAATTCCCAAATCCGAATTCGTGACGGCCAGCTTGCCAAATGGGTAGCTACTGACCGGGAACCTGGCTTTCGACCTTCGGAATTCGGATTTTCGGTTCGGGGCTGGAATGTGCGGGACAGGCTCGAGGAACTCTCTCCCCCTTCGCCATTCTCTTATCGCTCCACAATGCGCTTGTTGCCGCCGTTTTCCGCGGCGTATTCGCGCAGCGCCTTCACAAGGTTCTCCAGTTGGGCGCGGGTGTGTTCGCTTGAAATGACGAATCGCCAGTAACCGCCGGCGGGGCCGCCTGGATAGCGAATGAAGGGTGGGTAGATGTCCGCCCGCAGGAGCCGACGGCTCAGTCGCGCGTTCTCGTTGGGAGTCGCGGGAGGAAGGGCTATGATTGGAGCCGGTGTCTGCGGCAGGCGAATCCCCGTATTGTTCAGGCTGTCTTTCACAAACTTCGTGTTGGCCGACAAACGTGCTCGCAGTCCGCGGTCAGTTTTCAAAATGCGGATGCTTTCCAGAGCAGCGTTGGCCAAGGGCAACGGCAAAGGCGTACTGCCGATGAAAAGTCGGCTTTGTTCCAGAACTCGCCGCCGGAGCGAGACAGAGCCGAGAATCGCCCCGCCGTAGGCCCCGAACGCTTTGCTAAGTGTGGTCGTTTGAATGATTCTGCGCCGGCTCACACCTGCGAGTTCGAGGGAGCCTTGGCCGCTCCGGCCGAGCACACCGGCGCCGTGTGCATCATCCACGAGCACCCAGGCGTCCTTCGGGAGCGCGCTCAGATAATCGGCCAGCGGCGCGACTGAGCCATCGCGCGCAAACAGGCCGTCGGTGAGTACCATCAAGCGGGTGCCGGGGCCGCAGCGGCGGACCGACCGCGCCAAGTCTTCCGGGTCGCAATGTTTGAAGTGGAGCACAGGACAATCGAAGTAGCGCGCGGCGTCTGTAAGTGAGGAATGAGATTCCTCATCGAGAAGAACGTGAGAAAACTTACCTGCCAGCGCTTGAGCAACAACGAGGTTTGTCACATACCCACTCGAAACCAACAGGACATCGGGCGCTCCGAAGAAGTTAGCCAGACTGCGCTCGAGTTCGCCGTATAAGACATGGTTTCCAGTTGTTAATCGGGACGCGGCGACATTCAGCCCATATTTCTGTGCGCCCGCGCGGAGCGCTGCCAATACTCGGGGATGATGCGCCAGCCGGAGATAGTCGCAGCCAGAGAAGTAGGAGAGCCGTCGGTTTCGGAAACGCACGTAGGTGCGATTGATCTGCAGCAAGGGAGCCGGTTCGATCATCACCGGAGATTGACCACGTCCCCGGCCTGCAAAGAAACATCTTCGCCGGCGAGCAGTTGCTTGGGATCCACGGTCAAGGGTTGTCCGTTCCGAACGATGACAATCTCACGTGGGTCGCCGCGGGCATAGTATTCCGCGGCGATGATGGCCTTCGCCAGCGTCAGATCTTGAGTCCAGGTGATCAGCGGATTGCGCACCGGGCCGATAATGGTGACGCTGTTGCGCGACTGCAAAGCTCGTTCGAGCGCCTGCTGTTGGCCGGCAACGTACGCCGCCCGCGCCTGAGCTTTGGCCTTGGATTTCGTCGTGCAACTCGCGACGGCGACGGTTAGCAAACCGAAACACAAGAACAATAAGCCTCTTGTCCCTAGACATTGAGTTGTGGGGCAGCGGAGTGATAGTACGACTGGTCTCTTCCCCCTCACCGCAACCCTCTCCCTCGGGGAGAGGGAGCGCTGCCGGCCATCGCCCCGCGACCTGCTCGGTTCGTGCTCACAAGGCGCGTCAGTAAACGCCGGTTTTCCCCACGGACCTGCCGAAGAAAGCGAGAGCAAGCGGGCTCCTCTCCTCCAAACCTGCCGCGCTGTCGCGCCGGCGCAACGGGGGAGGCGAGGGAGAAATATCCAACGTGGCTCAGCAGGCACTTTCATGCCGATTCTCCGGGTCGTTTGAGAATCCTGCCAAACTCGCTTTCGACCGGCTCGATCTCGATGCGTGGGGCGGCTTTCCCGGTTTGCATGTTCGCAGGTAGCGCAGTTGGTTTTGCCTGGCTCATCGAGATTGGCGTGGGCGGGCCACCCAGAGCTTCGGCCGACAGGGGCGGATCGGACGATTCCGTATCGGGTGGATCAGGACTTTCGCCCGGGATGTGCCACTCTGTCCGGCTGTCGAGCCAGGTCCGATATCGCTGGTAACTCCACATGCCATGTTCGCCGCCCGCCTCGATGGCCGAAATGATTTTGAAGAAATCGCGGTTCCGGACGAAATTTTTCACCGCGTGCGTGGCCACCAGGATTTCGCATTCGGGCACGCGGATGTTGAGCTCCGGCCGGAAGCGCAGCCGCTGCGAGACCACGGCCACGAGTGAATCGGCGAGTTGCGCGCTGACGCTACTCTGAATTTCGGCTGGGAAGGCTGAGACGACGCGTTGCAGCGCCTCAGCGCACGTCGAGGAGTGGACGGTGGCCAGCACCAGGTGCCCCGTCTCAGACGAGTTCAGGGTCAGCCGCATCGTTTCCGGCTCGCGCATCTCGCCGACCATGAGCACATCCGGGTCTTCGCGCAGCGCATCCAACAACGCCTGCTCGAAGCTCGGCGTGTCGCGCCCGACCTCGCGCTGGCGGATGTAGGCCTTGCGCGGACGGAATATGTATTCAATCGGGCTCTCGATCGTCACGATGTGCCGCGTTTCAGTGAGGTTGATTTCCTGGATGAGCGCCGCCAGCGTCGAAGACTTCCCGGAACCCGTCGGCCCGCTGACCAGAAGCAGGCCATTTGCCGGCTTGACGAGCTTCTTCAAGTCGGGATGCAGGTTGAGCTTTTCGACCGTGGCCTGGAAAGATGACAGCAAGCGAATTGCAAACCCGATGCCGCGGGAGCTTTGGAGGATGTTGATGCGGCAGCGGACGCCCTGAATCGTCTTCGACAAATCGGACGAGCGCTGTTCAAGAAACCGGGGCCATTGCGCCTCACCGAGAAGGCCACGCGCCATCTCCAGGAGCGCCTTGGACGGTATGGGCTCGCCTACGGTGCGCAGGGCGCCGCGCACCCGCAGCGCCATTGGCAGCCCCGCCTCCAAGTGCAGATCGCTGGCGCCATTGCCTTGCGCTACGCCGACCAATGATTCCAGATCCATTCCTAACTCTAACTATTAACAGCGCGGCGTGCAAAGAGTTCCGGCTGCGTTCAAACCAGGTCTCATTAACACAGCGGCTTTAGCCCGGTGGAGCCAGGTACCGAGAGGCGTTAGCCGTTTTAACGGCTTCCCACGAATCCAGGCAAACTGTTGAAACGTTTTTCTTCCCGCGAGCGCTCCCATCCACCGGGCTAAAGCCGCGGTGTTAATGAGAGGGCTCCGTTCGAGTGTGAAATATTCCGTTTAACAGCTCGTCGGCACTTCCTGCAGGACTTCGATACAGTGCGGAATGGCGCCGACAACAAAGCCCAGGCATTCCACGGCGCCGCTCGGCTTTCCCGGCAGACAAATCACCAGTGTTTTGTCCACAACCACGGCCAGGTTGCGGGAGAGTATCGCATTCTTAGTGATCTTCATGGATTCCATTCGCATGGCTTCGCCAAAGCCAGGCAGTTCGCGCAGGGCGATCTCGCGCACGGCCTCGGGGGTAACGTCGCGGAGGGCGACGCCCGTGCCGCCGGTGGTCAGAATCAGATGGCAGCCCCGGCCGATCTGCTCGCGAACGACGCGCTGGATTTCACCCTTTTCGTCCGCCACGAGCGACTCGGCAACGACTTTCCAGCCGTAGCCGAGCGCGGCCGCCTTGAGCGCCGGCCCGCCCAAATCGTCGTACTGGCCTCGCGACGCCCTGTCGGAGACCGTAATAATCCCAACTTCAGTTTGCATGTTCCTCGTTAACTAAATCGTCGCGCCAGTAGTTTTCGAACGTGTTCGGAAAGTTCTGTTCATTGTAGGAGCCAACGTGAGGAGACTCAATTTTCAACGGCTCTTGGTGCGGATCAGAGCCTCCTAACGTCGGCTCCTACAATTCTAAGCGACACTCTTCGTTTTAGATACCAGTTTGATTCCTGTGATTTGCATCTGCTTGTCCACGGCTTTGCACATATCATAAATCGTCAGGGCAGCGACGCTCACCGCCGTTAGCGCCTCCATCTCCACACCGGTTTGCGCCGCAATTTTCGCCGAGCCAAGGATAACGATTCGATCCTGAGTTTTCGGGAATTCAAAATTGACCTCGCAGTGAGTAAGGGGCAGGGGGTGGCAGAGCGGGATTAGGTCGCCGGTTTTTTTGGCGGCCAGGATGCCGGCCAGCCGCGCGGAAGCCAACACATTGCCTTTGGCGATGGTCTGGGATCGAATGAGTCTCAGTGCTTTCCTCTGCAAGCGAATTTCGCCACGTGCAACCGCCTCGCGGAACATCACTGGCTTGCCAGAGACGTCAACCATGCTCACTTCGCCGCGCGCGTCAAGATGCGTCAGCTTCAACGGTTTCCTTCCATTGTTGGACCACCGTGCGCATTTGTTCGGCGGCATTGAGCCTCGGTTTGACATGCTTGAGACTATACCAGGGGAGCAAGCCCAGCAAATCAGGCGTGACCAGGATCTGGCCATCGCAGTCCGGCCCGGCGCCAATGCCGATGGTCGGAATGGGCAGGCGTCGGGTTAGCTCGCCCGCGACGCGCGGCGTGACCAACTCGAGGACGACGGCGAAAGCGCCGGCCTCGGCCAGTGCATCGGCATCCGCCAGTAGCGCCTGGTGCTCCGGTTGATTTTTTCCTTTCACTTTATAACCACCTTCCTCGAGCACATGTTGTGGCAGCATACCGAGATGGCCGAAAAAGGGAATGCCGCAGGCCAGGATGGCGCGGACCTGTGGCAGGATTTCGCGCCCGCCTTCGGCTTTGACCGCATCGGCCCCGGCCTCGACGAGACGCCGCGCGCTGGCGACCGCGGTCTCAGCGGTCTCGTAGCTGTGGTACGGCATATCGGCGGTAAGAAGCGCGCGAGGCTTTGCCCGTGCCGCCGCGCGCACATGATGCTCCATTTCCGCCAGCGTCACGCGCGTTGTGTCCGGATAGCCCAGCACCACCATGCCCAAAGAATCGCCTACAAGGATCAACGGGATGCCCACTTCATCCAGCAACCGCGTCATCGGAAAATCGTAGGCCGTCAACGCGGCGATTTTTTCTCCACGCCCCTTCATAGCGCGAATCGATTCGGCGGTCATCTTCGGGCCGGGCATCGACGAACGATTGCGGCACTCATCCGGTTCGACAAGCGGAAATTGGGCTATTTGGCATTGAGTTGTCATACGCTTCGCAAAAATGCAGTCAACGGGCTGGTGGGAGTGGCGGTTTCCTGAGACGGAGCAAGGCCGCATTCAAAAGCGGCGCGTCCGGCTTCGACCGCCCACCGGAACGCGGCGGCCATGCGGTTGGGATCGCTCGCCACGGCGATGGCCGTGTTGACCAGCACGGCGTCAGCTCCCATTTCCATGGCTTCAGCAGCATGACTGGGCGCGCCAAGGCCTGCATCCACGACGACCGGCGCGGTGGCTTGCTCGATAATGATACGAATTTGATCGCGCGTCTGAATGCCGCGATTGGAGCCGATGGGTGAGCCCAGCGGCATGACGGTGGCGGCGCCGGCATCCTGCAGCCGTTTGGCCAGGACTGGATCCGCATTGATATAGGGCAGCACCGTAAAACCCTCCTCGATGAGCATTTCTGCGGCTTTGAGCGTCTCGACTGGGTCTGGCAGGAGGTATCGCGGGTCGGGATGGATTTCGAGCTTGATCCATTTAGGCAAGCCGGCGGCCGCGGCCAGTCGCGCGAGGCGCAGCGCCTCCTCGGCATTCATCGCGCCGCTGGTGTTGGGCAGCAGCAGGAATTTCTTCTGGTCGATGAACTCCAAGATGTTGGCGAAGGGATCTCTCTTTCCGCTCAAGTCCGCCCGGCGCAGCGCGACGGTAACAAGCTCCGCGCCGCTGGCTTCCAAGGCGTCGCGCATCGCCTCCGGAGCCGAGAATTTTCCTGTGCCCAGGATCAGCCGAGAACGAAAACTACGACCTGCGATGACAAGCGGTTGATGCGACAACGACATCACCCTAAAACCGGAAATCGAAGGCGATGCTGACTGCATGAGTCTGAGTGCCGCCGAACCGGATCTTGTCTGAAGGCGTGCCGAAGGTCACGTCCGCTCTCCACTCTGGGTCAGTTGTGGCAAAGTAGCGATATTCCACGCTCAGGCCCATGTGGTCATTCAAGCGGCAGCGCAGGCCGCCAAAGGCCTGGTAAGCGAACACCGCCGTCGAATCATTCCCGTGAAGGCGCGTGCCATTGATTTCGAGCTCGTCCACGTCCAGCACCGCTGCTGAGCCGCCGATGCCGCCGCCGAAATAGGGCGTAATGCGATACATTCTGGGGCATTGGAACCTGGCATTCAGCAGGAACGGCACATTGGCGAAGCCGGCATCCACCCGTGTGGCGCCTGTGACGGTGTCTATCGAATTGGCGAAAACCCCTGTCTCTGCCTCCGCCGCGAACCAATCAGTCACATGGAAGCCGAAGGCAGCGCCGAACCGCGCGCCCGGATCGAACTTGACCTTGGTTCCCGGCGACACCGGTCCGAGGAACTCCTTCAGGTCGGTATCCAGCGTCCAGTTTCCGCCCGCGTCTGCTTTGAAGTAAAATCTTTCCCACTGAGCATTTGCCGGCGAGGGAGAAAGGAGCGCCAGGCCAGCACAAGCCGCGAGCATCGCCAGCAATCCGGATTTCGTCTTCATAATCTTTCTTTTTTCAGATTCGTGATCTTTCAGTCCCGTTTTGCTTCGGATAAGTCCTCTGTGCGGTGTTGTCAATGAGATTATCAGCCCAAACGCGCTCCAAATCTTCTTGCCCCGAACCGCTGACCTCTCCATAAGGACGATATGGTAAATCGCTCTTATTTTGCTCGAGCAATCGCCATCTTCATTTCTTTCGTGGCGCTATGCGGAATCACCTCAGCGGCGGACAATCCGTTCCTCGGCGATTGGGGTTTGACGCTGTCGGGCGGCGAGGCCGGCTGGCTGGGCGTTGAAGAGGTTGGCGGGCGCCTCCAGGCCAGCGTCATGTGGGTTGCTGGCAGTGTCGTGCCGGTCTCATCCGCCAGGATTGAAGGTGACCGGCTGATATTGACGCGCGAGCATGTCTCCGAGAAAAAGGAAGCGGGAAAAACCGTCAAACGGACGCTCGTCGAAACGATCACCCTCACGGTCGAAGGCGACCAGCTCAGAGGTGCGAGCGTGAGACCAAAGGAGAACGGGCAAGGCGAGGAGCGAACTGGGCTCAGAGGCAGGCGCACGCCGCCAATGTCGCTAGCGCCCGATCTGAGTCAGGTCAATTTCGGGTCACCGATCGAGCTCTTCAACGGCAAAGACCTTACGGGCTGGCGCTTGACCCAGCCCTCGGCGGTGAATGGCTGGAGCGTGAAGGATGGTCTGCTGGTAAACTCCAACGTTCAGGTGAAAGGCCAGCCGCACAAGAATTTCGGCAACCTGCGCACCGAGCGCGAATTTCGGGATTTCAATCTGACGCTCGAAGTCCGCGTCCCGGAGCACGGCAACAGCGGAATCTATCTGCGCGGCATGTACGAGGTGCAAGTCGAGGATAATTACGGGAAGCAGCCGACCACGCATAGCATCGGCTCGATCTACAGCCGCATAAAGCCCTCATCCAATCCCTGCAAGCCACCCGGCCAATGGCAGACTTTCGACATTACGTTTATGGACCAGCACGTCACGGTCATCCTCAACGGCACCAAAGTCATTGACAACCAACCGGTGGCCGGTTGCACGGGTGGCGCTTTGTGGTCCGACGTCACCCGGCCCGGGCCAATCTATCTGCAAGGTGACCATACCAGCGTCGAGTATCGCAATATCGTCCTTCGCCCGGTCCGCCGGTTCTAACGAGGATTGCACCTTGAAGTTTGGCCGACGAACTCTAGCTTCTCTGAGTGTTTCGTCCCTGCATTGACCTGCATGAAGGCAAGGTAAAGCAAATCGTCGGCGGCACACTGGGTTCCGCACACGAAAAGCTGCAGACCCATTTTGTTTCGGAGCACCCGGCGGCCTGGTATGCCGCGCTCTACCAGCGCGACGGACTGACGGGCGGCCACGTGATCATGCTAGGGCCGGGAAACGAAGCCGAAGCGCGCTCGGCTTTGCTGGCTTACCCCGGTGGCCTGCAAATCGGCGGACGTATGAACGCAGAAAATGCCCAGTCGTGGCTGGACGCGGGCGCTTCGCACGTGATTGTAACTTCCTGGATATTTCGTGAAGGGCGACTTGATGAGGAACGTCTGGCGAAGCTGGCAAAAGTGGTGGGGAAAGGAAGATTGGTACTGGACTTGAGCTGCCGTCGGCGCGGCTCTGATTACTTCGTCGTTACTGATGGCTGGCAGAAATTTACTGAGCTGACGATCAATGCCGCGAACCTGGAAACTCTGGCAAGCTGGTGCGCGGAGTTCCTGGTGCACGCAGTGGATGTGGAAGGGCTTTGTCGAGGAATCGATCGTGAACTCGTTGAGAAACTCGGCCAGTGGTCGCCGATTCCGACGACTTACGCGGGCGGCGCCAGCTCGCTCGCTGATCTCGAAGAAGTCACACGATTGGGAAACGGGAGGATCGACCTGACGATCGGCTCGGCGCTGGACATTTTCGGCGGCACGGGCGTTCAATACGCTGACGTGGTCGCTTTTAACCGCGAGCTGGGCGGCAAAACCAAGTAAGGTGGGGTCACTGTCCCGCGCGCCTCAGCCGCGCGACTACGCCTGGCGCAGTTTTTGAACGCCGCGCAATAATGCGGCGACAAAGGACCAGCGGCTCGTCTCCGGCTCCGGCTCCGGTTCCGGTGCTGCTGCCCGCTCGGGAAGATTCAAGACGCGGCGCACTTCTGCTCTGAGCTCATCACGATCGAACAGGATGCCAAAGACTTTATCCGCGCCGGCTTCCAGCAATGCCAGTTCATCGCCGGAGCGAACTCCAACCCCGATGATGGGCGTGGAGCGGTGGCTCTTAATGGTCCGAATCACGCGGGCCGCATCGGCGACCGTGATGCTTGCTGCGCGCGGCGGCGGGCCGGCGACGAGATGGCTCGGGGCGACAAAAGCCAGCCCACACCCAGGCTGGCAGCCACGGCGCAACAGTTCATCCAGTCGGACGGTTGTGGCACAGAAAACCTCGAGTTGGTTGTAGCAGACATCACGGACGGCTACCTCGATGAGATTGTTTAGACGTCGATCGGAATTAGCGAGCAGGACATGGACAATGTTCATATAACTTGCATCTGATCCTTGACATAGCAGGCTTATTGCCAGGATCGGACATGCGAACAAAACCCCTCGCGCGCGCGCGCAGGCGAAGCTGCTCAAGAACCCCTGATAGCGAAGGACGGAGGCAGTTGCTGGGGATCAGGCTTCAGAAGTCTGAGAGAGCCTGCGCGGTTGACCAGCCGACACTTCAAGCTGCGATTGCCGTCCCAATTCGGGACACGACTCACGCTGGTCAAGGACAGACAAAGTTCAACCGGACGCCGTGAACTAAGACGTGCCCGGCAATCGCACCGTGAACGTGCTACCCTTGCCCAGCTCGCTGGCAGCCTCAATCGAGCCACTGTGGAGTTCGACGATGGATTTGGCAATGGCGAGGCCCAGCCCCGTGCGGCCCTGTGCGCGGCTGCGCGAGGGGTCCGCCCGCCAGAACCGCTCGAAGACATGCGGCAGGTCTTCAGTGCAAACACCTTGGCCAGTGTCGCTGACGCAGAGTGTGACAGTGCCCCCATCGCTTCTTGTCGAGATGCGGACTTCACCGCCATCTCTGTTGTAAAAAACGGCGTTGGTCAAAAGGTTGGTGATTACCAGCGCGACACGGTCGGCATCGCCGAGACATTCCGCCGCAGCCAAATCAGCGTGCAGCGTAATGCGGCGCTCGGCGGCGAGCGGGCGCACGAGCTCGAGACACTCGGCCGCCGTCTGCGCGAGGTCGAATCGGGCCCGCTTCAAGGGCTCCTGCCCCGCGTCAAGGGAGGCCAGTTCAAGCAATGATTCGATCAGGCCGCGCATGCGCTGGGCTGCGCGCTGGCAGGCCTCAACGGTTTCACGATATTCGGCGGCGGCGCGCTCACGTGTCAGGGCCGATTGCGTCTGAGTGAGCATGACGCTGACCGGGGTGCGCAGTTCGTGCGCGGCGTCTGAGGTGAACCGGGCCTGTTGTCCGAAAGCCGCTTCAAGCCGGGCGAAGGTCGAATTCAACACACTGGCGAGTTGGTCCAGTTCGTTGTCGGTGTCCGCGGCTGGAATCCGCAATGACAGATCGCCGCTCGAAATCTTCAACGCGGTAGCGCTGATGTCGTCGATGGGTCGAATGGCGCGAGTCGAAAGCCACCAGCCGCCGGCCAGTCCGACCACGAGCACCGCGCCGCCGGCGGCCAACAGCAGCCCCGCAAACCCGCGCAATTCGGCGAGGTCGCGCTCGACGTCCTTTCCGACCAGCAGGCACTCGCCGGGCGGCATGTACCGGAACATTTCACGCCTGGCGCCGCGGACTCTAGTCTCATTCACGTCGGTGCCCCGAGGCGGCTGGGGAATATCCTGCGGCGCGGAGTCAGACCGCGACAGTAACCAGCCATCGCGAGCCCATACGACGTAGTAGTATGCGTTTGTAGCCGAGCCTTCGAAGAGATTCAATTCTTCAGGCGACAACCGACGCTGAATCGGCGCAGGTGGCAGAGGGTTTCGAAGAGCAAAGTCTGGCCCGAGGGGCGGCTCGGGCCCTACGCGTGGCTGGCCTTCGAAGGGTGCCCGTGGGAGTTCTGCGCCTCCGGGCACGGGCCCATTTGGTTCCACGTCGCCCTGACCCTCCCGCTCGGGAAGATGGTTTCGTCGGTCCAGCCGCTCCGCTCCATCGTTCCTGCCCGGCGGGGGCAACGGCTGGACGGCTGGACGGGGCGTAAGCGGCATCCGTTCGAGCGGGGGGCGGCCCACTCCCTCGCCGGGCCGACGAATCATGCCGGTGACGGCAGCCATGCGTCGCTGCAGTTCCTGGTCGATGCGCTTGAGCTGGTTGATGCGTTGCAGTTGATACGCCGTCAAGCCGAAGCCAGCCAGCACGACGATGAGCAACAACCCATGCCAAAGCTGCAGCCGCCAGCGGATTGAATTGAGGAACATGCTCAAAAAGTCCGAAATCCGAATGACGAAATCCGAAAGAAATCCGAAATCCGAGATCCGGAAAGAAACTTCAAGGTGGCCATCGATTCATTTTGAGTCATTTGGCAGCCCACTTTCATCATTCGGTTTTCGGCTTTTCTTCGATGCAGTAACCATGGCCGCGGCGAGTCGTGATGAAGTCGGCGCCGAGCTTCTTCCGTAGATTGGAGACGTGGACATCGAGCAAGTTAGAGAACGTGCTGTCATCTTCGTCAAATAGATGCTCGTAGAGGGCCGTGCGGGTAACCACTTCGCCGAGATGCAACGCCAGGAATTCCAAGAGAGCATATTCACGGGCAGTGAGCGTGACCGGCTTGGCGCCTTGACAGACTGATCGCGCGGCGGTATCGATGACGACGTCGCCGATTTCAATCAGGTTGCGCGTCTGGCCTGCGGCGCGTCGGATCAGTGCGCGCAGCCGCGCCAGGAGCTCCGCCAAATCAAACGGCTTCACCACGTAATCATCCGCGCCGGTATCCAGTCCACGCACCCGATCGCGCGACGCATGGCGCGCGGTCAACATGAGCACAGGCACTTTTTTCGACTTGCGCAATTTTTGCAACAGGCCCCAACCGTCCAACTTCGGGAGCATGACATCAAGTACCACGGCATCGTATTCCCAGCTTTCGGCTTTATACAGACCTTCCTCGCCGTCCTCGGCCGTATCAACCGCATAGCCTTCCTCACGAATAGCCTTGGCCAGGCTCGAAAGCAGGTCGGGCTCGTCTTCAACAACCAGGATTCTCATCTGTGCGTCCGTCGCAATTGTGCCAGGAAGACGTCCGCGTGGGAGTCCAAATCTGCATCCATTCAGGGAATTTAGACGGGCGAACCTTAATGGGAGATTAAGAACCGTCGGGAAAGGACCAAGCTCCAAGCGCCAAGCACCAGGGAAACATCAAGCACCAAACTTCAAAACTAACGCAGACACGTGGGAAGTCGTGACTTGGGAATTGAAGTTTGGAGCTTCTCTGGAGCTTGGAGCTTGGAGTTTGAATTTTTTTCACTCCTTCACCTTTCCTTAAGGTTACCCCCGCTAAAATCTCCCGCATGAAGAATTTCTTCCGTGACAGTCGAAATCTCCGAGGCACCGCATTGTGCAGCGGGGGCGGAGGACAACTGCAAAACATCAACCCAAAAGGAAGCATGAAGACACACAGCAAAATACTGATTCTGGCGCTGGCCCTCTCAGGTTCGGCGTTTACGCTCGCCGCACAAGATGACGGTGCTCCTCCGCCGGGTGATCTGCCGCCACCGCACGAGGGCGGCCCCGGAAGTCCTGGCCGGCCCGGCGGTCCCGGAGGTTCCGGCCGGCTAGCTCGCCGCCCGCCGCCGTCTCCGTTAATGCGGGCGCTTGATGCCAACGGCGACGGCATCATCGATGAGCAGGAAATCGAAAACGCGCCTGCCGCCTTGAGGAAGCTCGACAAGAATGGCGACGGAAAATTGACGCCGGACGAGTTGCGTCCGCCGCTGCCTCCGCCACTGCCTCCACCGGGCGAGGGCGGCCCCGACGGTCCTGGTGGCGCGGGCATTCCTGGAGGCCAGGAGTTCCGCCGAGCTCCCGGCGCGCCGCAGGCTGGCGACGACGGCCAGGCTCTGCCACGTGCTCCTCGCGCACCGCGTCCGCCACGTCCGCCGCAGTCACAGACTCCGCCGGGAGATCGGTAATCCGGAGGAAGATTATGAAAGCCAACTCAGCGGTCATCTTAGCAGGATTGTTCGCCTGTTCGATCGCATCGGCTGCTGATCCGCGTGCCGAAGCCTGGTTCACCCGGTACTCCGGCAAGTACGCCCGGCTCTACGCGACGACCGCCGATCTCAACTCCGGAAACGGCGTCACCACCTGGAGCCGCGGGTCGTTGAGCCAGAGTCTGCCCGCCTATTGTGGCGTGCAGGAAGTATATTCCTCCGCGAGTTGGGTTTATATCCGCAGCACGGGCTTGGGCAGCCACGTCATGGGGCCGTGGTATCTTAACTCCGCCAAGACCATGCTGTTTCCCAATCTGCCGGTAAACCAAAAGGCTTTCTATCGCTTTCCGCGGAATCCAACGGTGCTGGACACGAAAACTTTGACCGGCCTTGGCTCAATTGGTTATTTCGTCGATGGTGTGGCGATGTTCGACAGCCGAGACGCCTTTTATTGGAATGGCTCCTCGGAAACTCAAGGGAGTGGACTCTGGAATCGGGACGCTTATGTGAACGAGAGCGTCACATTCGATCCGGGAAATGCCCACCAACAAAACACCGGCACGTATCATTACCATGCCAACCCCGTTGCTCTTCGCTACTTGCTGGGGGACCAGATTCTGTTCAGCTCCGCCACCAGGACTTATTCCGAGAACCCGACGAACATTCATCATTCTCCAATCCTCGGCTGGGTCCGGGACGGCTACCCGGTCTATGGTCCTTATGGCTATGCCGACGCCGCCGATACCAACAGCGGAGTGCGCCGGATGATTTCCGGCTTCGTGCCACGCAATGGCGACAACGGCACGGCCAACCTCGCGTCAACCGGTCGCACGACGTTGCCGGCGTGGGCCGGGCGAGCCTACACTCGTTCGACCACGCTTGCTTCGACCCAATATGGCCCGAGTGTCAGCGCCAGTTACCCGCTCGGCCGTTACCTCGAAGATAATGATTACCTCGGTGATTTGGCCCGCACGCAAGGCGTGGACTTCGACCTGGATGAGTACAATGGGCGATTTTGTCTGACTCCCGAATTTCCCGACGGGACTTACGCCTATTTCGTCAGCATTTCCTCGAACGGCGCGCCTGCTTTCCCTTACAATATTGGCCGCGCCTTTTACGGCAGTCCCACGGGCAGCATTGTCTCGGGCCTGACCGAGCAGGTCACCACGAACTTCATTGGTGGCGCCAGTTCGGCGTCGGTCCTGGCGCCCCCGAGCGTCACGCCGACGACAGTCACGCTTACATGGAGTTCAGTGGAAGGTGGCACGTACAGGGTTGAAGCGAGCAATGATCTGAGCTCTTGGAACGACAAAGCGACCAGTATTCCGGCGCAGGGGGTCACGACACAACTCTGGACAAATCAAAATGCAGCGGCGGAATACTATCGCGTCAGCCGCACCAGCCTGTCGAGTTACGATCCGGCCAAGTGAAGCTGGCGGAAAGCTCCAAGCGCACCAAGCACCAAGATCCAGTGAAACATCAAGCTCCAAGGCTGAGTCAGAACAGCAGGCCGATAGTTGTTTTGGCGGTTGGGGTTTGGAGCTTTTCTGGAGGTTGGGGGCTGGTGCTTGGAGCTTTTGCTGCAACTCAGGCGTCGCACGAACTAAAGATCCAGATCGTGCCACGGTTCGATGGGGCTCCACTCGTTTTCGACGCGCTGACCAATAGAACGGCATCCGGCCAACGCGTCTCCGTCACTCGGCTCGACTTTCTGGTTTCCGACGTTGCACTGCGGCGCCTGGATGGCCGGTGGATTTGCCCAACCAACTCGTTCGCGTATGTCTGCAGTCGCGCAGGGCGAACCAGCTTCCGGCTGAATGAAATTCCGGCCGGACGTTATACCGACCTCCGCTTCCATGTCGGGCTGCCAGCGTCGATAAACCACAAGGAGCCGATAGGCTATCCCGCCGGCCACGCTCTCAATCCCGAGGTCAACCATCTGCACTGGGCCTGGATGGGCGGCTACGTTTTTCTGGCAGTTGAAGGCCATTGGAGCGGAGCGCCGCCCCGAGGCGGCGCTCCGGCGCCTCTCGAGAGCGGTTACTCCTTTCATCTGGCTACCGATCGCCAGCTTATGACGGTCGAGCTGCCACTCGATCTGGAATTCGCTTCTGATTGCGAGCTTCAACTGGCTTTGAACGTTGAGCGGATTGTCGCGCTGCCTCACCTGATCGAACTGGGTGAAACGAATAACTCAACGCACTCGCGAACTAATGATCATTTTGCCACCCTGCTTCGCGAAAATGTCGAAAATGCTTTTTCCGTGCTCAGCCTGCGTCAGTGCAGCCTCGCAGCAGAAACTTCGAAGTCGGCTACGCATGTGGAAATGGCTGCCGGCGCGACGCCTTATCGGTTCACGATGTCTGCTTTCTTTTCGCAGCCGGAGTTGCCGGCCGACAATCCTTTGACTGAGGAAGGCGTGGAACTGGGCCGCCGGCTTTTCTTCGAGCCGCTGTTGTCGGTGAACAACTCGCAAAGCTGCGCTTCGTGCCATCTTCCTGCCTCCGCCTTCTCGGAACAAAAAAGAGTAAGTACCGGCGCCGAGGGCCAGAATGGATCGCGCAATGCCATGGCGCTTCTCAACCTCGCCTGGAAATCTTCCTTCTTTTGGGACGGACGCGCTGCTTCGTTGCGCAACCAGGTGGTTCAGCCGATCCAAAACCCGCTTGAAATGCATGAAGCGCTGTCGAATGTCGTGAAGAAACTGGCAGGCAGTCAGCGAAAGGAAGGCCCGAGCGCATCGTCAGAAACTCGGGATCGGGTGCTAGAAATTGATCAGAGCCTCCTCACGTCGGCTCCGACAGGGGAGGTGGATTATCCCGCGTTGTTTTCGCGTGCATTCGGAACGGAGGAAATTACGGCGGACCGGATCGCACGGGCGCTGGAACAATTTCTGCTCGTGCAGACCTCGTATGATTCCAAGTTCGACCGAGCGCTGAGGGGCGATGCGAAATTTACGGCGGCCGAACAACACGGCTTCGAATTATTCCACACCGAATATGATCCGAGGCGGGAGCAGTTCGGCGCCGATTGTTTCCATTGCCACGGCGGCCCGCTCTTCCGCAGCCAGGACTTTGCGAACAACGGCCTCGACGCTGAAGCGGCAGACACGGGCCGCTTTACAGTAACTGGGAGACCAGGGGACCGAGGCAAATTCGCTGTGCCTTCGCTGCGGAATGTCGCACTCACCGCGCCCTATATGCATGATGGCCGCTTCGCCACTCTGGAAGCGGTCATCGAGCATTATGCTACGGGATTGAAGCGTAGCGGGACGCTCGACCCCAATCTGGCCAAGCATCCCGACAGTGGTGTGCCGCTAAGCGCGACGGACAAGCAAGCCCTCGTGGCGTTTCTGAAAACCCTGACTGATGAGCGGTTTCGGACCAAACCAACCGACCTGGCAGGCGAGCCCTGATCCGGAGTTTCCGCATTCGCCAAGACTCACCAGCCGGGTGTAGCGGCCGACGTAAGTCGGCCCGCTCTCTTCTAAGCGCAGAACTTCAGCTCGTCAATTGGTTCCGATTGGAATTAGGATTACGATTAAGATTTCGAACAGAGATCACTGTTCACCCGGACTGCCTGGAGTGGTGGGATCGATATGCAAGAGAGGAAGGAAAATTGCGATGACGATGCTCCCGACGATCACTGCCAGTACCACAATCATAATAGGTTCAAGCAACGACGACATTGCGTTGGCCGCGTTATCCACTTGCTCGTCACACTCATCGGCGATCCGGGCCAGCATTTCCGGCAGCGCGCCGGTCTCCTCTCCTACCTCAACCATTCCGGCGATCATAACAGGAAAAATGCCAGAGTGCCTCAGCGTGGGCGCGATCGGGTCGCCCTGCTTTACTTTTTCGTGGACGTCAGCGATGACCTTACCAACGGCCACGTTACCCGCCGTCTCTTTGACAATCGTCAGCGCCTGAAGAATCGGCACGCCGCTCCCAACCAAAGTCCCCAACGTCCGAGCGAACCTGGAAATCGCCGCTTTTCGGAAGAGACTTCCCAGGATCGGCATCGCCAGTTTCAAGCGGTCAAAGCTCGCGCGCCCCCACTTGGTCTGCAAGGCTCCCAGAAACAGAATGATCCAAGCTGCCACAGCGAGGAGCGCTACGAGCGCCTGGTGGCGGATGGATTCGCTAATCGCAAAAACAAATTGGCTGAACGCAGGCAACGGCGCGCCGTTCGTCAGCCCCTCGAACATCGTGCGAAATCGCGGCACGACGTAGGTCATTAACAAGAATAAGATCCCGGTGGCTACCACCAGCACCGCGCAAGGGTAGTACATCGCGGCTTTAATCTTGCCTTTGAGCTTGCGCGCTTTCTCCATGAATTCCGCAAGCCGCCGCAGCGTCCGCTCCAGCGCGCCGCTGATTTCGCCCGCTTTCACCATGCTGACGAAGAGCTGATCGAAAGTTCGTGGATGCGCCTGGAGCGCTTCCGCAAACGAACTGCCGCTCTCGATCGCCAGCGCCAGTTCGCCAGTGACCCGTCGCACGGCGCCTTGCCTTTCCTGTTCTTGCAGCAGCCGCAAACCGCGAAGCAGCGGCAGGCCCGCCTCGACCAGCGTGGCAAGCTGTCGCGTGAACACAGCCAGCGCCGCCGACTTGATCCTCGCGCCGAACCAGGGAAAAAAGCGTTGGCTCGTGCTCCGCCGTGCGCTCGCCCGGCGTTCGATTCTGCGCCCCAGGCGTTGGTGGCTTGTGGTCACCTTCGTGGGAAATAATCCCATCTCCTTAATTCGGCGCAGCGCCTCGCTTTGATCCGTCACCTGGAGGCTGCCCCGAGTCACCAGGCCCCGAGGATCGACGGCTACGTAAGAGTAGTTCGACATAAACGAATGGATTCGTTTGTTCAGTTAGACCGCCGTGGGCAAAAGGTGTCACGCAGGTGTCGAAGCACCAAAGGAGCGCGAAACCATCAATGAACGCTTGCCAGATCGACAGTGAGCCGGAACGATCCGCGCCTATGCGCACAGCCCATTTCAAGATAATGCAGCGCGCCTGCGCAGTCGCTTTGACGGCTGCAGTGTTTGCATGTCCCACGAAAGGCTGGAATTCTCAGGAGCCCACAGAGGCGATTCAGAGGGGACGCACATTCCTGGTAAAACTTTTTGACCCCGATTTGGGCCTGTTATCCGAACACAAGAACGCAAACGTCTATTGGCTGTTTCATGATAATTATCTGGCTGCAAAAGTCCTGGCCACCAGCAATCCCGAAACCGCCAGGAGCATTACGGCCGCAATCCGCCGCGAAGACATTTCGAAATCGGGGAAAATTGAATTGATTTTTGGGGAGGCTGAAAAACCGTTGCCGTTTCGTCACTATCAATTTGTCGATGTGCGCCACGTCGGAAACAGGGTCATCCGCACCGAGATCGTGACCGACCGCGTGCTGGCGGGCTGGCAGGAGTATGCCGACTTACTGTTGCTAGCCTGCATTGCGGAAACAAACCGACCTCTGGGTCGCGAACATTGGGATGCCGCCATGCGGTTGTGGGACGGCAAAGGTTTCCTTGATGCTGCCGCCCGGCACGACCAACGTTATTCAACCTACAAACTGGGTCTGGCGTTGCTGGCAGCGTGTCACCTGAAGCCACCGGCCAAACCACCGCCGGGACTCGTCGATCGAATGCTCGCGCTTCAGGACGAATCAGGAGGCTGGATCACCGATTACGATGCAAATGGCAAAGCGATCGGCGTGGCCAATGTGGAAACGACATGCCTCTGCATTCTGGGCCTCGAAGCGCTCAGACAGGCTCCTGCCAAATGAAGGAATCGCGTCTGCACCCAACCGCCACTTGTATTAACGCGAATCGTTTGGAGTGCTTCCAGCTTGCCGGCGTCTTCGTTCGCAGATGGAGATTCAAAAGCGGGAGCAAGCTCCGCGCACTCCAAACGCTTCGCGGAATTCTTGCGTAGTCCTCTCTTTCTCTTGGTTTGCCCGGATTGAGAGATATCCCATTACGCCTTCTTGAACTTCCAGGCCTCATCGAGCATCTCCTGGCTGTATGGTTGCGGAATGACACCCTCAGCGGCGTAGAGATAGAGGGCGCCCTTGTAGATCTGGCTGGCGACGCTCGTGACGTAGCTCCAGGCGAACAGAGCCATCAGCCACAGGACCGCTACAAAGGCAATAATCAAAAAGTTGCTCAGGACGATCGAGGCAGCCACCGCCCCACCCAGCACGAACAGCGAGCCAAAGAGAATCAACATGTTGGCAAAAGTCAGGCCTGCATAACCGATCAATGCTTCACCCCAAGTGCGTTTAAGGATGCCGGCGGATTTGCGGAGCATGGCGACAGGGTTGGCGCCTTGCTCCTCGCGGACGATGACCGGAATGACAAAGACCGCCGCGACGCTCCAAGCCAGGCCGAGCAAGCGCGCGATGATTCGGCCCACCAACTCGAGCCGCTGCTCGATGGTTTTGATGAGCAAGCCGACCAGACCTGCGAACAGCGTCCACATCAGGATTGATCCCAATCGGGTGCCGGCGAACTTCAAGCCTCGGCCAATATCCACTGGCTGGCCTCCCAACGCGGCCAGGATTTCGTGGTAAAACGCCACGTTGAAGAAGGTGGCGACGAACATCGAAACGAAATAGAGGAAAACAAGATATGCAGCCGCACCGGGCGTGAAAGCCAATTGCGCTCCACCCCGGCCACCGGCATCCGCCGATTGAGTAAAGATGGAATGATAGATAGACTGCCAGTGTTGTGCGGAGAAATACGAATAACCTGTTGGCCGGAGCACCGGCGGGGCGAGAAAGAACAGCATGATGACAACCGTGCAGGCAAAAATCACGATCGGAAAGACCAGCAATTGTTTGTTCCGGCCAATGATCGAGAGCGAACTTTTCATCAACAGCCAGCTTCGTTGGAATTTGCTCATGTGTTATCCTCTCCGGATAATGGTCTTTCAGTTTTGGGGCTTATCTAGCCACAAGTTTGCCGTAGAATCCATTACAAAACCTTCCCGATTTTTTCAGAGCTAGTCGAGGGCCTTTTTCTCCGTGCTGCCTTTCAGGTATTTGTCGAGAAACGTGAGAATTGCCTGATTGCCTTTAATCTCATTCTCTTTCTTGGTGAATCCATGCCCTTCATTGTCGAACACGACGTACTCGACCACGCCGCCCTTTTTCTTGATGGCATTAACGATGTCGTCGGACTCTGGCTTGATGACGCGCGGATCGTTTGCCCCCTGGAGCACGATGAGCGGTTTGGTGATCTGGTCGGCGTGGAGGAGCGGCGAAGTGTCCATCAGCATCTGACGATCCTTTTGCGGGTCGCCGATCTCCTTGTAAAGAGCTTTGCGGGAGGATTCCCAATAAGGCGGGATGGATTCCAGCGTGCGAATCCAGTTGGCTACGCCGAAAATATCAACACCCACATTGAACTCGTCCGGCTTGAATGCCAGCGCTGCCAGCACCATGTAACCGCCGTAACTGCCGCCGATAATGCCAATCCTGCTTGGATCAACATATCCGAGCGATTTCAAATATTTTTTGGCCTCGACGCAGTCCCAGAGTGGCTCGCGCCCATGCTTGCGATCGTCCGCGGTGAAAAAGCTTTTTCCGTAGCCGCTGCTGCCGCGGTTATTGATGCCGAGCACGACATAGCCGTGATTGACCAAAAACTGGAGCAGCGGACTGTACCCGGTCCGCGTCTGTCCGCCGGGGCCGCCGTGCACCCACACCAGGGCCGGAGCCAGGTGGGCCGCGTTGGCGCCGTGTGGCCGGTAAAGAATGTTTGGAATGGCCATTCCATCGAACGATTTGAAGCGCACGACCTCAGACTCGACTAGGTCCGATGACGAAATCTCGGGACTCAGCGAGTCGGTCAGCTTTTTCTCTTTCCGCGTGGCGAAATCATAGATGTAAAGATTGGCCGGCGAACGGTCGCCATTCAGATAAAAAGCCATCAGTTTTTCGTCGTCCGAAATCGTCACTCCGGTGATATCGCCATTAGGCAGTCTGGGCAGCGGCACGGGCCTGCCGTTCTTGGTTTCGACGATGCTGATTTTCGTATGCGCGTCTTCATTGACCGCCAGGACCCGGTATTTGCCGTGACGCGAGAAAGCCGCGAACATGATATCCCAATTTGCTTTCTCCACAGTTTCCTTCTTCCCGGTCGCGAGGTCATAGCGAGCCAGATATTTGAATTCGCCGCCGTCATCGGTGAGGTAGTAGAGATTTTTGGAATCCACGTCGAAATCAGCTGGGGTGTAGCTGGCATCGCCTTGATGCGGTGAGATGTGCTTCATCGCCTTTGAACTCATTTCATACAGATAGATATCGGAATCGGCGGTGGTGTTGGGTTTGGTGAAAGCAATCCATTTTTCATCGCGAGAGATGGCGCCGATCTGATAGCCCGTCGTGTCCTGATAAAGCAGAGTGGGCTGGAAGGTTTTCACATCCATCTTGAAAACGTCGAAGAAACGGGGATCGCGTCCATTCGCCATATAGAAGAACGCAGATTTGTCCTGGTCCCACCCAAGGAACGAGGCTTTGACTTTTTCCCCGGGAGTTAGATCCCGTTCTTGGCCTCCATCCAGCACGTAGAGGTGGGCATTCTCATTTCCGCCCCGGTCGTAGCTACATAGGAACCGGCCATCGGGCAGGTAATCCACCGCGAACGTGCTTTCCTTGGTCGAACGCGTCAAATGGCGGGCTGGCCCGCCGGCGACCGGCACGGCATAGACGTTGAATATTCCGCTTTGATTGTTCTGGAAGAGGATTTCTTTATCGTCCGGAGAGAAGGCGGCTCCGCCAATGCGGACCGTCTTCATGAATTGTTCAATGGTGTACTGCTTCGCGGATTTGGAAGCCTCGCGCGACGGAGACGCCTCTGCCGCACGAGCATCGCAAAAAGAAGCCGTGGCCAGGCTGATGGCGGCAAGACAGAATAGGGAGGTTTTCATGAGGCTTTATTGCCACATTGCGCCGAAGGAATCAACCCAGACAATCTTAATGTCCTCGATTCAAGCAAACGTAGCTGCCGACCTGAGGAGGCGCTGATCAATTTTGGATTTTGGATTTTTCAGTCAGCGCCTCCTCACGTCGGCGGCCACAGCCGTTTTCGCTCCTTGAATCCGTCCTGCTCATGGGCCTGCAAGCCGCGCCACAATCCGTGCCGAACCAATATCCCCGGGCAAAATCACCCAATCTCCGGACAGTCGATTCCATTTCTTCCCGTTGACGGTCACCGATGAGAGCCGGCGGTTCTCCGGAGCGCGGAAGCGGAGCCGAATCTCTTTCGGTGGGTTCCGTCGCGGTCCCTCCATCTGAGTGGTGATCTGGCTTTCATTCGCGATATAAAGGACGCTCGCCGTGCCGAAATAAGTGGCAGCGCGCTCCAGCCCGCATTTTTGGCCCGGGCGCAGCCATTCCCGCGGCACGGCCTGACCCAGCAACAGCCTGTCTCCATCTTCGCGCACGAAGAGCTGGCGTAGCCAACCGCAGACGTTGGCTTCATCCGAGCTTTTGTAATGATCACCGCGCCAGTCATCGAAATAAGGCGCGGCGTGCTCCGTGTTCATGCGCACGTCCGGGAAGTAGCTGACTGCTTCGGCATTGAAGAGCGCGCGCAGCGCGTGCTTGACGTCATCGCGATAGAGATACGGCTCGACGTCGAACAGGAGGCAGGCTTGCATCGACATGCCGCCGCGGTCGAACCAATGCTTCTCAAAATCGTCAACCGTGTAGCCGTATTGGTTCGAGAGATAGAGGTTATCTTCGTAATCCTTGATGATCCATCCGGCTTCCGGCGACCAGGCGTCCAACGCGCGCGTGATGAGCAGGTGCATCGCTCCTTCCAGAGTCTGGCAGATCCAGCCGAAACTGCGGCCGCGACGATGGGCTTGCGAAGGAATTTGAGGAACGGCGATGCCATCGCGCAGTCGCACCACCGGCGAGCGCTGCGACGCCTTCCGGAAGTTAGCGAGCAGATGTTGGTGGTAGGCCTCGGCTTCCTTGCGGAGCCGACTTGCCTCAGGATGTCTGATCTGCTCCAGCGCCCAGGCCGCAGCGTCGAGTCCGCGCCAGCTATAACAACTGGTCGAAAGCCAGGGCCACCAGTCGCCGATGTCCTCGAGCGAGCCGGCCGGCAGCAAGCCGCGTTCGAGTTCGTGGCGGTCGGCGGTACGACGAGTTTCGCGGATGATCCAATCGGCGCCCGCCAGGATTCCGTCCACCGCGCTGCGCAGCCAACGCTCGTCCCGAGTAAATCGATAATGCTCGACCAGGCACCAGAGAATCCAGCCGTGGTGCTGGTTATAACCACCGTGCTCGTAACCGCCCGCGCCGTAGAGCACGCCCTCCTTGGAAGCGAAATCGCCCGGCAAACCCACCGTGCCCTGGTAATGAAGCCAGGCGTCGAGACATTCCTGCGCTTCCTGGTGATAACCGCGCCGGTCCAGGTCCACTACCATCATGCACGATTCATTGCCGAACGCTCCATAATGAAACGAACCGACGCGGGCGAAGCGGCGGGTGCTGTCGGGCTCACGCTCGCAATTGATCAGTAGATGCCCGGCGTGGGCGCGATAGAACTCATTGAGCATCGGTTCCGGTGTGGTGAGACGGGCGCTTTCATCCAGCCGACGACGCCAGTAAGCAGCGACTGCCGCTTGCTCCTTTTCGAAACTGAGGTCCCACAGGGCCGCCTGTTCCTTTGCTTCGGTGAGCGGAAAATAGGGAATTTTCACGATCACAGTTGTCGTCTGGCCGGGGCCCAACTCCCATGTTGCAGGCGTCGAATTCGAAGCGGCGGGTGCAACTATTTGACCTCGCACATGGCCGCGCGCCACAAAAAATCCGGCATTATCCCACCTGACATCTTCCGCCGAGCTGCCCACTTCGTGCCGCGGCGTAAAATGAACTTTTTGCGTGGCGCTCGAGGTGTTCGAGAAGACAACCTCGGCCAGGAACACCGCCAAAGTGTCTGAAGGAGGCACCGGCCCATCGGCTTTGGTGCCATCCAATTCGGTCGCGAAACTCGTTTGCGCGATGCGAACACCGTTGGTCTCCCAAACCGTGCGGCAGATTGGCAGACTCTCATCCCGGAGTGTGCGGAACACAGGGCGAGTGGGCAGACCGAATCGGAAGCTGACGTCGGCCGGCTCCAGGGTCAGTCGCGCCGTATCTTTGCCTGGGCGGCCTCGGAGAAATCCATCATTCGAGCGGAAGCGCACGCTGCCGTCCGGGTCCAACCGGAAGCGCTGCCGTCCTCCGTCCAATCCAAGGGGAAAATAGATATCAGATTTCTTGCGCGGCAAACCGGCCCAGGCGGCTCGCCAGGTTTGTTCCGGCAGCTCGGCGACGCGGTCATACAGTGTCCGGCGACCGCGAGATTTCTGGTCAGCGGCGACGGCTGCGTAGTCGCGAGAATCATTCTCCGGCAGGACCGCGACTCGCAGATGCGGCAAGAACAAAGTGCCCTCGACCAGATCGTTCACCGCGAACGTGAAGGTTTCCTTTCCACTGCGCACCGTGACCAGGGTCCGATCAAACGTGTTCGGGTCCGGGTTCGACACTGCTTCAAGTCCGATTAGGAAACCTCGGCTGGAGAATCTATTGGTCGAAGTGACAATGCCGTTGAATGCTTCAAACTGGAGTTGCCCACCAAGTGGCTCCTTCCATTGGAGCCGCACCGTGGTCGGGCTTAAGACAGAATCGGTGAATGCTTCGATGCGCTCAATTTTCGGCAGCCGTGAATCGGAAGTTACGCGGAACTTCAGCGTATATCGAAATTCGGCTGGACAGTCCTTAATGCCGGGAAATTCCTTCACATTCACCGGGTGGAACGTGAAGACAATGTCCGAACCGGCCGCTTGGACGTCACAGTCTGCCACACGCCACCCGCCCTGGTACCAATTCCCCAGCTCCATCCAGCCGACGTCTGCCCCGCCCGGCTGACGGTCCTTCGGCAGATGCTGGTTCGGCCAGCGGCTACCCCAATATTCCAAGTGAAGTGTCTCAGGGGCCGGCGCCGATCCGCTGAAGTGGAGAACCACTTTGTGGAGTTCGCGCGGATCTTCCCACATCAGACCATTACCTTCCGGCAGGGGCAGCGCGAAAGGCGCCGCGTCGAAGGGCGCTCCGATAGCTGATGCGCTTAGGCTGGCGAAGAAAAGCCGACCCAACCAGTAGGCCACGATGAAACGGCGCTTTCGGCAGGCGCCGCGTGGCTTCCCAGCCCGGATTCGGTCATTGGAATTTCGTTCGGATTTCGACATTCGGCATTCGTCATTACCGGTTCTGGCATCCGGGTTGCTATTTTGTGTCGGATTAAAGGCAAATCTGGCCGTATTCAATGAAAAAAGCGCTGCGAATCCTGCACCTCGAAGACGAGCCGGATTACTCTGACCTGGTGCGGTCGATGCTGGAAGCGGAAGGCATTCAGACCGAAGTAGTTCTGGCCACCGACCGAGCCGACTTCGAGGCAGCCTTGGCGCTCGAGCCCTTCGACGTGATCCTGGCGGACTACAAGCTGCCCGCATACGACGGTCTCCAGGCCCTCCGTTGCGCGCGGGAGAAATCTCCCGAAACGCCTTTCCTGCTCATTTCCGGGACGATCGGCGAACAAGCGGCCATTGAAAGTCTCAAGAACGGCGCCACCGACTATGTGCTCAAGCACTGGCCGGAGCGCCTGATTCCGGCCATCCGCAGAGCGGTCCAGGAAGCCGACGAGCGCAAGCAGCGACTGCGCGCCGAGGTCAAGTTGGTACGTCACGAGAAATACTTTCGCGCCCTGACGCAAAATTCCCTCGACATTCTGACGATTCTCAGCCGCGAGGGCGTGTTTCTCTACAACACACCCTCCATAAAACGGTTGCTGGGCTATGACCCGAGCTCGCTTGTCGGGCAATCCGCCTTCGCCCTGGTACATCCGGAGGATTTGCCGCGCGTCCTGGAAGTCTTCCGCGCCGGGCTGGATCATCCTGAGCAGTCCGTCACGCTCGACCTGCGGTTCCGTCACCGGGACGGTTCGTGGCGATGTGTTGAAGCCGTTGGCCAAAGCCGGCTGTCCGATACCGACATCGCCGGGGTCGTTGTCAACGTTCGGGACGTCACTGACCGCAAACAGGCCGAACAAGACCTGGTCGAGAGCGAAAAACAGTATCGATTGATTTTCGACGGCAACCCGATTCCGATGTGGGTCTTCGATCAGGAAACTCTCGCCTTCCTGGAAGTCAATGACGCCGCGCTCCAGCATTACTGCTACTCCCGCGACGAATTCCTGGCGATGAAACTTCCCGATATCCGGCCGCCGGAGGATGCGCCGGCATTGATGGACTATCTGCATAAGCTGATTCCGGCCGGGACCCCGATGAAACTCGGCATGGCGGGGGTTTGGCGCCATTGCCGAAAGGACGGCAGCCAGATGGACGTCGAGATTAAATGGAGCCCGATTTGCTTCCAGGGCCGAAGCGCATTGCTCGTAATGGCCGATGACATCACCGAGCGCAAACGCATCGAGCATCGGGACGGGGCTTTCGCCAAGCTGGGCCAAAATCTCAGCTCCGCCACCTCACCCTCGGAGGCCGCCCGCATCATCCGCGACGTTGCGGACGACCTGTTCCCCTGGAACGCCTTTACGCTGGATCTCTATTGCGCCGAACGCGATCTCGTTGACCCGATTCTCAATGTGGACACCGACCGCGAAGGCCGACGGTTTGAGGATTCAATGACCACACAATTCCGCGAACCTGACGGTCTGCTCCGCCGTGTGATCCAGAACGGGGCGGAGTTGATTCTACGAGATGAGCCCGTGGCGTCGCCTGAAGAGTCCATGATGCCGGGCAGCACGGCGCAAGCCGCGGCTTCACTGATGCTCGCCCCAATTCGGAACCGGACAAAGGTGATTGGTGTCCTCTCGGTCCGGAGCTATACGCTTAAGGCATATAATCAGCAGGATCTCACCACGCTCCAGACGCTGGCAGATCATTGCGGCGGCGCCCTCGAGAGGATTCGGGCCGAGCAAGCCTTGCACGAAAGCGAAAAGGCCCAGAAGCGGCTCGAACATCAATTGCGTCAGTCCCAAAAAATGGAGGCGATTGGCCAGCTCGCAGGCGGCGTCGCCCACGATTTCAATAACATTTTGACGGTCATCCACGGTCATGCCTCCTTGATGCTTGCGGGCGGTTCCCTAGAGGGCGCCAGCGCCAGGTCCGCTCAACAAATCGCCCAATCCGCCGAACGCGCCGCCGGTCTGACCCGGCAGTTGCTCACCTTCAGCCGCAGGCAAGTCATGCAGCCGCGGCCGCTGGACATGAATGAGGCGGTCTCCAACATGACCAAGATGCTCAGCCGCATTCTCGGCGAGGACATCGCCCTTCAGTTGAATTACTATCCTCAGCCGGCGCTGGTCCTGGCTGACGCCAGCATGATGGAGCAGGTGCTCCTGAATCTCGCGGTCAACTCCCGCGACGCCATGACCAGGGGTGGACAATTGGCAATCCGGATTTCAGTTCAGAAAGTGGATGAGCGCTATGTGGCAGCTCATTCCGAAGCAACTGCGAGTCAGTTTGTCCGGCTCAGCTTCACCGATACCGGGTGCGGCATCGCTCCAGAGGACCTGCCACACATTTTCGAACCATTTTTCACGACCAAGGAAGTGGGGAAGGGGACCGGCCTGGGTCTGGCCACGGTGTATGGAATCGTCAAACAGCACCATGGCTGGATCGAGGTCGATAGCGCGCCGGGCAAGGGGACCACGGTCAACGTGTTTCTCCCTTGTACCGTCGCCGCTGTCCAGCCGGCGAAGGAAGCGCGGCCCGAACCCTCGATCCGGGGAGGCACAGAAACTATCCTGGTGGTTGAGGACGAAACGCCCGTCCGGGAGTTGGTTTGCAACCTGTTGGCGGCACACGGCTACAAGGTTCTTCAGGCCGAATCCGGCGTGCGCGCTATGGAGGTCTGGAAAGCCAGCAAAGACCGCGTCGATTTGCTGCTGACGGACCTCGTCATGCCGGACCGGATGAACGGACGCGAGCTGGCGGAGAAAATCTGGGCGGAACGTCCGAATCTGAAGGTCATTTTCACCAGCGGCTATAGCGCCGACGTCGTCGGCGCGGACTTTGTCCTGCAGCGCGGGCTCAATTACCTCCAGAAGCCCTATCACCCGCAGAAACTTGCCCTCAGCGTTCGGGACTGCCTCGACGCGGTGAATTGAGGCACCAGGTAATACCGAGTCCACTCGGCGCTTCATCAACGGTATGCTTGAAGACGCGCTCATTGCCCTAGTGTTGACTGTGTTTCCCCGCTGCCCGGTACGAGCAGACCTTTCAGAACCACTCGCGTGTCGCAACGGTATCATTGCACTCGACGGAGCAAAACAGCAGCTCCAAGTTGATCGAAGGCTGCAGCCTGGAGATCCCGTGGAGTCCAATATGCTCACGCAGTATTTCCATGTCCTGCCAGTGTGCCCCGCCGGAGGCACATACACCATCGGCCCGATTGGCAAACAGCCTGTCTGTTCAATCGCTGCGCACTCCCAGGAAGCGGTGAAGGAGTTGATTGCGCATCAGTCGAAGCCATCATTTCCATGGCTCGTGTTCATCGGAAGATTTGCGCTATTCGGAGTGCCCTTGTTCGGATTGTACTTTGTATTTCGTCGGCTAACGAGATCACTAATGAAGACGCCGTGATGACGATCCTGCTTAATTCTGAGTGCATTTGGCACGGCGCCTCTGAGTTCTGACGCTATCCACGAGAGTAGTATGCACGAGACATGGCCTGTTCCAGAGAGGGAGAAACTCCTCGCCGACAGCAAGGAGACGGATGCCGCATCGCGAGTTGCTCGGTTGGAGAGGGTAGCTGCGCCAAGTGTCCCGCCGATTACCAGCGGTTTCATGCGCTGCGCTTTCGGCGGCGCGCCACTGCGCAGCGTCGGTTCGCCTTAATGCTCGCGCATTTACAACGGCCCTTGCACGCGAGTTGCGCGCTTGAGAATGGCTAAATCGCGGCGTGACGCCGATGGCCGCTCTTGCAACTATGGCGGCTACGTCAACTGCAGCTCAAAACCATGCTCCCGTTGGGCACCAGGGAATGTGCTGAAGACCGTCCGTCTCTGGCGATTATGAGCAGCCTTACTGAGCATCGCAAACTCGCGGCGATCATGTTTACGGACATGGTAGCCTATAGCGCGTTGGCGCAGCGCAACGAGAGTCTTGCGCTGGAGCTGCTGGGCGAGCAGCAGCGGCTGCTGCGCAATCAATTCGCTCTTCACAACGGACGCGAAGTCAAATCCACCGGGGATGGTTTCCTTGTGGTTTTTCCTAGTGCGTTAGCAGCGGTGCAGTGCGCGGTTGAGATCCAAACAAGCATGGCCGCACGAAATGCGGCTCAGCCCATAGAACGCCAGATTCGCGTGCGCATCGGCATTCATGTCGGCGACGTGGTCGAGGGAGGAGACGACATTCACGGGGACGGGGTGAATATAGCCGCGCGGATCGAACCGCTGGCCGAACCCGGCGGGATCTGCATCACGAGGGCGGTATTCGAGCAGATCGAGAACAAGGTTCCTCTTCTCGTTGTGCCGTTGAACAAACCAGAGCTCAAAAATATTCAGGCGACCGTGCAGGTTTATAAATTGTTGCTCGAGCAGACGAAAAGCAGCGCTCCGATTCCTGCCCAAGCGGGGGTTGTGAAGCGCGCGCGTTTGGCATTGGCGCTGGCCGTGACGTTCTTCGTCGTCTTGAATCCGGTTCTTTTCCTGAAATTTGGAATCCATTCCTCTTCCTCAAGCCTGCAGAAAGGCGGCGCCACCAACCGCAAAGCCATCGCCATCCTGCCGTTTCGGAATCTTAGCTCGGACAAAGAATACGAGTATTTCGCAGAGTCATTGACCGAGCAATTACTCAGCAAGCTGTTGCGCATCGAGGGTCTGCGTGTCGTCCAGGTGAGCGATACCAACTACCTGATGCGCGAGCTGGCGGAGATCAGTCGCGAGTTCAAAGTCGGTTCGATTCTTAAAGGAAGCGCCAGCAAGGCAGAAGAGCAATTGCGTATTCATGTCGAACTCGTCGAGCCGGTCACCTACCAGGTGCTCTGGGCGGAGGATTTTGAGAAGGAGTTCAAACACATTTTCAGCATTCAGGATGAGGTGGCACAGAGCGTCGCAGAGAAACTGCGAGGCCGCCTGTCTCCGGTCGAGCAAGCGCAATTAAGCAAGAATCCGACACGCGATCTGGAGGCGTTCGACCTTTACCTGCGCGGACGCGCACAATGGAACCGGTTCAGCAACGACGGCTTGCAACGGGCAATCAGGTTCTACGAACAGGCGATTACTAAGGATACGAATTTCGCCCTCGCGTATTCAGGCCTCTCCGATTGCTACACCATTCTCGCCGTGGATCTGGAACCACCCGCAGCGATGTTTCCGAAAGCGCAATTTCACGCAGAAAGAGCGCTGGCATTGGATTCCTCAATGCCGCAGCCGCACGTTTCGGCCGGAATGACCTGGTTGTTCTTTCAGTTGGAATGGGCGCAAGCCGAGCAAGAATTCAAACGGGCGCTCGCGATTCGGGAAAACTACGCGGATGCGCATCATTATTACGCGCACTACCTCGAAGCCAAGGGACAATTCGGCGAAGCCCAGCGGCATTGGAGCCGCGCCGCAGAGCTTGACCCGACCTCCCTTCAGATCGCCCAGGAATCCGGCCTGTCCCGCTATTTAGCTGAAGACTTCCAGAACGCATTAGTGCTGACTGAGAAGGCTGTAAAGAAGGATCCGAGCTTCATTTACGCCAAGGCGACGCTTGCAGCCATTTACAGCCAGATCGGACGGGCGAGTGATGCTATCGAGGTGGCAACCGCGGCGCGCAAACTCCCGGATGGGAACATCCCCACGTTAATCGCCGAACTCGGATATGCGCACGCGCGCGCGGGGCAACTCAATGAGGCCAAAGCCATCCTGAACGAGTTGGCCGAACGAAAGGCCTCGGGTGTCTATGTAGATCCCTGGTGCCTGGCAATCGTTCATGTGGGGCTGAACTAGCCCGAGCAAGCTTTTCAGAGTCTCGATCAAGCCTTTGCAGAAATGTCCGCCGGCCTGTTCTGCCTGAATGTCGAGCCCAAGTTCAAGCCATTGCGAACCGATAACCGCTTTCATCAGCTCTTAAAGAAAGCGCATCTCGAGAGATAGGTTCTCTCCTCTTGCAAAGAAGGGGGCGCTGCTGCAGGACGTCGCATTGTCTTTCGAGATATGCCGACATAATTACGAACGAAATCCGAACTCCGAAGGCCGAAGCCCGATGGAAGATCCAAATCCGAATAAATGAGAACTGGCGTTTGCCCGGTGCTCGATGGAGATCACAGCCTCCTAACGTCGGCTCCTACAATGCTAGAACGGAAGCTCAGATTTCTATCATTTGGTGAAACGTCGGTACGAGAACCTCTGATTTGGGTTTCATTTTTAGCAGGGTTTCGGCGAAGGCCAGGGCCTGAGATTCTTCGCCGTGAACGACTGCGATCTTGCGAAAGTCACCCGTCATGGCTTCGACATAGCAGCGCAACTCGTTCCTGTCGGCATGTCCGGAGTATGAGTCGATCGATTCGATGCGCGCCCGGACTTGGTGTGGTTCGCCAAAAATGTTCACCGGGTTGCGCCCAGCAAGAATTTGCGCACCGAGAGTGTGTTCGGCGCAATACCCAATGAATAAGATCAGGTTGGCCGGGTTCGAAATATTATTGGCCAGATGATGCCGGATGCGGCCCGCTTCGGCCATTCCGGACGCGCTGATGATCACCGCGGGCTCCTTCAGGTCGTTGAGTTTCCGGGAATAGGCAGCTTCCCGGATGTAGGTCAGGTTCTCCATTCCAAAAGGGTTCTCCTTTTCGTGCAGAAACGCGTAGACGGACTCGTTAAAACATTCGGGGTGCAAACGATAGACCTCGGTGGCATTCACGCTGAGGGGGCTATCGACAAAGATGGGTATCGCAGGCAACTGCCCGGCCAGGGTCAACTGGTGCAGGGTATAAACAATTTGCTGCGTCCGACCGACCGAGAATGATGGGATGATGACCTTGCCCTTGCGGTCGAGGGTCTCGCGAACCAATTGCGCAACGCGCGCGTCGGCATGTTCTTTTGACGCGTGTTCGCGGCCGCCATACGTGCTTTCCACTTGCAGATAGTCCACATCCTCGACGGGCACCGGATCGCGCAAGATATCGTCGTTTCCGCGGCCGATATCGCCGCTGAACAGGTAGCGGTATTTGCGGTCGTTCTCTTGAATATCAAGCACCACTTGGGCGGCTCCCAAGATGTGGCCCGCATCGCGAAACGTGGCCGTGACGCCATCCGTCACCGGGAACGGCCGGTCATAATTGAGGCTGACGAACTGGCGCACGGCCTTCTCGGCGTCGGTGGCGGAGTAAAGCGGTTCGACGGGCGGCAGCCCGTGTTTCGCGCGTTTAATTGAGACAAAGGCGGCGTCGTCGCGCTGAATTTCCGCCGAATCCGCGAGCATGATGCTGGCGAGATCGCGCGTGGCAAACGTGCAGTAGATGTTGCCGCTGAATCCCTGCCGGCAAAGGTTGGGCAAATTGCCGCAATGATCGATGTGCGCATGGCTGAGCACCACGGCATCGATCTGTTTCGGATCGAACGGAAAGCGGCGATTGCGCTCGATGGATTCCTCGCGTTTACCCTGAAAGAGGCCGCACTCCAACAGCAGGCGCTGTTCGTTCAACTCGAAGAGAAACATCGAGCCGGTGGTCGTGCGCGTGGCGCCCAGGAAGTGGATGCGCATCCGCAGAGAATGCAGAGCGAGGCTGAAAAGTCGAGCGTCGAAAACGGCGGAGAAATGTGGACTGAGGACAGTTCAAGGACGCGCGAACTAGGCCGTGGCCGCCGACGCGAAGAGACAGTGATTGAGAAATCCAAAATCCAAAATCCAAATTTGATGACCGCCTCCTTACGTCGGCGGCTACAATCCTCACGTCCGCGGCTACGAACCTCAGGTGTGCCGGAAGGTGATGCGCGCCTTCTCGAGGTCGTAGGGAGACATCTGGACGTTGACCTTGTCGCCGACGCTGATACGGATGAAGTGCTTGCGCATTTTGCCGGAGATATGGGCCAGAACCTCGTGGCCGTTGGGAAGGGCCACGCGAAACATGGTGCCCGGCAGCACTTGGGTGACCGAGCCCGTTAACTCAATCGGTTCTTCCTTCGGCACGATCCGACCACTTCGCTGGTTTGAAGTTACTTCTGCCACCAGATAATGTTTGGATCAACCGGAAAAACGCGTTGGACAACTTGACGCTCAAATCGTTAGAGTCCCGCCCATTGATATGAAGAACAGTCCACTGACCATGTTTCTCCTGGGAGCGCTGGCCGTCAGCGCGGTGCTGTCGCTGCTTTTTTGCGCGCTGTACATCGGCAACATCCGGGAACTGCGCTCGTTGCAAGCCCAGGTCAATCGGATCAACAACCGGGGCGCCACCATGATGTCGCTGGCGAGCGATTCGCTGAAATACAGCGAGCACGAGTCGTCGATCGATCCAATCCTTGAATGGGCGCTGCTGAAGGCACCCAAAACCCCGGCGACGCCTGCGAACAAACCTGCCACGAAATAGTCTCCTATGGAAAATACCGATTTGAAGAGCTCGGCGAGCGCCGACCTCAACCAGTTGCAGGCTAAGTTCGAGGCACTGCATCACCTAGTGATATCCGTGCTGATCATGCTGGTGATCGTCAGCGGCACGATGACGATTTTTCTGCTGCGGCAGTGGAGCCTGGCCCGAAAGGACCTGGCGGCTGCCCGGCCAGTGGCGAATCAGATCATCACGGAATTCAACAACAACAAGGAGCGAGCGGCGCGAATGGACGGCTTTGTCTCAAGGCTCGTGGACTACAGCCGGACCCACACGAATTTTGTTCCGATTCTGGTGAAGCACGGAATTAATCCGGCTGGACCCACGGGGGCGCCTGCGGCCGCGGCCGCCGGGCAGCAGAAAAAGTGACAGAGGAGAGTTGAGCTCCGGTATGGCTAGCGGGCGGTTTAGGTCGCCGCTTTTGCCGCCACACCTGAGTCGAGCGGCGCGCCACAGGCCAGGCAAAAATTCGACTGCGGCGGGCACAGCATTGCACAGCGCGAACATTCCAGGTGTGCTGCGGCATGCCGATGATGGATGACAAGGTTGCGAATGTAAGGAATCCACGTGAACGCGTACGCAAAGATGAAAACGGAATCCCTCTCGTAAAAAAGGGCGTAGCTCAAAAGCAACAACGATCCCGTCAGACTCAACCACCAGAACGCGGTCGGCACCACGACGCGCTTGAGCTTCTCCGTCGCATACCACTGCACAAAGAAGCGGGAGAAGAAGACGGCATTGCCCATCCATCCGACAGCTTTCCAGACGCTCCACTTCACGCCCAAAAACATACCGTTGTGCCAAATCAGATTGGTTAACCAGTCCATAGAGGGCGAGAGGCTAGTGTATATCAATGTCAATCCCAAGCTCCAAACGGCGGAGAGACGCCCCGTCAGGCGGATTCAAAAAACGTAGCCGACGTTTTACGCACTCCGGTCAGCTCAGGTCCCGACAAGTTCGTAGCGGTGGCAAGATGCATCCATTCCTCGCCAAAGATTAAAAGGTTGCTGGTGTCACGGATGCGTTCCTGATATAAAGGCGATTCTGACTGGTCCGAACAAGAATGACTGAAGCTTTAGCATCAAATAGTGCGCCTGTATTGGCGCGCATCGCTCTTTATGACCGCGCGGACCACAGCGTGCGCCGCGGTGCGCTGTTGGGCTTGTGCATGCTCTTGGGCATTGCCCCGAGGGCATTGGCGCAGTTGCCGCAGAAAGGAGCTGCTGGTGTCTCCGCCGAGGGAACGCCGGGGACAACGCCTGAGACGGCTCGATTATCGCCGGGTGCTACGTCGTCTGCGCCGGCCCGCCCGGCGTTGGCGGCGCCGACGAATGCGCCGAGCGCGACCCTTACCAATCTGAGCGCGAACGTGCCCGATGATAAGTACAAGCTGCGCGTGGGCGACCGGGTCAGTTTGCAGATCCTCGAGGACAGGGATTTGCCGAAAAGCCTGGTGCTGGCGGATTCCGGGGAATTGGATGTGCCTTACGTGGGCCGGGTGGCAGCATCAGACAAAACCTGCAAACAGCTCGCTGAGGAGCTGAAACATCTGCTCGAAAAAGAATATTATTACCGAGCGACAGTCGTTATCGCCCTGGATGTGGCCAACAAATTCCTGGGCCGCATTTATGTCTGGGGACAGGTCAAAAATCAGGGGCCGATCGACATCTCCGTCAACGAAAACCTGACGGCGGGCAAAGCTATTCTGCGCGCCGGCGGTTTTGGCGATTTCGCGAACAAGAAGAAAGTAAAAGTGGTTCGCGCGTCGGGCGCAGACAGTTCGAGCAAGCAGAATTTCGAGTTGAACATGGTCGAGATTCTCGAGGACGGGAAAACAGAGAAGGACATTGTACTGCGCCCGGATGATTTCATCATCGTGCCTTCGCGTTTGATTAATTTTTAGTCCGCTTTGCCCCCCATGAATGACGAAACAGCGCGGCCGACCCACGACCGTTCTGCCGCTCGAGCGCGATTTCTCGTAAAGCTTCAACGCTACGGAAATCTGTTGCGGCGAACGTGGTGGATATTGGCCATCGGCATTGGCGTCGGGGTGATGGTTCAGCTCATCCTTTCGCGGTTCGCGCCGGCGTCTTTTACGTCGGTCGGGCGGATGATCGTCAGCATCAAGCTGGCCATTCCGGAAGGCTCGGTCTATACGGAAGAGCTGAGCAATTTCCTGGGGACGCAAGCGGCGCTGATGCAGAGCGGCGTGGTGATCAATCGCGCACACGCGCGCGTCGTTGCGCAAAAGCCGGACCAGGTGATGCAGCCGGTTGCGTTAAAAGTCTCCGTTCTTCCGAAGACAACCATTTTTGTCCTGCAAGCGACGGGCGCCGACCCGGCGTACACGCAGAGTTTTCTGCAATCGTGCATGGAAGAATACGCCGCGCTCAAGAAGGAGATGCGCGCGCAGACCTCGGACACGACATTCGCCGGGCTGACCGAGGAAGTGCTCCGTCTGGAGAAGGAGCTGAGGAAATCGGACCAGGAGATGGTGGATTTTCAAAGCACGAATAGTGTGGTGCTGCTGCAGGACCAGGGTAACAGCGCGGGCAATTATCTTGCGGCCCTCAACAATCGCCTGGCGGCCCTCAAGTCCGAATATGACCTGCTCGAAACGCTGACGCTGGATCAAAACCTCGACCGTCAGCAGCAATTGAGCGGCGCACTGGCGGCGGGCCCTGATCCCGCGGACAAGTCCAATTCCGGGAATGGCGAGCGCCAGGACAGCGAATATCTCAAGGCCAAGCAGCAGATTCTGTTGCTCAGGGCCGATCAACAGGATTTGGGTCAATACCTTCGGCCAAAGCATCCCAAGATGATTGCGTTGAGCGAAGAAATTGCCCGGCGCGAACGGTTGCTGGACATCTTTCGCCGACAGAGCGCCGACCAGTTGTCCAGTCGGAAAGGCTCGCTTTCGATGCAGATCAAGAATCTGCAGAAAGACGTTAAGGAGTGGGACGCTAAGACACTCGAGATCAGCCGGAAGACGGCCGAATATCAACGGCTCAAGGCCAATTCCCAGCGCATCCAGGCGCTGTATGACCGGCTGCTGGCAACTATGCAAACGTTGGACGTCAACAAGGAGATAAGTCCGGAAAGCGTCACGATCATGGAGAAGGCGTCGGCAGCATTTCCCGATCGGCCGGCACTTTCCCGGAAGCTGATGGTGGGCGGCCTCGTCGGTCTGGCCTGCGCGATTTTGCTGCTGTTGTTTATTGACCGCATGGACGACCGCATGAACTCGTTTACCGAACTGCAGGAGCTCTTCGATGAGGCCGTGATGGGCCAGATTCCCCGGGAAAAGCCTGCCACTGCCGGCGGTGAGCTTAGTCTCATGCAACCGGACGATTCCCGGCATGCGTTTGTCGAGGCGTATCGCAATCTCCGCTCTTCGTTGCTCTACATGAGTGGCGCGGCCGAGCGGCCGAGGACCCTGCTGGTGACCAGTTCGGTGCCCAACGAAGGCAAATCGCTCACCGCGTCCAACCTGGCCATCGCGCTGGCGGCCACAGGAGCGCGCGTGCTGCTGGTGGATGCGGATTTGAGAAAAGGCGTGCTGCACAACCGCTTCGCGCTGCCCTCGGGCCCGGGCCTCTCCGAAGCTTTGGCCCAGGGGCTCAATTGGACTGAGGCGGTGCGGCCGACGGGAACCCCGCAGCTTTCGTTGTTGCCGAGAGGTGCGTTCACTCAAAACTCGAGTGAGTTGTTTACCAGCGTCGCGGCGGAGCGGTTCCTGATCGAAGCGGCTGCGGCATACGAGTACGTGGTACTGGATACTGCCCCGGTCATGGCCGCCGATGATGTCACCAGCCTGGCGCCGCATTTGCACGGCGCGCTTTTCATCGTTCGGGCTGAATTCACCTCTGCCCGCGTGGCTCGCGCCGCGCTCGAGTTGTTGTATCAACGCCAGGTCCGGGTGCTTGGCCTGGTCTTCAATGCCGTCCGGCCAAGCGTCGGCGATTATTACTATTACCACAAGTACAAGGATTATTATCATAAGTACCCCAGCGCCAGCTCCAGCGACGGACACAAGTCCAAAGCTGGAAAGGGCCAAGTTTCGAGCCGGGTTTAGCTGCTTATTTCTTGCTTCTTACCCGCCGCCAAATCGCGCGGGCGCCGGTCATCCTGACGCGCCGTCGCGTTTCTCCTTTCCTTTTGGGCGGCGGTGCCACATGTTTGCCGACTCATGAACGATATTGATATTGAAAGTCTCAAGGGCATCGCCAACCAGTTGCGAATTCATTCGATTTCCGCGACGACGGCAGCGGGGAGCGGACATCCGACATCGTGTTGTTCAGCCGCCGACCTGGTAGCCGCATTGTTTTTCGGTCACATGCGCTACGACCCGAAGAACCCCCATTATTGGAACAACGACCGGTTCATTCTCTCGAAAGGGCACGCCGCACCGTTGCTGTATGCGGCCTGGGCGGAGGCAGGACTCATTCCAACGGAAGAGCTGCTCAAGCTGCGGCAGCTTGGCAGCGATCTGGAAGGCCATCCGACGCCGCGGCTGGCGTTCGTCGATGTGGCGACTGGTTCGCTCGGGCAAGGCTTGAGCGTCGGCGTTGGCATGGCCTTGTGCGCGCGGCTGGACCACTTGGATTACCGCACCTACGTGTTGCTGGGCGACGGCGAATGCGCTGAAGGCGCAGTCTGGGAGGCGGCATCGCTGGCTGGAATTCATCAGTTGAACAATCTGGTGGCCGTGGTCGATGTGAACCGGCTGGGCCAGAGCCAACCCACCGCCTTCGGGCACGATCTGAATGTTTACAAGCGGCGGTTCGAAGCTTTCGGATGGCGCACAGAAGAAATTGACGGCCACGATATCGAGGAGATCCTGGAAGTGCTGGCGGCGGTTGGGCTCGGCAACCAGCCGCTGGTCATCCTTGCCAAGACTCTTAAAGGCGCCGGGGTGTCATTCATTCAGGACCGTGAAGGTTGGCACGGCCGGCCGTTGTCCAAGGAGGAAGCCGCCCGCGCAATTGCGGAGCTGCAACCGAGCGCAAAATCCGGCCTGGGCCATGCGATTTCTCAGCCTGCTCAGATGCCCGCCCCAAAAAATGACGCGCCGGCGAGCTATCCTCCACTGAGCTACAAAATCGGAGAATCGGTGGCCACACGCGAGGCCTACGGCAACGCCTTGGCTCGGATGGGTGAGGTCGATCCGCGCATCGTGGCCATGGATGGCGACACGAAAAACTCCACTTATGCCGAGAAGTTTTTCAAAAAATTCCCCAATCGATTTACGGAAAGTTTCATCGCCGAGCAGAGCATGGTGGGCGTGGCAACCGGCTTCGGTGCCCGGGGCAAAGTTCCGTTTGTGTCCACCTTCGCCTGTTTCCTCTCGCGTGCCTTCGATCAGATTCGGGTCGCCGGCATTTCGATGGCGAATCTCAAGCTGACCGGCTCGCACGTGGGAGTGAGCATCGGTGAAGACGGCCCTTCACAGATGGGTTTGGAAGATCTCGCCATGACGCGGGCGACAGCCGGCAGCACGGTGTTGTATCCCAGCGACGCGGTTTGCGCGGAAAAGCTGGTCGAGCGGATGGCCGAGCACCGCGGGATATGTTTCCTGCGCACCTCGCGCCCCCGGATGCCGGTCATTTACAATAATGATGAACAATTCACCATTGGAGGCGCGAAAGTATTGCGCCAGTCGCCGGGTGATAAAGTCACCGTCGTCGCCGCGGGCGTGACTTTGTTCGAGGCGCTGAAGGCAGCGGACGAATTAAAGGGTCAAGGGATAGGCGTCACGGTCATCGATGCGTATAGTATTAAACCGCTGGCCAAGGACGTCATCCAATCGGCAGCCTCGCGCACCAACAACCAGGTCATCACTGTCGAAGACCATTACGCCGAGGGCGGGCTCGGGGATGCCGTCGCGGGAGAGTTGAGCGCACTCGGCATGGCGGTCCACAAACTGGCTGTGCGCGAACTGCCGCACTCGGGGAAAGCCGAGGAATTACTGGCGAAGTATGGGATTGATGCGGCAGCGATTGTAGCGAAGGTTAAGTCGTTAAATAGTTGAACCGTGGTCGCAATTCAAAACGGGCTGTCAAGTCCCGAACGAGTGCTTTGCGCCAGGGGCTGAGGCCCGGGCTCATCGTCGTCGTTGTCTTGTGCTGGTCAGCCGCCCTGTCAGCGGCGACAAATGTTTGCGAGATCTGTGGTAGACCGCTCGGCACCGAGGCGTTCATTGTCCAGGACAGGGTCAGCTTGGCGAAAAAGGAAGTCTGCTCCCCCTGCGTGCTATCGGGCACGAACTGTTTCATCTGCGGCCTGCCAGCCAGGAACAATATTACTGAATTGTCCGATGGCCGAGTGTTGTGCGAGCGAGATGCCGCCACGTCGGTGTTGACGCAGCAGGACGGAACGCGTAACTGCCGCGAAACCAGGCAGAGCCTTGGGCGGCTCTTTTGGAAATACCTGGCTTTTCCGGAGACGAACGTCGGCGTCACTCTGGTCGATCGCATTCATTTGCAGGAGGAGTTCAAGGTTCCTGGCAACGACCAGCCCTGCCCGAACGTCTGGGGCCATGAGCGGTCGCTGACAAACGCCGCGGGCTGGCACCACGAGATAAGCGTTCTGAGCGGATTGCCTCTTGCCGGGTTCGCCGCCACCTGCGCCCACGAATACACCCACGCATGGATGAACGAAAGCCTTTCCCTGGAGCGAAAAAAGGGGCTGAGCCGCGATTCGGTGGAAGGGTTTTGCGAACTCATTGCCTTCCTGCTGATGGAATCACAACTCGAGGAGGGCCAAAAAGAACTGATCAAGCTCAACGCCTATACGCGCGGCCAGATCGATCTGTTTATCGAAGCCGAGCAACGTTACGGCTTTAATGACGTGCTGAAATGGGTGAAATACGGTGCCGATGATCGGTTACGGGCTGACGAGTTGGCCCGCATCCGAAAAATCGACCTGCCGCAGACGGCAACTCGCCTGCCCGGGAGTTCAGCGGATCACGCCAATCCGAATGTAGCTGTCCCTGAATTTTTGACGCTGAAAGCCATTTTTTGGCGGCAATCACAGCCATTGGCGATCATCAACGATCAAACTTTTGGGCCGCTGGAAGAGGCTGAAGTGCGCCTCGGTTCAAGCAAGGTGGTGATTCGCTGCCTTGAGATCCGCAAGGACGGCGTCCGGGTACGGATGGTGGGCAGTGGAGAAGAGCGGGAGTTGACACTGACAGGTCGATGAGGCCGAGGCGCTGTCCGCAGCCCTTCCCCCCATTGTCCGCCGATGAAAAATGGGCCGACTGACGTCAGCGGCCACACTAATACCTACGGCAACATAATCCCATTTGCTTACCGGGCTTACATGGAGCATGCTTCCGATCAATGGCGGAGCCGGAACAATTTCTGAAAGGGCAGTTGCTGCTCGATAGCGGTCAACTGCGCGGCTCCTTCTTCCAACGAACTGTTGTACTGATCTGCCAGCACGACGCCGAGGGCGCTTTCGGCCTGGTGCTCAATCGCAGCAGCGGCCGGAGCGTGGGCGACGTGCTCGTCGCCGACTTGCCGGACACACTGAAGTCTTGTCCGCTGTACCTCGGCGGACCGGTGCAACCAACGGCCCTGAGTTTTCTGCATACAGACGCATTTATCCCCGATGCCAACGTGCTCCCGAACCTGAGCCTGGGTCACTCGCTGGACAGTTTGATCGACCTCGGCGAATCATTGTCCTCAACACAGAAGACCAAAATGTTTGTCGGTTATGCCGGATGGAGCCCCGGGCAACTTGAAGAGGAGATGAAACGCAAAGCCTGGCTGACGCATCCCGCGTCGCTCGAGCTGGTCTTCGACGTCAAGCCCGATGAACTCTGGCAGATTATTTTGCGCCAGAAAGGTTGGAAGTATAGATTGCTGGCGCAAATGCCCGAGGATTTGTCCCTGAATTAGCATCGCTCGCTGAGCAGCACCGCGGATGGGAGTGGGCGCCAGGAGCATTCTCCGAAAAATCCGCGTTCTGGCCTCGTGTATCCAGTAATCAGTGATCAGGAACCTGCTTCCAGAATCCAGTATCCAGTCACCGCCAATCCGATTACAATCAAACCGTGATTCGGAACATCATCTTTGATTGGTCGGGCACATTGGTGGACGACCTGCCTGCAGTCTGGAAAGCGACCAATTACGTGCTTGCCAAAGCCGAGCAGTCAGAAATGAGCCTCGAAGAGTTCCGCGCTGAATTTTGCCTGCCGTTCACCACTTTTTACGACCGCTACGTCCCGCACATTCCGCTTTCACAGTGCGAGGTTTGGTTTCACACGCGCTTCCGGCAGGTGCAGGATTTGGTTAGCGAATTGCCCCATGCCCGCGATTTCCTCGAATTTTGCCGCGACCGCAAACTCCGCACTTTCCTGCTCAGCACGGTTCATCGCGATCATTTCGCCGTGCAATCGGCCATCACCGGTTTCGACAGGTATTTGGAAAGGCCGTACATCGAAGTCTGGGACAAGCGAAAGAAAATCCACGAAATTCTGGAGGAGAATCAGTTGGAGCCAGACGAGACGCTCTTCATTGGCGATATGCAGCACGATATCGAGACTGCGCGCCACGGCGGCATTCACTCGTGCGCAGTCCTGACCGGCTACAACACACTGGAGCAATTGCGGGCAGCCGAACCGGACGTTATCGTCGAGCACCTGCGCGAGTTGCGTGAGACTCTGGAGACCAACGACCTGAATCTCAGGCCGCCAGCCGCTCAGTCCGGGGAACGCCCTGCTCCGATCGTCACGGTCGGGGCGTTGATTCTTGATGCGGCGGGCCGGGCACTCGTGGTTCGCACGCATAAGTGGTCGAATCTATGGGGGATTCCCGGAGGCAAGGTGCAGTGGGGCGAGAGTTGTTCAGATGCTTTGCGACGGGAAATCAGGGAAGAGACCGGCCTCGAAGCGACCGAGATTGAATTCGTGCTCGTGCAAGACTGCATTCACTCAAAGGAATTCTATCAGGATGCTCATTTCATCCTGTTGAACTACACCTGCCGCTGCGTTGGTGAGCCGGTTGTGAGGTTGAATCACGAGGCAAGCGAATATCGCTGGGTGCCACTCGAGCAGACGCTGAAGATGCGTCTGAACGAGCCGACTCGAGCGCTGTTGCGGGCCGTGCTCGACGATGCTGCGGTGACTCGACGCGCTGTGCCTGTGACCGGGTAATTGCTGAACGAAAGCGCGCCATGTCCAGAATTACCATCGTCGATCTGGAAGTGTTCTATTGCATCGGAGTCACGGATGAAGAGCGAGCCAAGCCGCAACGGCTTCTCGTAACCGTCGATATGAATTTCGATATTTCCACTGCGGCAGTTAGCGATCGGATCGAGAAAACCATTGACTACCACACCGTTGCGCAGGAACTGATCAACTTCGGCAAGAATCGGAGCTGGAAACTGGTAGAAAGACTGGTGACGAACATCGCAGATCGGATCCTGTCCGAATACCGACCCCAGGCCGTTATGGTGGAGGTGAAGAAGTTTGCGCTGGAACAGGCCCGCTATGTGGCCGTCAGCCTAGCCAAGGCTCGAAGTTGAAACCGGGCCCTGCGCACGCGAGCCCAGTTAAGCCGAATAGCCGGCAATGTAGGTTTGCAACTGATGAATGGTACTGTTCTGCGTGGTGATGATCCAGTTGACAAGGTCGCCAATGGAAATGATTCCGACGATCTGGCCGGCGTCGAGAACCGGCAGGTGCCGGACGCGATGCTCGGTCATCAGGCGCATGCAATCGTCCACCGTGTGGCTCGGCGTCACATGAATGATGTCTCCCGAGAGAATTTCCTTTACCGCTGTTTGTTTCGACGATTTGCCTTTGAGCGCAACTTTCCGAGTATAATCTCGTTCGGTCAGGATGCCAACCAGCTTGCCCTGCTCCGTCACGAGCAGTGCGCCAATGTTCTTGTCGGCCATGATCTGGATGGCCTCAAAAACGGTGATGTCAGGAGAAACACTCCAGACAGTCGCGCCCTTCTGGGTCAAAATTTCGTGGATCGTCCCGCTGTGGTTCATCGCCGCCCTCTTGGCATGATCGGTAGGGACGCGCGCAGGGGCGTGGAACTCTGGGGCGGATGGGCCGTCCCAACCCTTCCAAAACCCGGATCACCGCGCAGCTTCATGCCTGAAGCTATTTCAGATCAAAGGCCTCAAATTTTCAAGAAAGAAAAACCGCAAATTTCATGAAAGCCGTCCGACTCGTCCAGCCGGGTTCTGCACTGAAAATGGAGGAAATCCAGCTCCCAATGCCCGGCCCCCTTGACGTGCTTGTCCGCATCAAGGCGGCGGGGATTTGCCACTCCGACGCGCACTATCGGGCCGGCCGCTCACAGGCTCAACCATTGCCGCTGACCTTGGGGCATGAAGTGGCAGGTGTGGTAGAGGAGTTCGGCCGAGAGGTTTTTGAGTTCGTTCGCGGTGATCGTGTCTGCGTTCACTATCTCGCCACTTGTGGAGTCTGCGAGTTTTGCCGGAATGGCCAGGAACAGTTCTGTCGCACCGGGACAATGATGGGAAAGCATCGCGACGGCGGTTATGCCGAGTACGTGGTAATGCCGGCGCGAAGTCTATTACGGCTTCCGGACGAGATCCCGTTCGAGCACGGCGCGATTTTGATGTGCTCGGCCGCGACGTCGCTTCACGCCTTGCGAAAGGCGCGACTCCAGCGCGGCGAATCGGTCGCCGTTTACGGTATCGGTGGACTCGGCTCCTCGGCGATTCAACTGGCGAAGGCGCTTGGGGCGGGAGACGTTTTCGCCGTGGACATCCAACCCACAAAGTTGGAACTTGCCCGAACCTTCGGAGCGATACCGGTAAACGCAAAGGCACGGGACCCCGTCGAGGAGATCAGACGCCTGACGGGTGGTTCAGGAGTGGCAGTGGCCTTGGAATTGATTGGGCTGCCCGCGACGATGCGACAAGCGGTGAGGTGCCTGGGGGTCCAAGGCCGCGCTGCTCTCGCAGGCATTTCCGAGAAAGCGTTCGAGATTTTCCCTTACAATGAACTGATCAACAATGAAGCAGAGATAATTGGCGTCTCTGATCACTTGGCGACAGAACTCCCGGAGCTGCTCGAGTTCTTGCGGCGAGGCAGTCTAAAGTTAACTTCGGTCGTTACGCGCAAGGTGCCTCTGCTAGCGGAAGCGATCAACGCGGCGCTTGACCAGCTCGAGCAGTCTGGAGCAGACGTCCGGACGGTAATTGAACCTTAACGGACTCACGGGGCTTAGGCTGTCAGGGGTAATTGGAGAATTCCCAACGGACTGGATCCGGACTGGCTATCGGTCGGGAGCAGTCTCTGCATCAGCATCAGTCTCTGACGAGGGATGAGAAATCGCCGCCGGTATAACGTCAGCCACGTTTTCCTCGGGAGCTAGCTGGAATGTGTGGTCCTGGCTGCCGATTCTTGTACCGTTCATGGTGCGTAGCTGCCAATGATAGTCATGGAAATCGATAATCGTGGCTCCGGATGAGCGAGTGTAAATCACAGGTATTTTTCGCCGCGTCAAGCGCCAGCGCAACTTCGCACTGGCGCGTTCCCAAACGGGATATTCCGAATCCGCTACAACGATCAGGCGGGGTTGCACGGCGTCGAGAAAGGCGTCGCTCAATGCTTCTGTTTTCGCCGGCAAGCCCGTGACCAAAATGTCCGCGCGCAAGTCGGGCGTTCGTTCGAGCAATGCGTCCTGGCCAGGACGGCCCAGGTCCGATACCAACAGGACGCCGGCGCCGCGGAACTTTCCATAGAGCACCAAAGCATTATCGTCCGCCTGCGGAAAACGATCGTCCGCCTGCGGATGAAGCACGGTCCAGCGGCCCAGTTGGCTGCCACTTTGAATCGTATGAACCAGACCTGGAATCTGGCCGAATTCGTTCAGCAGCCGACGATAGACGGGAGAACGGAAACGGACAGGGCTAACGCAAACCTCGTCCACGGCGAACAGCTCGACCACTGACCGCGCGCCTCCAATGTGGCGATTATCGCCGTGCGAAAGCGCCAAATGCGGCAGTCGGTTGACGCCTTGGGCACGCAGGAATGGTTTGGTGACTAAAGCCACCGAATTGGTCGTACCGCAGTCGATAAGCAAATCATTCTTGCGGCCCGGCGCGTCAAAATAAACCGCCATGCCGCCATTGACGGGCAGGATGTGCAAGCGTGTCGCGGAAGAATTCCACCAGCAGAGACCGGTCCAGGTCAAAACCAGGAGCACTGTGCTGGTAAGCTTCAAGAGTCGCATTTTGGGCCGGAAGAGCCATCCGGTCACGACGGCCAGCAGCAGCGCGTAGTACAAACCTGTTGTGTAGAGGCTTGGCGGCGCGACATAAAAGTAGGCTCTGGGCCAGGCGGCAAACCAATGGCTGGAAACCCGGATGCACTCCATCAGGAACCAGCCCGCATGGTTGCAGAGAATCGCCGCTGCCGGAAACCATCCGGCCAGCAGCAAGCCGCCGAGGTTGCTCATCAAAACCAGCGCGCACAAAGGCACCGCGAGCACATTTGCCGGCGTGCTGATCGGCGTCACAATGTGAAAATAACAGGCCGCAAGCGGGATCGAGCCTATCCATGCCGCGAACGAAGTCAGAAAAATGTCCGCGACGTAACGCCCTGGCACACGCAGAAGAGTCTGCCAGCGCGGCTGGAGTGATTCTGGCAGCAAAGGATCCGGCGCCCAAATCTTCTGCCACAAACCGTGCAACAATGGCATCGTCAGCATAAGACAAAGCACAACACAGAATGAAAGCTGGAACCCGGCTTGGAAAAGTTGATGCGGCTCCCATAGCAGGATGATCAGCGCCGCGGCGAAGAGCGAATTCATCAGATCGCTGGGGCGCTTCAAAAGCCAGCCGAAAATGATAATCGTCAGCATCACGTTAGCCCGAATCGCGGAAGCCGGCCAGCCGGTCAGCGCCGTGTAAAACCAGATCAATGGCAGCAATACCAAGCCGCAGGCGGCGCGCGGCAGGCTCAACGCTCGGAGCAGCCCAAAGAAGATGCCGAAAATGATTGCCATCCGCAGCCCATCGACGGCGAAAACATGGTAGGTGGCAGCGCGCACGAACGGCTCGGAAACGTCTTCCGTCAGCGCCGGCTTCCATCCAAGCGTGAGCGCCCATTCGAGCCGCACGGATTCGTCTTCGGCCGGCAATCCCATAGCCAAAGCCGGCCGTGCCCAGGCCCGGAATCGATCGGCCAGGGGAGGCTTGGCAGGCGACGAAACCACCTGCCAATCCTGCAGCGAAGCCGCTTCCAACTGATAATAAATCCCCTGCTCCCTCAGGTAAGAGCGGTAATTGAAAGTTCCTTCGGCGGCTGCGGTCTTCGGGAGGCGAATAACGCCGGTGACTTCGACGGTTTGCCCGGCGAAAAAATTTGTTAATAATTCCGGCGTCGTGACCGCAACGCGACCGACTGCCCTTTGCCAGGGCTGCCGATTGAAACGCGCGGCCGAGACGTTGAGCCGGGCCAGCGTCCGCCACGATTCCTTTTCGTCCTGAACAAAAATGCGCTGAGAGGGCGTCTCGCCGAGATTTGCGCGGAGAGTCGCAAGCGCCGGCTCGCTGCCACAGATGAAACGGAGATCATGCGGCGAAAGGACCGCCGAGTGGAGCGCGTCGTTGGCCCAACCCGTTAGCAGCGCCAGTGGGCCGAGCAGGAATGGCCGCGCTCGCGACCAGACCAGGGCCAACAACGAAAGACTGAATGCGCCTGCCAGCAGCGGGGTCGGGCCGACCCAAGAGCCGCTCGCCAGCAAGATCCCGAAAACATAGAACAGCACGACCAAAATGAGTGGTCGCTTCATGGAAGGTTACCAATGGCGGCGCAACCGTCCTACCGCCCAGAGCAGAAGCAGACCGGCAATTCCCCCGGAGGTGTCAATTAAAACGTCACTTACCTTGCCATCACGCTGAGGCACGAAAAGTTGATGGAATTCGTCACTGGCCGCATAGAGTCCGACCAGCAGGATGGACCGTCGAGCATCGGCCCAGCACCAGGGCCGGGGATCGCGCCGGATTGGCTTGCGGAACGCACGCCAAAAAAGCAAGGCCAGGACCGCGTATTCGGTCAGGTGCGCACATTTGCGGATGAAGAATACGACCGTCATAACTGTCTCATTTGAAAGCTGCGGAAAGAGCCAGTGGATGATCGGCGCCAGGATGCGCGAGGAATGCTGGAAGGACATTGTGTCGCTGGAGGCGGAAAAAATAACCACCATCCAAACAAGCACCGGCAGCCAGTATTTGATAAAGGTGCGGAACTTCGGCACGGCGCATGGAACCAGAGTCCTCCGGCGGGACGCAACGCTAATTCGTGCTGGGCCAATGCAACAGCGCTGTGCAAGTGCAAGTGTGCAAGTGTCAGTCCTCACTTTTTCAACCGCCTCGGCTTCCTGATGCCCGGAGGCGATAAGGACGATTCCACCGGCCCACCGGCCACCAGCCCTTGACGCATAAAAAGGTCAGGACAATACTCGTCCATGCCGCGCAAGCTGCGCATCCAGTATCCTGGCGCAATATACCACGTGATGAATCGTGGCGATCAGTGGGAGGACATCTTCCAGGACGACAAGGATCGGGAGCGTTTTATCCAAACACTAGCCGAAGTCTGTGGGAAGACCGACTGGCAAATCCACGCGTTTTGTTTGATGCGCAATCACCTTCACCTGGTAGTCGAGACACCGCAGGCCAACCTGGTGGATGGGATGAAATGGCTCTTGGGAATTTATACTAAGCGCTTCAATATTCGGCACAAGCTTTGCGGACACGTTTTCGCCGGACGATACAAGGCACTAATTGTGGACGGGAGCGGCAATGGCTATCTGCGAACGGTCTGCGACTATGTCCACCTCAATCCCGTGCGAGCCGGACTGCTACCGCCGGAGGCTCTTTTGGAGTGCTTCCGCTGGAGCAGCTATGTAGAATATCTCAAAGCACCCGAAAATCGCCCACGCTGGCTCCGGATTGACCGGCTGCTGGGGGAGAAAGGGATTCCCTGGGACAGCGACGCGGGCCGCAAAGAATTTGCGGCGCAGATGGAGCGGCGCAGAGCTGAAGAGGCGGACGCAGATTATCGCGCGCTGCGTCGCGAGTGGTGCCTGGGCAGCGAGCAATTCCGCAAGGAGCTGCTGGCCGCAGCCGCCGAGCGAGTCGGGCTAAACCACTATGGCGCGGACCGCCGCGAGAGCAGCCAGGAGAAGGCTGAACGCATTTTGGCCGAGGGGCTCAAGCAACTGGGTTGGGGCGAATCCGAGCTAGGGGCACGGCCGAAAGGCGACCGGCGAAAGGTTGCCCTGGCCCGGCAGCTGAGACTCGAAACGACCATGAGCCTCAAGTGGATCGCTAGGCACCTGCAAATGGGAAGTTGGACCAACGTCTCCAACCTGCTCCGGCGACAAGCTGGTGAACACGATCTCCCGGCTGGCGAAAAGCACCCACCCGGATTCCCGCCGGATGCGAACCGGCAATTAAACCTATGCATCCTGTCCAGCTAAACGGAAGTCACACGAAGCGAGGAGTTCAAAAAGTGAGGACTGACACTTGCACGGGTGTAGGTGGTGAAGCCGCGACAGCATAGACCGTGCGTAGGTGAGGATGGACGCCGCGCCATCTATGTTGGTGTCGCAGCGGTCCCGCTATCTATCTTCGGGTGCGCGATGTCAACCTCATTCGAGGGGCACGTGGTTCGCTTGTTCGGCGAGAGAGCGCTCCCTTACGTCATATATGGAACAGTGATTATCGTCGCGATCGCCGCTATGATCGCCTACAGGTTCATCCCCAAGCGAGCAATAATCCCCCTCGGGACAATTGGCTGGGTGCTTTCGTTCATACTGCTATATTGGTGGTTCTGGTTTGGCCCAGGAGCTCTGAACATGTGACGAGCGCAAACCATTCGTGCGCGGGGTCAAACCATAGCGCGGTTTGGCGCGGAAAGTTCCCGAGCCGGCCAATGTGAGCTTGAATGTTCTAGTCAGCCGACCTTGCAGGGACAACTATGACCCGTTCAGTCCGTGACCATTAGTGAAATTCGTGTCAGCCAGCCGTTCCCTCCGTCGCATCCTCTTTCTCCCCTTCCTCCGCCGGCGGCGGCTCGCCCAGGTAATGGTGTAAGTCCGTCCTCGTAACGTACCGCCGAAATACCTCCGCGAAATCTTTCAATACATACCCTTTCGCGGAGGAGCCGCCCTCCCACAGCGTTCGTGGTTTGATTCCATACGGCCTTAACACTTGGGATAGCCAGATGTCCGTCACCGGGTTGCCCTGCCGCATCTCCGCCCACGGCCGATCCGCAAAGTTGTTCAATCCCATCACCAACTCCCGAGTGAACAGCCGCTCCTTCTTTTCAATCGTGAACAGCGCGAATATCCCCAACAGCAGCGACGCGGTCAAATTCTGCTCTTGCGACCCGGCGCTCAAGCCAACTCCCGCTTGCCTTGCTGCTTCGGGCCAATGACCCCCGGCTATGTCCGCTAACACTAGCAGCGGCTCCCAGATGTCCGCCGCCCGGTCGTTCAGCGCGCCCGGTATCTCCGGCCGCGCCGCGGCAATCGCCCCTTGATGGTCCAATACAAATCTCGCGCACTGCTGTCTCAGCGGTTGCGTGTCCAGCTCCCGGCTCCGTTCGCACTTTTCCGCGGTGGTCTTCCGCTGCATCCGGATGATAATGCACCGGTCCGCCAGCGTGTCCGGAAACCGCCCGATCTTCGCCATCGCTTTCGGACACCAGTACGAGTATTTCTTCACCGCCCCCGCCGCAGTGGAATTCTCATCCTCTGCCTCTTCCTCTAAATCCGAATCTGCTGCCGCAACGGCCCGAAAAACGAACGCCGTCTCACGATTATAGCCGGCGTTCAAAATGCCCTTCAATTGGTCGTTGCCCCGAATGAACGTATCCACCTCATCAATCAGCAGTGTCGGCGACAGCTCCTCGATCACGCGGAAGAACGCCGGCGGGCTGATGTTCGATGATGCCACTGCCCGGTTCGCCAGCGCTTTCAGCAGCCCCAGCAGCGTCGTTTTCCCGCACCTCTTCTCCGGTGACTCAATCCCAACGTAAGTCGTCACATCCCGCAAATGGAACGCGTACGTGTGCAGGACCCACAACGCCAGCGTGGGTGCCGCATGCGCCGGCAGCACCACGTAGCGGCTGAGCAATTGCGACAGCTCATCCAACAGCGCCGCGCCATCCACCCGTTCCGGCCACACCGCCACATCCGCCTCGACTTCTTGGGCGTGTTGCCCTCGCTCTGGAGCGCGGCCCGCCTGCCCGCCAGACCTGCCTTTGAGCGGCGGCGGGCCCTCGGCCGCAGCAACTCCCGAGCAGGCTATTGCTCCCGAATTACTGCCCAAGCATCGGGCCACAGGGCGTCCTTCTTCACCTGTTCCGGATTTGGGCAACTCACACGCGTCTCGATTCGTCTCCCCTTTCATCTCCACGGGGTGCGTCGTCGAAGTGCCCGATCCCTGACCCTCCGCACTATCGCCTTTCCCTTCGCCAAACGGTCGCCTCGCGCGAAACTGCCAAACCTGAATCGCCTGGCGCAGCGCTGAGTCCTCCGGATCGAGCTCAACCTTCCCGGCCGCCTCCTCCAGGCCTCGTCTCAGCCGCTCCCCATTCTCCGGCAGCGCCAGTTCTTCGAGCTCCTCAAGCGCCTCAATCAGCGTTGTCGGCAGGTTTTCGCTTGCCTCCAGCGCTTGGGCCAGGCTGTTGAAATATTCCTCATTGCCCGGCTCGGGCTCAGGCAGCGTGTAATTCCCTGCCGCCAGTTCCGCTTTGAAGTATCCAAATAACTGGCCCAGCAATTTCCGCCCCACTGTGGCCAGTTCCCGGGGTCGCACGAACGAGTTTAGCATGACTGTTTTCATATTTTCTTGCCCAACTCTAAACCGTCCGGTTGGACATCCGCTGTCCAAGGGCCAAAAAAGATTTCCCGATCTGGTATCTGCTGTTTGGTATCCTCTGGCGTAAAGATTCCCTTCTCCGCTCAGGGGAGCGGGCCGGCCTGCCCTCCGCAGTGCCTTCTTGACCGGAGTAGTGCTTTTGACGAAGGCGGTTGACGAAGGAGGGGGCGAGGTGCTCTCCCATTTCAACTTCCCGCTTTCTCGCCGTCGCCTCTCCTTTCTCCCTTCTACTTTCTCCCTTATCCCATTGTGCCTCCTGACGCCCTGACGCCCCCTGACGGCTTGCCTGACGGCTTCGATTTTCACAAATGCCTGTGGCCACAACGTTCTGACGGTCTGACGGCTCAATACCCCCAAGTGCCCCTGTGGACTGATATCCACTCGGTTCACCTTCCCTCGGAGGCGTTCAGCGTCCACGTAGTGGGATTTGTGCTTTCTACTATTCGCTCTCCCTTGCATCTCGTTTCCGAGGTCAATCGCACGTATCCGCAGCTAACCGCACCAAACCGCAGCTATTAAAGGTCAAACGTATAGGGGGGTGCCGATCCCTTCTCCTCCGCCTCAGGACGCAGAGCGGGAGGGGGAGCAACTCCATGCAGTGCAGTCTCCTCGCGCGGAAAGCCATTGCGATGCATTGCCGGACTGAACCATAATTCGGTCGCATGCTGAAGCTGGGAGTCAACATCGATCACGTGGCCACATTGCGGGAAGCGCGGTATCGCGGCCGCGAGCGAGGCGAACCGGATCCAGTAGCGGCGGCGCTGGCCTGCGAGGCCGCCGGCGCCCACGGAATCACGGCCCACTTGCGAGAAGACCGCCGCCATATCCAGGATCGTGATGTGTGGAAGATACGCCAGACCATCAAAACGCGTCTGAACCTGGAAATGGCCAACGCGGCCGAGATTATAAGCATTGCGCTCAAACTCAAACCGGACATTGTCTGCGTTGTGCCCGAACGCCGCCAGGAAGTGACAACCGAGGGCGGTCTGGATGTAGCCGGCAATTTGGCCTCATTGACGGAGACTCGTCAGCGGATGAACGACGCCGGCATCGAAGTCAGTTTATTTATAGCGCCGGATACAAGGCAGATCGAAGCGGCGGCACGCTGTGGCAGCCAGTTCATCGAGCTGCACACGGGTGCGTTTGCCGAAAGTTTCCCGGACCAACAACAAGGCCAATTCGAGCTGGACCGGTTGATTGCCGGAGCGAAGCAGGCACACGCCCTTGGCCTGAGAGTCAATGCCGGGCACGGATTAAATTACGAAAATCTTCCACCGGTTCATCGGGTGCCGCATTTGGTGGAACTGAACATCGGCCACAGCATCATCAGCCGCGCCATCACGGTAGGCGTGGCAACGGCAGTCAAGGAAATGCTCAAGCTGATGAAAAATTACCGATGATTCTTGGCATCGGCATCGACATTATCGAAGTTGAGCGGATAAAGGCCTCATTCGAGCGGTTTGGCGAGCGGTTCCTAAGCCGGATTCTGCACCCGGACGAGATCAAATACTGCTTGTCGCACCGCGCTCCGGCGCCTTTCCTGGCGGCGCGGTTTGCGGGCAAGGAGGCTATTTCTAAAGCGTTTGGTACCGGCATCGGCGCGCAACTTGGCTGGCAGGACATGGAAATCGGACGCAAAGACAGCGGCGAGCCGTTTGTAATTTTGCACCCGGCGGGCCAGACCCTGCTCAAAGCGAGGGGCGCCCGGTCGGTTTTCATCAGCCTGAGCCACACGCAGGCACACGCGGCGGCGGTCGCGATTCTCGAGGCCGCTTGAATCATGAATAAACCGCTGCGCGTGGTGCTGGTCGCGGCCGTAGCAGTGCTCGCGGTAGTCTTCGTCGGGCTCTCGCTGCGCAAGTCGAGATCGCGAGAGGCGCTCCAACTTTATCAAGCCGAACTGCGCGCCAAGGGGGAAATGTTGACCTTTGCAGAGCTGACCAGCTCACGGCCAACGAACCTGAACTTTTCGCTCGCAACTCTCACGAACGCGGTGTTCAAGTTGCGTCTCGGACCGGTGAATCCCGGTAACCTGGATCTCAGGAAGGCAGTGGCGCCAGGCCAAGCGCGGGTGCTCTGGCTGGAGCCGTCCGCTATGGAGAGCTGGGTCCGCGGAACGAGCACCGCGGTAAGCTGGGAAGTCCTGGCTGTTCAAATGCGATATAATCGGGAAGCGCTGGCTGAAATCCGTGAGGCCCTGCGAGACCCTGCTCCCGACTTCGGAGTGCGCCCGACTTTCCAGCCCGGCCCGGTGTCCTCGTTCATCGCCATCCGCACCGTCGGCCGATTCCTGGCAGTCGCTGTCATCGACAGCCTTCATCGCACGAACAGAGAGGAGGTGTTGCAAAATCTTATGTCGCTGACCTCGCTTGCGCGGTTGAACCGGGATGAATATACGCTTGTGAGCCAGATGATTCGCATCGCGATTGCACGATTGGCTTTGGCTACAACATGGGAGGCTTTGCAAGACCCGGAATGGACCGAGTCAGAGCTTCATCAGATGCAGAAGGCCTGGGAGAGCATCGACTTGCTGGATGGTTTGGAGAAAGGCTTCCTGGGCGAGCGTGCCCTGCAGGAGGAGCTCTGGGCTGCAGGCTTCAAACCGAGCCTGCTTCGCCCGAGGCAACCCCCCCGTCTCCCTCCGCCGCCAAGGCTGGTATTGGACGATATGGTAAACGACTACTTCTGGGTGCCGGCATACAAGCTCACGAGCGCCAACGAGGATGAATTGTTTTGCCTCAAGTCCATGCAGCAGGCGCTCGAGGGGACTCGGTCACTCAAGGCGCACCGGCCGTGGCAGCAGGGCAAGGCGCGCTTCGCCAAGACCGTGGCAGAGATCGAGCGAGTCGCCGGTTTGCCTGAGGGGTTCCGTTATTGGATCAGTCGCGTGGCGCTTCCTAATTTCACCAAGGCCGGGGAGACGACGGTTCGGGCCGAGACCGAGCGGCAGATGACTCTCGCGGTTCTGGCGTTGAAACGCTATCAACTGCGCTATGGGAAGGCCGCGCCCGATTTGGCGACGTTGGTCCCGGAATTTCTTGGTTCGGTCCCGTACGATTGCATGAGCGGCGAATCGTTGCGCTATCGGCTCAATTCCGACGGCACTTTTTTGCTCTACTCTGTTGGAGAAGATGGCAAGGATGATGGTGGGGATCCGACGTCCACTACCGCGAGCCGATTTGATTTGTGGGACGGACGGGATGCGGTGTGGCCGGCGCCGGCGAGCGCGGAGCGAGCGGCCCATGCTCCGTGAGCCATTTGCCGAGTCGCAGTTCGACGGAAGACTAATGGGCTTCCTCGGCGTGAAGCCGAAAGCCGAAAGCCGAAACTCGAATGAAACCCGAATTCCCAAATCCGAATTCGTCATGGGAAGATTTCCAAATGAGTTACCGCCAATCGCGCACGTCGCGCTCGACCTTCGGAATTTGGATTTGCAACGAAAACGGGCGGAGCGCGGACATTCTTGTCCGCAGCAACGTAGAAGAACCCGCAGCCCCAGGAAATTTGTTGAGCAACGCGAACAGTCGTAGCCTGCTGCGGACAAGAATGTCCGCGCTCCGGTGTCCGTGCCGAGATCCGCTCGTTCAGGGATTGAATGCGCGAAACTTTTTGCTAACAGTTGCCTATGCTGTTGTTTCGGGAGAAGGTGCCGGCCGAGTGGCTGACGAAAGTGCTGTCAGATTTGCCGGCGGTGCTGGTGGACCATGCGCACCTGGAGCGCAAAGCCGCAACCAGCGCGTTGAACCTCGAGAAGTATCGCGACCTCTTTCCACGCGTGCACGAGTTGAACGCGATTGCCATCGAGGAGTTGCAGCACTTTCAGCTCGTGCTGGATTTGCTCCGGCGGCGCGGCATCTCCTTCGGCCAGCCGTACCCCAGCCCCTGGATTGCCGGTCTCATGCGCGCGGTCCGCAACGGCCAGCGCCACCAAGTCATCGATCACTTAATTTGCTGCTCGCTCATCGAAGGTCGAAGTTGCGAGAAGTTTCAGATACTGGCCACCGAATTGAAGGCTGTTGATGCCGAGCTGGCAACATTCTATGCCAGCCTGGTCGAATCTGAAGGCAACCACTATGCCACTTACCTCTTAATGGCCAAAGCCATCGATGAGCAGGAAACGCAGCGGCGAATGGATGAATTCCTGGATCTGGACGCCAAACTAATTCGCCAACCGAACCCGCTCCCGATGCTCCATTAGCCGAAGATTAGTGTTTATTAGTGTCTATTAGTGGTTCGACTGATCCGTTGTGCCTCATACCGTCGGACGAAAGCGGCCCACTTGCTCCTGCAACCGCGCGGTGATCTGACCTAGCGAACAGTGCTCGACCGTTCGCACCAGTTCGGCGAACACATTTCCCCCGCGCTCGACGACCTGGCTCAATCGGTCCAGGGCTCGAGGGGCCTGCTCGCGATGAGCGCGTTTGAATTTTCTCAAGCGAGCGATTTGCCGAACTTGTTGAGCGCGCGGCGTGCGGACGACTTTGACTTCCGGCAGGCTCGCGCTTCGGTCGCCATATCGGTTCCAGCCGATCACAGGCCGCAGTCCGTTGTTGATTTGTTTTTCGTAGCGATAGGCGGCCGCCTGAATCTGACTGCGTTGATAGCGTAATTCAGTTGCCGCCAGGACCCCGCCGAGCTGATCGATTTGTCGAAATTCATCGAGGATGGCTTGCTCGAGGGCGCGCTCGACAATCTTCATTCCGGGCGAGCCGGCCAGCGCATTCATCATGAGTTTGAAGAGCCCCGACTCCTCCAGCAGGATGGCCTGGGCATGCGCGGCGAGGCGCACATATTCCTGGCTGGGCGTGGTGAACGGCTCATCGGCGCTATTGCTGTGGCAGGAGTTTGTAGCGTTCATATAGGCCAGCAGCAGCTCGACCGCTGTGCGCGTGAGATTGTTTTTGTACTCGGAGGCGATAAGCGAACGGCCGCTGGTCTGCGTGTGCAGCTTGAACATCTGTGCGCGCGATCCGGCATGAAACACATCCCGCATGCCAATCGCCCATAGCTTTCGGCAGACGCGGCCCAAAGCGAGGTATTCGAGGTCCAATCCGCAATCCAGGAAAAAGGAGAGCCGCGGACCGAAGCGGTCCACCGGCAAGCCGCGCGCGCGGAACATCTCGGCATAGGCAAAACCATTCGACAGCGTGAACGCCGCCTGCTGCACGGGAGTCGCGCCCGCTTCGGCAATGTGGTAGCCGCTGATCGAGATCGGATACCAGCGCGGCATGTGAGCGGTAGTGAACTCGACCATGTCGGTCAGAAACCGCAGCGAAGCTTCGAGTGGGAAGATGGCCTCGTTCTGAGCCTGCACTTCCTTGAGAATGTCGGCCTGGACGGTGCCGCGCAGTTTTGGAAGAACGCCACGGCCAAAACGCTTCTGCGCTGCCGCGACATACATCGCGAGGAGGATCGGCGCCGGGCCGTTGATGGTCATCGAAACTGAAAAATGTTCATCTCCAAAAGGGAAGCCGGCATACAACCTCGCCATGTCTTCGATGGTGTCAATCGCGACTCCTCCTTCACCGACTTTGCCCGACACGCCATCGGCGTCACTGTCCAGGCCATAAAGAGTTGGACCATCAAAAGCTGTGCTAAGTCGAATCGAAGGCTGGTGCCTGGTGAGATAGTGGAAACGCCGATTGGTGTCCTCTGCCAGGCCGAGACCAGCGAAAAGTCGCGTCGGTTCTTCAACCGAAGACCCCGGCCCAATTTCCGCTTTCTGCTTTCTGCTTTCTACTTTATTCGCCAGATACATCTCCGGATAGGCCGCAGTGACGAAGGGAAATTCGCCGGGCAAACCTTCAGCGGAGAGAAAGCGAGCGATTTCGCCTGGCTCGTCTGTTTGAGGCAAAGCCATGCGGGGCAGTTTTAGACCGGTGGGCGTCTCAACCGCCGGCACCTGCTCATTAATCTTGCGCCAGCGCCGACGCAACTCACTTGCGAACCTGCGATCGCTTCGCGCTTTTTGCACCTGGGCTTCCACGAATCGTTCGTGCGCTTCGTGAGCCCTGATAACGTCTGACAGCACGCTCATAACTTTGGATCTGTGTTAGTCAATCGCGGTTGGACATGATAAGGGTGAAGAGCTGATCAGTGCCGGGATCGCTGTGGCGCTTCGCAGTCGTCGCAATAAGTGGCGGCAGGCGCCGGTTCAGGACCAGGCGTTGCTCGAGCTCCGACATGGCAGTCTTTGCTGCCGGCAAGTCCGTTTTGTTGACCACAACGATCCCGGCTTCGTCGAGCATGGCGATCTTCTGCAGTTGCAAGCGCCCGCCGTACTCGGGACTCATCACCAGGACTTGGTGGTCCACCAATCCGCGCCCGAAGGGCATATCTTCCTGACCTATCCCGACGCTTTCGATCAGGATTAAATCGAATCCCGCGCGCTTGAGAATGCGGACGCATCGCCCGGTGACAGCGGAGACCCAGCCCCCCCGGCCCCGCGTTCCCAAACTGCGCATAAAAACGCGGTCATCCTGTGCATAAACCATCGTGGCACGGTCGCCCAATAACGCGCCTTTGCCAACGAGGCTCGGGTCGTGGGAAAGGACTGCCAGCCTGCCTTTCGGTCGGGCCTTGAGAAACCGCGACGTGAGTTCATCAATCAGCGTCGTCTTGCCCGCCCCACCGGGGCCGGTGATGCCGATGGTGAGGGGCGACCCGCCGTCGCTCCGCTCTGGCGCGGCAATGGGGAGAGGGTGGAGGGTCGAGGGTCGAGGGTCGAGGGTCGAGGGAACGGGGCCAGCCGCTGCAGCGGTAAGTAATTTCGAGAGCTTCAGGTCAGTTAACTTCCCAAGGAATTTCAATTGGGAAATAGACGGGTGCTGCGAATGATATCTTGATCGAACGAATCCAACGATGTCGTCGAGCGGGGTGCCGGCAAAGAAGATTTCATCGACGCCGCGTTCTTTCAGAACTCTGGCATCGGCCTCGGTAATTGTGCCGCCGCCGCCGCCGAACACGCGGATGTGGCCGGCTCCCGACTTGCGCAGCAGCCGCAATAGCTCGCTGAAGAACTCGATGTGCCCGCCATTGTAGGAAGAGATACCGATCGCCTGTGCGTCCTCTTGAATAGCGGCCCGAGCGATGTCGCGCACAGATCGATGATAGCCAAGGTAAATGACCTCGATTCCATGACGAGCGAGTTCCAGATTGATTGTGAGGATCGGGCTGTCATGGCCATCACAAATCGGCACGACCGTGAGGATGCGCGGACTTCCGCGGACCGCGCTCAACCGCGGAGAATTCGATCGTTGAGATCTCGCTTTCAATTGCAAGCTCGTCGGCAAAAGCCTAGGACAAATGCCTGCCTGGAGCAAACTTTCACTCGGGGTGACTCGCCCTGATGAACAAACGGACCTCGTGCATCGTCGATCAAGTAGGCATATGAAACGGCGACTCTTATCAATCTGGATAATGGCTGCACTGAGCTTGACCTGGCTTACAGGCTGCGTCGAACGCACCGTTTATGTGCAGGGCCCACCAGGCGCCACGCCTCCGCCGGGCCAGGTGATCATCACCGAGCCTCCGCCGCCGCCACAAGTGGACGTCGTCATTGCGGCACCCGGTCCAGGTTGCGTGTGGACACCAGGTTACTGGAGCTGGCGCGGGCACTGGGTTTGGGTCGGTGGCAGATGGGTTGTCCCGCCGCATCCCCGCGCCGTTTTTGTTCCCGGCCGCTGGGTCCGCCACGGCCATGGCTGGGTCTGGATTCGCGGCCATTGGGGTTGATGGCTCGCCACATCTCGACGGCTGAGCTTGGATGGATCGATTCCCACATGCTGGGAGTTTCCGAAAAAACTCGCTTGCAATCTCGCGGGAGTTTCGTAGTTTATCCGAGCCTCTCTGGAAGCGAGCGTAGCTCAGCCTGGTAGAGCATCACGTTGCCAACGTGAGTGTCGAGGGTTCGAATCCCTTCGCTCGCTCCATCTTAATCCTCAATGACTTAGGCGAAAACGTGGCGTGAGTGGCAACGTCCAGTGACAACAAATCCAAGGCTGGCCAGCAATGTCTAAGAGAGTCCAAGGTCCGCACTTGAGACATTCCATACCGTGGCGAAAGTTGATTACCTACATGTTCATGAGGACGACCTGCGCTGAACTCGTTTGTTTTTCCAAGCAGCATTGGAACCAGGAGGCGCTGAGCTGCACCTGTCAGCAGGGTCTGCTGAACTGGAAATTGCTTCTGCACGTCAGATAGCCGAGAAGCTGTCCCGGCGCTCAACTCTCATTGGCAAGGGTGTTGCAATGGTTGGTTCGTTAGGTTCTAATCACGTTCGAAGGCCGTCCCCGCCGATGTAACCCTTAAACCAGGCTGGGCATTTATCAGCAGGGCCATAGTAGCCCCAATCCTGAAGGGCATCGATGAAAACAGCTTCCGCCACGTTCCCAGTGGCGAACCCACTCGCGTTAACGAATGAGCAGAATAGCCCCTTCTGCTTGGCGAAATGTTCAAGAGGGCCACTTGGCTTGACCCCGGGCAAGTCCATTGCACCGACGAGCATACCGTTAGGCCCGCCGAAGTCCGGCAGGAAGGCGAGGCATCCAAGTGGCAGGTCGCCGGCAGCGGAGGGCGCGAACGCCCGGACCCCAAGCTTGCGGCAGGCTGTTTGCCAATTCCTAGATGCGAGCTCCAGAGTTTTTGGATCGATGGCTACCATAGGTCCGGACTGTCGCTCCCGTCGCGGTGGGAGAACACCACGGGCGAGTTGAAAAATGGCCTATAAAGATTGATGTCGCCCGCTTCGCCTAGAACGTGTGTCTGAAATTCTCGGGTGCGTGCTCTTTCGGCGGCCTCTTGAGCCGCGTCTTTGGAGGCGAAGTATAGGAAAAAATGAAACGCATGTGGCTTGTTGAGGTCCGAGCCGAATCCCCGCAGTTGTCGCAGAACTTCCTCCTGAAAAGAGGCGGATATTTCACTTCTGCTTGTGTATGCCGTTTGCTGGGGCGAGTCTGGAGTCTTGGCATGGATCATTGTGAGTAGTCACCGGCAGCGTCCAAGCAGGTTGCCGAATCGTGCATGCGGATTGCTCTGTGTTGCAGCCCATTGTTTCGGCATTCACGGTACACTACGCTTCTGATGATTATGCACCGCCAGAAAGGTGTTCTAAAGCCTCCATGTTGACAGTGATGTAACCTGGTGATGCGCTGATGGTCTGGTGCAGCCCCGCGCTTTGCAACGTTGCATGAGGAATGTCTTTCAGGATTTCCGGTACGACGACAAGAAGAGCTTTGGTGGAACGGGCGCGCTCTGCACAACGGTACGCGCTCTCCGCCCCCTCACCTGCCAGGCTCGAGGCACCGAATTCAATCTTGCCCATGCTAACTCCAGCGTGAAATGTCGCTGGGGGCAGCCCCTTCTTCTTGTAGCCCTCGTTCGCCCGGTCAAGTTCGCGTTTTAAGGACAGGAATAATTTGAATATTGATGTCGTCAGGTCGTCGCTATCGTCCTTCAGCCAAGCCATTCTGTACACTTCTCCCCTTCCCTGATAACTAGCGGGACGCGAAGCTTCAATCTGGGCTATGGCGATCCGCTCGATAACTCTTGCGTACTCGGCTAACGTGCGGGGGTCCATTCCGACGAGTTTCTGTAAGACCCCGCTGATGTCGAAATCAACAACGGCTACCAAGCATTCTCCGGTTTGTGCGAAAGGGGCATTCATCTCTTTATGTTCTTGATAAGGTCCGGAAACATCTGGTTAATATCCTCGACGGTGTATCCATTTTCCAGCAAGACCGAACGAATTTCATCAAATCCCCCGCCCGTCCTAAATTTGTCATCGAGGCTCTTCGCAAATGCGTCGCGAATCCGCTGAGCCTGCTCAGGTGTTATAGATTTGAGCGCTTTCGCAGGTTGCACCAGGGGCTTCTTCGATTTCGTGCAGATCTTTTTTATCCACTTCCACAGACCGAGTCCGCCCTCGGCGCCTTTTTCTGCCTCGCCGATTCCGCTTATTATCGCCACGACATCCAAGCCCAACTCCACTGACTTCTCTCCTGCAGGTTTGAGAAAGTCGTTTAGGAAGTAGTCTCCGAGACGCTGTCCATGGGTGGTGTCACCAAAGCGGTACAGGCCGCCTAAGCTCATGGGGTCCGTCGTTGGCCACTCGCTTGGCGGCACACCATCATGCGGTTGGCCATACCGATCCATCCACAAATCCAGCCCAAATGGGTCCACACTGTTCAAAGGCGAGTTTCCCACGAACCCATACAAATTGATTCCGCCCGCTTCGGCGATGGGATCTTCCGATGTCCATCGCTGCAAACCCGAGTCATAAGCTCGGAAGGGGTAAAGCGTCAGGCCCGACATGCCATGCTTCGGCATCGAGGAAAACTGCATTGAATTTGCATCAGCGAGCTTGCCCCATCGTCCGATGATATTGCCGAACGGGCCGTAAAGGTATCGCGCTGCGATGTTCTGCTGCGCGTCAATGAGAGTGCTGATGTTTCCTGCGCCATCAGAATGATAGAAGGTTGACGCACCGTTCGCATCCGTCCGGGCGAGCAGCCCCCCGATTCCGCCCGCGCCGGCAAATGTGCCGCTCAAGTCCAGGCCGCGAGGGTAACTCGCTTGTGCAACATTATTACTGTCGCGTTCCTGAATCGGGAGAAGGCCATCATAAACAAGGCGCGTTTCGTTCGTCAGCACCCACACGCTCTGCCAATTGTAATCGCGCTGAATGCGTCGCCGCCCGAGGCCGTCGTAAACGAATTCGGAGCGGTAAGCGTTAGAGACTGTAACAGCCGTCAATTGCTCATCGGGGCTATATTCGAACCAGCGCGTGCCGTCGCTCTTGAGATTGCCGTCAGAATCGTTGGTGAGGGACAGAGAGGACGGAAGAATGGCAACTACTGTGTTGGTCACGTTCGTGCCATAAACGTTTTTAGCAATGATTGTGAAGGTGTTAGTGTCGCTTAGCGCGTTGTTGGTGCGTGCGAAGGTCAGATCCCCATAGAGTTCCGCCACCGCGCCGCCCACGGTGACGTTCGTCGCCGGAGCCGGCGTCGCACCGCTCACAGTTAACGTTCCCATGCGTGTGACATTTGTAATTTCATTCCCTCGATCGAGATTAAATGTCTGAACCAAGGCTCCATTGGTGCGAGTCCGCAAGTTGTGCGCCGCATCGAAGCCGAAGCCAAGTTGCTCGTTTTGCCGGGCCGCTCCACTTGCTTCCTTGGCACTCCACGACGCCAGTTGGTTGATAGCATCGTAAGCGATTGAAACACTATCGTTTGTCAGACCGAAGTCGCGAACGATGTTGGTCCGCAAACCCAGCGGGTCATGAGTGTAGCTGTAGCCGTCCAGAACATGGCCCCAGTAATTGACCAAGGCCGTGTAATCCTGGCGATTGAGGCCGTCGAAATGATTGGTGAAGTAAGCGGCATTGGGTAGCCCAAGGGTCTGCACGAGCGAGCCGGGCGAACCGCCGTATCCGTAAGTGAACGTGCCGGCAAGTGATGAGATGGTTCCGAGGCGGCGGGCCGAATCGTACACGTAAATCTGACTGAGCGCAGGGGAGGCTGGATTAAATGCAAGAGTCGTGCGTTGGCCCTCCGTGTAGCTGTTTGTCACGGTGTCATTTGTCCAAGGGCCGTCCTCCGTCAGCAATTGACCAGCCGGGGTGTAACTGAAAGCAGTCGTGCCCGACTGATCGATCATGGTCTTCAATCGATTGAGCGCATCGAACGCATATGAATTCGAGTAACCCGTATAAGCGATGTTGGTGATGTTTCCGAGCGCATCCGGGGAAAAAGCCGTGTTCCCAAACTGTGGTGTCCATCGGTTGGTAACCAGGCCATTTGGATTTCGGGCCAGCCGGAGCACTTCCCGGAGCGCATTGGTTTTCCCCATAAGCCAGCCATATTGGTTGAAGGCCCAAGTCGTGTGATTGCTGTTGCCGTCCCACAAATCGGTCACTTCATTGAGCGAGTTGTAATTGAGCCAGACCACTTCCTGTTTAGCGTTCGTGACCGACAGCACCCGGCCCGCCGCGTCTCGATTAAACCAGGTGACCTTCTGGTTTTGATTGGTGTATGCCAGCAGGCCATTGGTATTCCAGAGAAGCCCCATAGTCCCACCACCGCTCGGATACGAGCGGCTCAGAAGGCGATCGAGAAGGTCGAACGTATTTGTGACTGTCACGCCATACGCATCGGTAATCTGGATCGGACGATCCAAAGAGTCGAAAAGCACGGCCTGCACCCGGCCATACGCGTTACTGATGGAAGTGGCTAGTCCCTGGTTGTTATACCCGAGGTTCATGCCCCGGCCCAATCCATCCGAAACGCCGGTCAGACGCTGCACCGAATCAAACGCGTAAGTGAGGCTGCTGTTATCAGGACGCAAGATGTTCGTCACCAAGCCCTGGTTGTTATAGAAGACGCTGGTCGTGTTGGTGAGCGCGTCAGTGATACTGGCCAGCGAGCCGCAATTGCACCATGAGAGCAGTGTCACATTGGTCAGCGCATTCGTGATTGAGGTTGGAAACTCCAGACCGTTATACCCCACAGTTGTCCAATTCCCCATTCTGTCTTTGTATCCAGCCAGGGAGAGCCGATCATAAGTGTTCGAAATGCTGGAGCCATCCGGGAAGGTCGTTCCGACGAGCCTATTCAATCCGTCCCAGAAATTGGTGATCTTCAGACCCAGATCATTTGAGACGGTCAGTGGCAGGCTATTGGTGTAAGTAAACGTCAGCGAGCGCCCGGTCGCCGACCATGTCACGTTCGAGAGCAGGCTGCCGTTTGCGCTGGCGGAATTTGAAGCATAATACTTGAGTGCAACGCTCAGGCCGCTGGGCAGCGTGAAACCACCCAGGTTATGAGTCGGGCCAAAAGTAAGTGTGGTCGGTTGATTGAGCGAATCGATGATGTTGGTCGGTTGGTGGCTGCCATCATAGGCGATCTTGAGGAACTGGCCTGACGAGTTGCTGATTGTCAGCAGATCGATCGCGTTGGTGGAATAAACGAAATAATTGGAGCGGGCGCCAATGCTCCCGTTGGAGAGAGTATAAGTGGACTCGTTAGTGAGGACTAAACCGGGAGCAGGCGTTGCGCCAGTCGAATATCGGTAAACCGTGGATTGGGTTGTCCCGTCCGGCAGCACCTGAGCCACGCAACCGACCTGGGCGTCGCCGTCCTCTTCCGGCGAGCCTTTGTTGGCATAATTATACCAGAGCCTCGGGGCCTCCGTCTCACCACCCGAGCCAGGTGAAGGCGGACGTTCACTCGAAATTAGTTCCGTGATGGATAGCTCATCGACCGCGCTCAGCAGCCAGCGCCTGAGTTCGCCCTTTCGGAAATCTGCCGCACTCAATTGCCCCAGCGCATACCCCAGACTGCCCACGTTGTTGCGGAAGCCGCTGGACAATGCCGTAAACTGGCCTCTGTCCCAATGAAACGTGTTACGATAGACCAAATTCCCGGCACCACTACTTCCGTTTGTCGCACCGGTGTCGAAAATCTGCCCTGTCACAGTCGGCCCGGTCAAAGAGTTGGTCAGCAAACCGGTCCCGTCATGCAGATAATAAAAAAGTTGCTGCGCGCCTTCCGGTTCGCTCACATACACCGCCCGCTGGATATAGCCGTTGGTAATGGTCAAGTCCCGGTTTGAATAGAAACCGAAGCTCGTGACGCCGTAAGGCGTCGTCAGGTTTGTAATCCAGCCGTTGGTTCCTTGATAAGCGAAAGTACTGCTGTTAGACATCGCGTCGGTGATTCCGGCAAGCAGGCCATTGCTAAAGCTGTTCCCGAAGTTAAGCGGATAAGTAAATTGCGCCTTCCGGGCATACGTATCATCAAACTCTATTACCTGCCAGCCATGGAGCGCCCATTGAGAAGAATCCATGGAGTAATCGTTTGTGTGATAGATGAATGTATTAGTCCGGCCATCGGGATCGACCACATACCGGATGCGCCACGCCACATATTCCGCTCCGCTGGGGTTCCTGAAGAAATTCGTGTAATTATAGTGCTCGTAACCCAGACGAGTGACACGGCCGTGCGGATCGATGCGCTGAGTCAGAAATGAATGAGCGGTGCTATTGTATGGATACACGTAATGGCCCGAACCGTCGAAGGCGTCGGAAATTGACAGGCCGAATATGTCCTGGCTGCCATCAGGATAAAGCAACTTGAACCCTATACCTGGGTCGCCCCAATACGTGCCATCGCTGTTCGTGGACGGAGTATTGGTGCAGACCGGGTAACCCAGTGCCGAATTCGGTTGCAGGGAGAAAAGGCTTACCGAGTTGCTCAGCGCCGCCTGGCTGCTGTTGGTGTAGAAATAATCGACCCCACCCTCCGCGCGGAACAACAGAGCTTCTTGGCCCAGGCTGTAAGGTTTGATCGTGGTGTTTGGGTTTGTGTTCATCACCGATTCCCAGCCGGCGTCCCAAAAAAGGACGTTCATCATCCAGTTATGGCTCCAGGAGGCATTGGTCATACCGTAGGTGCGCATATAGTTCACCTCGGGGCTGCGGGCGGCGGACAGGCGGACCTGCAGAGTGTTGTAGAGGTTTGGCACCTCGTCAAAATCCGGCAGCTTGTATCGCTGCTTGTAAAGCCAGCGAAACACCACTGGCTGGCCCGACGATGTGAAGTAGCTCAGCGGCACATCGGAAATGTGCAGGTTCACGTAAGGCTCATTCACCCACCAGCGGGAAATTCCAGAATCCGATTGGCAGTTGGTACAACTGACTTGATTGCCGCCCGCGCCGGCCGCGCCTGATGCTGGCGCACCCGCCGCGCCAGGCGACATGTGGCAACCACTATCGTTTTGATCTCGAAAGCGGGTGCTGTTTGTATTGATGACGTGTGCGTGAGCTTCTAAAGCGATCATCATCCCGATGAGCAGGAGCGTGAAAGTGGCGTGCTTCAAGAACTTTGAGATTTTGTTCATCGACTTGTCCTCCTGGGTTACGGAATGCCATTAAACCCGCTCGGCGTGCTGAGCCAGATGGAGAATCCCTCCGACACTTGGGGCTTCGTCCCATACAGATATTCTTGCTTGTTGCTCAAGGCATCCAAGTCCGGGTCGAGATTTGCTAATCCTGAAGTCTGGGGGTTTAGCCGGTTGAGCACCTTCCAGGCGTCTGGGATCCCATCCCCGGCCGAGAAAGCGTTCGTTGGGGAGGTTTTACTGACCAGAAGCTCGAACGCGTCCGTGAGTCCGTCGCCGTCCTGATCAGTTGGTTGACCCAGAATCAGGAACGCGGCCACATTCGGCAGATTCGTTATCGATAAGCTGTTCGTTACGCAGTGATAGGCTTGCCCCATCCAACTCCAGGGATGATTGGTGTCGGAAGAGAGCGCCAAGATGCTATTGGCAAAGACATCGTAGAGCACACCATCGGCGCCACCGCGAATCATGAAGCTCAGGTTCATGGTCGAGTTGGTGCCGAGTTTCGCCACGAAATTTGTTATCCAGATATTTGTGCTCAGCACACAATCAACAGCATTTGTGCCCCCTTGAGTGATGTATCCGGATCCAGTGACAATGTTGAAAATGGGGTTGGCCGTGTTCGTGAACGGCGCCGACGTGAGATTGATCCAGTTATCTGGGTTCAGGCGGAAGATTACGACAGTTCCGTCGTAGGTGTTTTGAATGGCCGACTGGTCAAGCGGATAACTATACGTGGTAATGTCATCGAACATGCAGTGTGCCTGCAAAAGTCCAGTGGCGGCGTCGCTGCCGATGGTAAAGCCGTTAGTCTGCACGTTCGGCCCGGGCCAGTAGGTTAACGCCGGTGCATTGGTCACCAAGGCTGCGTCAATGTAAAGCGAGCAGTTCGACGACGAATATGTCAGCGTGACCATATGCCACTCGTTCGTTGTCCAGGAAATCGGGGTCGAGAGATACGTGGCACCGGCGCCGTTGGTCTGCGCCGAGAAAAAGATGTTGGTGCCGTCTGTAAACAGGCACCACCACCCGTAAGAGGCATTCGTGGTATATGCCCCGACCTCAATCATCCTGCCGTACTGGCCCCCGAGCGCTCCGTTTGTGCTGGCCCAGGACGCCGGGGCCATCCAGAACGAAACTGACCCGACATCGACAGTCAGGACGTTGGTTCCCAAACTTTGATCGTAAACAGGGTATTTCAACCAAGCGGCATTGGTGCTATCCAGCACCAGGGCGGTGCCGTCGCCGAGATTGGACGAGCTGAGGTTAGTGAACGAGACTGCGGGCGTGCCATAGTCCGATGTCCAGTTGGTCGTATCGAGGAAGGACCATGCGTTGATGAAGAAGTTGGTGTCACCCCCGACCGGCGGCACTGCGCGGACCGCGCCGACAAAGAGAACGAGGAACATTAAGGGAACAAGCCACCATTTGATTCGAATGAACGGTTTCATCATAGGTCGTATTCGGGGTTAGCTGTATTTAGGAGGCGCGCCGCAAACTGGCGCTCGTGCGATGATCCGACAGAGTGTCGCTCATCGGAACATAGGCTACTTTCTCGATAAGATTCATTTTCACAACGACTGGTCCCCTAAGAGCTGCTGACTTTGCAACTGTAAAGTGTCTGCGTCACGAAGCAATGGCGAACACTCAATCCAGATAAAAAAGCGGCTGCATCGGCCGTCTATCTACACGCCTATATTCGCAGTTTTCCTGCCGTCTTTTCCTTTCGCTCACCTTCTTTTGTCTTTTTCTAAGCGTAAATTGCCTTGCCAATTGTTGTCAAAACACAATTGGTCGTTAACGACATGGTGAGTCTTGCGGTTTTTTGGTTTTACACTGGACATGCCGGCTGTCCAGCAGCACCGCCGATTTTTGGGCGAGGCCATTCGCACTAAACGAAAAAAACGCAAATTCAGCCAAGAAAAATTGGCTGAGAAAGCCGACCTTTCGACCGTGTTCATCAGTCGCGTTGAACGCGCAAAAGAATCGCCGTCGGTTGACTCCCTTGTCAAAATTGCCAGGGCGTTAGGTGTTCCTGTTCACGATCTCGTCCGTCGTTTCTGATTACGCCGATTCTTGCAGTGGGAGAGTCGCCAATCAGTTTGAAGCGGCGGTCTGCGTGAGTCGATGCCGCGCTTTCCCATTGCGTTGTTGAAAATGCGCAATGGCGCGTGTCGCTTTGTCCAGCCATTCCCGATCGAAAGCCAATTCTTGAATTTCTACAGTTGCAATCCACTTGTGGCCGTTTGGCGCGGGTTTTCCGAGGGGCTTGACTGCCCGAGTACTCAATTCATTGGATTCGGAACCCTTCCGAAAAAGCCATTCCGAACCCTTCGGAACTTGCGGATAAGTTTTGCCTCTCACCAGCTCGAACGTCACCAGTTGTCCACAGGTGGACGTTGTTCTGCGACTTGGAATACGGGATAATAAAGCTAATGGAGGAGATGCAGTCGATTGGACAACTGATTAAAGAGAGAAACATCGAGCTCGACACAAAGGACCCCGTCGCCCGAAGCGGTTTTACGCAAGTCCCGAATTTCATTCTCAAAAATCCCGATCTCTCCGTCGGTGCCAAAGTTGTTTACGCGATGTTCCTCAGCTATGCCTGGCACAATGATTCTTGCTTCCCGGGCCAACAGAAGCTGGCGGCCGACATGGGCATGAGCCGGGTCCGCGTGACACAGCTGATCGGCGAATTACAGCAGGCAGGCCTGATCACCATTGAGAGGAGGGGACTGGGAAAAACGAACATCTACACGATTCACTTCAGGGTAAAGAGCAAACGGCCTGGAATGGTGAGACATCGACACCCTGATGTAAATTAGTTTACATCCGGAGGTAAACCAATCAACATCTGGAGGTCAACCCGCCGACCTCTCTCTATATAAGAAGATTTAGGTTAATAAATACTAAGATTAATAATACTCAGTTATTACGGTTTTAAAATTTTTGAAAATTCCTCTGAATGAGAGGAAGTCGCGCTTGCTGAACCGGTCGGATTATTGTGCAACAGGGTGAGGCGCGGTTCAGGGGAACGGGAGAAAAGAAAGGGCCGATGCGTGGGGCATCGGCTGTGTTGGCCCAAAACGACCTTAGGCCTGGTCGCTGAGCGTCGAGGGAAACTAGCATTTTAGGAGAGACGAGCACGGGCTGCCTGGCAGTAGTGTTCGAGATTCTCAATGATAATGAACCGCCGTCCCGTTTGCCGGGCGGCGACTGCTGTGGTTCCTGATCCGGCGAAGGGGTCGAGAATCAAATCGCCCGGGCGTGAGAACGCCTCAACGAGTGTTCGGAAAAGTTCCACGGGCTTTTGATTCGGGTGCAAGGGATTGCCCGTGTAGCGCCAGGGCAGCACGTCGCGTATCGGGTCCTTGGGCTTCGACGGTTTTCCCTTAGCGAGCAAGTAGGCGGTCTCATGAAATCCACAGGTGTAGCCAACCGTGGATGCGTAGTCTTTAACGAGTGAGAAATGACTCACCGGCTTGAAACCGACCTTCTTCCAGACTGCCATAAACCGCTCCACGTGGGGCCAGCCGTAAAAGCTGAAACACAGGGAGTCCGGTTTGAGCAGACGGTAGATTTCGGCGAATGCAGGTCTTAGCCAGGCATCAGTCGTGTCATTTGCGATCGTGCGCCCATCCCGCGGCTGATAGTTCGTCAGATAGGGCGGGTCGGTGAGCACAAGGTCAACGCACGCGTCGGGCATGGCGCGCATCAGGTCTATGCATTCGCCGTGAATGACCTGGTTCAGGAGCGCGGCAATAGGCTGCATCGGTTCCTCCTGTAATTAGTAATCCTCCGGGAGCAGGACGGTCGTCACGGATCGGTCCGCTTCAGTAATCACCCAAAATTTCGTGCCATTGTTGGCATGATACACGGAAAGCAACCGAAAGCCTTGCTTGAGGGAAAGCTCGTTTTCTTGGCGGTCAGGTTCGCTCAGGTCGCCCCAGTCGCCAGCCTGATGGCGCTGAATGGCAGTCAGGATGTCCTGCTGCTCCAGGTGTTCGAGCGCATGGGGCGTGGCGACAATGTTGCGGAGACGAAAGACCGCAATGGGAATCTTTGACTTTGTGGTCATAGGCCCAAGTCCTCCAGAGTGGAGGCGATGGCGTCCTCGTCATCGCCGAGGATTTCAACCAGGCCGGCTTTGAGTGCCGCTTTGTGCGGGTCAGGTCTGGCACCTTTCGGACATGCCGGGCATCGGACAACGTCAAAAATGGAAGCGCCGAATTCGTAGCCGGCTGCTCGGAATTTCTCTCGATATCGCGGTGAGAGGCGTTGGGCTGGTGACATTGACCGCCAGGCCTCGGCCTCTCCGCAATCGAGCTGAGTTTCAAAAATAGCGTCGTGCCGGAGATGATAGACATCCCAAGGCTCGCCGCATGAGGAGCAGTGAACGTCCATAGCAGGCTCCCTTCAGTTGTAGAAGTGGCCCAGGGTCCGCAACGAACAGAAGTTCGGTCGGCCCATGATGACGTGATCGAGCACCTCGATTTTGATGAGCTGCCCCGCCCGTATTAAATCCCGGGTAATTTTGATGTCCGCTTCCGATGGTTCAGGCTCACCGCTCGGGTGATTGTGAACAATCACGATTGCGGCGGCGGCGGCAATCACCGCCGCTCGGAATACTTCTCGGGGATGGACGAGCAGGGTATCGAGCGTGCCGATGCTCACGAGCTGGTGCCCTTTCACGCGCCGACGGGTGTTCAAAAGCAATACGGCGAAACATTCGCACTCCGGATTGAAGTACGGATTCGTTGCGACGTGCGCCCGCCAGTAGTCGGCAACGCGCTCCGGGGTGTCGCAAAGCTGCATGCCTTCAGGCAAGGGACACTCCCGTAACGCGATGACTTTGAATTCCTTCGCAAAGGGGGTTGGCTTGACGCCGGTCGCCGCCTCCTTCAATTCGAGGGAAGAGGCGGGGATGACGGGATACACGCCACGGGGATCACGATTGGAGTGGTGGCGCGATACGCCGCACGGATGTTGCCAGCAGCGTCGGGCGTGGTTCCAATGGAACCCGAGGTCCTTGAGTTTGTCCCGCACCTCGCGAAGCGGGGGAGTGTTGAATTCAAGCCACACCCAGCGGCCAACGACATCTGCCTGGCCCCAAAGCTCAGGCATTTCGGTCTTGAGACGTTCGAGCAAAGCCATGGTTTGGGCCATGCTCGCCGACGGAGTCTCCGTCGGATTTTGATTGTTTGTCAATGAGCTCACAGATACTCTCTTTCTGCTGTCCACCTGCGCAAACAGGTTGCTTCTGGTTGATACTCTCACCGGGAGCGCGGACAGCATTTTTGTGTCCGGCGAGAGAGAATGGTTCTCAGGAGAGAAACCTCCTCCGTCAGTCTAACATTTCTTTGATTCGCCGGAGACAGTGAGCCGGTTAGCTCGCGCTCGTCAGGAAGAAGCGATGAGGGACTGCGGGCTGTGCCGTGCTTGTTCTTTCGCTAGTCGCAGCAAGCCGTGTCGATCGAGAAATGCCAGGAGAGGGGCTGCACACTCAGGACAGAGAACGACGTGGCTCAAAAAATCCGTGCCGAAGCCTGAGGCATGCACGTTAAGTGAGGTCTTCAAATCGGAAGGCATCTTTCTTTCGCATAACTGGCACGCATACGTTGTCATCGCTACCGGTTTTGTTCGAGTTTGCGAACGCGCATTTCAAGAGCCTCAAAGCGGTCTTGCCAATATGATCCGAGAGAGGAGAGATGCAACTCGACGCTTTCGAAGCCTTCTTTCATGTCAGCGCGCAAAGCGATACCGAGTCCCTCGACATCGGCCTTGGATGCAGTGTTCTCCAGGCCTTTCGCAATCATGCGCGCAAGCTCCTCCAATGTCATTTTCTTCCCCTTGGCCATGTTCCTTAAATTGTACCGCCCGCGAAAATGCGGTGTCAAATGGTGACGTTCCTGACTCTTAATTGCACAGCGAAGTTCGCATCCTGATCAATGCACAAATTGTTAGAAATAACAACTAAGTCGGTTCTCAAAGAAATAATCTGCCAGTATAATGGCCGCATGATTGATAGGGCCGAAATAGAGGCAAAAGGAAAGGAATTTGAGATCCACGTTGCCAATGTGGAGCGTGATTATGTATTCGGATGGCTACTGTGGGGCATCTTCACCATCAGTGAGCTGAAGAACGAAATTTTCTTGAAAGGAGGGAATGCGCTACGAAAAGGATATTTTCGAAATACCCGTTTCTCCTCTGACCTGGATTTCGGAATTCCCTTCGACATAGCCCAGGACGTTTTGCTCGGTGAAATAAACAAGGTATGTGACTTCATTCATGAAAAGGCGGGCGTTTCCTTTCTCAAAGAAGAGAACAGAATCAAAGAGAAGTTTGCCGCTTCCGAGACTCCGATTCCTGGCCTGCGCGTTTACGAACTCCGAGTTTACTTTCATGATTTCTATGGACAGAGAGAAGATTTGCGAATCCGAATATCCATGGATGTCACTCGTTTCGACAAAGTCTTGTTGGATATTCAAACGGTGCCACTTATCCATCCGTATTCAGACGCCCCGGCTGTGGCCTGCAACATCAGGTGTATGAAGCTGGAAGAAATCATTGCCGCAAAGCTAAAGTGTTTGCTTCAACGTGAACATGCGCCCGACCTGTTTGACTACGCACACTCAATTAGATTACTTGGGGGCACGCTCAACAGACGGGAAGTTGTCGAGGCGCTCATCCGGAAAACGATTTTCCAGAGAAACCCAAGCGTTTTGAAAAGCATTTTGCGCCAGACGCCGTTTGGTTTTTTCCGAGAGCATTGGAGTAACACTGTGGTATGCGCTAAGCAGATTCTTTTTGGAATAGAAGAGGCGATCGAGCTTTTTATAGCCGAGCTGGAAAGTCTGTTCGTGGATTATCCTGATAATGGTTTTCGGCAGTTCACCTACTTCGCGCCCGAATTCAGGGTTCCTATAATGAAAGCCGGACGAGAGCAAACTCTTCTTAAAATCCGCTATAGAGGTGCGGATCGCGTCATTGAACCTTATTCATTGAAATATCTGGAGAGGCGTGACGGCGAACACTATGAGTATTTCTTCGTGTTCAATCGGTCAGGAGGAAGCAGTCCGCCGGGGATTCGTTCACTGCTTCCGCAGGGGCTGCATCATGTTGAAAACACGGAAGAGAAGTTTGAACCTCGGTTTCCGATTGAGCTGTCCAAGGCAGGGGAAATGCCGGAGAACCGTTATCTATTTGATCCAAACAAGCCAGCCAAGGCGCCGCGTTCACGTGTATTTGGCCGGTTGCAAATTCACCGTGGGCCGAAGTATGTATTTCAATGCACATTTTGCGGCCGGAAATTCACAAAACTAAAGCACGACAGCACCCTTGGACAGCACAAAGACAAAAGCGGCTACAGGTGTCCTGGCCGCCATGGATACTACATTGACACAAAGTACTAGCGGCCTTCACGCAGCAACGTTCGAACATCGTTCACGCCTGCGCTCTCCCGTCTCCAACCCCCTGGGGGAGGTAATCCGCCGGCAGGGGGGAAGGGGGTTGGGGCGCGCCCGCCCTCGCCACGCAGACGCAAACAAAAACCCCGCGCTCGGGCGGGGTTCTTGGCAGCGCTCAGCGGCATGCTCGCACTCAGTAATCGTCCGGTAACAGCACAGTAGTCACGCTTCGGTCGGCTTCGGTAATAATCCAGAACTTCGTCGCCTCGTCCGCGTGATAGACTGACATCATTCGGTAACCGTGCGTGAGTGAACGCTCGTTCTCCTGGCGGCCCGCGTCCGACACGTCGCCCCAGTCGCCCCGCGAGTGCCGCAGAAGCCCATCCATGATATCGCCCATGAGGAGCTTCTCCTGCGCAGCCTTGGTGAGCACGACCTGCCCAAGCGGGAATCTTGCACTCGGGTCAATCATGAGAGCGCGCATGACATTAGTGCTCCACCTGCGGCTCGGCCTTTCTCGCGGGCTGCTTCTTCGGCCCGGCACCGGTCAACCCGTGCTTGTAGCTATCGTAGAGCTTCTGCTTGACCCACCGGACGATTGCCTCCGTATCCCCAGTGGCGAGCACTTTCCGGAGGTCTGCTTCGAACTCTTGCATATATCCCATATGAGTAGAGTGGTATTAGTTTATTCGACCTTTATGCGTGGCGGCTTTCGTTCGCCGTCCGCGCTCTCGCCGCACCCGCAGCGGTCAAGGTGGAGGCGCAGCACTACCTTGACGGCGTAGGGTATAATGAAGAGAGGGCGACGGCGAACGAGAGGGTGGGAAGCAGGGGATATGCATTCTCGTTCGGCGTCAACAAACTTCAGAGTCATCCAATGACTCGGAAATCCAAGCAAGCCTATTACCTGAGCGGCTCGCAACTAACGTATGTCGCTCACCGCGCACGCGGGCAAGGGAAGGGCAGCACCACACACACCCCGAAAGGGGAGAAGCATTTTTTCTTGCGGAGTAGGCTTGCTTGGAACCATGGAGGAAGACATTCGCTACATCGGGCGGTGTGAGATGTGGGGCGGCGAGCAGCCGTGCGGTCTTCGCATGGCCGACCGCCGTCATCACCTCTACGTCGTCGGGAAAACCGGCTCGGGAAAAACCACGCTTCTGCGGAACCTCATCATTCAAGACATCGCAGCCGGCCACGGTGTGGGACTCCTCGATCCGCATGGAGATTTGGCGCACGAGTTGTTGGATCATATCCCAGCATGGCGGACTGATGACGTGGTCTATTTCAATCCGGCGGACCTGGAGTTTCCGATGAGCTTCAACCTGCTCCACCGGGTCCCGCCTGAGCGCCGACACCTCGTCGCCTCCGGCCTCGTCGGTGCGTTTAAATCCATATGGCGGGACTCGTGGGGGCCGCGCCTCGAATACATTCTCTACGCGACAGTGGCGGCGCTCCTCGACTGCGAGAACACGAGTCTCCTGGGAATCCAGCGGATGCTTGCTGACCAGCGATACCGCGCTTGGGTCGTAAAGCAGGTAAAGGACCCCGTCGTCCGCGCCTTCTGGCTCACCGAGTTTGAGGCGTGGCGGGAGCAGTTCCGAACGGAAGCAATTGCGCCGGTGCAAAACAAAGTGGGCCAGCTGCTTATGGCAGCTCCGATCCGGAACATCCTGGGCCAGGTAAGCCGAAAAATTGACGCTCGGTTCATGATGGACAATCGACGCATCTTCATTGCGAATCTCTCAAAAGGGAAGCTTGGCGAGGAGAAAGCTAACCTCCTCGGCTCGTTGCTGGTGACACAATTTCAACTGGCCGCATTGGACCGTGGTGACATCCCGGAAGGGGACCGGGAAGATTTCTTCCTCTTCATTGATGAGTTCCATAATTTCACAACCGATTCGTTCGCGGGCATTCTTGCTGAGGCACGCAAGTATCGGTTGTGTCTGTCGTTGAGTCACCAATACCTTGACCAGGTGACGCCCGAAATCCGAAAGGCAGTGTTTGGCAACGTTGGAAGCATCGTCGCGTTCCGGGTCGGATACGCCGATGCGGAAATTTTGGAGGAAGAATTCAGCCATGCGTTCCACGCCGGCGAATTCATAGACCTGAACCGGTACGAAGCAATTGTAAAGCTGGCCCAGGACGACCGCACAGAAAGTCATCGTGCGAAAACCATGCCTCCGATAGAGCACCATTGCGGATGTCGAGACAACATCATCCGGCGTTCGCGCGAAAAGTATGCAACGCCGCGGACCTTGGTGGAGAGGAAGATTGACCGCTGGCTGCGGCGATAAGAAATCGCAGCACTGGTGATTGCCAACAGCGGGGAAGCGCGACAACGCCCATGACTAAAGTTTGGCCAAAAGCTTCCACGCACGGATGCGTAATCCCTTGGCGATTTTGACGAGCGTGTCGATGCTTGCGGCTTTCTCTCCCCGCTCCAATTCTCCCACGTAATTGTGGTGCAAGTCGGCCTTCTCGGCGAGTTCTTCAATGCTCAGGCCTGCTCGTTTGCGATATTTGCGAATCGCCTGACCGAGTACTTCGCGATGTTCCAGCTTTGCTGGCATGGCCCGCAACGGAAGCAGGAACCCCGAAAACTAACCACCGTCGTTAGACTGTCCGGCGCGTATTTTGTGCTTGCAAATCAAGTACAAAAGCACAGAATGCCAACATTAATCCAAATTGGAGTCCAAAGATTTTGGACTCAAAACAACGGAAAACGACTTCGTTCTTCCGGGTTATGAAGAGTTTGTTTCTAAAGACTGCCTTCTTTCTCCTCCTGATCGGTGTGCTATCTGCCGACGGGCAGTCTTGTGGTAGTTGGGTTGAGAGGCATCCTTCCGCCGCACCCCCTGCACGACACGGGCACGCAATGGCATATGATTCGCTGCATAAACAAATCCTCATGTTCGGCGGCTGTTGCAACTACCTCGATACTTGGACATGGGATGGCACATCATGGACACAAAACTTTCCTTCCTCTCAACCCTCATCCAGTTGTGAATTGGCAATGGTTTATGATGAAGCCCATTCGCGCGTGGTGCTTTTCGGAGGGGGCGTCTGCGGCACTGGAGATCCGTCTGAAACATGGCTCTGGGACGGAGTGAACTGGTCATTAGCATCGCCGGCGACGAGCCCGCCGGGAAGAGAACTCCACGCTTTGGCGTACGATTCGAAAAGGGGCCAGGTCGTTTTGTTCGGCGGAGTCGTTGGCGGCAGTTTGTCGAATGACACGTGGGTCTGGGAGGGTAATACTTGGACGCAGAAGTTTCCTGCCCATAGCCCCCCACCAAGCGCCTCTTTCGCCATGTCTGGTGACCCCATGCACGGGGATGTGGTTCTTTTTCGCAGCGACACATGGCTGTGGGATGGGACCGACTGGACCCAGGCCTCACCAGGGACACAGCCTCCATCAACACCAAGCGCTGCCATGGTGTACGATGCGAGTCGGGGGAGAATAGTTTACTTCAACGAAAGGTGCGAGGCTTGGCTCTGGGACGGGTCGAACTGGGCCGAGGACTGCTCAAGCACTAGTCCGGTCCCCGCGGAAAGATATTATTTTGCGGCGGCGTACGACGCCGCTCGAAGCCAGGCTGTTATGTTTGGTGGTCGAAGGAGGTCTGATGGTGTTATCCTCGGCGACACATGGGAGTTTTCTTACATGATTGAACCCGTGATTGTTTCCCAACCCACGAATCAATTCGCAGCGCCTGGCACCAACGTCGTTTTTCGGGTAAGCGCTGTTGGAACTCCGCCGTTAAGTTATCAATGGCGTTTCAACGGCGTGAGTATTGCGGGCGCAACTAATTCGGCGATCACAGTGACGAATGTGGGATGGTCGGATTCGGGGGCGTATGACGTCGTGGTCGCAAATGGCTATGGTTCGAAAGTCAGCGCGGGTGCAACCTTGACGGTGCTGTCAGCCCCGGCCGAGGTGACGCCACCGACGACCCCACCGACGTATGACAATTTGCCTGCAAAGGAACAAGGCAAAGACAGTCTGGTTGTCGTCACGCACGGGTGGCAGCCAAAATGTCCGATTTCGCCAGAGACATGCCTTGTCCCTTGCGGTCCACCCGACGTGGGTTGGGTAGATGCGATGGTTACCCGCATCGCAGCTAACATTCCCGGCAACTGGACTGTCTTTCCACTGTATTGGACGAATGAACCCAGTGAACCCAGTGCATGGACACATTCTCCCAATGATGCGGCAGATAATGGATTGATTATTGGTGCGAAGTTCGGCAAAGCATTGGCTACTCAAAACTGGAATCGTATTCATCTGATTGCGCACAGCGCCGGCTCAGGCTTAATTCAATATGCGGCCAAATGGATAAAAACGAATTCGCCAACGACGATCGTCCATACGACTTTCTTAGACCCTTACTTGGATACCAGTGCGTGCGATCCAGCAAGAAATCTGACGCACAACTTTCTGGGTATATCTTCAGATTGGTCAGACAATTATATTTCCTCAATCATTGGGGGATCTCTCGACCATGCTTATAACGTCTGCGTAACGTCTATTGATCCCTATCTCTGCAAAGCACCTCCGTGTTGCGAGCTAGGGCTAGGCGCCCAAATTGTTTCCACAGGAGAAGAACACCAATGGGCACATCTGTTCTATTCACTAACCATTACAAGCAGCGATCCGCTGTATGAGGGTCACGGTTTTCCTTTCAGTCAAGAGGGCGGGAACTGGACGGTTTCAACTAATACTTATCGCCTAGGAAATAATCCTCACGTTCTCGGCTGCGACAAGGCAGTCACGCAAAACCAATATCCAACTGCGCCGAAAACGCCGGTTACCCTGAGTGCCGTCGCTTCAGCGTGGAGTTCGTCGGGCACAGTCCAACTTTATGATTCTGGAGCCGGTCTAACTAGCGGGTCTCCCGTGTGGCTTGCACTAGGAATCACTGTCACCAACACGATCAATTTCCTCACATTTGACACACAATTTTCCAGCCCACCGGATGCCCAAGGGTTGCTGTCCGTGACGTGGGATACCAACCGAATCGCTTTGATAGACGAGACCGCGGTGCTTGGCGGATTGCAGAGTTACACCGCGGCGTTGCCGGGAACGTTTACCGTTAGTGACCATGTGCTTGGGTTTCGTCTCGATCCTTACACGAACATCGCATCCAGCCTGATGGTGACGAATGTATCCTTTGGCTACGTCGGTTTGACGAATCCACTGACGCTTAGCATCAATCCACCGACAAATCAGAGCGTGTCATTGTCACTGACTGCCCCCACGGGCTATACCTACCTTATTAAAGCCTCTACGAATCTCGGTGATTGGGCAGACCTAGGGGTTGTGTTCAATACAAATGGCACAGTGACTTTTCCTGATTTTGATGCAACGAATTTCACCAAGCGGTTTTATCGCGCGGTCGCCCCGTGATACAGTAGCGGCTATTGCGGAGTGGATGCCCGGTTCCTTGTCGATTTTGCGTAGCGTATAGTTCCGCCAATCACCGCCCCTACGACGAACCAAAATGCGACCGAAGGCATATCCACAAGAATGAAACCCACAGCGTGGGGGAGATTGCCGGGGCCAATAAATTTAATGGCCAGAGGAAATACGGGAAGTATGAGAAGTGAGGCGATAAGCTCCACGTGCAAGAGGTGCGAGCACAGAGGCTGACCCTGCCACCATAGATAGCGCTCCCACCACGGAAAATTATAAAGATTCGCTGGTTCGCACAATCTCTCTAAAGCAAAAATTACGAGTGTAAATGCCCCTCCAATGACGCCGCCTCTTAACCAGTAAGGCCACCGTTTCCAGATCATTGCTTTTCATCATAGCACATCAAGAACGCGAACTTATCCACAGCCGGGAAGCCTGGCGAGCGAACCTCCTTGCGTCGCAAAATGCATCTTTTACGACGGGAGAGTGGCAAAACGTTGATATTGTTGGCGAATTCGACTTTCACCGGAAGCGTTCAAGCCGTCGAATCCGCGGGGTCAATCTATCTGCTTTCCGCTGAAAGAGATGGCGACCGGGGACTTCTCATATGGACGGGGCACAACAGTCCCGAACGCCTTTTCCGCCCTGAACGTCGGTCGCCAAAATCTGATTATTATGAGTTACGTCCTTATCGTGAACGTCGCCAGGCGATCGCTGGCTCTGCCCGAGCACCTTTGTATTTCAGGGCTTGAGTGAGATTCTCTTCGATTTTCAAAAGAGCCCGGTCCACCTCCGCGGCGGGCAGGAAGCCGGCCATCAATTCCTCGGTGTAGCTTTGGAGGATCTCCGGTCTGACATACCAGTTTTTAACGAACGGGGTAACCGCCGCGAGGGTTGGTTTGCCCGGCAGTCGAATCATAAAGTGACGTTGGTATTGCTCCATCAAGCGATCAGACAATTCCCAGAGACTCTCCTCAAGCGAGTATGGAGTAATGCTCGAAACTTCCTTGAAGGGTACTGGATAAAGAAAAGGTATGTCCGCCATACCTTCCTGAAAGCTCAGACCGTCGGCTTCTGTCTGGCTGGTTGAAGGAATCCACTCCTGTGCCGCCGGATCCCACGCTTGGCCGCTCGAAAGCGTCATCGCGCTCGATTGGCCGGAGCTGCACGAATACACCTTTTCACGAGTGTAAACGGGCCAGAATTTGGTTTGTTCAACGAGAAACTTGACCCGTTTCAGATCAATCTGCCCTGGGAAAATGTTCTCGGCGACGAGGCGCGCGTCGTCTCGGCTCAGACCGCCAAAGACGAGCTTGGTCCTGGCGTTCTGCATCGAAGCAAAAACCAGCGCATCGTCCTGGCGAAGCTGCTCCAGGTGCTGATGAAACAGAAAAAGATGAAGGCCATACTTGGCACTCTCGTTCAGCATTTTAGGAACGTCCGGCGTTAAGAAATTCTGGAATTCATCAATGATGAGGAAAAACGGGGTCGGTGCTCCCCCGCTCTCCGTCTGTCGGCGCCGCCTGACCACTTCCCAAACTTCATTGAGCAAAAGCGTTCCGATGAATCGACCTTGCTGTTCGGTCAGCCAGTCGGACGGCTGGAGATTCACAAGCAGGATTTTGCCGTTTTCAATGATTTCTTTGAGGTCAATGTTGTTTGTTGGAAGTCCCATCACTCGCCGCAATGTGTCTGAAGAAAGGAAACGGAAGAGCTTATTCCACGTGCTTGAGGTCTTGTCCCAGAACTCCGTGACTCGTGGGAGTGAGTGCAATTCCTGCCACTGCTCCCGAATCAATTGGTCGCGGATAGTGCCGGCAAGCTGTGCCCACATGCGCCTGTGCGACCACCGCAGTAGATAGGAGGCGACCTGGATAGGTTGCTCCTGCTCCAGCAGGTAGTGATAGAAGCATTTGAGCCCCCGCTCCAGGAGAGGCGTCTCATCCGTGTTCGCCTGGCCCCACACCTTGATGGTGGCCTGGAGGCGGCGTTCCACCTGGACGCTGAGCTCGCCTTCGCCGCGGCGAAACGGATTGAAGCCGACCACATGGCCGGTCGAGGACGGATTGAGGAGGATAATGTCACGATTGGGCTGGAGATAGGCAAGCCAGCGCAGCAAATCCTCATACAAAAAGCCGTGAGGATCGATGAGGCAAAATCCCTGCGCCTGGCGGATAAGGTCACGGGCGATCCATTCAATGAGCTTGGACTTGCCGGTGCGGGAAGCGCCAACGCCGTGGACATGTGTTTGGAGAGCGTCAGGGCCAAACTCAAGGCGCTGGCCATCCTCTGCATAACCGATGAAGAGCGGGTTCATTTGTGCCCCTCCATGAGGTCGTTAATGGCAGCCTCGGCACGGCGGTCTATGGCTTTTTGAAGCACTGGGTCATGCTTGAACTTTTCCTTCTCTTCCTCGGCCCGCCGCCTGATTGCTTCCACGGTGCGAAGCGGGCTAAATAGCTTTTCGAGGTTGCGTTCAATAGCCTCCTGAGCCGCCGTTTTCGAAGTCTCTCCCTGTGGATACTTGAGGCGTTCGATTTCCCGCTCTGCCTTTTCCTTCTCCAGGCGGAGTTTAGTCAGTTCCATTTGGATTTTCGCTTTCTCGAGCTCCTCCTGGCAATCGGCCAGGTCGAGCTGCGCCTCCAGTTTTCTCGTCTCTAACGACTCCTTCGCTCCAACGCGCCGAAGTTGGCCCAAGGTTTCAAAGAACTTCACGTAATTCGCGTAAAGTTCTGTGAGCGCGACTGCGGTTTGCCTCTCCGCGCGAATTTTGAGCCGCTTTGGAGCGATTGCGTCGAACCACCAGAACCAGGGTCCATACTCGAAACGATGTATGGGCAACTTCGGCAAGCCCGGAATGAGGAGATACAGTCGTTCTGCTGTTTCCTGGAGCAGCCCGAAATCTCGCTTTTGTTGGGGAGTCATTGGGGGGAGTCTTGTGAGTCGGCGATGTTCAACGGCGTGCGTGACCAACCAGCCCGTCGCGCTGACTATGAGCGCGCCGGCGATCCCCCATCCGGTGGGCGGAAGGACCGTTTCTAAGAGAGAATTCACAATTCAAAGCTTGGGTAAACGTGGCGTGTCCAAGCCAAAACGTGCGAGGGTTCGCGCCTCAAGCTGCGGGTCGTCGTCCTCCGGTCCTTGCCAGAAGTACGGAATGCCCGGTTGTGCTTCTTGGTAGCCGGGAAACCACGACAGCGGACGCGCCCAAACAATTTTTTGGTTTCCGTTAATGCTCTCGACAAGGAAAGTCGCGGCGCCGTTGTGCCAAACGATACGGCCGTCCAGCTCCAAAACCACTTCTATCTTCAAGCCTTTGTAGCCGCGAGGGATTACTCGCTTGACGTTCCGAACCTCAGTTTCGGCGAAGAATCGAACCCAATTGGTGTCAGTGACGTAACGCTCTGTGTCGAAACCTGGGGCGACCACGTCGCGGAGCGTGTCCTGTCGTTTGGCCTTGGCGGCAAACATGAATTTCCGCGCGAGTTGAATGGCGGTTTGTTCCTCGACGGCAAGCCATTCTGGATACCCCTCGTGGGCCCAGCTGTGATCCCACGTATGAAACCCGTTTGGCGGGACGTCGCTAAGGAGGAACTGGTTGTTGTCAAAGCGGAAGACGAGCACTTGAGCCTCCTCATTGAGAGGCTTAAACAATACCCGGACTCGCGCCTCATAGGAGTTTCTGGGCCGCTGAATGACTGCCTCCAGATAGTGAGCGCGATGCGTAAATGGCCTGCAAATGGCATCCAACCTTGCGTAATCAGCCAAGACTCTGGGGTCAATCACGCCTCGGAGCAGGTTGGGATTTCCTTGGTCCAAGGCCGCATAGATCTGTTGGAGGTTCGCCGAAATCACTTCCCGTGCCTCGGCAAGAGATGGCATTACCGGCCGCGGGAGTTCTTTCGATCTGCTGGCGTGTTGCTGTCTCTCCCACCAAATGCGACCCCTGGAGATGCTCTGACGGAGGATTGAGAGGCCACGCTGAGTTAGCGTATAGCCGATGTTCCCAAGGAGGATGAGAAGCGCTATCCAGAAAATCGATGCGAATGAGCGTTTAAATCTCCGCAGCCTTTTGAAGGCTCTGAGGTCAGGATGCGGCTCGACAGGAAGCGGTGACACTGTGGCGTGGACATCGATCACCGGCAGCTCGCTTGGGAGCATCATCGATAGTTTTTGGTCTTGCATGCCGGGATTCAACATTAGCACCGGTCAGAGCGGTGCCTTTGTGTCATCGCAAAAGAGCTTCTCGTCTCACCGGACCCACCGGCGTATTCGCGTTTCCATCTCCGAGAGTCAGCAAAGCCTGTTTTTGAACCAATTTGGCCACAAACTCCTCCCGCTCGGGGTCGCGGCGGTATATGGTCATTCCCCTGCGACGCTCAGGATCGAAGCGGGTGCCTTCTGTAACCTTGTAATAATCAATTGGCCGCATCCATATGTGATCGAGCGGATTCGTGGTCACTTCCTTGAATGTCGTAAACCAGACCTGCTGGAGCACGGGCGGCGAAAGTTGTAGCAACCGCTCCGCGGCGTTATTTCGGCGCTCGGCATTCTGACAAACGACGAGCACCAGGAACGGACACTCTTCGGCCTGGGAATATCCATGATGCGCCGCGAAGCTGCCGCTGCGGTAATACGTTCGGTAACACGCCGCCTTTCGGGCGAGGGTCTCCTGAGTTTCAGTGCTTCGATCGAGCTCAAGAAAGAAGCTATGCGAATAGCACGCTCCGCCGTTATCCCGGTCGCGTTCGTGGATGCTCACGTAGCCATCGGGCCTGACGAGAATTTCCGGCTCTCCGGCGCGAGGCCGCGATACGAACTCAAAAAGGAGTGGCCACGTGAGGAATTGGGCCAATTCATAGCGTGCCTCTTTCCGCAGAGCGAGGGTGAGGGCCGCTTTCACGTCGAGAACGGCGAGCTCATGCTGGAGCGTGCTATTGCTTACGCGCGCGCGCCGTTCGAATGAACTCCATGTCAGATTTGGGTATTTGGTGAGTCGGCCTTCGGCAGAAAGCAGGTCGAACGCTTTGCGGGTCAGAAACAGGATGCTCCGTTCATAGACGCGCCGCGCCCGCTCGCCTAACAGCCCCGCGACTTTGAGTTTTTGGAGACGCTTCTTCGCAGCCTCCCTCCGTTCATCAAAAAAAATGGCAGCGGCATGGGGCAACGTGAGCAGTCGCATTTCGAATAAGCCCTCAAGCACATCGAGGTCGCGGTTCTGCAACTCGACGTGAACAGCCTCGTTGTCCTGTTTGGTGATTACCTCCACTGTGGCTGTCTCCATAGCATTATTTTACCATATTTGCTCACTGCTCTGAGAGCTGGACACTTTAAAGAGCGACCTCGACGGTCGCTCTGTGTTCTGAATGTATTTTTGTCGCCTCACGACGTTGCTGCTTCCTTCTGCCATGGTCCTTCGCCGAAGATCCTCTTCAATTCCTCAGGACTGCAATTGGTCGGTTGCTTGCCTGTGTCGAGTTTTACCCACCGCGTAAAACGATATGGGGCAAACCTTAAAAACAATTCCCCGGCGCACCGTGCACCGGCATCGTCCCCATCCGGCATGAGCCAGATGCGGCCTGCCGGCGCGACCCTATCCAGGATTAACTGCGCTTGTTGGTCGCTGCAGCTTGACCCCATCAAAGCCACGACGTTAGGGAGACCAGCTTGCGTTAACCACCAGGCCCCTGTGAAACCTTCGATGACGATGATGTCTTCGACAACGCGCGGGAGCCTGTGAAGGTTATAGACGATCAGACTCTTCTGAAACTGATATGTCACCCCTTCGTGGTCCCGTTTCGACGGTAACCGGTATTTCGGGTTCTCCTCGCTGATGGCCCTGTCGACCACGACTCGACCTGCGTAACCAATGAGCTTCCCGTCCAGGTTGTAAAGTGGGATTGCAATCCGTCCGTTGAGCGAGCCGCGCGAGCAATAGCCCAGACCGAACTGCTGTATTGTTGCGGCAGTAAATCCTCTGCCTGTGAGATACGGATGTGTCGGGTCCAACGTTGTGAGCTCGAAATCCAGCGGAGCATTTATCTTCACAATGTTCTCTCCTTGGGCGGAGACATTTTGTTCCTTTTCACTCGTGCCTGGCTTCGCCTGCTGTGCGTCCGGTGCCGGCCGAGAGTCCCCTGGCAGGAACGCCTGCTGTAGTTTGAGGGCGACTTTGCGGAAATCGCTTCCGTTCGCCGGATCCACTCCTTCCATGCGCGCTGCGAACTCGATCACGTTCCCCTTGGCACCGCACCCGAAGCATTGGAATATTCCTCGGTCGAGATTGGCCGAGAATGACGCCGAGTTCTTTTTGCCGTTGTGAGTCGGCAGTGGACAAAAGCCGTGGTGTTGACTGCTATTGGCCTGCACTTTCACTTCAACGCCGTAGTGTTCCAATACGGCCCTGAAGTCGAGCTTCCGCCTGAGTTCTTTGAAATCTAACCATTGAGACATAACTATCCTTTCCGTTTATTGAGAATTGTTAACGAACTGCTCCTTGTCATTCTCATGAAAGCAAAGTGTCGCTGAGCGGTCAAATGTGTCGGTCTTCCTCGTTCGGATGTTCACAGCCGTCGGTTCCATCTGCGAGCGGATGAATTGGCGCACCGATTCCAAGTCAAAGAGGCGGATGCCGGATTTTTTTCCTTTAACCCGAAGAAGGACACCATGAATTTTCCCTTCTGCGAGGAGATTGTAAGCCGTCCCGCGTTTCAAGCCGAACAGTAGCCGCAGGTCTTCGCAACGACCAAACTCAGGTGCGACAGCAGAGGTCCTCTCCGCTCGAATGGCTTCTGTGGTGAGTTTGTTCATCGCGCGTTGCATTGATGCATTGGCTTTGGAGGCGTGAGTTTAGGCTAGGCAGCGAGCCGGATAGGTTTCAGCCAACAGGCGAGAGTGTCTAGGACACGCGCAAGGTCACTCGGCAATGCGTGGCCGACAACTTCGCAGACTACCGACACGGGGATTGTAATCATCTCCGAGCAACGTGCGGTACTCTGTTCGTGGACCGGCCATAGAGACGTGGGCAGGAGCGGGACATCAAACTCATCGCGGGGGGCATGGCTGGTGATGGGGACAACCACCAACTTCTCACCCTGACGGGCCAAGACGAGAACGGGGCGAACCTTTGAGCCAGGTCTGTGGATAAATGGAATGGGAGCGCGGCCAATATCGCCTCGTACTATGTTCTGGATGGCGAGCAGCTGCGCATACTCCGTTTCAAGGTCAATTACGGGTGCCTGGGCAGTGGAGTTGACTTTTTCAGAATAATTAGCTAGGCTTATATAGTTCGTTGTTTGCATATGCTTTCCTTTTAACTGGTTGTTTATGCAGGCGGCGGACAAATTCGCAGTCACTCGTACTAGGAGTGGCTGCTTTTCTTTTCGCCGTTGTATTTTTCACTCCACAAGTTTTCGCACGCGAAGAGGGAACGCTTCAATCGAGGGCTTGTCAGATTTGTCAAATCTGACATTTTTTTGGCCTTGTGCAGCCGATCGAACCACCAAAGCGTAAGTTTCGGCCCGGTGCGGACGTTTGGCTTAAGGAGTTTGCAGACAAGCGAAGCAAGCGGCAGGTCAAGTGGTCTGCAATCGCCGCAGAGCTTAATTGCGCGTATCAGCAACTGCGTTTTGTGCTGAATGGTCAGCAACGCATTTCTCTGAAGATGTGGAGAAATTTGATGGATAAGCTGGGCATTTCAGAGGAAGCACTGTTGCAGTGGACGGTCGAGGATGCTGTAAACAGCGAAGCACAAAGCCCTGCTGTTGAGAGATTCCCGGCCGCCGAGGAGCGTCCGCTGGAATCGGATGCGCGCCGTGGCATAACGACGAGCGAAGCGATCGAAGCCTGGAGGGAAGGGCACTTCGCAAAGCAATGCGCCTCGCTCAACAAATATTATGAACATGTCCACGACCGCTTGTTTTCGTACCCGGGGAAACAAGGGCCTATCCGCGTCCCGTTGTTCGTACGGAAAGAGTGGTTGAACCTGGACCGCCGGTCACTGGTGTTGGCGCCGTTGCGCATGGGAGAGCCATATACTGCTACGCGTGAAGAACGGGAATTCCTTGAACTCTACCATGAGATTCGGCGCGCACTGGACCAGCCCAAACTGGGCGAAGGAGGAAGGTTATATCAGCTGCGGAGGATTGAAACCGACAAGAAGCACCTCACGCTGACATTTGCTGCGGGGAAATTCCTCGAGACCATCATGTGCCAGTGGCATCTTGAACACGAGTTGAATCTCGCCCTAAGGAAATCGGGCAAGAATCCGAATCTCCCGGTTCGAGATAAGCTTCTCAGAACGGAAACGGACATTGAGACGTTCTGTGAGAAAAAAGCGATCATGGTCGGCGTCAGCAATCTGCTGCTTTTGAAGTGCGGCCCACGTCAATATAAGCCGTATATCCACATGCGGAGTGTCGATAGTCTGGTGGGCGGAACCGAGGGCCTGTATGATACTATTGGCACGTGCGCGTTTAGATGGCGAAGGTTGCCTGAATTGGACTTCGACGTTAAGGAACGTGTGATGACGTCGATAGGAAAAGAACTCTTTGGGCAAGACTACCTGGCGGAACCGCTCCGTGGCGAAGCGGGGTCGGAACCCAAGGAAAAATGGAGAACCGTTCTGGAAGAAATGGAAAAGAGCGGAGACGCATCATTCGACGTTACCGGGTTTTTTATCGATTTAATCCGATGGGCTCCCCAGATCACCGCCGTTTTTGTCGTGCGGGATATATCGTATTTTCAAAAATTTCATCATCAGTTCGGGGTTAGCAGAGTTCATCGGGAGTTTGAGCAAACGGAGCATGCGTTGCGCATCGCCCCGCACGAAATTAAGGATGTGGACGAATGGATGGTCAACTCGATGCTGCGAGATCCGCAATTTGCGGCCGCAGGCGTTGGTTTCGATCCCCTACGCTGGACACCGGACGGAGGCTTCGCATTTTATCAAGGGATGCGGCGCGCAGTTGCGAAGAAATTCTTCTGAATGTTTGACCTCACATATGAGGACTCGTGGTTTTCGGCCTATTTGTTCCGAACGTTTCCGATTGATTCCGAAACCTTCCGCACCATACGGAAATGTTCGGCACGATTCCGCAGCTTTCCGAATCATGCCGAACGCTTCGGAGGCGTTCGGAAGTGCGGAAAGGTTCGGAAGAATCCTAAAGTTTTTATAAAGGCGGCTGTCCACAGGTGCTGGAAAAGCGATGTGGTACAATCAGAGACGAAGCGAATTCGTCCTCCATCGCGATGGAAATCCCTGCAAACAATTCAACCCCACAAAGGAATCCCGATTCGGAAGCGTTCGGAAACAGCCCGAAGGCTTCGGAAACCTTCCGCAAGTTTGAGGCGCCACGTGAGCGGAAAGCGACTCACACCGTTTCCGTGCGTGATGCCGCGAAGATGTTTGAGGCGGCCGGCGTCGCCAGAACCGAGCGCAGCATTATTAACTGGTGCTGGCCGAACCGGCAGGGCCTGGCCCGGCTTGATTGCTATTTCGATCCGAACGACCGGAAATACTACATCACCCAGGAAAGCATTGAGCTCGCCATCAAGGAGGAGTTATCCAAAGGGGAGCAGAAAAGCAGCGGCGCCGTTCGGAAAGGCGAAGCAACCGTTCCGAACGATTCGGAATCGCCCCCGGCCTCTTCCGAAGACCGGGACGCCTTGACGAAGCAAGTGACCGAGCTGCAAAAAGAGGTCCTGGATTTAAAGATCACGAATCGTGGCAAGGACTTCCTTATCGACCAGCTCCGTGAGGAGCGATCGGCCTTCGGGCAGGAACGTGAGAAATACGTCAATCAGTTGATTGCGGCCAACCGTGAGGTTGGTGAACTCACAACGAGGTTGATGCAGATCGAGGGTCCGAGAGGCGGCACCTCCACAGATTCTGAACCCGTGTCCGATCACACTCCACCGGTGGGCTAACCGTGGAGTCTCAAAAAAACGCAACGGTTAACCGGTGCCGTGAGGCAAACCGGTAGCGCCAGAGACTCTGTCGCCGGCGCGCCCACACCCACTCGGGAACCCGTATTTCCCGAACCCGTTCACCTGCGGTGACGGGTTCTCCAGCCATGAGGCTGGAGGTGTTTCTGTGTGCGCGTGTTGTCGGGGCAAATAGCATCGGAGCACCGCTCTTCTGCCAACCCATCCGTTGAACCCCCGGTGCGGAGATATCCTTGGGCGGCCCCGACTCCACCCCTTTTGGTCGAGAACGACGTGAGTCGCAGCGCAGACCCGTGAGCCGTGAGGAAAAGGGGTGGAGTCGGGGGCGCCCTCTTGCGTCCGGCCCCCGACAACACGCGCACAACCCGTTGATTTCCGTGCGTTAGCACGGCAGCGATAGCTGACCCCCCCCTTCCCCTACGTAGGGAAGGGGGTCGGGAATACCTGTATGGACTGGATCGCGCGAAGGGGCTCGACCTCATCCTCCACACGCCAGGCGGCGGAACCGCTGCGACCACGGCGTGGCACTGATTTCCTCGATTAAGGTACGGGTGTGACGGTCTTGTGGCTGTAGCGTGCTGGAGCTTCAGAGGAAGGTCAACAAAAACTGCTGAAAAAAATCGCGGCGCGGTTCTGGGCGCTTTGCCCGGAAACCGAATGGCGGCGGGCGCGTTGGCGAGCCTGAGAGCTAGGCTCTAGTGAATGTGCCAATACCGGTCTGCTCTGATGCTGCCTCGGCCAACTCTCGGACGGCTTTAATGCGCTCGGCCTCTTCCATAATCCGGGCGGCCTCTTCGCGCTCGGCGGCCGTCTGTACGGTGCGGGCGTCTTCAAGCCGCTGGAATAGGATGGTGTATGCGTTGTAGTCGCTCATGCAGCAAGTCATTTGACTACTTTCTTGCCTGATTGAGCCTCGATTTGCAACCTAATTGAAGATAAATTGTTTTCCAGCCCGCATTTAGGGCACTTAAATATATCATTCTCCGTCGGATATGCAACGCTGCCCGGCTGGAGGGGGGCCGATTCCCCAAGGTTGACCTGGATCATAAAGCGCTGTTTACAGCTTGGGCACTGAAACCCGATGGCGGCGATCTCCGGCCCCGGAGGGGCTGGACCGACGGGCAAAGGGAACGGAATTCCTTGGGGAATGGGGATAAGCTGGCCCGGTTGCATCGGGTTCGGCGCGGGCGGGGTCACGAATCTGTAGATCTGAGACGTAGCAGTTTCGATGATTTTGAACATGTTGGTGCTGTCGAACGTCATCCGCAGGAGTGTGTAATACCGCGAGATGGCGTCGTTCAGGTCTGGATTCTCTGCGTAATTGACTACCTTCAAGCCAATTGGCGGCTTTGCCAGGTCAGCGAGCTTGATGGACCTTCCGTGGGTCAGCCACTTCGAGTGATTGCAGAGCTCCTGGGCAATCTGATCCGCGCGCTGGACTTTTTCGGCGTCCGTCACTGGCCTTTTATCGGAGTGGTTGGTCCAATACTTGAATTTGTACGCCGCCAGCCAGTCTCTCACCAGGCGGTGCGAGAAGCTGCGGGCATTCAAACAGTTTTGAATCTCGCCGGGCGAGATGTTCTGAAGGATTGGGATGTAGGCGGGGTTCAGATGGCTGCCGGGTTTCTGGACATCGGATTTGATTTTTTCAAGCCCCTCGATGAAAGCGTCTGCCGAGAAGCGCTTCCCGGCGAAGTTAATCTGAGGGTCGATCGGGCCGAGTGATGAGGATGGCCCCATAAGGATTTCGTCGCCGGCCATGACGAGAATTGTTCCTGCGCTCTTGGCCCAGCCTGGCACGATCATTCCGACGCGGTCGTATGTGCTGCGCACGAAACGGACTATATCCTCGACCACTTCGGCGAGACCCCCCGGGGTCTCCACTATGATGTCAATTTCCTTGCCGGAGATGGCGGAGAGCTGGTCCTGAATGGGCATGAGGTCGCTGTAGTCCAGCATGAGCGGGACGTCCTTGCCGTTTTTATTGAAGTCGGCTGCGTAAACCAGCACGCCTCTGCCGCCGCGGTGCCGTGATATTTTTGCGAGTTGGGCCTTCCGTTCGGCGCTGAGTGCCTGGAAGTCCCACTTTTTCCCAAGGTAGTCAGAGTAGACGCCCATAATGGTGGCTGATGGTGACAGGTTAACTCTTTGGCGGATTGGGGCAACGTGAAACTGCGGCGTCAGACTAGCTGTGCGCCAACGTTTATTGCCACCTCCTTGAGCATTTCGGTGATGGCCGCAAGTAGCTGCTCCTGCTCGGGCGCGCCGAACGTGGGCGCGGCCTCCGCCTCCCTTGACTGTTTGCAGATCCAGCCCGGCTTTGAGCACAATTCGTTTGAACCTTTCCGAAAGTCCATGCCGTCCGCCCGGTTTCAAATCGGCCATGTGGGACATTATGTGCTTCCTGGATTGATTGGTTCCGGCAGGACCGGACGCGCGCCAGCCTGGATACTATTAGGTCTCTCGGCCGTCGAGCACGTCCGGCAAAGCATTCAATGCTTTCCGCTTCGTCTCATCATCGATATGGGTGTAGTGCGCTGAAATCGCTGGCGATTCGTGGCCGATGATGTCGCGAGCAACAGCGTCGCTCACGCCCGCATTCTTGAGCAGGCTGGTTGCGGTATGGCGCAGGGAGTGGAAACTCAATCCCCCGTGCTGCCTCCTTGCGTCCCGTCCTTTACCTTTGCTTTCATGCGTCCGTTTCTTTGCGAGTCCGGCACTGACTAAAATGTTGTAAAATTGGTTGCTGAGGGTGCCTCCATACTGGCTTCGCTGTCGAGCGGCGTGAGCGCTCGGGAAAAGGGGTGCAGTGGGATCGTCACTCGTGGGGAGAGTTGCTAAATGCTTGGAGAGTGGTCGCGCCAGCGGAAGTACTTGCCGGCGACCAGTCTTGCTTGTCGTAACGCGCAGTTCATCGCGTTGCAGATCCAGGTTCGCCCATGTAAGCGTTGCCACGTCACTTAGGCGGAGTCCTGTGTAGAGCCCCACGAGAATCATTCCCTTCCATTCGTTATTCGCAGTGTTCAAAATCTGCCTCAATTCGTCGAGGGTGAAGGGCTGGCGCTCAAAGCTCCGCTTGCGCTTCAGAATGGTGACCCGCTCGCCCTCGTTGACATCAACCAAGCCATCGCGCCTTGCCTGACCCAAGGCTGAGCGAAGCACTTTGATGCAAATGTTCACAGTGCCAGCACTAAGTTTTTTTGCAGTGTGGTCGCGGAATGCGGCAATTTCCTTGCTCGTCAAATGAGAAAGATCTCGGTTGGCGCGATTCCCTAAGAACTTCAGGAATAATTCGACCACACGGGAATAGCGTTCATGCGTTTTCCCCGTAGCTTCCAGTTCTTTTTGTTTAAGCCACGCTTCAAGGAATTCACGTACGGACGCGGTCGGCATCTTGCCCTGGTTTGCCAGCGAATATACGTCCGCGATTGCCTTCCGCGCCCGTTGTTCTGTCAGAAGGCCGGCGCCGCTTTTACGTGCGGCGTCTTCAAAAGTTTGCGCGATGCGGTGCGCCAGACGTTTTGCCTCGCGGGCTCCAACAATCATCTCCGACCTAGAAGCGTCGGCTTTTGAGATGGTGACTTCAGCTTGAAGTGCCGCAGAAAGTCTCTTTTCGAGGTCGCTAAAATCAGATTTCCTGATACCGACAATTGGCACTCCCGTGCTCCGTTGAGTGCGGCTGCCATCAGGTAAATTGAAGCAGGCGAAGTAGAATGGAGATCGCTCTTTAACTCGTATTGAAGCCATAAGTTGTGGCAACAATAGTGGCAACGTTCAACGGCGTCAAGAGCGTTCACTAGTATCAATTCCTTGAACAATCTCGCACATTTCTAAGCCGTATTAGTATCGAGGGTTCGAATCCCTTCGCTCGCTCCAATCTCCTCCCGCAAGCACTTGTGGCTCACACCCGGCAGTTACCACAAAAATTTACCACATATTGATCCGTGTTATTCGTGTTCCAGGTATTTAAGGGTGTTGACTGGCACAGAACTGTTCGACGTGAGCAAAAAATGGCGCGTTGCTTGCGTTCAATTTTCAGAAGCAGCAGAATGTTTGCTGCGGATTCACTGCATGGCACACATCAACAGCCCGGGATTGAAGGGGACAGATTCGGCAGGGACATGGCCCAAAAAATAGGTCTCGTTATCGGTGTCAAGATGATTCGCCGCGGCAGCAATGAATCGAGCTTCAAAGGCAAGCACACTGTCATCGAATGCGCCAATGTTAAAACCACTAGCGTCGGCGTTTCGTATCGAATGCTCCCAAGGCTCGATTCAGTTATCACGGCGTTCCGGCGCACCGATGGAGAATTCGACCCGTTCTCATTGAGCGCCACCTCCTACGCGCAGCACATGATAAACACCCCCGCAGCAAAGGCTCATCGAAAGACCGGGTCGGCCTTGTGGGTAAAAAGCTATTTGAAGAGTAGGGGTGAACAGATTGGCACTGTTCGGATCGACGAATAGCCAGCTTCTTCCGTTCGGAAAATGCTCGGCCCGGCGATTCGTTATCCCGAAGGGCTGCAACACCACAGCCAGAGGAAGCATTAGATCCTATATCGGCCCGATTTGACCCCGATGGACTCAACTGTATCATGCCCATCGATGATGCCACGAGACATGGAATTGATCCGGGAGCTTCTGCTTCGCTTCGAGCGTAACGATACTTCGATTCCACCCGGCCACGCCCAGGAAGAAGTTGCATACCACGTGAAGCAAATGAGGCTCTCCGGCCTCGTGGATGCTCATATCGTTGAGCGGCCCTCCCCGGGCAAAGTGAAACCGGTCGATTTTATTGTGCATGACCTCACGCCTGCAGGACATGATTTTATTGCAAAAATCAGGAATGAAAATCTGTGGTCGAAGGTGAAAACTGAACTTGCGAAGAAGGGCGTGCCGCTGACTTTGGATCTAGTCGTTCACGCCGCTGAGCACGTTGTAAAGGCGATGCTGTAAAGGCCACGCTTACCTCGTGAGCAATCTCTCAGTCGGTGAAGCTTTTGTTCATTTACACGGCTCGATTTCTACGGTTCTCGCAACGTAAGCCGCGACGGCGCTCGTGATCGCAAAGACGATCTGCGAGTCGAACCGGCTGTAGTGCGCCCCGGGTGAATGATGCGCTCGGTTTGCGGCTTCCTCACCGCGTCGAGCCTGTGGGGGCCGTCCCGTTCGACGTGAATATTTGTTTCCTGCTCGTCCATGGAAATGAAATATCGAATCCCCGGCGGCGAGTCAAAACGAGTAAGTAACGACCAGAATCGATTGAACTTACAAAGCCTCAAGCATTTCCGCCAAAGGTGCACACCTTTAGCCTTGCCAAGCGTAAGGGGAGTGCTTTGATCCACGGAGCGGTCGCCGTCAGTCTCAGGCTTGGAGAGAACTGTTATGAGAATAAATTTGCTCTGTGGTTTGAGTCTAATTTTCACCCTTAACTCGCTGGCCGATACTTTGGTGTTTTCCAAAGGTGATCCGATCACAGGAACTGTAATCCAGACGAATGGCGAAGACTTGCTGTTCCTTACGGATCACGGCACGTTCAATTTTGGCAGATCGAACATTAAGGAGATAAAGTTCGACCGAAATGCCGATGCGTCTCAGACACGATCTACCAATCGGCTTCCTGATTTCAAAACGGCAGTGTTGTCTCTGAGCGGTCAGACCTGGTCATCAAGCTTAACGCCGATACCGGCCACGGTAATTGATAAAGGAATTCTCCGGAATGTGCCGTATGTCTCGTTTCGGTGTAACGAAGATTATGAACTCAACATTTACGGCGATTTAGAAGACCCGGCCGGGATAGAACTCGGGGTTTATCGCAAGCTGTTGAACGATGAAACCGCGAAAGCCAACTGCCTAAAATTCATAAGCGATTTGCTTGGTGACAGCGGCGACAGAGAGGTTCTGCGGGCGCTTTCACTTCAGCAGGATCTAAAGCAACGAAATGGCCTTAGTTTTGAGATTACTCCTCCAACCGCAGAAGATGCCTACGAGGGCTGGTGGGTTTCAGTTTTTTCCGAAGCAAAACTGAATCGATCCCGAGCGTCAGAAAAGGAATTGAAAAAAATTTCAGTGGCTAAAGTCGATGCGCTGAGGAATGGAACAAAAGCTGAGGACGACTCGGGCTGGACTGCGGAACAAGTGAAGCTTGCCCGCCCGGCCCTACCGCAGACGATCACCTTCGTAAATTCGTCAGGAGAGGTGGTCACCAACGCCGAGGTCGTGCGCGTTGTCGATGGGGCATACGTGATTTGGCGGAAAGGCCCGACCACGGGCAGGGTGAAGTTGGCAGATTTATCGGAGGAGCTTCGCGAACGGTTAGGATACGATTTAACAAAGGCGGCGGCAGCGTATTTGGCAGACGAACGCCGGGCACAGTCACAGGTCATCGCGATTGACCAGCCGCAACAATCTCAGCAACCGTCGCAATCAACGTATTCCGGATCTGCTTCCTCGTCCGACAGCGGCAGAGTTTTTGTCCATGGTTACACCCGAAGGGATGGAAGTTACGTCCAGGCACACACGCGCAGTTATCCGCGAAGATAATTCGTGTATTGTTCCGAGGGATGGGTGAAGAGGAAGCTCCGGAGGGGTGGAGTGCACTTACCTGTGCTTCAAGTTGCTGCGATCAAGTGTGAGTTCACACACACGTCAGTTGTGTGAGTCAGATGCTACCATGGTGGAGCTTGGGAGAGATGCAGAAGGCATCCTGCGACGTGTCGCCAAGGGCGAGAGATTCCTTCTCACCCACCGCGGCCGACCTGCGGCGCGCTTGGAGCCGGTTGGAACCAATGGTCCAGTTGGTTCAGCCGCTGATCCATTTCTCACGATCGGACAGCGTACCGTTGATGAAACCGCGACTCTCCTGCTCATGCCCCACAGCCACGCCGCTGCTGCCAATTCTCTTAAAACGACACTCGAGAGCCGAACCTTGCGGCTTGAATGGATTGATTCCGACAGATTTCACGGGGCGGGGATGGCCTCGTCGACGGCCTCGTCCCCTGCACCATTTGGCGCACGGTTGCGATCCGGGGACGAGGCCGTCCCCGCTCCGTGGTGGCGATGGCAAAATGCACTCAGCGCCTACGGCGCAGCGAGAATGGAATTGACCAGTTCCAAATCAGGCGTACAGATAAGAGGAAGCCTGATGAAGACCCTCCATGAACTTTGGATGAAAGGATGCCCATGAATACACCACGCACACGCCGGGAATTTCTCGCCGAGGTCGGGCGAGGCATGTTGGTCGCAACAGTCGGTTATGGTGTCGCGCGCGAATTGGGCTTGACGACAGCCATGGCCGATGAGACCGCGGAGAACCTGTCATTCGGCCAGTTGGAGCGGCTAGTCTGTCTCATGCAGGAAACGCCGGTCAACGGCTTGTTTCCCACGTTGCTGGACCAGATTCACGCGGGCGTGGACCTGCGGCAATTAACCGCTGCGGCAGCGCTGGCCAATGCGCGGACGTTTGGCGGGGAGGATTACGTGGGATTCCACACAATGATGGCGCTTGCGCCGGCCTTGCACATGTCGCGCGAGTTGCCGGCGGAACTGCAGCCGTTGCCCGTGTTCAAAGTGCTTTATCGCAATACGAACCGCATCCAGGAGCACGGCGGACGCAAGGGGGAAGTGCTGCACGTCGTGAAAGCTGGTGCAACCAAGGGCAACCATCTCACCGGCGAGTCGTTGCGCGCCGCAGTGCGACGCAAGGACGTGAGCGAGGCTGAACAGACCTTCGCGGCGCTGGCGCGGGGCACGCCCGAAGATGCGTTCAACGATTTGCTGTACGCGGTCCATGATAACACCGAAGTTCACCGTGTCGTATTGCCTTACCGGGCGTGGGATCTGCTTGGACTGATCGGCAAGGAACAGGCCCATACATTGCTCCGTCAGTCCGTCCGTTATTGCGTCAGGGCCGAATCGTGGCCGCGCTCGGATGCCAAGGACGAGCCGCGGACGCTTTTGCCCAGGATGCTCGAGGAGCACAAACTTCTGGGCCGCTTGCCGGGCCAGCGTCGGGCCGAGGACAGTTGGGTGGACCAAATGAGCCAGACCATTTTCAAGTCCAATCCGCAACAGGCAGCGGAAGCGGCCGCCGCCGCGCTGGCGGAGGGCATGTCGCCGGCCGACGTCGGCGAAGCGGTCACTCTGGCTGCCAATCAATTGGTTCTCCGCGACATGGGCCGGACCGCTCGAGAAGAGGTCACGGGAAAACCTATCGGAAGTGTGCACGGCGATTCGATCGGTGTTCATGCGTCGGACTCGGCGAATGCCTGGCGCAACATGGCGCTGGCCACCAATCCGAGGAATTGCTTCGCCAGCCTCATCCTTGGCGCCTATCAGGTCGCTCTGGATCGCACGGCGCGCGGGGGCGATTTCCTCAACTGGCAACCGCTCCCGCTTCCACAGCATCTCGACCAGATTAAGGCGACTGAGGCAGACACCATGCTTCGCGAACTCGAAGAGGCGATCCGCGGCAATCTCCAGGCGAAAGCGAGCGCCCTGGTCCAGAAGTATGGCGACGCCGGCCACGCGCCTCGCCCTATGTTCGATTTGCTCCTCCGCTACGCTGTCAGTGAAGACGGAGCGCTGCACGCTGAAAAATTCTATCGCACGGTTTCCGAGGAATTCGCTTCCACAAGAGCCGCGTTTCGCTGGCGTCATGTCGTGGCGCTGGCGCGCGTCACCGCGAGCGAATTCGGGCGCCCAGCGCCCGGGATGGCCGAAGCGAGGGCGTTGCTGAAGGTGTGAGCCGGTTTGACGTATGGTTCTAAGAGCTTGTTTGAACAATCGCTTCAAATGTAGGAGCCGACGTAAGGAGGCTCAATTTCTAAGGGATTTCAGCAATAATCAGAGCCTCTTTACGTCGGCTCCTACAATTTTGAGACACGCTCGAAGGATTCTTTTTGGCCTGCTGATGGCGAGCGGTCTGGCCCGAGCCGCTGACGAAAAGTTCGACACGCTTCGCATTGGCTCTGAGGTTTATTCCAACGTTACGGTCACGTCTGTGTCAGCGAGCGACATCTCTTTTCTGCACAGCCGCGGGGTGGGGAACGCGAAGCTCAAGAGCCTCGAGCCTGCGCTGCAAAAGCGATTCCACTTCGACCCGGCAAAAGCGGCCGCCAAGCAGGCGGAAGATGCCCAGGCCAATGCTCTATACACGCAAGGGCTGCGCAACGCGCCAACTGCCAAGCAGAAGCAGGTGCGCGAGCAGGAGCCGGATGTGCAACAAGAAGGGCCGGCCAACGGCATCCCGGCCCACCCCATCTACGCGAAGCCCTTCATCAACCAACCTGCCCCAAAGTTGCAGGTGGAGAAATGGCTGACTGCGCCGCCCGATATGAACGGCAAATTCGTGCTGCTGGATTTCTGGGCGACATGGTGCGGCCCCTGCCGGCGCTCGATCCCCGAGCTCAACCGCTACCACGCCCGGTTCAAAGATCATCTGGTTATCATCGGGCTTTCAGATGAACCGGAAGTAGCTGTCCGCAACATGAAGAACCCGGTGATTGACTACGCTATCGCCATCGACACCCGCCACCGCACCGAATCTGAGGTCGAGGTCAAGGGCATTCCGCACACGATGCTGATCGATCCGAATGGCATCGTCCGCTTCGAAGGTATGCCTCAGTACTTGGATCAAAAAGGTCTGGAAATGCTCCTGGCCCGGTTCGCGCGCTGAGGCTCCTCAGCGTGATTCTTAGCCCTTCGCCGGTGATTGGGGCGATTTGCGCGAGTTATCAGGAGGCGGCTCGTTGAGAACGGCCCAAAAAATTCCCAGCTCCTTAATGGCGTCGCTGAACTGCTCGAATCCAACGGGTTTGACGACATAGGCGTTCGCGCCCAATTGGTAGCTCTTGACCAGGTCGCTCTCCTCACGTGACGAGGTGAGCATGACGACAGGAATCGACTTCAGGCTCTCATCGCCTTTCATTTGCCGAAGCACTTCCAGGCCATCGACCTTCGGCATCTTCAAATCCAGAAACACGACCACGGGGTTGCCCGCTGCTCTCTCCTCGAATTTGCCGCGCCGATGGAGGTAGTCCAGGGCCTCGCCCCCGTGCCTGGCCACGGCGATGTTATTCGCCAGATGGTGCCGTTTCCAGGCCGCAAGCGTTAGCTCGATGTCGCGAAGGTTGTCCTCTACCAACAGAATTGGTTTTAATGGTATCATTCGTTTTCCTTTTCGATGTCGGGCAAAGAAAAATAAAAAGTCGCTCCCGCGTCAACCTTCCCCTCGGCTCGGACCTGGCCGCCATGGCGCAGGATGATGCGCTGGACGTTGGCCAACCCAATGCCTGTGCCCTCAAACTCCTCGGCCTGGTGAAGGCGCTGAAACACGCCGAAAAGTTTGCCGGCATATTCCATGTCGAATCCAGCTCCGTTGTCCTGCACAGAAAACTCCCAGTCGCCGCGTTCGTTCCGGCGGCTGGCGACCCTAATGATGACCCGTTCGCGATGTCGGGAGTATTTCGCAGCGTTGGAAAGGAGATTCACCCACACCTGTTTGAGCATCGCCCGGTCACCGACCACCTCGGGCAACGAGCCGATGTCCCACTCGATGCAGCGCCCTTCGAAGTCCTGGCCCATTTGCTGCATGACTTCGCCAACCAGTTCGCCCATGTTCACCCTAACGCGGCTCATCTCGGCCCGCCCCATGCGGGAAAAGACCAGCAAATTATCGATGAGCGCGCCCATTTGTTTGGCTGCGTCCAGGATGACGCTCACGTACCGCTTGCCGTCCTCGTCCAGATTAGAGAGATTGGACTGGCTGAGTAATTCACTAAAGCCGCTGATGTGGCGAAGGGGGAGGCGCAGGTCGTGGGAAACAGAATAGGAGAATGCCTCCAACTCCTTGTTTACGGCTTCAAGCTGAGCGGTGCGCTCGGCCACGCGCTGCTCCAGCGTGGCATTGAGCTTGTGAATCTCCTCCTCGGCTCGCTTGCGTTCGGTAATGTCGCGCGCAATTTTCGAGGCGCCAATGACCCTTCCGTTGTCGTCCCGGATCGGAGAGATGGTCACCGAAACATCAATCTGCTGTCCATCCTTTCTGAGCCGGACGGTTTCAAAATGATCAACGTCTTCTCCGCGCTGAATTCGCGCAATAATATCCGGTTCCTCCCGTTGGCGTTCGCGCGGAATCAGCATCATGATCGGTTTGCCGACGACCTCCTCCTCGGTGTAACCGAACAGCTTTTCCGCACCCGGATTCCAACTGCTGATCACGCCATCCAGAGTCTTGCTGATGATGGCGTCGTCGGAAGACTCGACGATGGCGGCCATCCGAACGCGCGTCTGCTCCATCGCCTTGCGTTCGCTAATGTCAATGATGCTGGCCAAAACGAAGACGCCCTCCGCGGTTTCGAGGGGGTTCAGGCCGATCTCGACTGGAATTTCATGGCCGTCCTTGTGCAGGCCAAACAGTTCGCGGCCTGCACCCATCGGTCGAGTGCTTGGACTGGCGAAGAACCCTCCTCGGTAGCCCGGATGTTTGGCGCGGAACCGTTCGGGAACGAGCATCTCGATGGGGTGGTCGAGCAGCTCCGGCCGTCCGTAGCCGAACAATTTTTCGGTTTGAGCGTTCACCATCGTCATCTTACCGTCCCGATTTACGAGCACAATGGCATTGGGAGAGGCTTCGACAACGCTGCGAAATCTTTCTTCGGCCCGTTTGCGCTCCGTGATGTCGGTGATAAAGCCGCAAAACGTCACCACGTCGCCGGTCTTGACCGGGCTGATGGACAATTCCACGGGAAACTCGCTGCCGTTACGGCGCAGGGCGCTCAGTTCGATGAGCCGATTCAAGACCGGGCCTTCGCCCGTAGCCAAAAAGTGCTTCATCCCACGCTGGTGCGCCTCCCGATACCGTAGCGGGATGATGAGCTCGGCAAGTGTCCTGCCAATGGCTTCCTGACGGGTCCAGCCAAACATTTGTTCGGCCCGAGCATTCCAGTCGGTGATGTCGCCGGAGGTATCGATTACTACCACGGCGCTTACCGCCGAGTTCAGGACGGCGCGCAGACGGGCTTCGCTCTCGCTCAGAGCGAGGTTGACTTTTGCGACTTCGGCAGCCTGGCGAGGCATGGCCTTTTTGTTAATTGAGAGACTCATACCCGATGCACTGCAAATTCCACCCCAAGCATGGTTTGCCGCCCTGCGGACTGAAAGTGGCAGACAGGAACTGGGCCTCGCGCAACGCGAACAACCCGGGGCACTCGTCGAATTACGCCCGGCCCGCTGGCTTTTCGGCTCAAGTCTGGACCTGTCGGCTGGTGTCGCGGGCCAGTCTTAGAACGAGCGGGCGCCCATAGAGTGTCAGCCGCGTGGTGCGTACCTCGACTGGAATGGTCCGACCGTCCGCGCGAATCAATTCACATTCAAAGGCAGTTGGAGCCTGGGTGTCGATCCCGGATGAGGAGCCGTGTGTGCGGGCTTTGTCCAGCAACAGAAATTGGGTTTCTTTGCGCCCGAGGATGTCCGTGCGGGCGCAGCCCAGCAACTCCTCGGCACACCGATTGGTGTCGAGGATTTTTGCGGTTTGCTCGTCAGCCAGGAACGCCACGTCGCCGAGGCACTCGAACAATTCTCGATATTTGTGCTCCGACTGGCGCATGGCCTCTTCGGCCCGCTCATATTCGGCGCGTTCTTTTGCTTCGCGCAGCGCGCGATCGACCGCGGGGATCAGGCGCATGAGCCGGTGCTTAAGCACATAATCGGTTGCGCCATTCTTCAGCGCCTCAATCGCGGAATCCTCTCCGATGGTGCCCGAAACAAAGAGGAAGGGGATCTCGGGACGCTTTTCCCGGGACAACTCAAGCGCGTGGAGGCCACTGAAGCCGGGCATCGTGTAGTCGGAGAGGATCAGGTCAAAACCGCCCTGTTCCAGGGCCGAATCGAACTCTGAACGGGTGTCCACCCGAATCAGTTCACATTCGGGCCAGCGCGCCGAAATCATCGCCTTGTTCAACTCGGCGTCGTTCACGTTGTCTTCGAGATTGAGAATGCGCAATGATGTATTCATCACTATATATTCGACCAATTTCACCCTGATTATACTCACAATTAACCAGCGGTAAAGGTGCATTTCTTGGGTAAGTGCGTGTCTTGAAATTGTAGGAGCCGAGGTCACGAGGCTTTGATCTCTTGCAAAACCGTCGAAGTACAAATGAATTTTGAGCCTCGTTACCTCCGCTCCTAGAATGCAAACCGATTTTCCAAACGCGCTCTAAGGCTCAGGGGAAACGCGCGCGGTAAAACTTTCGCGGAGAGAGATGGGCCGTCACGTCTGTGAAGACGATCGCGCCCAGCAGGTTGGTCGTGACTCCCAACTCGCTCCAGCTCGCAAGGTCCGTCGAGGCAAGAACAGAGTAAGCGCCAGGCGGCCCGGTGATGGCAAACTGGAACTCTCCTATTGGCTGTCGCAACCGGATGAGCTGAACCGTCAGCGGGTAGGTGAACACGGAAACACCTTGGCTCGGCAAAGAGTCGATTGTTGTCAAATTCACGCTCAAATTCGTCGAGGCCGCCAGCGGTTCGGATACAACGAGGGTGGTAAGCGGATTGGAGAGGAAGCTAAGCGAGACCAGGTTTGTCAGGTCGGGAGGCAAGCTCAGGATCGTCAGTTGATTGCTTTGGAGAAAAAGCCCACTCAAGTTGCGCAGGCCCAAGGGTAAGGTGAGGCTGGTGAGTTGATTCCCGCCCAGGAGTAGCGACTGCAAATGAATCAGATCAGGGGGCAACACAAGGTTAGTGAGCGAATTGCTGCTAAGGCTGAGGAAGGCCAAATTGGTCAGGCCCGCAGGCAAGGTGAGGCTGGTGAGTTGATTCTCCGAAAGGCGGAGTGTGGTCAGATGACCTAGACCCGCCGGCAATGTGATGTTCGTGAGTGGATTTTTGCTGAGGTCGAAATAGCTTAATCCTGTCAGCTCCGCAGGCAGGTTGAAGTTGGTGAATTGGTTGGCGCGGAGGTGGAGAAAGCCCAGGCGGTTTAGGTTCGACGGGAAACTGAGGCTGCTCAATTGATTGAAATCGAGGTCAAGCTCGATCAAGTTCCGCAGATCCGCAGGCAAGGCCAGGCTCGTGAGTTGATTGAAGAAGAGGTTGAGCTCGATTAGGTTCGCCATGCCGGCGGGCAGGGTGAAGCTGGTGAGTAGATTCTGAGATAGGTTAAGGTCGGTCATACCTGACAGCCCCGGCGGGAACAGGACGTTGGTCAGCGGATTCCCCGCGAAATAGAACGTGCTCAGATTGGTTAGTCCGGCCGGAAGGGAAAAACTGGTGAATGAATTAAAGCCGAGGTCGAGATCAACCAGGCTGGTCAGGTTCGAAAGCGAATTGAAACTGGCGAGTTGATTGTTCTCGAGGTCCAGGCTTTTCAACGCGGTCAGTCCCGCCGGCAAGGCCAAGTTAGTGAATCCATCGGATTCGAGAGTGAGCGTAGTCAGATTCGTCAGTCCTTCCGGTAAAGCAAAGCCGGCCAGCGGGTTGATACTAACGTCGAGCGTGTTGAGTTTCGTCAACTCGCTGGGAAGGGAAAAGTTGGTGAGGCGGTTGATCTGGAGATCAAGGGAGACCAGATTACGAGCGGCTTCCAGCCCAACGATGCTTTTCACGTTGCGATGGCTGGCGTCCAGGTTTGTCAAACTGAGCAGGTCTTGCTCGGTCAACGGGTCGAAAGGTTTTTGTAGCGCCGCGCGAATGGCGGCGTTCAGGCCGGGGTCGGGGATCGACACTTCCTGGGCCAGGGCCGAGGCCGTGACGCCAGTTAGTATCAACAGGACCAGCCGACTGGGACTGAAGCGTTGAAGAATGGTTCGCATGATTCTGTTACGAGTCCGAAGGAGACAAGACCAGTGCGTGAAATCAGAGAGAGCGCGCTCGATAAAACTTCTGCCGGGAAAAGGCAGCTTGAGGGTCAGCGAATCGGACTATGCCGGTCGTGTTCGTTACCGACGCTAACTCGGTCCACAGCGACAGGTTGGTTGAACTCATGACTTGATAGAGGCCTGGTGGCCCTGTCAGAACAAACTCAAAGCCTCCTGCCGTCGAGCGAGGCACGATCAATTGAATCCCGAGGGGGTAAGAAAAAACGGGTACGTTTTGATTCCGCAATTGTGCCACCGAATCGGCAAGATTTCCGGCAGCCAAGGCATCGGACAACACCAGAGCGTCGAGTGGGTTTCCATCGACGAACAGCTCGGTCAGGGCGCTCATATCCGGAGGCAGTGTGAGGTTGGACAACTGATTCGACTGAACCACGAGCACGAACAGGTTCGTGAGACCGGAAGGAAGCGCGAGGTTCGCGAATTGATTGTTTCCCAGATCCAGCACGGTCAAATCGCTCAGATCCGCTGGCAGGCTCAGATTGGTCAGTTGATTGAAGAAGAGGGCAAGCGACATCAGGTTCGTCAGGCCTTTGGGCAAGATAAAACTGGTGAGAAGGTTCTCGCCGAGGTCGAGACCGATCAAACCTGTCTGGTCCGAAGGCAAGGTAAAGGTGGCGAGTTGGTTATTACCCAGGTCAAGCTTCCTGAGCGCGGTTAGGCCGGCCGGCAAATTGAAGTTCGTGAGGAGGTTGGCCTGGAGAATCAGCGTGTTCAATTTCGTCAGGCCGCTCGGAATGGCGACGTTGGCAAGGGAGTTAACACTGAGATCCAGATAGGTGAGGTTCGTAAGCGGGCTCGCCAGGGAGAAGTTGGTGAGCTGATTTTTGTCGAGGAAGAGCGTGGCCAAGTTTTGAGCCGCTTCCAACCCCTCCACACTGCTGATGTTCCGGCAGCAGGCGTTCAAGTTTGTCAAACTGAGAAGGTCCTGCTGGGTCAAGGGCCCATTCGGTTTTTGCAAGGTCTGGCGGATGGCGGCGTTGAGTTCAGGATCCGGAACAGAGACGGTCTGGGCGAGGGCCGAGGCCGGGACACTGCTTAGAACCACCAGGGTCAGAAGCAGCCTTTGGGTCGAGTGAGAAATGGTCTTCAAGGTATTAGGAAAGTGTGTGACTACCGATGTTGAGGCGCTATGGCTTCGATGGCTGAAGCGAATCGCGCGTGTGCAGCCAAATCCACCGGACGATGTCGGATCCGGGCGCTGGCGGCGTCATTCCCGAGATAGTTGCCATCCTTCCAATTTTTCGCAGGTCGAACCGGTCGAGGAGTGAAACCTCCACCACAATTCGGGCAAACGTTCAGGAGCATCGTCTCGACGCAGGATGCGCAGAAAGTGCATTCATAGCTGCAGATGCGGGCCTCGAGCGAATCAGGCGGCAGCGGTTTGTTGCAGTGCTCACAGGTCGGTCTGAGTTCGAGCATAAGTCAATCGTTCGACAGAGCATGGGTTGCGTATGTGACTGCCCCTCCTGCCCGCACCGCGGCGGCGACCATCGCGGCTTCGACAATCTCAGCCTCAGTTACGCCCGCACGGCGCGCGTTGCTGCTGTGAACATCAATGCAGTAAGGGCATTGAGTCGTGAGGGCAACGGCGACGGCAATCAGCTCTTTGTATTTCACGGGTATTGCGCCATCGGCCACGGCCGCTTTGTCGAATGCCCAAAAGGCTTTCATCAGGTTGGGCGCGAGAGCGTCCATTTTCTTCAGCCTGGCCAGGTTTGCTTTGTTATACATAAGTAGATCGTGGTGAGCAGGAGGCCGGCGATTCTCCCCGGTCGAGGCCGTGGAGTCTCGACCGGGGTCATCCATAGGACTCAGTCGTTCGTGTTGCGGTAGAAGAAGTAATCCGCCATGTAGGGAACGCGAGCTACCTGGCCGACCGATGTTCCGGGTGTCGCGGGCGCTTTGCCGCCGACCGTGTTCACGCGCTGGATGAAAGTCGTGTCAGCAAAGATGCCGGGACCCTCTGGTGTCACCGCCTGAAGTTTCAGCCAGGGGATGGCGTTCGTGTCCACAGTAATGCGGGGCGGGATTACCGTTCCCACCACTTTGCTTCCACTATTGCTCTCCCACGTTGGACCGGCGAAATGAATCGCGACGACGTTGCCATCGGCGTCGAAGAGCGTTGCCTCGGGTACGGGGCCTGTCCAACTGGAGCCATTCCACGTGTAGATCTGCACGCCGATCCCGAGGCCGTGAAAGTGAATCTTGTTGGTGGAGGTGTCCACTGCGATCTGCTCCGGAACCTCAGGAGCGCGATTATCGTTGCCTGTGCTCGCGGCCAAACTGGCCAGGCCCACGCTGAGCAGTAAAGCCAGTGCGCCGGCCTTGGTTCTATTTAGCGCTCTTGCTTCGTTTCGTTCGTCAGTCATAACTAGTTTCATACTCTTCATATTTGTTTCCGCGTTTCTGACTTGTGCGCTGGATTGTTTCGTCCTGCAGGCGCTCCAGTTGCTTCTTGGCTCATCACAAATCAGTTTCGAATTTGCATAGATGTGAGAATTCGGGAGAAAAACAGTTCCAGGAATTCTCTCGCCCGGCGCAAGCTTACTTGCCGTTCGAACCGCAGTTTGACTCGGCTGCTTGCGCTACGATTGCCTCCGCCTGGTCCTCGCTGATCACACCCTGCGCCAGGAAGGCCTCAGCCGCCTGCGCGACGGCGGAGACGTACTGACCATGATTCTTCCAGGTGCCGCCTGAAGCTGGACCACTACACGGAGCGATCTGGTCGATGCTACAGCCGTTCGCGTCCACAATCGCGCCGGTGGCCGTGCCCGGACATTGATCCACAGAGTCTGCGACGCCGTCCCCGTCAGCGTCGGTTTCGCCGGACAGCGAAAACGCGGCGTTAAACGGTCCCTGGCCCGTGATGTCGGTCCCGATGCGCAACCAGTCGGGTGCGAGGGCGTCATTGCGAATCCAGGTTTGCAGGTCGGGCATGAAGGGAGTGCCGGGAGCGACAATCGGCCGTGGGGCGGAGAGCCACAGAAAATCCCCGCTGCTCAGTGCAACCTCTGGCCGGAAAAAATAATGGTCGGCGGGAAGCGAGATCGGCGGATTGAAAGTCACTGTGATTGATACCTCTTCGCCCGTGACGGGGCCTTCGCCATTGGTTCGTTCGTTGGGATGCTTGTTAATCCCGTTCACGACGGAGTTTGACGCGACAAAGCTCGAGTTTAGGATCGAGGCGGCTAACGTCAGGCTGCCGTCGGCGCTGTCGCGCGTGGCCGATTCGATTTCGACGTCGGCGGGCGAGTTTGTCCGGTTCGGCACGTTGCCCGAAGGCGGAAACACGGAATCTCGCGGGAACACGTGATAGATTTCGACTTCAACGCCGGTGATGCTGCTGAGCGCGGCGCCTGCTGGCAGCAAGCCGGTGAATGTTGCCTGTTTGATGACCACCGGCTGCGTCAAGACGAAATCGTCGGCGGTTTCGGTCTGGAGTTTGTTTGGACCGACTGGACGCGAGAGTGTGGCCATTTTCCCATCGGGGTTCCCGGTGGAGAAAAAGAAGGAAGCCGCCGAGGCCTGGCCGACCAACAGCAGCAGAGCCAGAGCACAACTGGCGGATTTTTTGGCGCAAATCGCCATCCATCCAAACCGCCCCAGGTTGCGTAATGTGAGAAGTTCATGATTCGTTGTCGTTTCGTTTCGTTCAATCGTCATAACAGTTTTCGTTTTTGTTTTGCGCCTCTGACTGGAGCGACGCGTTGGCGGCACTCCGCACAAATCAGACTCGCGTTTGCGTGGGTGGGACGCTCGGCAGCGGAAAACAGTTCCAAAGAATGGCGTGACCGGACTACTCCTTTCGGACAGGTCCGTCGCGGCGGAGTTCACCAAGGCGGCTAGTGCCTTGAGCGAAAGCCACTCAGTCTTGACTCATCGGCGACCTACGCGGAGCGACAGCGGCCATACGACAAGCCGAGGCGAGTTCGCGTCGCCCCACACGCGCGACAGTTCTGCCGACAGCGGCTCAAGAGGATTTCGGCCAGTGGCTTTGATGTAGCGGTTTGTGGCTGACCAGGTACTGAAGTAGCCGAGTAACTGGTCGAGCGTCCAGCGGGCTTCCAGGCGAAGCGTTGGCGCTGTGATTTCAGCGAATGGAAACGGAATGGTGCGGTAGCCTTCTTCAACCAGTCTTCGCTCCGGCGGCCAGTAAGGGCCGACGATGTCTGAATAATACTCCTGCACGAGTTGGTTGACAGTGTCGCCTTCCACTTCGTCCACTCCGTAAGCCCAGGTAGCGAGCGCGCCTGCCGGGCTTAGCACTCGCTTGGCTTCGCCGTAAAAGCGCTCCAGGTCGAACCAGTGCAACGCCTGCGCGACCGTGATAAGCGCGACAGATGCATCCGGCAGCCCGCTCTGCTCGGCGGGCGCAATGCGGTATTCCACATTCGGGCGCGACGGGGCGGATGCGATTTGCTCGCCGCTGGCATCCGTGGCGACGACTCGGTCGAAGCGCGCTGCGAGGTCGAGGGTAGCCTGGCCGTTTCCGCAGGCGCAGTCCCAAACCGGCGAACTTCGCGGGACAAGTGTCGCCAGGTAATCGAAGAGCGCCGCGGGATAATGCGGGCGGAAATCCGCGTAGCTCTGCGCGACCTCGGAGAAGTGATCGTGGAAGGGCCGGCTCATGCGTCCCGACGGACCGTCTCCGGCGAAAACGCTGGCAGACAGATGGCGATGTATTCCGCGCCGTCGGGATGGGGCGTACTGTATTGCACCCATTCACCCGCGTGCGCGATGACGGCCTGGCCGGTGGCGACATCGACGGCGCCGTCGTGGTGCGTTACACGAAGCGCGCCTTTCAGCACGACGGTGAATTCGTCGAACTCCGGCGTCTGTCCCGGTTCGGTCCATCCATTTGGGCTTCGCATATGCGCGATGCTGAGTCGCGATTCATGTGAGCTCACCTGCCCGATGAATTCATCGATGATTTTAGGTTTGTTTCCAGCCGCCGTGATGCGGGCCGGTGTCGAGATGAGCGTTGGCATGGTGAAGTGAGATTAACGGGATCAAGGTGAGCGCACGACGTAAAAGCGTTGGGGACTGGTCGGTGTCAGATCCGTGAATTGATAATGGCCGGGCGAGACTTCGGCGGCGAAGCCAAGGCTCGTCCAGTCATCCCGACGCAGCGCAAGATTTGTGGCGCTCAAAACAGCGAAGCTGAGGCCGGGTGTGTTTCGAAAAGTGAATTGAAAAGCACCTGTCTGCGGTTTTCTCGGTTGTGCCAACGAGAATGGAGTGGGCACGGCACTCGCAGGGTCATATAACTCGGTACTTGGACCAGTGTCGGAGGTGTTGAAACCTCCCACGACCAAAACTTTGCCGTTGGGAAGCAAGGCAGCAATATGGTCGCGGTGGCCGCTGACCAGAGGCAAGGTCGGCGACCATTTTCCAGTAGCAGGATCGTACAGTTCGGCGGTGGTTGGAAAAACGCTGTCAAAATAGTTGATACCTCCGGCAACCAGAACCTTTCCGTTCGGGAACAAGGTCGCGGTGTGAATCGAACGAGGGAGGCTCATTGAACCCGTGGGTACCCAAATTCCCTTGGCTGGATCGTAAATCTCCGCGCTGGCCCGGGTGGGGTCGATCGGAGTGCTATTCGCGGCCCCGAAGAAATCAGTTCCTCCGGCTACGAGTACCTTTCCGTTTGGCAACAACGTTGCCGTGTGCGAACCGCGTGACGTCTGGAGCGAGCCGGTCGGTGTCCAAGCGCCAGTGGTTGGATCATAAAGCTCCGCTGTGGCTACCGCGCCGTTCGTGCCGAAGCCACCAGCCGCCAATACCCTGCCATTTGGCAAGAGAGTTAGCGTGAAAGCGCACCGCTCATTGGTCATCGAGCCTGTGGCCGTCCAATTCCCGCTTTCTGGATCATAGAGTTCGGCTCCCCGGGTACCGATAAAGGACGCGATAGCGGCGCCTCCCACCTCCAGGACCTTTCCATTCGGCAACAAGACCGCAGCAGCTTCCCAACGCATATCGCGCATCGAGCCTGTCATTGTCCACTGACCGCTGGTTGGATCGTACAGCTCAGCGGTCGCCTGAATCGACTGACCGCCAACGCCTCCCGCAGCGAGGACTTTCCCGTTTCGCAGCAAAGTTGCTGTGGCACTCTGGCGCGTAGTGTTCAGGCTCCCGGTAAGTTGCCAGATTCCTCCTGCCGGGTCGTACAGTTCCGAGCTGTTGACAAAATGTAAGGACCCGTCGAATCCTCCGGCCACCAGCACTTTGCCATTGGCGAGCGAGACTCCCAGGTGGCCCGCGCGGGAGAATGATAATTTTCCCGTGGCACTCCAGTTTTTCGCGCCGCTGTCGTACACTTCCGCCTTTTCCGTGAAGGCTGTTCCACTGGTCCTGCCTCCAGTAACCAGCACATCTCCGTTGGCAAGCAAGGTTGCCGTATGGCTGGTGCGGCCGCCATTTAACGCGCCCGTTCGCGACCATGAACCCGTTGCGGGGTCGTACAATTCTGAGTCGCAAGCAATCGGATTGAGCTTATCATCACGGCCGCCGGTTACGAGCACTTTGCCGGTCGGCAGCACGGTAGCTGTGTGCTCGCTTCGAAAGATCGAGGGAGTGCCGGTGACCGTCCATAAGCCGGTTGCCGGATCATAGAGTTCGGAAGGCTGGCCGAGACTGTCACTCCCGGTGACCAATACTTGGCCGTTCGGGAGGAGCGAAGCGGTATGTGTCACGCGTGGAAAATGCATGGAGCCCGTGGGCGTCCAGAGTTGTGTTTTTGGATCATACAGCTCCGCGCTCGCCAGCAAATCAGTGGCGTTGAGCCCGCCCGTTACAAGGACTCTGCCATCGGCCAACAGAGTGGACGTATGTTGGTACCGCGGCACATTCATCGAACCTGTTAGCCCCCATTGCCCAGTTGTCGGATCAAAAACCTCGGCGCTGGAAATGTTTGGGAAGCCACCCGCGACCAGAACGAAACCGCTCGTCAGAAGCGTGGCGGTGTGCAATTCGCGCGCCTGGTTCAACGCGCCGACAACTATCCACCCACCACTGGGCGGCTCAAACACCTCAGTGCTCGCTAGGAGTTGGCTGGCGCTTTGGCCACCGGTCACCACTACGCTACCATTCTGCAACAAGGTGGCTGTGTGAAACTCACGTCCTGTGTTCAGCGAGCCTGAATTCGTCCACGTTGCGGTCAAGGGATCATATATTTCCGACACAGCCGCTTGCGCGAGCGGGGTCCCCCCTGCAACCAGAACCGTTCCATTTGATAACAGTGTGGCGGAGTGAAACCTGCGGAACTGCTTCATCGGCTGGACCAGTGTGAACGAGCCAGTTTCCGCGGATCGCGAGGACAATGGATCGAGAGCCAGCGCTCCCAATGCAATTATCGTCGCCGGAACAAAACGCTTCACCGCGTTGACGAGACCAAAGTTGCCGCACGGTTTCATTTAGAGCGCGCCTGGTAGAATTTCCGCAACGAAAGGTGGGGCGTCACATCCGCGAAGACGATGGCTCCAGGACTGTTTTTCACAACGGCCAACTCACTCCAGCTTGCGAGATCGGCAGACAAAGATCGCATAGGCGCCGGGCGGCCCGGCGATATCAAATTGAATACGCTCAGTCATGCGGGTTGGAAGTCTGAATGGAACGAGAGTTCCCGAAACCGAATAGGACTAAAGGCCCACTTTCACGTGGCCCGCCCGTTCAGCGAGCGGATGAAGTGACACCTAGTTTGAGTCTCGCGGTTTGGCAATCAATGGGCACGACGACATCAAAGCGCGGGACCCGTTGTCGGTACTGCTCGGTCAGCGGCAGGCAAGGTGCGCCTCGCGCCGAATTCACAAGACATTTTGAATTCCGTCCGCGGCTCCAGTCTTATCGATGGGGGATCAGAGACTTTGCCAAAGAACAGGTAGGCCACAGGGTAGCGCCTGCCCGCTTGGCGGCCAAATTGTGGCGTCAGATGCGTGCTTGATAGAGTCTCGTAGGCGTCGCTGGCTGGCGGTATGAGACAGTACATGGTGATCGAAACCTTTTTCCCCGGATACAGAAGTAAGATTTACGAGCGCTTCTACGCGAAGGGCAGGATGCTGCCGCATGGGCTCGCGTGTCTGAATAGCTGGCTCGAAAAGGATGGCGACCGATGTTTTCAGTTGATGGAAACGGAAGATGCTTCCCTGTTCCAATTGTGGCACGAGCGCTGGAAGGATTTGTTGACCATTGAGGTCGTTGAGCTTGGCATCAAGCCGTCCCCGAGTAATAAGGCCTAGCGAAATCGCTTCACCCGCGTTGCAAGGCGCGTAGCTTAACTGGAACGAACAGCGCATCACCGCTGCGCGCGAATGCCTCCTTCGTCCCATTGTCTCGCCCACTTGCCACAGCCTAGATTGCGGGGGTTGGCGCGCAAAATGACCGCGGAATCGCCACAAACTCGAAACCATAATACGCTGAAATTATGAAACCTGTTGACGAGTACTTTCTCATCAGGCCGGAGGACCTTTCCTGGCGGCCCTCGAACATTATGAAAATCCCCAACGCGGATTTTCTGGAACGGACCGGGAGCGAGAACTTGGGCGCGCGGCTCTGGCGGTTGCCGCCCAGGAGCGCGAACACGCTCCATAAGCACGTCCGCGCGGAGGAGTTTTATTTCGTTCTAGAAGGCGTGGGCCGCTTGCGCGTGGACAACGAGACGTTGACCGTGCCGAAACATGGCGGCGTGCTTGTCGGCCCGAACCAGTTGCGGCAGGTGTTCAACGACACCGAGGCCGAGGTGCTCTGGCTCATCGTG
>CAYUPI010000014.1:0-127328 GCA_964446585.1 uncultured Verrucomicrobiota bacterium
TGCGCCCGTAGCTCAGTTGGATAGAGCATCTGCCTTCTAAGCAGAGGGTCCCGCGTTCGAGTCGCGGCGGGCGCGCCATTGTCCCACAAGGACTTAGCGCGGGTTCCCTCCTCAATGCGAACAACTGCATTATACCAGTTGTTATACCAGTAGGCGGCCAAAAGCCTGCCGGGAGTGCCTATAATGAAATCAAAGTGGGCACCAAAGAGTGGAAACGAGAAGCCGACGGCATCTATCGACATGCCCGTACTAACAAGCTGTATTGGAGGCCTTGGACAGACGGAAAACGCACTTGGGAATGTCTGGGAACCGAAAACCTCAAACTGGCAAAGGAGGCCTACCATAGGCGTGCTGCCGGTCTGCCGGCGACGATGGAACGAAAAGCCACCTCGACGGTGCAACTCCAGACTGGGCCAACGATGGGCCAGGTAATCCGCAAGTACGAGCTCGACGGCTACCCCGATAAGCACAAAGCGCCTCGGGTGGGGCCAACGCTGGAAGATGAGAAGAATCACTGCAAAACGCTGCTGCAATTTTGGGACAACATCCCGGTTGATTCTGCCGGACCTGCGGCTTGTGACCGTTATCACTCCTGGAGAAACGATCAGGGCTTTCGCCACGGTCTGGGAAACAGGCAAGTGGATCGCGAATTGAACACACTAAACAATGCCTGTCGGTGGGCTGCTCGCTCCGAGCTGATCAAGCTCAACCCGCTGGCCCAGCGTCCCAAGTACCAGCGTTCGTCGGAAATCAAGCACTGCCGGGAATTCATGCCCCAAAATGCTGACGAACTCCATGCAGCAGCAGAGATCTTGTTCGAGCACAGAAATAGCACTGTTTTGGGATTCCAGATGCTCTTTGAGGCATATACCGGTCTGCGAACATCAGAAGCCTTGCGGCTTGGCGAGGAAGAATTTGGAAAGACGACTGAGGACGGAAGATTTCTGAAAGTCTGGCGGTGCAAGAACCAGCACGCAATCAATCCATATTGCCACAGCCACGCAGGCCTTCAGGAAGTGCTCAAAGCCCATGCGGAATGGAAAGCCGCGTCTTTCCCAAACTCACTTTTGTTTTTCCCCTCTCACTGCCGCGGACTGGTTGGGAAGGGGGCGTTGGCTCACGCGTTGCGCAGGGTTCAGAGAAAGATCCCGCGAAGGATTCGCCCGCACGGACTTCGAGCCTTTTACGTATTGGTTCGCAGAAGCCAGGGGGCGTCGGATGAGCAAATCGCATTCGAACTGGGCCACTCCAGCAACGGGGCATGCATTCGCTCAACCTACGGAGGGGTTCCCGAGAGCTGGCGAAACGGCGGAGGTCCAAAGATGAGTTGGCTCCCGACGAGAAAACCAGCTTGGGCCGAACTGCGGAAGAACGGATGGAAGTTTGAAACCAAGCAAAAAGAAAATCCTATCCGGCTATCCGTCAAGGCGCAGACCTGACGCAAGAGCCAGCGCGAATGCGTTGAGCGAACCGGCAGTGACCTGTTGAGGAAGTCCAGAGATCAATCTGCTCCTGGTTTCCAGAATTCCGAGTGAGCCTTCCTCAAAACGAACGCCTGCGGGTGGCCGATCACCCGACGCACGAGGAACGGCCGGAGGTTGTACCGGCGCGGCTTCATACGACCAGCCCAGCCTGAAAAGAGAGAATATCCCTATAGTGGTTCAAAATTGCTCTTGTCACAACCACCAGGCCCGTAGCGCAGACTGTGCCGAAGCAGATCCCGTTTGCCTAGGTTGGAAGTTTTCGAAGTTTTCGGGAATAGCCGCCATTAAGGAAAGAAGAATCTTCTGGGCCGCTTGAGACTTCTTACGACTTTCTTCTGCCTGATAGCTGTAATGAACCGACTCAACATGGATATACAGGCTCATTCGTAAGTAGAAGGAGGAGCGCCACCCCAATTCCCCGGGGTATTTTCCCAGTCCACGAAAAGCCCAATGCTGGTTTCAAAGCGAGCGTTGACTCATGCTCTCCGTCGCTTGCACCTGAACGGGAAGATCAGGAAGCTCACCGGCCACGGAAACAGGGCATTTTATGTGGCCGTGAGGCGGGTTTTGCGGCTACTGAAACTCGACTGTTTTTCCTCCAAAATCCCAGCAAAAAGGGCTCGATCCGAGGGTCGGAATCGGTCCGTTTTCGCCGCAGTTACGGGACAAAAATGCCCACTTTTCCGAACAAATCAACATAAATCGACGTAACCAAACTATACTTATTCTAACCATTTTGGTGTCCGTTTTGGTGTCCGCGACATGAGGCCGTTTATGCAGTTGTTTGTGATGAAACCTCCATGAGGAAAAGAAGCAAACCTGCGGTTCCGTCCGCAGTAGTCTATCGGCACCGGCGCGACTGGCAACGGTCGGGTCGGAAGCTGCTGTGACAATGAACCCCCGCCATCCCGATGCAGAAGCAGCCGTGAGGAAACTTCTGCGACTTCCAGCGTCAGTGAAGTCGGAGGGTTAGACTGGATGACAGGCCCCAACACAAGTGAACTGCCTCAAGCATCGTCAACGGAACGAAGCTAAAGAGGCCGTCAGGCTTCAGCCAAAAGGCAAGCAGCAGGCTGCCCGCCTACACCATGCGACCATGCGGGCACACGGACAATGGGGCTGCCGGTGTAGAGGCAGGGGCTAAATCATCCGTTGCTTCATGAACGGAACATCGTAAGCCCGAGATTCCGCCTCATTGAAGCAACCTCAATCCGCCGACAGCCAACCCACCGTGGAAGCCGCCGCCTATGGCGGGCGGAACCCGCCGTGAAAGCCCCGAGAAAATCCGCTGGGCGCCACTCCGCCATGAAATCCGAAAGAGGCCGAGTGCATCGGTGTGACGCCACGGAACCCTCCGCCAAAAGCGGGACCGCTATGGAAACGACCGGCAAACCCGCCGGTGATGCGGGGTGGGGAGCTATCGGAGGCACCATGCCAGGCGCTCTGGGAGCAGGGCGGAAAAGGTGCGGTAAGGGGTCACCGGGGAACCACCCCCCGCGAATTCACGACGACTCGCAATGTCTGGAGCCGCCCTTGGCTGGCTAAGGCGATTAGCCGCAACGCCCGGATTCGCACCGCGCCTGCCCGTGGCAGCAAAACTTCTCTGTGGTTCAATCCTCCGCACGCTCCCAAGCGGCTGTACCCTCGAAGGGATGCGGCTTTGCGCCACGGCCTGTCCCATGTGAGGAAGGGCGACTGGTTCATGGGAGAAGCTGTCGTGTGAGAACCGGGCTGTCGCCAGAGCCGGGTGGGCCGGTATTCCAAAGAAGCCAGCTTGACCCTGCGGACTACGGTGCCATGCGGCTGGGTCGTTCCACTCATGGCCGAAGAAAACACGGCCATGTTCGGCAGAGTCGTGGTGTGCAAAATGAAGGTCGTGGTCGAAGAACTCGCCGTGATGGAAATGGTGATGCTCAAAAAACTCGTGGTTGTTGAACACTACTACCGGGAATTCCCGGAAAAAGTTGAACCCAAACCAGAACCCGCACGGCTCCCACCACCACCACGGTGCTGGCTCGACCCAGCCGGGGCCCCAATCATAATAATGGTCGTCATAATAGAAGGAGGAGCTGCGGTTCCATAACTGCCACAGGCGCAACAAAGCAGCCGAGAAACGCATCGTGCTCGTCGAACAGATTAATGCCTTTAAAGCCTGACGGACGATGGTCTGATCATCAGCAATGAAAACGCTTATCTTTTTCATACCCCTGTTCAGTTTATAGTTCCCCAGCTACTTCCTCGGAAGAGTAAGCTATGAACGTGCCAACTTGCGCCGAAGAGGGCTTCACCCCATGAATTCAGAGCTCGCAACCGCAGAATATCACAAGAGGACTGCGCTAGTTGACAGGGAGGAGAGTGTCAGAATCGTTCGCCGGCAACCGCATCACTACTTTCTCAAGCGGATAGGGCCTCGGCGGGTGATACGGCTGAAACCACCAGTGGTATGATTTGTTCCACGGTCCAAAGAAGTTAACTCGGTTTGGCTGGCCGGGTGCCTCCATTGAACCCGAACACCAGCAGGCGGTAAGAGAGATCAGAGTTTGCGGAGGGATATCGCCTCCATGACTGTGCTGTGTAGTGACAAGACCGGGACCCTGACTCGCAACGAAGCCACGGTGAACGCTCTTTGGGCCGCCCCGGGCGCCACCGAGTATGAGCTTCTGAGCGCCGCAGCGCTGGCCAGTGACCCCGCAGGTCAGGACCCCGTGGATGGGGCGATTATCAGGGCGGCCACCACAAGGGGTTGGCAGGATGGTGAAATGGAACGAATCGACTTCAAGCCTTTCGACCCCGCTACAAAACGCGCCGAAGCCGTTTACCGAGATAAACTGGACTCGCGTCGCTTTGTGAAAGGCGCCCCCGCAGTGGTCGCGACAAGGGCGGGCGCCGCAGAAGCCGTCTGGCAACCAAAGGCTGAAACCATTGTCGCGCGCGGGCAGCGTGTGCTCGCGGTGGCGGAAGGAGCCGGTCCCGAGTTGCGCTTGGTGGGTCTGCTGGGACTTGAGGACGCTGTGCGCGAAGATTCCAAGGCCGTGGTGCGCGCAATCGGTGACGCCGGGGTCCGCATCGTTATGGTTACAGGAGACAACGCCATCACAGCGCAACGGGTCGCTGAGCAAGTGGGGATGTCAGGAGACGTTTGCCCGCCTGAAAAGCTGCGTGAAGACATTGGTGGCGACGACGGGCTCGACTGCGCTGTGTTTGCCGGAGTCTTTCCTGACGACAAGTTCAAACTGGTTCGCCTCTTCCAGCGTCGCGGCGAGGTGGTCGGCATGAGCGGGGATGGCGTCAACGACGCTCCGGCCCTTCGGCAGGCGGAGGCAGGTGTAGCCGTGGCCAACGCGACCGATGGCGTCACTTAAAAAATGCGCAAACCAAAGGGCGCCGTGGTTTGGGAAAGTTACATTTTTGTAATCCTGCAGACAGTCTCGGATCATGCGGATTTGGGAAGGTCCCGCGGCCAAACAATCCTGGCTCCTTGCACCGGCACGGAGTATCTCTTTGCTTCAGGTGGAATCCTTCTTTTCCTTGTCGGTTTTGCGTTTGGCAAATTCAGACAACCGTTTCTTGATGCTGTAATCGAGACGGTTTGGTCTTTGCGCCGCTCCTTGAATTGTCCGCGGGTCCCCTAGCCGTGCCCTGCAGTTGCGCAGCACCGTTTTGTAGAGATTTGTGTTTGAGGCGCCGGCCTGCTGGGCAACATCTAGTGAGGAGCGCAACTCCCCATTTTTTCCGAGAGTCAGTTTTTCCTTATCTCGCCTTGTTTTCCTGCCACAGTGGCCAGACTTTCGGATGGAAGTTTTCGTCACAAACCATGTGCTTGGTGCCCGCTGGTAGAATTTGCAAAGTCTTTAGAAATTCGATGACGCAATCCTTTTCATGGTCGCTTAGTCCCTGAAAAGCCGCGCGCACAGGCGCTGCCTCGCCGCCATGCGCCATTATCGCGTCGCGCAGGGTCGTAAATTGTCCGTGGTGGAAGAAAGGAGGTTCATTCCCTGCTCCCCAAAGCTTCTTGGTGATAAATAAGCGACTGCCCGCGAAAAAGCCCATAGACCCATTTGGCTGATTCATATCCAGCGGTTCCGTGTTTGGATCGTCCGGTCCGTCGCACAGATCGTGAAGCTTCAGATCAGTGAACGCAGGGACATTCACCACGCCATTCTTATTCGGCTTAAGACGTGGTTGAGCAAGCTTTTCATCCGTCAGGTCCACACTCAAGCTCGGGGCTTCCCCCACACGCAGATTCGTCGCCGGGTTAAACGGATTGGGCTCACTGAAAGTCCAACCAGTATTATCCAGGGGAAGCAAAGGCACATGGCAACTGGCGCAGCCGATCGCTTGAAATTTTTGTTCGCCAATCAGTACCGCCTCCTCAATCTCCGGATCGTTGGGAATTACCCGCCCTGGTACAGCCATCGTGGCTTGAAACATCGAAACTGCGGTCACGTCCGCCCTTGTCATTTCATTCATCACTCCATCGCCATCCGGGTCGGTGTTGAGGCCGAACCTCTCGGTGGATTGGATTCCGTGATGGTGATTAAATGCGTTGTTGGAGAACTCCCGCAACGAAACGACGCGTCCCGCCTGATGGAAAGGCCTGATGATCAAACTAGGTGGGGTCGTCCCGGAGGTCCCAAGGCTCGTCGCCGGGATGCCTTGCACTTGCGAGACGTCCCAGGTCCCGTCAGCCTTTCTCGTAATCGCCCCGAAGGAAATGCCTTTGGCAACCAGCGTGTGAGTTTCCCCCGGAGCCGTCGCATCGCGGATAGCCTGCAAGTCTTGTGTCATCTGACGCGCTAACATTTCAATAAAACCCGACCCAAACATGCCAATCGTCACGCGTGAGTTCGCGAAGGTTTGCTCCAAAACCGGCCGGCCAACCTCATCCACGTTTCCCTTGGTCGGCAGAAAGTCAAGCCGGTCAAAAGTCATAAAATCAAACCGCTGGCCCAGGACGAACACATTGGCCACAATGTCTCCGTGGCCCCCGGCGATGCCGAAAGGTTGTGAGTGACACCCGGCGCACGAATTGGCATCCGGCGCCGAAAGCCGGTTGAAGTTCCGAGGGAAAACCAGCGGCGCTCGCGGATCGGACAGCGGTGCCCCTGTCCCCTTCGTCAGGGGCCTTCCTCCTCCTTCCTGGCTTGTCCAGACCGCGGTGAACAGTTTCCGCCCGTGCTCGACCACCTCCGTGATCGGCAATTGGAACTCCTCTCCGTCCTGCAAATGTTTCGAGACCGATACCTCCCGGCCGATTTGCGCTGCGTCGGCGCTTTGGAACCGGGCACCTTGAGATGCCGCCACCCAGAATAGCGACACGACCATAGTGCGACATTGTATGGCCTTGTGCATGAGACCTTTCCTTTCGAACTGACTTAGCTCATCTGGAACTCGACACTATTTACAACCAATTTCCTGGAGCTGAATGCAAGCAAAGACCAGTCACCAAAAGTACGGACATCCCCATGATTTGCCGAATCATACCGGACGCGCCACGCCCTGGACCCGCCCTTCGGTGCGATTTAGCGTTTCGTTTCACTGCGCTTCCCTTGTGATTGGCTTTACTGTTTAAATGATCCTCCTCAGAACAAACCCCAGGCGGACCACCTTATCTCCACGTTTGATTTGCAGACTGACTTTTTTGAGTTCACCCGATTGCAGAATTTCGCGAATCTCTGTCATAGTAAGGGAAGCTGTGTCCCGCCCGTCTAACGAAACAATGACGTCGTGGTTTTCAATGCCCGCTTGTGATGCCGGACTGTCCTTGTCCACCGAATGCACATAGGTGATCCCCTCCTTTCGAAGCAGGTGCAACCCACTCATGTCGTGTTTGTCCGGGTTGCTAAACGTTTTGCCAGGTTGGAGGTATAGCGTGCGATTGGCGAAATCGAACGTCACGCGATGCCGCCGGAAAAAATTAAGTCCAAGATGCGATGGGCCAAAGGAGTTCTTGATAGAATAAGTGTAAAGATTGGTGTAGTTGTAATCCTTGAGTGTGAGAAGGTCGATCCGTCCAATCATCGCGTTCGTGACTTGGTTCTCGATACTCGCAACTGTGGCACTAACGACCTTGTCTTGACCTTTCGGAAACACTTTCCCCCAGTCCAGAGGATTTAGAGAAACGGAACTACTGTCTCCCGTATCGACCAATAGATTTACAGCCCACGTTCGATTTACCAACGCTTCGACCGTGTAGTGCCGATAGAGTGGCTTCAACGGGACACAAACGGCAGAATTTTTGACCGTGTCTGGAACCGTGCTGTAAACGGAAAGAACCCTTGCGTCAAAATCCACGCACACCACGTTGCTCGCAAAAAACTCGACTCCGAGTATCCCATCGCATTTTTCGCCGCTAACCAAGCTTAGCATTTGCAAATCAACACACGAGATTTCGGAAAATCCGAGTCGCTTTCCTTTCAGCAATATTTCCGGGCACCGATAAATCGGCGTCTGGTTATCAGAAAGAACATTCTCAGAACGCTGGAGTGCAATTATTTCCCTTAAATTCGGCTTATACTTGAGATCAACCGCCGAAAAAGAAGAGCCGGTATCGAGCACAAAATTAAGAGTCGCGCCAAACATGTGGACCGGCACCCGAATCGTGACTCCATCGTCGGAAATCGAAACATTCAGGGCCTGGCCATCAGCGCCCGAGACAACCTGAACAAGCTTAGAGAAAATGAACATCCCAACATAGAAGGGTCTCAAAGCCTGGATAGCTGATCTCATTCCGCAATGAGATTTCTAAAAAAGTCCTAAGCACGTCAATTACCGGTTGGATTCTGAACGAAATTTAATCTTTTGTTCATTATCCTTTAATCAGAGTTTGTTCCTCTGGTGTCATAGATTGTGAGTTATGCGATTGTTGTTGGCCGAGGACGAACAGAAAGTAGCCGATTTTGTGGCGCGCGGATTGAATGCCGAAGGTTTTGCAGTTGATGTTGCCCGTAATGGCCACGACGCGTTAGAAACGGTCTCAGCATATGCGTATGATTTGATTGTTCTGGATTTGATGTTGCCGGGTTTGAGCGGGACCGAAGTTTTACGCCGCCTCCGCAGCAATGGGAATGAAGCACCCGTGTTGATTCTCACCGCGCGCGACGGCACTGCGGACAAGGTCACGCATTTCGAAGCTGGCGCGGATGATTATTTGACCAAGCCTTTTGCCTTCGCGGAGTTGCTCGTTCGCGTAAAAGCCTTGTTGCGGCGCGGCCCAGTAAACCGCGCCAGCAAACTGAGCGTGGGCGATCTTGAAGTTGATAGGCTTTCGCGTCAGGTGAAGCGAGCGGGCAAGCGGATCGAACTAACCGCCAAGGAATATGCGCTGCTTGAGTATCTCGTGGCGAACAAAGGGCGTGTGTTTTCGCGCACGATGATCCTCGAACATGTTTGGGATCAAAGCTTCGAAGGCCTTACGAATATCGTGGACGTGTATGTGCGCCATTTAAGAAGAAAGGTGGACGAACCCTTTTCGACAAAACTCATCCGCACCATGAGGGGAGTCGGCTACTGCATAACCGACGAACCAGTTTAATGAGCACACGGTCCATTCGCTTTCAATTGATTGTTTGGTACGCCGGCCTGGTGACGGGTGTTGCTGCTCTCCTGGGTGTTTCAACCTGGGTTATGGTCCGGAGTTATTTGGAAGGGAGTATCGGCGACGCTCAACTTCGACGTGCTCAGCAAATTGCCCATTCTTTGTTGCCACAGGTGCAAGACAAAGGTGAATCATATGTGGGCGAGGAAATTGAGAGCCGCTATGCCCCCGGGGCAAACGGGCGTTTCGTGCGCCTGAGCCGCCTGAACGGCAGCGTATTGTATGTTTCTGGCCCACCGCACGAGGCTACATTCGAACCTCGTCTCGTCAGGCCTCCAGGCTCGCCGAATTCAGAAGCAAGACTCGAGAAGGTTTCAATTTCTCGTGGCCGCCAACTCATGCTCGCCACCTATCTCTACCAAGCCCCGAATGGAGACCGATTTCTCGTTGAAGTTGGAGCACCGCTCGACGCCGTGCAATCAGTGTTGCGTCGCTTTCTTGCCTTGCTGGCCATCGGATTGACACTTGTGGCCGCGCTTTCAGTGGGCGGCGGCTATCTTCTCGTGGGGCGCGCCTTATCGCCAGTGGACCAAATTACCCGGAGCGCCGAACGAATCACCTCTCGAAATCTTGGAGAGCGATTGCCAGTGGCCAAATCCGGAGATGAACTGGAGCGTCTTTCGATTGCCTTGAACCACATGATCAGCCGCCTGGACGAAGCGTTCCAATACTCCAAGCGGTTTGTGGCAGACGCCTCGCATGAACTCCGTACCCCTCTCACCGTGCTGCGCGGCGAACTCGAAGCAATGCTGGAGGACGTCAAGCTCTCTGCGGAACATCACGAAGCGGTGGCGGGGTTGTTAGAAGAGGTCGAACGGTTGGCAACCATTGTCGAAGGGCTCTTCGCGCTGTCGCGGCTGGATGCCGGCGAGGCCCAACGCGAAGGGGTGCCATTTGACTTGGGTGAGCTGACGACTTCCACTGCCGACCAAATGGCATTGCTCGCCGAGGACAAGCGAATTTCGGTGACCTGTAATGCGCCTAAGGGCGTCCTGGTCAAAGGGGATCGTGCGCGGCTCAAACAAGTGATCGTAAATCTTCTCGACAATGCCATCAAATATACTCCCGAAGGAGGTGAAGTCGGTCTCATTGTGAGCGCTGATGGCAGGAACGCGGTTCTCGAGGTCGCCGACAGCGGCATTGGAATTCCACCTGAAGCCTTGCCGCACGTATTTGAACGCTTCTTTCGGGTTGATAAGGCCCGCTCCCGTGAGATGGGCGGAGCGGGACTGGGTTTGTCAATTGTGAAGTCAATTTGCACAGCGCACGATGGGCGCGTGGAGGTCAATAGTGCACCGGGTCAAGGCAGCCGCTTTCGCGTTGAACTCCCGCTGGCCCAGAGCCGCAACGGATCACCCACATTCAAATCATGAGCACTGAAACCAAGAGCGGAAACGACTCTCCGATCCCGGAGAGGAAGAAAACGAGTTGGCGAATGTTCGGTTGGCGGACCGGCATCGCAATCGTGCTGGTGGTAATTTCGATGCCTGTTTACCACGCCTTCCGTGGCAGCGCGAAAGCAAACGCTAATGTCGCCAAAAGCCCGTCCGTTGCCGTAGCGAAAGTGATTCGCGAAGACCTCATGCAGGAGTTGGTCGTAGAAGCGGAGTTGCGGCCTTATGAAGAAATTGACTTACACGCGAAGGTAGCGGGGTATCTGGAAAAAATTAACGTGGATATCGGAGATCGCGTTGAAGCCGGTCAACTATTGGCGACCATTGAAGTGCCAGAACTGGCTGATGACATTACCCGCGGCGAGGCCACGTTGAAGCGGAGCGAACAAGAAGTCAAACGCGCCCAGGCGGCCTACGAGGAATCCCACCTGGCTTACAACCGGCTGCTCGCAGTTGACAAATCACAACCCAATCTCGTAGCCCAGCAAGAAATAGACACTGCGCAAGGAAAGGACTTGGTGGCCGAGTCCACTCTCGCCGCCGCGAAAGACCAAGTGGAGGTGACACGGGCCGAATTGAATAAGCTCAAAACCATGCTCAAGTATTCTCGCATTACAGCACCGTTCTCAGGCGTTATTACCAAGCGATACGCCGATCCGGGCGCACTTATCCAAGCTGGCATTTCGTCCAGCACCCAGGCGATGCCCTTGGTTCGACTTTCGCAAAACGACCGGTTGCGGCTGGCTTTTCCGGTCTCGGTCTCGTTCGTCTCAAAAATCAACATTGGAGATCCAGTCGAGATCCGCGTCGATTCCATCAATAGAGTTTTGACGGGCAAGGTCGCGCGCTCGACTCGAAAAGTCGAAACGGCCACTCGCACGATGGAGGTGGAAGTGGACATCGCGAACACCGATCTGGCGTTGATCCCCGGTATGTACGCCTCGGTTCTGCTGCGCCTGGATCGTCGCGATAAAGCTCTTGTCGTTCCAGTCGAGGCAGTCTCGCGCCAGAAGATAGCAACCGTATTCGTGGTGAACCCGCAAAATAGAATTGAGGAGCATACGATCAGCCTGGGTTTGGAAACGCCGCACAAACTCGAAGTCCTGGCGGGGTTGCGCGAAAACGACCTCGTTATGATTGGCAGCCGCACGCAAGTTAAAGCCGGCCAGCAGGTGGAGCCGAAACTCATCGAAAGCAGGACATCGGAATGAAAGCGGTTTTGACCTCCGAACAATTGGAATCCCTCCGGCTGTTTGATACCTGCACGGTCGCCAATGCCATTGAAACTTTCAACGTCCGTTTGCGAAACGAAGGCTTCGCCGACGCAAGCATCCGATGCCTGGTGCCATGCCGGACGCCAATGGTCGGTTACGCTGTGACGGCAACTATGCGCTCTTCCAATCCTCCACCGAGTGGTGATCATTACTTGGACCGGACCGACTGGTGGAATTTCATCGTGTCAATTCCGCCTCCGCGAGTGGTCGTTATTCAGGACGTGGACGAGAAATTGGGAACCGGGTCACTTTTGGGTGAGATTCACGCGAATGTTTTGATGGCGCTAAAATGCATCGGGGCAGTGACCAATGGCGCGGTGCGGGATCTGCGCGCGGTAGAGAGTTCGGGCTTCTATCTCTTTGGGGGTAACGTTGTGGTGTCGCATTCCTACGCGCATATTGTCGAGGTTGGGGGAGCCGTAAAAGTCGGCGGTTTGAGGGTTGATCCTGGTGATTTGCTTCATGGCGATGCGCATGGCGTGCTGTCAGTGCCGCATGAGATCGCCCCGTGCATTCCGAGCGTTGCTTCCAAGATTGTAGCCAGAGAGCGCAAGGTTATTGAATTGTGCCGATCCAGCAACTTTTCGCTGGAAAACCTTCGGGCGGCCGTAAAGGACGGCTTCTAGAATGGGCCCTTTGCTCACATCGCCAATAATTCCATGACTCGCTTTGCCATCCGATATCCTTATCTGATCATTGTGCTGTGCCTGATCACTTGTGTGGTTGGCTTGACCAGTTTGTTCCGCCTGCCTGTTGACCTTTTCCCGGCGATCAGAATTCCTGTGGTCGTCGTGGCGACGTTTTATTCCGGGATGCCACCTGAGCAGATTGAAAACGACATCACCGGACGTTTCGAAAGATTCTTCACTCTTGGCAGCGGCATTGACCACATCGAATCGCGTTCGCTTCCCGGTGTCAGTTTAATCAAGGTCTATTTTCAACCGGGCAGCAATCCTGACTCCGCGGTAACAACGATTGCCAATCTGGCCGCCGCCAACCTCCGCCGGCTGCCGCCTGGGACTTTGCCGCCTGTTGTTTTGAAGTTTGACGCCTCCAGTCTGCCTGTCTGCTTAATTACCCTCAAAGGTGAGGGCATGAACGAAGCGCAGCTCCGCGATCACGGCCAGTACACAGTCCGCAACCAGGTAGCCAATGTTCCGGGGGCTTCGGTGCCTCAACCCTTCGGTGGACGTTACCGGCAAATCATGGTGTATGTGGATCCCCTTAAGCTCGAGGCGCACCAAATGAGCGTCATGGACGTTGTTCGCGCCGTGAATGACTCGAATTTGATTTTGCCCGCTGGCGACGTGCGCATCGGCCCTTACGATTACAACATTTATGCCAATAGCCAACTCCGCGATATAGATGACATCAATCGATTGCCGCTGAAAACGGTTCATGGCGCATCGGTGCTCGTGGCGGATGTCGGGGAGGCAAAGGACGCATCTCAGATCCAGACTTCGATTGTGCGCGTCGATGGGCAGCGCTCAGTTTATTTACCGGTGCTCAAGCAAGGCGGCAGCACGATTTCCGTTGTCAATGGAATCAAAGGGGCTGTTAATCATTTATTGGACGTCCCAGCGGATTTGGTTACTCGTGTCGTGTTTGATCAATCAGTTTTCGTCAAGAGTGCCATCAAGAACCTTCTGCTCGTGGGGGCAATTGGCCTGATTTTGACAGGCCTGATGATCCAGGTTTTCTTTGGAAACCTACGGGCGACCGTGGCCGTGTTTTTATCAATTCCTCTTTCTGTACTCGCGGCCTTCCTCGCACTCTCATTTGGTAACAACTCAATCAATTCGATGGTCCTCGGTGGTCTTGCGCTTGCCTTCTCTCGGTTAATCAACAATTCAGTAGTTGTATTGGAAAACATCTTCCGACACGTAGAACTAGGCGAGCCGCCGGAGATTGCAGCCGAAAAAGGTGGCAATGAAGTCGCGCTGCCAGTTTTGGCAGCAACGTTGGCCACGGCAGTGGTTTTCTTCCCTGTGATCTTTCTCTATGGTGTCAGCAAATTTCTGTTTTCAGCATTGGCGTTGGCTGTGGTGCTTTCGCTATTTGCGTCCTACATCGTAGCGCTTACAGTCGTGCCGCTCTTTTGCGCAAAGTTTCTCAAAGTGCCCCCCGCGTCACAGGGGACATCGGTCGGCGTGGCTTCGGCCCGCCATTCTCTGCAAAACTGGTTTAACACCGGCTTCACAAGGATGCTCGATCATTACAGCCGTTTGTTGGAGCGAACTCTGTCATGTCCAAAGGTAACCGTGGCCGGATTGCTCGCTCTTTTCATCCTCAGCTTCGGTTTGTTTCCGCTCATTGGGTTGTCCTATTTCCCCAAAACTGATCCTGGCCAGTTTGTCATTAACATCAAGGCGCCCACGGGAACCCGCTTGGAGGAAACTGAGCAATACGCCAGGAGGGTCGAAGAGATTATCCGCGCAGAAGTAGCGCCTGAAGACCTGGCAGTCGTGGTGTCGAACGTCGGCGTGACGCCGGGTTTTTCCTCTATTTACACAAGCAACTCGGCACAGCACACCGCGACAGTGCAGGCCAGCCTCAAGGAAAAGCACCGGGTTGGCAGCTACGAGTATATGGAGCGGGTGCGACGACGGCTGCGCGCCGAACTGCCACAACTGAGCGCTTACTTTCAGTCTGGCGGACTGGTAGATGCGGTATTGAATCTTGGATTTCCCGCGCCAATTGACATCCAGGTCAGCGGATCAAACCTTGAGAAGGCGCAGGGAACCGCGGCTGAACTTGCTCGCGCAATCCAAGCGTTGCCGGGTGTGAGCGATGTGCTGGTGCCGCAAGACATTGATTATCCCGCATTGCAACTCGACGTGGACCGGCAACGTGCCGCGCAAATGGGATTAACGTCCAAGGAGGTCATTCATAACGTCATCACGGCGCTAACTTCCGACCAGATGATTGCGCCTAGTTACTGGGTGGACCCAAAGAGTGGTAACGACTATCTGCTCACGGTTCAATACCACGAAGGCTTTGTCAAAAACTTGTCTGAGCTGCAAGCCATTCCTGTGCGCGGCCCGGGGCAGTCCCGTTCCACGCGCCTCGACGCCGTTAGCCGTGTTACCCACATACACGCGCCCACCGAAGTAGATCATTATCAACTCCGCCGTGTTATTGATGTGTTCGTTGCGCCATCGGGAGAGGACTTAGGCCGGCTCACCGTGGCGATTGAAAAAATCCTTGCCCGCACCAAACTTCCCGATGGCGTGCGCGTTGACTTGCGCGGGATGGTTCAAGGAATGCGCGCGTCCTTTCGCAGTTTTGGCTTGGGGCTTATTTTGGCTGTCCTGCTCGTTTACCTGATTCTCGTCGCTCAGTTCAAATCGTTCCTCGATCCGTTGTTGATACTGCTGGCAGTTCCGACAGGTCTAATGGGTGTGCTCGTGCTCCTTTCTGCTAGCGGCACGACTTTGAATGTTATGTCGCTCATGGGGGTGGTCATGGTCGTCGGTATCGTCGTCTCCAACAGCATTTTAATCGTGGAGTTCATTGGGCGCCTTCGCAAAGACGGCAGGCCAGTTCGCGAAGCGATTACTCTCGGGAGTCGTTTGCGTTTGCGCCCGGTATTAATCACTTCTTTGGCCACGCTGATCGGTTTGCTTCCGATGGCAGCAAAGTTCGGCACGGGTAGCGAGGCTTATGCTCCATTGGCTCTTGCGATTATGGGCGGGTTAACCATGTCCGTGTTGTTAACTATCTTTCTAGTTCCAGCGGCTTACCTGTTACTTTATGGAAACAAAGATCAGAAAGTTCCCATGTAGGCACCTTCCCTTGACAGTTAAGGGTTGACGAACGTTATGTCTCGTTTCGCAATTCGCAATCCACATCTGATTATTGTGTCGTGCCTGATCGCATGCGTGGTCGGTATAACAAGTCTCGTGCGTTTGCCCGTGGATTTGTTTCCTGCCATTAAAATTCCAGTAGTCGTGGTGGCGACGTTTTTTTCAGGCATGCCGCCCGAACAGATCGAGAACGATATCACCGGGCGCTTTGAACGATTCTTTACCTTAGGTGCGGGGATCGATCACATCGAGTCGCGTTCATTGCCAGGCGTAAGTCTTATAAAGGTTTATTTTCAGCCGGGCACGGACCCGGATTCAGCCGTCACTACAATTGCTAATCTGGCATCAGCGAACCTCCGCCGGCTGCCGCCTGGGACTTTGCCGCCTGTTGTTTTGAAGTTTGACGCCTCCAGTCTGCCTGTCTGCTTAATTACCCTCAAAGGTGAGGGCATGAACGAAGCGCAGCTCCGCGATCACGGCCAGTACACAGTCCGCAACCAGGTAGCCAATGTTCCGGGGGCTTCGGTGCCTCAACCCTTCGGTGGACGTTACCGGCAAATCATGGTCTATGTGGATCCCCTTAAGCTTGAGGCGCACCAAATGAGCGTGATGGACGTTGTTCGCGCGGTCAATGACTCGAATTTGATTTTACCCGCCGGTGACGTGCGCGTTGGCCCTACCGATTACAGTATCTATTGCAATAGTCAGATTGAAAAAATTGACGAAATCAACCAGCTACCCTTAAAGACAGTTGCGGGCAAATCCGTGCTGGTAGCGGATGTTGGTTTTGCGCGAGACGCTTCTCAAATTCAAAACAGTCTCGTGAGAGTGGACGGCCAACGTTCGGTATTCCTACCGGTGCTCAAGCAGGGCGGAGATGCTAATACAATTTCAGTCGTGAGTGGCATCAGGCGGGCCGTCTCGCATCTGCTGGATGTTCCCAGAGAATTGGTCACCCGGGTTGTATTTGACCAGTCGGTGTTCGTTAAGAACGCGATCGAGAACCTTTTGCACGAAGGAGCAATTGGGTTGTTTCTTACCGGTGTCATGATTCTCGTTTTCCTGGGCAGTCTGCGTGCGACAGTGGCAGTTTTCCTGTCCATTCCTCTCTCGGCTCTGGCTACTTTCATCGCGCTCTCGTTTGGTGACAACTCCGTCAATACGATGATTCTGGGCGGGCTGGCCTTGGCATTTTCTCGCTTGATCGACAACTCGGTTGTCGTCCTCGAAAACATTTTTCGTCATCTTGAACTGGGGGAATCGCCGGTTATCGCGGCCGAAAAAGGCGGAGCCGAGGTGGCCTTGCCAGTGCTGGCGGCAACGTTGACTACGGCGATAGTTTTCTTCCCAGTCACATTTCTTTACGGGGTTAGCAAGTTCCTCTTTTCAGCCTTGGCACTGGCCGTCGTGCTGTCGCTCTTCGCCTCCTATTTTGTCGCTATGACGGTCGTGCCGTTGTTTTGCGCCAATTTTATCAAGACTGCGCACGCGGAAAGTGGGGCAAGAACCCAAACTCGGGCTATCGGTCAGCGGTTTAACCATTGGTTCAACCAAAAGTTCTCTGCCATACTCAACCAATACTCGATGTCATTGGGCTGGTCATTGGCGCGTCCACTGGCGACGGTGGTGGGTTTGCTCGGTGCGTTTGTGATTAGCCTGGGTCTATTTCCATTCGTTGGCGTCTCTTACTTTCCGAAAACCGATCCTGGGCAATTTGTCATTAACCTCAAAGCGCCAACGGGCACGCGCCTGGAAATCACCGAAAGGCTGATCCATCAAGTTGAAGAGATCATCCGCGCGGAAGTAGCGCCTGAAGACCTGGCAGTCGTGGTGTCAAACATCGGCGTCACGCCAGGTTTTTCCTCTATTTACACCAGCAACTCGGCACAGCATACCGCGACAGTCCAGGCCAGTCTGAAGGAGAAGCACCGGATTGGCAGCTACGAATACATGGAACGAGTGCGGCGCCGGCTGCGCGCCGAACTGCCACAACTGAGCGCCTATTTTCAGTCTGGCGGACTGGTGGACGCAGTATTGAATTTGGGCTTGCCTGCGCCGATTGACATTCAAGTGAGCGGCTCAATTTCCGAGTCAACTCACAAAGTGGCAACCGAGATTGCGCAACAGGTCCGAGCCTTGCCGCGCGTAAGTGACGTGCTGGTGCCGCAAGATGTTGATTATCCCGCATTGCAACTCGATGTGGATCGGAATCGTGCCGCGCAAATGGGTCTAACCTCGAAAGAAGTTATTCATAACGTCATCACCGCACTAACGTCGGACCAGATGATTGCGCCCAGTTACTGGGTGGACCCAAAGAGTGGTAACGACTATTTGCTCACGGTTCAATATCCGGAAGTGCAAGTGAAGGCTGTGGCGGACGTTAGGGCAATCCCGATCCGATCTCCAAACAGTTCCAAATCCACGCGCCTGGATGCGGTGAGCGATCTGCGGTTAATCCATGCTCCGACCGAAGTAGATCATTATCAGCTACGGCGAGTGATTGACGTTTATGTTGCTCCTTCCGGTGAGGACTTGGGCCGATTGGCTGCTGCCATTGATAAAATTATCGCTGGTACTGAGCTTCCTAAGGGCGTTCAAGTCACGTTGCGTGGGATGGTACAAGGGATGCGCATTTCATTCCGGAGTTTTGGGCTCGGGCTAATCTTGGCAGTCGTGCTGGTGTATCTGATTCTGGTCGCCCAATTCGAGTCGTTCCTCGATCCGCTTTTGATCCTGCTGGCGGTCCCTACGGGGTTAATGGGCGTGCTGGTTATTTTGTTTCTCACCGGTACCACGCTCAACGTCATGTCGCTGATGGGCGTTGTAATGATGGTCGGCATCGTTGTGTCCAACAGTATCTTGATCGTGGAATTCACCCGCCGCCTGCGGAGGGACGGAAAACCACTGCGCACAGCCGTAGCGTTAGCCTGTCGCGTGCGTCTTCGTCCTGTGTTGATGACATCACTCGCCACGCTGATTGGGTTGCTTCCCATGGCAGCAAAGCTTGGCACGGGAAGTGAGGCCTATGCGCCCTTGGCCCAGGCCATCATCGGAGGCCTGGCATTTTCCGTCGTTCTAACCGTTTATATTGTTCCTGCAGCCTATCTCCTGGTTTACGGACGGAGGAGTCAGGTTGCATATCCTGAGAGGTAATGAAAACACCCTGGCAAATTCTTTGCGTGATCCTCCTTGGGTTTGATTTGGCTAGCGCCCAGGGTCTGCCGCCCCTAACCCTCAAAGAGGCCCAGGAAACGGCCCTGAAAAATCATCCAAAAATCAGTTTGGCTGATCTCAGGGCGCTTGCTTCCCGGCAAGTTGTCAAAGAGGCTCGATCTGGATTCTTTCCTAATGTGACTGCCAATGTCGTTGCGGTCGGCACCGCAGATGACAACACCCGACTTGCCGCCATTGGCGCCTTAAACAACCCCGCGATTTTTGAACGAAACGCCGAAGGGATCGTTATTAGTCAACTTATCACTGATTTTGGACGGACGGCCAACTTGACTGGGAGCGCAAACTTACGGGCAGAAGCCGAAGAAAACAACGCCCAAGCGACTCGCGCCCAAATCCTGCTCCAGGTTGATGCAGCTTTCTATGCTGTCCTCCAGGCTCAATCAGTATTGCGCGTGGCTGAACAAACCGTAGCGACCCGGCAGACATTTTTAGACCAGGTAACCGCTCTGGCTAAGAACAAACTGCGCTCCGATCTCGATGTGAACTTTGCCAAAGTCAGCCTCGAGGAAGCCAAACTCCTGGTCAGCAAATCGCAAAACGATGTGCAGGCCGCACTGTCGGTGCTCTCGACCCTCATGGGGTCTCGCGAGGCGCGGCCATATCAGCTTCGGGAGGAGCCACTGCCCCCAGATCTCTCGACCAATGTTTCGGAATTGGTCGCGGAAGGTCTGCAAGCGCGCCCGGAATTGCTCCGCTCGCGCCACGAGCGGGACGCGGCCCTTAAAACCGCCAAGGCAGAAAGAGCAGCGCGCTACCCGAATATTTCGGCGGTCGGCAGCGCTGGAATCGTACCCATTCACGATCCTCAACTGCCCGATAACTATGCGGCTGGCGGCGTAGTTCTTAGCCTTCCGATTTTCTCTGGAGGGCTTCTGGGGGCCCGGCAGAAGGAAGCCGAGTTGCGCGCCAAGGCTGCCGAGGAAGCCGTCCGCGATGAGGAGAATAACGTGATTCGTGAAGTGCGAGTGGCATGGCTGAATGCCCAAAACGCTTCCGAACGGCTGCGCATTACCGGTCAACTGCTGCAGAGCGCTACACTGGCTTTTGATCTGGCCCAGGCACGCTATAACACTGGCGCAAGTTCAATTGTTGAACTCAACCAGGCACAGCTCAATAAAATCTCGGCCGAAATCGCACAAGCCAATACGAAGTACGAATATCTGGTTCAACGCGCTATTCTGAACTTCCATACTGGCGCGCTGCGCTTAGAATGAGCCGGGTGGTTGGTCCAGGTCTCAACCGTTGCTTGCCAGTAACCCTTATTCCCACATACTCACTCTGCCAATGACATGATCAACAGGTCGGCGTCGGAACTCCTGGACTCGGATTTAGTGTCTCGCGCCAAAACCGGGGATCTTGACGCGTTCGAGACCCTTGCCTCCCGACACGAGCAGCGCGTCTATTCCCTTATCCTAGTGGACTTTATCGAAATACGCCGGGCGCAGGGCATGTCGTTGGCCGACGCAGTGGTCGAAGCCGGTCTGATTCGCTTCCGGCCCATCTTGCTCACGGCGATGGCGGTGGTCGTTGGCGCTAGCGTCATCCTCTTTGACCCAATTTTCCAAGGGTTGGCCATTTCGCTCATGGCAGGGAATCATCTCGATGTTAATCAGCCCTCTGGCCGTGCCGGTGCTTTACTTCATGACTTGCGATCACGAGCCGGCTCGGTCAGGCAGTGATCCAGCCTGATCACACCTTGGCTGACGTTGACGTAACCAGCCTCGCCCAGTTTCCCTTGCCAGGGGTTTCTATGCCGTCCGCATTTTGTGACCGGAACCGATTTGCACCCCGTTGTGCTCGAAGAGGCAGCGAACGATCCATTATACCACCTATTATACCACTACTCCGCCAACGCACCGATACGCCTGGATCCGCACCTGTTGACTTCCTTGGGAAATACGCTATTTTCCTAAGCAAATCGCACTCTTGGTAGGGCTTTAAAAGCCTTCTAAGCAGAGGGTCCCGCGTTCGAATCGCGGCGGGCGCGCCAGTTTTCCTGAGCCCAATCGAGAGCCTTGCCCCAGCGCCAATCTCCATGAACTGGCACGGGCGGTGGTGGCGGTGGCGGCCTTGAACACAGCGCCGGAGAGGCGACGCGAGTTGCGCAGGAATAATTCCGCTGGCTTGCAGGGTCATATCAGCCACCCCTGGCGCAGCGTCCTCAGTCAGCAGTTTACTTCATGAGCCGGTAAAATTTCCTGGCTCCGGTCAGACCGTTGGTGACCGTGTATTGCCCGTTCACGATCGAAGGTGAAGGGGAGACGTTGCTCCAGGTGACACTCGAAATCAGGTTGGACGCGCTTTGAAGAGTGAATCCATTGAAATTGGTCGGCCAGGTGATAATAATGCTGCCGCCCGAAAGTGCCAACGAGAGCATGGGCAAAGTGACGCTGGTCTTCCGCGTGTAGCCGATTACGTCCAGGACTCTCAACTCGACGCCCGGGACCGGCATCGAGCCCCGCGTCCCGAAGGCGTCCTGAACCTGCGGAGTTTGACCGCCGTAATAGCTATACCAATCCTGAAAATCGCCACCCGCATATTGGTTGAACCGCGCCAGGTCCGTCGTCCCATCCAACGAAAAATAGCAGGCAGTGTTGCTGGCCGTGTTGAAGTTTCTCACGCCGACCGCATCGTATCGGAACAAGTCTTCAGGCGAAACGGAGCCCGTCGGAGCAGGAGCGCCATTGGTCAGGCCATTGAGGCCCGAGGCAAAACCGAGCACCTCATCGATCTCATGGCACGTCGTGGCAAACAGCGAATATTTATTGGGATCGCTGCTGGCGGACGAGAGGTTCATGTTCGTCGTGTTCAGGTAAATGATCCCATCCGTCTCGCCCGCCGGAGGGTCTGCGCTGAAGCCCAGGGCCCTTGCGAGCGGTAAAGCCAGGCTCACGTTGGTGTTGCCGTTGACTGGGTTGCCGGCTCCCGCAGGCAGATGGGCCAGCGCTGTCGTGTCATCGGAGCTGGTCGCGTGCGCGACGAGGGCGGCGCGATAATCCGAGTAAGGAAAATCCTGGAAATAAGTACCGCTATGCCCGACGCCACTGGACATTTTTTGAAAGATGATCGTGACCGCAATCGGATCGGAATAGTTGGTTTGGAAGAGAGCAATCGCCGAATTGATCGTTGCTTCGATGGTGGCTGCTTGCGGGTCGCTGGTGATCGAAGCGTCGAAAGTCGGAATAATCGTCAGCGCTCCCATGCCGCTCGAAATTGCCTGGAGCTTGAGGATGCCGCCGATGCCGCCTGATCCGCCAGCCAGAATCCAATACGTCACGCCGGCTGTCCCCGCAAAACTCAAGCTCGCCTGGCTTCCCGCGCAAGCCGGTCCATCCTCATCATTGCAGGCAACAGCCGTGAGCGCCCCGCAACTGCCGCTGTACACCGCAAGGACTGTGTCAAAGTCGCTTCCGCAGGTGCTGATCCTCACGGCGCCGTTCGCGCTCGGTGTGAACGAATACCAGACTCCTTTGCCAAAACTGGGTTGGCAACCTGGCGTCGGATCGCCCGTCGCCGTGGCGATGGTCGTATTGAGTGTGTAAGTCGTCCCGGCCGTCATGGGTGTCGCGCCGCTGCAGGTGTCATTCGTCAGCGCCGGAGCTGTCACCTGAACGCTCACATCATCCACGAGAAAATAGGTGATCAAGCTCGCGTCGTTGGAACTGTCGAATTGAACATTGATAGTTTGGCCCGCATAGGGGAGGAGATTGAAAGTCTTTTGGTGATAATTGGCGGGACCATTCGCGGGATCCTGGTTCGCATTCGACCAGGTCCCGACGGTGGCCAGAATCGTGCCGTTGGTGTTCCGAATTGTCGCGCTGAAGGTGTCGTGAGGCACGACGGGATCATCCTGCGATAGGATGTTATAGTAGAACGAAAGAGTGGCACTCGTGGCGGTGCCCGGCAAATCGATCGTTTGATACACCGAATCGACTTCGGCAGTCGCGGCCCCCAACAAAAGAAAATTCGTACCTGACCGCGCGTATCCGCTGTCGCTGCTCGGCCCGGCTCCGCCGCCAAAGGTCCATCCGGTGAAATCCAATTCAAATCCTCCATTGAGGATTAACTCGGACTGCGCCCCCGAAGCCAGAGTTGAAGCGAGGAAACAAACGGCGACCGCGACAATTGTGCCGAGAGTCGAATTGAACCTCATGTTGTGCTTTGCCGAGTCCAGTATATTGGCGGTTAGTATCTAATCAAAGTCCAGCTTGAGAAGCAAGTCCGTGATGAACCCGATTTTGGTTCCCGACGTCCTGGGTTGGCTGATGACTGCACCAACCTTATGCACCCACCGTTGGCGAAACTCAATCCCTCGTCCAGAGTGACGCCCGCAGAGGCGGATGGCCGCTACGCTGCCCTTTGACACCGAGTGAATGGATCTGGCCCTTGTGCTGACAGGGCAACTCGGGCTATGGTTTGTTATGCGGCAACGCACTTCGATTGAGGCGTTCGAAAGCGAGATTACATCGGGCGGCGCGATCGAGCCTAAAGATTGGATGCCGGACCAGTATCGGAACCAGTTGCGACGCATGATTTCCCAACATGCGCACTCGGAAATCGTAGGGATGTTGCCCGAGGGGAATTGGATCACCCGCGCCCCCACGCTGCGGCGCAAACTAGGGCTGCTGGCCAAGGTGCAGGATGAGGCCGGTCACGGCATGTATCTCTACGGCTCCGCTGAAACCCTGGGCAGCAGCCGAGAGGAATTGGTCGAGGAATTGCTCGCCGGGAAGGCGAAGTATTCGAGCATCTTCAATTATCCAACATTGACCTGGGCTGATATCGGGGTGATCGGCTGGCTGGTGGATGGCGCGGCTATCGTGAATCAAACCATGCTCTCGAAATGCTCCTTCGGTCCTTATGCCCGTGCCAACCGGCGGATCTGTTCCGAAGAGAATTATCACAAGAAGCAGGGCCTCGAAATCGTCACTACCCTGGCCCGCGGCACCCCCGAACAAAAGCGCATGGCCCAGGACGCGCTCAACCGCTGGTGGTGGCCGACGCTGATGATGTTCGGGCCGCCGGACACGGAGTCGCCGAACAGCGTGGAACTCATGCGCTGGAAGGTCAAACTTAAGAGCAACGACACGTTAAGGCAGCGCTTTCTGGATATTACGGTCCCGGAAGCCAAAGTGATGGGATTAGACATTCCGGACCCGGATCTCCGCTACAATGAGCAGACGAATCACTGGGAATCTGGGAAGATTGACTGGGACGAATTTTATGCGGTTGTCCGCGGGCACGGCCCCTGTAATCGCGAGCGCATGAACGCGCGCCGGAAGGCTCATACGGATGGCGCCTGGGTTCGCGCGGCAGCAAAGGCGTATGCGGAGAAGCACGACGGCGTAATCCGTAATCCGTAATCCGTAATGCGTGATTCGAATCACCAACATCCAAGCACCAAGCTTCAAGCTCCATGCCCCTGGCGCACGCGGTTTGGAGCTCGGTGCTTGGGATTTTTCTGGAGCCTGGATGTTGGTCCTTGGAGCTTTTTTGAACGGCGTTTCGGAGGATGATTGTGAGTGACGACGATCTGTGGGAAGTTTTCACGCAAAAGCAGGCGGGAGCGCCTCACCAACACGCGGGCAGCGTGCATGCGCCCGATGCGGAGATGGCGCTCCAAAACGCACGAGATGTTTTTGGAAGGCGCGGACCGCTCACTAGTATCTGGGTGGTTCCATCCAGCTCCGTCACGGCCACGCGCCCTTCGGATAACGGCCCTTTCTTTGACCCGGCGGACAATAAAATCTATCGCCACGCTTCCTTTTACAACGGACCGTCAGAGGTCCGGGAAGCGAAGAAGGAAGTTTGAGTATGGTACGCGACGAACCAACGCGCCTGGCCCTGTTTGAATACTTGCTGCGCCTGGGCGACGACATGCTGGTGTTGGGGCATCGGCTATCTGAATGGTGCGGCCACGCTCCCATTCTGGAGGAAGACATAGCGCTGGCCAATGTGGCACTGGATTGCATCGGCCAGTCCGCGGCGTTACTGGGCCTGGCCGGAGATGTTGAAAGAAAGGGCAGGACCGCAGATGACCTCGCATATTTTCGCGATGCGATGGACTTCAAAAACCTTGTCCTCGTAGAACAGCCCAAGGGAGATTTTGGATTTACCATCGCCCGGCAGTTCCTGTTTGATGCATACAGTTATCATCTCTACCAAGCGCTCCAACAGAGCAGGCACAGTGAGCTTGCCGCCATCGCGACCAAGGCATTCAAGGAGATTTGCTATCACCTGCGGCATTCCAGCGAATGGACGCGCCGGTTGGGAGACGGCACCGAGGAGAGCCACCGGCGCATTCAGAATGCTTTCGATGAACTTTGGACACTGACGGATGAATTCTTTGTTATTGACGAGGTTGAAAGGGCGCTCGTTGAACAAGGCATCGCACCGAACCGGGAAGACTTGAAACTGGCGTGGGATGCAACCGTAAACGAGGTGTTGGCGTCGGCGACCCTGATACGCCCTCAGAACATTGTTCCCGAACACTTCAAGCGGGTCGGCGGCTGGGTTGGCAAACACTCCGAACTCCTTGGCGTGATGTTGGCAGAAATGCAAAGCCTGGCCCGGGCCTATCCAGGCGCACAATGGTAACGCTCGCGACATTCTCCAAAGAAGCGGTCCTGGCGATTCTCTCGGAAGTGGCCGATCCCGAGCTTCCGTTTCTGAACATCGTCGAGCTGGGGATCGTCCGCGACGCAGAATTTGCCGGGAACGTTCTTCGAATCACGATCACACCGACGTACTTTGGCTGCCCCATCCTGCACGCCATCCGGGAGAGCATCACCTCAGTCCTTCAGGCAGCGGGTTTCAAGGCCGTAGCGGTCCAGACCGCCTACGCACCGGCATGGACGACGGATTGGTTGAGCGAGGAGACGCTGCACAAGCTCAAAGCGGCGGGGATCGCGCCGCCGGAAGGACGAGTTCCAGATGCGGCTCCATTCCGGCCGCGGCAAAACCCTGCGGTTCAATGTCCATACTGTGACTCGCGCGACACGGAAGTCAGGAGCCGGTTTGGAGCGACAGCCTGCAAATCGCTTCATTACTGCAACAATTGCCTGCAGCCATTCGAACACTTCAAGTGCATTTGATCATTTCACTAGAGGGCGCTTACGATGGAACTTAAATTCGTCATTGTCCGGGTCGAACAGCACGTCGGCAAGGCAAGCCTGAATCGCCCCGAAGTTTTGAACAGTTTCAACAAAGCAATGGCGTTGGAGCTTCAGCAGGTCCTTGCCACGTTCGAGAATGATCCAGAAATCCGAGCGGTCTTACTGTCTGGCGAGGGACGCGCCTTTTGCGCCGGACAGGATCTGGCTGAGGCGGTCCCCCCCGCCGGCTCACCATCGCCCAGCCTGGGTGCGGTGGTCCGGGAATCTTACAACCCGATCGTCAGGACGATTCGCCGGATGCGCAAGCCGGTGGTCTGCTGCGTGAGGGGGGCCGCGGCGGGCGCCGGCGCCAGCATCGCCCTGGCGTGCGATCTGGTCATCGCTTCTGAGAAAGCCTCCTTTATCCAGGCTTTCTGCAAAGTCGGACTGGTGCCTGACAGCGGCGGAACTTTTTTCCTGCCCCGCCTGGTCGGGCTTCCCCGCGCGACTGCTCAGATGATGCTGGGAGAAAAGATCTCCGCCACGCGCGCGCTTGAGATGGGCATGATCTATAAAGTGTGCGAAGAAAGCGCCCTTGCGACCGAGGCGGCGAATCTTACGGCACAGCTTGCCGCTCTGCCAACCACCGGCCTGGGCCTCATCAAGCACGCGCTCAACTGCTCCTTTGAAAACACGCTGGACACGCAGCTTGATCTCGAGGCGTCACTCCAGGAAATTGCAGGCAAGACCAGCGATTATCAGGAGGGCATTCGCGCTTTCCTCGAAAAGCGGCAACCGCAATTCACCGGTCGTTGAGCGTGACCAAAAGCGACAGCACACCGGAGCTTGAAACATGACCGAACTGGAACGCGCGAGAACCGTGGTGGCAGAGCTGCTGGAGAAGGATGCTTTCAGCAACTGGCTTGGTGTCGAAGTCGTTCAAGCCAAACCTGGAATGGCGACGGTACGAATGACTGTGCGCAAGGAGATGCTCAATGGACATGGACTGTGCCACGGCGGGGTTACGTTCGCCCTGGCCGACACCGCCCTGGCCTTCGCCGCCAATGCCCATGGACGGCTCGCTACTTCCATCGAGTGCAGCATCACCTATCCGGCGCCGGTCCATGAAGGAGACGTGCTCACTGCCCGTGTGGAGGAACAGGCCCTACGCAGCCGTCTCGGAATTTACAGCGTCACGATCGAAAACGCCGCCCACCGCAAGGTGGGGCTCTTCCACGGGATTGTGTACCGGGCGGATAAAGAGCCTCACCCCGAAAAATCCCATGCCTGACTCTTATGTCATGAAAATTCAAAGTTTTGTACAGGGCCGATGGAGCGAAGGGAATGGATCTGCAGTAGAGCTGTTCCACGCCGTCACGGGAGAAAAGGTCGGCGAGGTGTCCAGCCATGGCTTGGATTTTGAAGCCAGCCTTAAACACGCACGGAACGTCGGCGGGCCGAAACTTCGCCGGATGACTTTTCATGAGCGCGCGCGAATGCTGAAGAGCCTTGGCAAGTTCCTCACGGAACGGAAGGAGGAGCTTTACAAAGTTTCGTACGCCACAGGGGCCACGCGGAATGATTCCTGGCTCGATATTGACGGTGGCATCGGCACGCTCTTTGCCTACGCCAGCAAAGGCCAGAAGGAATTGCCGGATGAAACTTTTCACGTCGAGGGCGAGCCGGAAAACTTATCGAAGTCCGGAAGCTTCATGGGCCGACACATCTGTGTCCCGCTCGAGGGCGCGGCCATTCACATTAACGCCTTCAATTTCCCATGCTGGGGCATGCTGGAAAAGCTTTCCCCGACGCTGTTGGCCGGAGTGCCTGCCATTGTCAAACCGGCCAGCCCCACCTGCTTCCTTGCCGAGCGCCTGGTCCGGCTGATTGTTGAATCAAAAATCCTGCCCGAGGGCGTCTTGCAAATAGTTTGCGGTAACATTGCAAATCTGCTGAATCATGTCACCTGCCAGGATGTCGTCACCTTCACCGGCTCTGCAGCAACTGCGGCCAAACTGAGAATCCATCCGGCGATTCTAGCGAGCTCGGTTCGCCTCAATGTCGAAACGGATTCTTTGAACTGCGCTATCCTGGGTCCCGATGCGACTCCCGGGACGGAAGAATTCAGCCTGTTTATCAAAGAAGTGGCGCGCGAGATGACGGTCAAAGCCGGCCAGAAATGCACGGCCATTCGCCGGACGATCGTGCCGAACAGCTTGTGTGAAGCGGTGCTCAACGCACTCAAGCAGGAGCTGGGAGCCATTAAACTGGGTGATCCGGCCATCGAGGGCGTGAAAATGGGGCCGTTGGTGAGTCGCAACCAGGTCCTGGAGGTCAAAGATTGCGTCAATCGGCTCAGGCAGAATGGAGAAGCGGTTTGGGGGGATCCAGACCGGTTCGACGCCCTGGGTGATCATTCGGAACGCGGCGCTTACTTTCCTGCAGTCCTCTTGTATTGCGATGAGCCTCTCAGGAAAAATGTCTTCCATGAAATCGAAGCGTTTGGGCCGGTCAGCACCGTGATGCCTTATTCCGCTTTGGAAGAGGCGGTCGAGATCGCCAAGCGAGGACAAGGTAGCCTGGTTGGCTCACTGTTTACCGCCGATGAACGGGTAGCACGGCAGGTGGTCTTTGGCATCGGCGCCTATCACGGACGATTGCTTCTGGTGGATCGCGAATGCGCCCGGGAATCCACGGGCCACGGCTCGCCACTGCCCCACCTCATCCATGGCGGGCCCGGACGGGCGGGCGGAGGCGAGGAGCTCGGCGGAATTCGCTCGGTACTGCGTTACATGCAACGGATCGCTTTGCAAGGCTCACCCTCCAGGCTCACCTCGCTGTGCCATGAGTGGATGAAGAATGCGCAGCAAAGGTCCGACGGCATCCATCCTTTTCGCAAAACGTTTGACGAACTTCGCATCGGCGAATCACTGACGACTCACCGCCGAACGATCACCGAAGCCGACGTGGTGAATTTTGCCGGGATCAGCGGCGATCATTTCTACGCGCATACTGACGAACTTGCCGCCCAGGAATCGATTTTCAAACGCCGCGTGGCCCATGGATATTTTATACTGTCGGCCGCCGCCGGTCTGTTCGTTGACCCCGCCAAAGGGCCGGTGCTGGCCAATTACGGTCTGGAGCATCTGCGCTTCACCAGACCCGTTTACATCGGCGACACGATCCAGGCGAGATTGACCTGCAAGCAAAAGACACGGAAAGAAAAGCGAGAAGGCGAGGACCCGCAGGGCGTCGTCGCCTGGGACGTCGAAGTCACTAATCAAAACGCCGAAACCGTGGCAACCTACACCGTCCTTACGCTGGTGAAGTGCTCTACGACGTGACAGGCCAGACGCCGGAAACGTCACTTTCGACAAACAGCATATCGCTTATTCCAGTCATACTATACTGAGGAAGGCCGGTGCGGCGTGGCTGACAATATCTGCGCGACTAATTTCAGGCAATGAAAACAGCCGTGAAGGTTGGCGGACTCCTAATGGGTCTGGTGCTGGTTGTTGGTGTGCTTGTGGTGCGTCACTACAAGGCGGAGCGCTACCAGATCATCCATGCCGTTTTCCTGAGCACGCCTAAAACGAGCGTGTTGCAGGAGCCCGCCACGCTGTGCTATTCAAATGAGCAGCTAACGCAGGCGGTCAAAGAGCCGGAGCTTTTGGACCAGGCCGGTATGAAATCCTTCAACTTGGATGGAACCGACCTTATTGCTTGCATCGTTTCGAACTATTGCGTTGAGAAGGTCGTTGGCCGTCAGAATTTCGGTCTCATCATTCTACGCAGAAGCGAGACAAATGGTATTTCCTTCACTGTGTTTAGGGGCAGGAAGCGGTTTCTCCAGTTTCATTACCCCGAAGCGCAGTAGTGCCAGTGTCGTCCTGTCCGACCCCCACTGTGAATGCGCTCGCCTCTGTGAATGCTTCGAAGAGCTAAGCTCCGTCTTAGCCGCTAATTTTGCGCCTGTCCACGACACGCGCAGCTTTGCCCGTGCTGCGCTCGAGACTGCGAGGTTTCACCACGCTAACTTTGCAGTGAATCACGAGCGCTTCGTGTAGTCGGTGTTGAATATTTTTCTGCAATGCCTCCAGGCGGGGTGGATCGTTTGCCTGGGAGAACGACTCCGCGGCCTCCACCAGCACTTCAAACGTATCAAGCTCGTGTTTCTTTCGGTCCACAACGATCTGGTACTGTGGAGCGACTTCGTCAAACTCCAGCAGAACTTTTTCAACCTGTGAGGGAAAGACATTCACTCCTCGCACGATGAGCATGTCGTCGGTACGGCCCAAAACTTTTCCCATCCGCACCAGAGTCCGGCCACAAGCGCACTTTTCCTGGTGCAGAATCGTCCTGTCGCCGGTCCGGTACCGAATGAGTGGCATGGCCTCTTTGGTCAAGGTTGTGAACACCAGTTCGCCTTCCACGCCAAATCCCAGAGGCTGGCCGGTGGAAGGATCAATGATTTCCGGGTAGAAATGATCTTCGAATATGTGAAGGCCGTTGCGGTGTTCGCATTCCATCGAGACCCCCGGCCCGATGATTTCTGTCAGGCCGTAAATATCATACGCCTGGAGATGAAGGGTCTCTTGAATCTCGTGTCGCATTTCTTCGGACCACGGTTCGGCTCCATGAATGCCGACCCGCAATTTGAAGCGTTCCCGGACTTTGATTCCTGCCGCTGCCGCTTCCTCGCCGAGTACAAGGGCGTAAGACGGCGTGCAGGTGAGAACGGTGGCGCCAAAATCCTCCATCAGCATTAGTTGCCGCGCCGTTAGGCCAGATGATACCGGCACCACGGTCGCGCCAATGGCTTCTGCACCCGCCTGAATGCCCAGTCCTCCTGTAAATAGGCCGTAGCCGTAGCCGTTTTGAACAACATCTTCGGCCCTGACGCCCGCGGCCGTCAACGAACGCGCGCACACATCTGCCCACACACCCAAATCGGCTCGCGTATAGCAGGCCACCACCGGCTTGCCCGTCGTACCGCTGGATGTATGAACCCGCACGACCTCCTTCAAGGGCACAGTGCAAAGTCCCCACGGGTATTGATATCGCAAATCGGCCTTCGTGGTAAACGGAAGTTTGGTGATGTCCTCCAGGAAGCGAACCATTTCGGGACGAACACCAACCTCTGCAAACCGGCGCTGATAGAATGGCGAGAGGCGCGCCGCCCGGGCGGCCACGGATTGGAGTCGTTGGAGCTGAAGCGCGCTCAGCGCCGCTCTCGGCATCGACTCAAATTCCGCATTCCACAGAGCCATCGTGCCCCTTCCTAGCTCAGCGCTGGCAAGACTGTTCCGCGACATTCGCCGAAGCTCAGTAGCGCGCTCTTCATAACTCGGCAGGCATGCTGCCAAGAGGCCGACCGGCAGCACAACGCATTTTTGCCCAGGGCGTTCCATTTTTCTTGCGTGCCACCTGCTGACCTTCAGACTCGAGGGGCAAATTGAACCTGAACCCCGGACTCGTGTGCTGACATTGGAATCCCTGGCTGAACTGCTGAAGAAAAACCGTGGCGCGGCGAAGGCGCGGGTCAAAGAGTTCTCGATCGGCGGACTGCCCTTCGAGTTCAACGTGCGGCCGGCGATTATGGGCGTGGTCAATCTGTCGCCGGACTCGTGGTATCGCGAAAGCGTTTGCCTGACGAGTGAGGCGGCCGTCCAACGAGGACGATTGCTGCAGGCGCAGGGAGCGGCGATTATTGACGTAGGCGCGGAATCCACGCTGGCGCACGCGGCGCGAGTAGATGAAACGTGGCAGAACCGCAAGCTCTTGCCGGTCGTGAAAGCGCTGCGGGAATCAGGGCTACTTGTGTCCGTGGAGACCTATCAGCCAAGGGTCACGCGAGCTTGTCTCGATGCGGGAGTTAATGTCCTGAACCTGACAGCAGCCGAAGGAACGAGCGAATTTTTTCAGATGGTAGCGGAGCATGAGGCGGCGGTGATTATCTGTTATGTGCAGGGCCGCAACGTCCGCGAAGTAAGCGACTTTGACTTCAGCGCCGATCCAATCACATTGATGCACGATTATTTCGCCCGCCAAATCGAACTGGCGACTCGCGACGGTGTGGACAGAATCCTGTTGGATCCCGGCCTGGGTTTTTATTACCGCAACCTGCAGGACAGCGCCGCTCGAGTGCGCCATCAGATGAATGTGTTCCTAAACTCTTTCCGGCTGCGAACGCTTGGCTTTCCAATTTGTCACGCGTTACCGCATGCGTTTGAGTATTTTGGTGAAGAGGTCCGTTGCGCGGAACCTTATTTCGCTGTCTTGGCGGCCCTGGGCCAAACCGATTTGTTTCGCACGCATGAAGTGGCGCGGGTCAAGGCGGTGCTCGACACGATGCAAGTTTTTTAGCAAGAGCGGCTTCGCGACTGCATCGTTGGGACGAGCTACCCACAAGCCACGAGGAAGATGCCTTCCTCCTCCGAGCCGGTGATCCACTCTTCGAGCACGCGCAGCCCTTGGGCCGCGAGCAGCGACCGCACCACGGCCGGAGTGTGACGATAGGAGAAGAACAGTCGGATCGCATCGCCGGGCTTAAACTCAAATCGCTCCTGGTCCACTCGAAGTTCGCGCCGATTGTTGAAGCGAAAATCCACCGCCACGCGTTTGAGGCCACTGCCGGTGGGATCGTTCTCAATGCTGAACCGGAGTTCGCCGTCGTTCTTTTCCGCGCCAAGGTCCAACAGGAATGTCATGAGCCAATCACGGGTCAAGGCGTTATCGTAGAGCGGTAGAATGCGCCTGACGCCGGTGTCGTAATCCTGCCCGGGAGCGAGATTCGCGCTCGCGAGGAGATAATCTCCCGGTCGTACCAATGCCGCCAGGCGGGGCAATATCAGCCCCGGCTCGAAGTTGGGCAGCATGCCGAAAAAGGTGATGAGCCGCGCCGCGTTTGGCACTGAAAAGCTGTCCAAGACCGCAGTCAAATCGTCAGCAGTCGCTAGATCGCAGACCAGCGGCCAGCAGCTCTCCTCGGTCACGATTTCGAGAGCGGCCAGGCGGGCCACCAGCACCATCGCGGTGCTGACGTCTGAAGGCGAGTAGAATGCCTGCTTGCCTGAACTCACCAGCAACCGTAGCAAGCCCGCGTCTTTTTGGCCTCCCCCACAGCCCAAGCCGATGAGATGCACGCGGCTGGACTGGATCCGTCTGGTTGCGGCTTCGAAACTGCGATCGTAAGTCGCGGCGCAATCCGGATCCGTACGGGAAGGGGAATAGGCCCGGTGGAGTTCCAGCCACTGCTGAGTCTGTCTTACGCTGTCGTAATGAAACTTGTGATTTACGTGGCGCCGGCGCAGCGATTCAACCAGGTCGCGCCGAACTTTGTCGGGAAATTGACTCGAGTGGATGGCCAGGCGAGCGAGCGACGACATGGGAAATGGGGCGATTCGTGGCCGATCAGACCAGGCTCACGTGCAGCCTTGAAAGGCCCATTGGAGAATTGCTGCGGTTGAGCACGGCAACATCAGAGGACTAGCCGGCGACAACCCAAAAGTCGAGCGCATTTTGGGTTGGTTGACTTGTCGCCTGCTCCCATCCATATTCGCGGCATGGATTTCGACATATCGCATGTTCTGGAGCAGTGGGATTACCAGCCCGGGCAGGTTGTCGTCCGCAGGTTCAAAGCAAAAGACGGCAAAGACAAAATCCAGCTTCGTGTGGACCTTGGCCTGCTGCAACTCAATGCCGAAGGCCGGCCCGACGGCAAACGGCCATTCGGGTATCCATCTTTGTTCGAGTACTACCAGGCGCGGCTGTATAAATACGTCGCCGGCCATGAAGGAAGCGACGAAGGCTTCAAGCTCAAGGCGGAGGATTGTGCGAAATTGCAAATGGAAGCCATCCAGTATCATCATCGCTACATTTGCTTGCTGCAGTTGGAGGATTTTCCCGCGGTGATCCGTGACGCGGAGCGGAACCTGGCCGTGTTCGAGTTCGTGGGCAAGCACGCCGAGTCGGAGGAATTATCCTGGGCTCTGCGCCAATTTCAGCCTCAGTTGCTCATGATCCTGGCCCGGGCGCGAGGCGCGCAGGCGATGAAGGCCGAAGATTATACACTCGCGATCCAGCAGGTTGAAGAAAGCCTGGAACAGATCCGGGCCTTTTACCGGGAACATTCGAGGGCGGACAGCGCTGACCAAAGTCCCGAGATCCAATCGTTGGAATCGTGGCTCGACGAGATCCGTGCCAAGAAGCCTTTATCGGCCCGCGAGCGACTCGAGCGCGCTCTCAGCGATGCCGTGCAAAGCGAAGACTACGAGCGCGCGGCCAAAGTGCGCGACGAATTGAAGAACCTCAAGTCCGCGGAATGACATGAGCTGGCGGGCTCGTCTTTCCCAGGAAATCAAAGAGGCAATGCTGGCCAAGGCCGCGGACCGACTCTCCACCTTGCGATTGCTAAAATCCGCCTTGGGTTACGCTCAGCTCGAGCGCAAGGCCGATGAGCTGTCCGATGCGGATTTTGTCGCGGTTGTGCACAAGGAGCTCAAGAAGCGGCGTGATGCCATCGAGCAATACGAAAAAGGCGGCCGGCCCGAACTAGCCGAGAAGGAGAAGAAGGAGATCTCAGTGCTGGAAGCATTTCTGCCGGCGCCACTCGCCCCCGCGGAACTGGAGCAACTGGTTAAAGCCGCGATCCAGGAATTGGGGGCAACGAGCAAAAAGGCGATGGGACCCGTCATCAAGGCTGTGCAGGCTAAGGCCGCTGGCCGGGCCGACGGAAAAACCATCAGTGCGGCGGTTGGGAAAATGTTAGCTTGATTCGCCGAGCTTTGGGTTAGCGCTTCGATCCGCAGTCGGACTGAGCTGCGGCGGCGACAATTGCATCCTTTTGGTCCTCCGTGATCAGCCCCTGCTCCAGGAACTGCTCTGCGGCCTGGGCCACGGCGGAGACATATTCCCCGTGGTTTCTCCAGGTGCCGCCCGAGGCTGGGCCGCCGCAGGGCGCCAGTTGGTCGATACTGCATCCGCTAGTATCGACAATCGAACCAGCGGCGGTGCCCGGACATTGGTCGAGTGAGTCTCTAACTCCATCGCCGTCGGAATCGGTTTCGCCCGAAAGGGAGAACGCGGCGTTAAAGGGGCCCTGACCAGTTATGTCCGTCCCGATGCGCAGCCAATCAGGGGCCAAATCGTCGTTGCGGATCCAGCTCTGCAGATCGCCGACGAACAGCGGAGGCGCCGTCGGCTTGGGCGCGGACAGCCACAAAAAATCGCCGGTGTCGCTCAGGAGAGCCTCGGGCCGGAAGAAATAGTGGCCGGCCGGAAGAGCGATTGGTGGGTCAAAATTCACTGTGATCAGAACCTCCGTTCCGGTCGCAAGACCCTCTCCGCCTGTGTGTTGAGCTGGGCTTTTGTTGATCCCGTTGACCACTGAGTTGAGCGCCGTAAAGCTAGGACTCAAAACCGTCACTGAGAAGTTCAGGCTGCCATCGAGGCTGTCCCGTGTGGCATCGTCGATCTCGATGTCTCCCGGCGAATTGGCTCGTGTCGGCACCGTCAGCGTGCGGTTTGTGTCTGAATCACGGGGGAAGACGTGATAGATCTCGATTTCGACTCGGCTGCTGAAGCCCGGCGGCCCTCCGGTCGGACCCGTCTGCAGGCCGGTGAAAGTCGCTTGGTTGATCACAATGGAGTTCGTGAGAACAAAGTCATCTGCGGTTTCGGTCTGGACCTTTCCCGCACTCAAAGGACGTGAGAGAGTCGCGATTTTTCCGTCAGGATCGCCCGTCGAGAAGGAAAAGGAAGCCGCTGAAGCACCGGCCGGCGCCATGAAAGAAATGCCCAGCAGGCACACCCCCCATACGGGCGCGTACCCTCTGGAGGGGCCAAGGCCGAACCCGGACACTACCCGCGTGGTTGGCATTCGACTGTTGAGTTTGGGAGATGGATGAGAAGTGCAAGTCTTCATATAAATAGACAACCTTTTTTGCACTCGGAATTGGCAACCCGAATCTACGGCTGACGATGGCGTCAGCCTTGGGTTAAACCTGCGGAAAAATGTGGTAGAGCAGAAAATAAATCAGCACGCCCGTGACCGAGACGTACATCCAGAGTGGCCACGTCCAGCGTGCGATCCTCTTGTGCGCGTCGAACCGTTCCCGGAGCGCGCGCGACAGCGTGATGATGGCCATCGGCACAATCACGATCGCCAACAAGGTGTGTGACAGGAGGATGGCCAGGTAAATGAGACGGAACCACGCCGGTTCCCGGAAAACAGTCGGACCGCGGTGCAAGTAGCGCGCGAGGTAGGTGTGATAAGTGACATAGCAAACCAGGAAAAGCGCCGAGGTAACGAACGCGGCGATCATGCAGTTGCGATGGGCGGCCTGGCGTCGCCGGCGGATAAAGTAGAGGCCGCAAGTCAGGAGCACCGCGCTCAGAGCGTTCAACGCCGCGTTGACCGGGGGCAGGTCAGCCGGGCTCATCGCTCACGCTCCAACCGACGAATGGCAGCCTGGAGCTGCGTCTTGACTCGTTGCGGGTCAACACCCTCGCCACCGGTCTCGAAGACCCCCCGCAACTGCCCACGCGTGTCCACAACCACGAACACAGTGCTGTGGACGAACAGATCAGTAGGCGACGCGCGCTCCTGCGGCCTCGTTTCCACAGCACTCAGCTTGAGGGAATCGACTGCCAGGGCAGAGATTTGCGCCTTCGAGCCAGTCAGAAAGAACCAGCGGCTGGGGTTGACGCCGAAACGCTGGCCGTATGCTTTGAGGATCGCCGGAGTATCGAATTCTGGATCAGTTGTGAGTGAGACCAACCTGGCATTGCTGCTTGGTGGCAGCGAATCCTGGAGCCCTTTCATTTGGCGGCTCATTTTGAGACACGGTCCGGCGCAACGTGTGAAAATGATGTCGGCTACCCAGACCTTCCCGCGTAAATCAGCGAGGGTAACGACATGACCGGCCTGGTTCGTAAGCGAGAAATCTGCGACCTGACCATAAGCCGGCAAAGGCTTGCCGAGGAACGTGCTCACCCGCAGCTGCGCCAGCAGAAAAGCCAGGAAAAGCGTCACAATCACGAGTATGAGCCCACCCCAGAGAACCCATTCGAATCTTCGTCCGCGCTCGTTCATGGCATTGTTCGATGCTGCAATACTAATTTCCAAAAACCACCTCGAAGTTTGCGACCCAATTTACAGGAGGCAGAGTCCGTTTCAAACCACTGAATCATCCGTTCACAGTCCCATTTTTGGACAATTCCACAGCCACTCGAGTCGAACAGTTTGGCTTTCTCAAGGCATTAGGGCCATTGCAGGCTTGGCACGATCCATGCGGTAATCTTCACAGCCATAAACATCAAAACTGCCATACCTACGAAAGGTCAAAACTCGTGAAGTTCGCAATCGAAGTCGGAGAAAAAGAAAAACATCGCCTTGAGTACAAGTTCAACCAGTTGCTGGGTACTCTAGTAATCAAAGTCAACGACCAGGAGGTCAAAAGAATCGTGCGCCTCGTCAACGAGCCCGTTCTGGAAGTGCATATTGTGGTCGTTGGCGAGACCGAGAAATCGACCGTTCGAATCGAAAAAGAACGCAAACAATTAGTGGGCCATCGCAATCGCCTCTACGTCAACAATCGCTTGATGAAGGTCTTGGATGGCAATTAGGGCTTCGGAATGCGGCAAAAGTTATCGGTGACCAGTTCTTCAAAAGGTCACCGATAACTGATTAATGATCACTGGTTGGTGATCACTCATCTGTGACAGCGGGTCAGATGTAGTACATCTTCTCTTTCTCAGCGCTCTCATCGAGCAACTGCTGGAAGGTGATCGCGTCGGCCGCTGCTTGCAGAGCCTTCTGTAATCGCACCCAGGCCCGGCGCAATTCCGGAGGACAATCCGGATCGCTCAGTGCGGGTGTGTCGAAAATCTGCCCGTGTACGGCGCGAAGCACGTCGCCAAGGGAGATTTCTCCGGGAGGGCGCGCCAGGAGATAACCGCCTTGCTTGCCTCGCACGCTGCGGGCGATGCCTTGGGCCTTCAATTCGATCAAGATTTGGACCAGGTAGTTCGCCGGGACGGTTTGTTCGGCCGCCAGGTCCTCGACCCGCACTGCTGCGCCCGTTGGATAATGCCGCGCCAATCCAAGCACAGCCCGCGCGGCGTAATCGCTCTTGACAGACAGTTTCACGAGCGCAAATTAAGTGGACTGGGAGCGGCGCGCAATGGTCTTGTGTCCAATGACTTACTTAGCGCCCTTTAACCGCGCGTCCATCCACTCCAACGTTTTGGTCCACATCTCCGGCGTATAGACGTGTCCCTGGCCGGGATAAATAACGCTCTGAAACCCAGCTTCTTTTCCGTATAAACGATAAACCGGGCGAACGGCGGTCTCGATTACACGAATCCCGTCCACGGGAGTCGTCGCATCCTGGTCGCCATCGAGAAACAGGACCGGGCGCGGAGCGATGAGGGCCACAATAGCTTCTGTGTCAAAATGATTCAGCAGGTTGGGAACGAAATAGTAAATCCCATGTGCCTTGAGCGATTCGTGCTCGATCAGGTTCTGGCAACGGGTCAGGCAGCAGATGGACACCCCGGTCTTGAGACGTTCGTCCAGAGCCATCAGCCACCACGTCCGCGTCGCGCCCATGCTCATGCCCATCACGCCCACGCGCTCCGCATCCGCTTCGGGCCGGGAGACGAGGTAATCCAACGCCATCAGGTCATCGCGCACAATCATTCCCCAGAGCGTGCGCCCGACCCAGAGATTGAACTTACTGGCGGACATTTCGCCCCCGCTGCCTTTCTCAGCCGAGCCACCGGGTCCGCGGCCATTGCGCTCACCGAAACAATAGGCATCGATGCCGAGCACGACGAAACCACGTCTGGCAAACGCGGGACCGGGTGCTTCGGGCGTATGGCTGGCCTGGAACAGTTCCTCCTTTCCGATCTCATACTGTCCGCCGTGCCAATGACAATACAGAATCGCCGGCGCTTTGCCCCGCGCGTTCCTGGGCAACAGGAGATACCCGGGCACAGTCGCGCCTGCCCCGTTGTCGAACTGAAATTTTTCCAGGACGTAGTCACCTCGGTCTTCGCGTGAGAGCGACTCCACTTTCGGGCGCTTCGGTCGGGGCGGGAGTTTCCCCAGCAATTGCCAAAGTTGTGCGCGAACCTGCCGACGCTGGGTTTCCCACTGTTTTCGCGAAGGGGCGGCCTGGAAACGTGGCACCAGCTCCGCGTGCGCCAACCAGCGGGCCGCCTCGGTTTGATTGCTCTGGGCCATGAGCGGGTTAGCGGCGACGTATAGCAGACTCGGGAGCAGGAGGGCGACCTTTTTGGCGAAGGGACTGCGCATGTTTGACAAATCGGAGAGTAGGCGCGAGTTGTTCAACATGCCAGCTTTGCCGGCAGACTTATGAATGTTGAAGACTTGGATCTAAAGCAATGCCTGAATTTTGCCCCTGTTTCTGTGGAAAACGAACTGGTCGCGTCGCCGCCGCCGCCGCCCGCGCCAGCGGACGGCGCCTTGCTGGACGCCTACTCCAATGCAGTTGTCCACGCTGCGGAAGAAGTCGGCCCTTCGGTGGTCAATATCGAGGTGCGTCGCCGCGATGGCCAGCGTCAGGGCAGCGGTTCGGGCTTCATTGTCACGCAGGATGGTTTCGTTTTGACCAACAGCCACGTTGTCCATGAGGCCGACCGCATCGAAGTCGTCCTGGCGGACGGGCGCAGGCCCGACGCAGCGGTCGTTGGTGACGATCCCGATACCGACCTGGCGGTTGTGCGCGTGTATGCTCCGCAACTCCGGCCCGTGCGCCTTGGGAGCTCAAGAAGCGTCCGCGTCGGCCAGTTGGCGATCGCCATAGGCAACCCGTACGGCTTCCAATGCACCGTGACGGCTGGAGTCGTCAGTGCGTTGGGACGTTCGTTCCGGGCCAATACCGGCCGTCTGATCGACGACATCATCCAAACCGACGCCGCGTTGAATCCGGGCAATTCGGGCGGGCCGCTGGTCAATTCACGCGGCGAAGTTATCGGCGTCAACACTGCAGTCATCCTGCCGGCGCAGGGCATCTGTTTTGCCATCGGCATTGACACGGCCAAATTCGTTACCGGCTGGTTGATCAAGGACGGCAAAATACGGCGTAGCCACATCGGGGTCGGTGGCCAGAACGTGCCGTTGCACCGGCGTGTCGCGCGGCATTATCAACTCCCCATTCACACGGGTGTGCTCGTCATATCAGTCACTCCCGGCAGCCCGGCGGCGCGGGCCGGCGTGAGCGAAGGCGACGTCGTGATTGAATTCAACGGCCAGCCGATTCCTTCCATTGACGGCCTTCACAAACTGTTGACCGGAGAGACCATTGGCACCGCCTCACAACTGACTGTTCTTCGTGGGACGGAAAAACTCACGCTGCCGATCACGCCCGGAGAGGTCACGTAAGAAACTCCAAACACCAAGATCCAAGCTCCAGAAAAGCCCCAAATACCAAACTTCAACAGGCACATGTCGCCCGCCACCCCCGCTTTGGAGCTTGGGAATTGATGTTTCTCTGGAGCTTGGATGTTGGATTCTGGAGCTTTTTTCAATGCCCTTTGAACCCGAGGAACAGTAGCACCAAATCGATCACAAATAACAGGACAATCGTCACTTCCAGGATGAGCATCCAGCGGTTGGTCTGTTCGTGATTGAGCAGCTCGTACAAGTCATCGAGCGTCTGGAGCTTGCGATCGATTGTCCGGTGCCAATCGCCCAGATGGAACCTCGCGGAAATGTTCTCGTAAATACGGGCGAGGTGCCAATCACCGAAAAACTTGGTGATATTGGATAATTCGTCGTTGAATCGCGCCAGATCGATGCGGATCTCGCGCAGCTCCTGGAGGATGCTCGTGCGCCTGCGAAACGAACGCGCGCCCAGGTCTCGATAAGCGCGTTCGAGCGAGTTGTCCAAGAGCCGATCGTAAGCTTCCAGCTCAGCCAACTGCAGGTTCGCCAGCTCCATCACATAAAGCGTTTCGTCGAAATTCTGCGGTTGATCGACGATCAAAGCGGCGTCCCAGTCGATGACCACCACGTCATGTTCGTAATAACTCAGGAAGCGGCCGGTGGACTCGTCGGCCTCCTGTTTCGAGAGGTGGTCGAGCTCAGGTTCCTGGGTCAACAGCGACGCGACCGACCGGCGATGGGCGCGCAGCCAGTTCTCGGCGCTCAACCCGGCGCCCTCCTGAGTCACGAGAGGGGATTCGATGCAAAATACTGTGTAGGCCTCTTCCTCCGCCAGATACGCCACGGGCCGGATGAAATGCGAAGCCAATTCGCGGCGCACTTCATCGGCCAGCCGCCGCACTTCTTCGTGGAGTGAACCGTTGCTGAATTGCAAGTCGTGATACGCAACCAGGTCTTCCACCTGCCGCACCTCGAACGGCACTCGGACTGTGATGCTGATCGCTCCAACCGGCAGCAACTTGATGATACGTTCCATCCGGACCGGCCCGTGCGGCCCAATTCGCTCCAGAGGTGGTAAGCGCACCATCTGCGGTCGATAAAAGAACAGGTGTCGTGGACTGCGTTTGCTGGCATCGACAGCAAACTGCGCAACCGGTTGTCCCAGCAATTCGTGGACCGGCTGGCGCGTCATCTCATAAGCGACATCAAACGCGTAAATGTAAACCACCTCACCCGTGTACTGCTTCATCTGCGACTGAGAGGGTTTGGTGCGCTCAAGAGTTTTGGATGGATCCAGCGGCGCGATCATAACACAAAATACCTTAGGCAATAAGGAATGTCTAAGGGCGTAAGTCGTTGGGACGGAGCAGTCCCGGAGGAAAAATCCGGGCCCCAACATCTAAGCGCTAGAGCAATCCCAAATCCAAAACACGAAATCCCAGGATGCAATCAAAATAGTTGAGGCTTGGATTTTGGAATTTAGGATTTGCTTGGATTTGGTGTTTGGGATTTGGGATTTGCTTACAGCCGCCTGGCCAGTTCCAGAGCGCCGACTGGCACCGCATTTTCCCCCAGCGCCGAGATTGCGATCGTCGCACCGGGCTGGAATGCATCCATCAGAAAGCCGCTCAAGGCATGTTCCACTGCTGCGCGAAGCGGTTCGCCGACACCCGACAGACCGCCTCCCAGGATAACCGCTTGCGGGTGAAACAGGTGGACTACATGTGAGAGACCGAAAGCTAAATCGGCGGCAGTTTCCTGCAGGAGTTGCTTCGCAGAAGCGTCTCCTTGGCTGATTGCGGCTGCCAAATGTTTGGACTCGGCCCCCGGTTTATCGCCGATGAGTTTCGCCAGCAACCCGGACAGTTCGTTCTTGGCCAGCGCGCGGATCCTGGCGTCCACGGCCCAGCCGGAGCAGCGCGACTCGACCGTTGTGCCCTGACGATCCAACCGCACGTGGCCGAGTTCCGCTTCGCCCGGCGGTGCTCCGTGATAAATGCCGCCGCCCACGATTACGCCGCCGCCGACGCCGCTGCCGAGCGTGACGTAAAACACTGGATCCAACCCGACCCCGGCGCCGCAGCGCGCTTCGCCCAGGGCGGCGACGTTGGCATCGTTGTCCACGAAAACCAGAGCGCCCGTCAGGTCTCCGAGCCACCGGCCCAGATCGAATTCGGACCATCCTTCAACTTGATGCGAGCGGCAAATCCTGCCCGTTTTCCAATCCACAGGTCCGCCGAAGCCAACGCCCACTGCGCCGGGCGCGCCGACCCGGGTCAGCTCCCGCAGGCCCTGCTCGATCTGCCGCCGAATTCCTTCAGCGCCGTTAACGGATTCAACTTTGAAGCTTCGTCGGTCAACAATCGCTCCTGCAGCGTCGCCCCTGACGACTTGCAGTTTGGTGCCGCCGATTTCGATGCCGATAAGGTGGTGCATCAGAAACCAAACCACACAGCTGAACACGGATGGACACGGATTTTACAACAGGAAACGGAGAAAACGGAGATGACGTTACAATTGTGCGGAAGCGCAGAATCCGTCGGACCAACGCCAGCCTCATCTGTGTCCATCTGAGTCTATCTGTGGTTATGTCGTACCGTGGTTACCCGAAGTAATCCGGCTCATGTCCCGGTTTCCACTTGATATTGCAGCCGATGCTCGGTTTTTGGTTGGACGGCGCCGGTTTGCCGGTCAGCACGGCGTCAATGGCCTCGCGTAGGTCTCGGCCCGTGACGGGAATATTGTTGCCGGGCCGGCTGTCGTCAAACTGGCCGCGATAGACCAGACGCCGCTCCCGATCGAACAAGTAAATATCCGGCGTGCAGGCAGCACGATAGGCCTTGGCCACCTCCTGGCTCTCATCGTAAAGATACGGGAAAATGTGGCCCGCCGCACGGGCTTCCTCCGCCATCTTCGCCGGGCTGTCTTGCGGGTAATTCACCACGTCATTTGAGCTGACGCCGACCATGGCAAGCCCGCGCGATTGGTAATCGCGGGCCAGTTGCGCCAGACCACCACGGATGTGCTTCACGTATGGACAATGATTGCACATGAAGACAACCAGCAACGCGGGCGCGTTCTTGAAGTCGGCCAGAGAGACTGTTTTCCCTTTGGTGTCCGGCAGCCGAAAATCCGGCGCTCGGGTGCCGAGCGGCAACATGGTGGAGTTCACTGAAACCATGGCAGGAATGTGAAACGGCCTTCCCGAGATGTCGAATGGAAATTGCGCTGGGTTGGCTCTTGCTGGCGGCCCAACTTCTCAGAATTGCTTGGCACGATTCCTGCCCTTGAAAAAAGTGCGTGCGGGTTCCTCCTTTGCCAGCACGCCCGTTAGCCGGCGGCGCGCCAGGAGTAGAGCGCCGCCCGGGTCATAGCCAGAGGCGATCTGTTGTGGGTTACGGGTCGCCTCTTCTTTTTGCGATTTTCAAGAACTCCCGGCTGGCGTTTTCCGTTTCGCCTTTCGCGGCACATCGTTAATCTCGCGCAATGAGAAACGTGGCGGCAACCTCACTGGTATTCGTGGGCGGCTTTATCATCATGGTCCTGGAAATTATTGGCGCGCGTTACCTCGCGAAGGACTTTGGGAGCTATTTCTACGTTTGGGTGAGCCAGATTGGCGTGGTTCTGATTGCTCTCGCATTAGGGTATTATTTGGGCGGAGCGCTGGCCGATCGCTGGCAACGGCTCTCGGTTCTGATCGTCCTGCTCGTTCCAGCGGGCCTCGTCCTGTTCCTCATTCCTAACTACTCGACCTGGCTGTTTGACATGATCATCACGCGCCATCCTGCCGACCAGCCCATTCCCTATCTTTGGCAAAAGCTGGATCCGGTCCTGGGCAGCGCGGTGATTTTTTTGATGCCCTGCGTGATCCTGGCCATGCTCTCGCCTTACATGATTCGACTGGCGACCCGCAGTCTAGCCCAAGTCGGCCGGTCCAGCGGAGCGATCATCGCCGCCAGCACCGTCGGCAGCATTGCCGGTGTATTTGTCTCCGGTTTCGTGCTAATTGATCACATGAAGTTGTCGAACATCTTCCGCGCAATGGGCGGACTTACCGTGGCGCTCGGTGTTCTCTGCGTCGTCCTGGACTCCTGGCTGCAGGTCAAACCAGAAACCGGAACAAGAGCCGCACCCAAATCCGAATGACAAACGCCAATATTCCAGCCAGCGACCTCCAGCAAAGCCGGAGCCTTGAAAATTTCTTTCGGGTGCTTCGGGTTTCGCCATTCGGAATTTCAATTTTCGCGATTCTCGCCCTGCTGACCCACTTCTCCGCGCCCGGCGCGGTCATTTACGAGACCACCTCACCCTACCACCACATTCGCGTGGTCGAGCAAGCCAACCTCCGCATATTGTGTTTTGATGACGCCCAGGAAAGCCGGATGTCAGTCTCCAATCCACACGAAGGGCACTTCGAGTACACGGAATATTTCCATGTGCCGTGGCTATGGAACACGCAGATCACCAGCGTCGTCATGATTGGCCTGGGTGGCGCCAGCACCCAGCGATCTTTTGAGTTTTATTATCCGAACGTCACCGTCGAGACGGCGGAAATTGATCCCGTCGTAGTCGAGGTCGCGAGCCAGTTCTTCGATTTCAAAGAATCAGAGCGGCAGAAAGTGCAGGTTTCCGACGGGCGCGTCTTTCTGCGGCGGAGCACGGCGCGCCGGGATTTGATCATCCTGGACGCTTACGTGCAAGGCCGCTACGGCTCGGCGATCCCACAACACCTGGCGACGAAAGAATTCTTTGAATTGGTCCGTGATCGTCTGACGACGAATGGAATTGTGGCTTACAACGTAATTGGTTCGGTCAATAATTGGCACGCTGAGATCGTTGGGGCCATCTATCACACGCTCAAAACCGTGTTTCCCCAGGTTTATATGTTTCCCTCCAAGACCAGCCTGAACATCGTGCTCGTGGCGACGCGAGCGGCGGTGAAACCCGACTTCGCGGCTTTGCGTGGGCGTGCCATTTCGCTCGTCCAGAGCCGCCGGATCACGCTGCCGGATTTTCTTCAGCGGCTCGACAGTTTTCAGGCCTTTCCTCCTCCGAACGCGACACGCTGCCCGGTCCTGACCGACGATTACGCGCCGGTGGAGGGCCTCGCCGGCTCGGGCGGCCCGGTTGACCCCGAAGCCAAACGCTCTACCAATGCGCCGGCCACGCCCAGCCAGCCGGTACGCAAGTGATCTGGCCATGACACTCAACGAAGCCGGGGCCGTCCACGCCCAGCTCGTCGAAGAAATTCGCCGACACGATCATAGCTATTACGTCCTCGCCCAGCCCACAATTTCGGACCAATCATACGACCACCTTTACCGGCGCCTGCTGGACCTGGAAAAGGAATTTCCCGCGCTGGTGACATCCGATTCCCCGACGCAACGCATCGGCGACAAGCCGCTCGAGGCCTTCAAGCCCGTCCGGCATCGACAGCCGATGCTCAGCCTCGATAACACTTACTCTCAGGAGGAGCTGCACGAATTCGTTAATCGAGTCCAAAGGCTTCTGCCGGGGGAAAGCCTGGACTGGATCGTGGAACCGAAAATCGACGGATTGGCCATCAACCTGACTTATGAACATGGGGTCTTCACATGCGGCGCGACCCGTGGAGACGGCACGACCGGCGACGACATTACCGTGAACCTGAAAACAATCCGTAGCATTCCAGCAAGGCTGCGCGCGAAAACCGGCCGGGGCAAGACGGAGGCCAATACGGCGCTATTGGAAGTGCGCGGGGAGGTTTATCTCACAAAGGCCGGGTTCCAAAAGCTAAACGCGGAACGCAAAGCCGCCGGCGAGGAATTATTCGCCAATCCACGCAACGCAGCCGCTGGCTCGCTTAAACAACTGGATCCACGCATCGTCGCCAAACGCCCGCTCGACATTGTTCTATACGGCGTGGGACAAGTCGGAGGCGCAATCCACCCTCCAGAGACCCATGCCGAGCTGCTTGCCTGGTTGAAGGAGCTCGGCTTCAAAACGCCGGAACGAACGTGGCACTGCCGCTCGGCGGAAGATTTGGTCACGGCCATCACGGAACTCGATCAGATGCGTGGTCGGCTTCCCTACGAGACCGATGGCGCGGTCATCAAGCTCAACTCTTTGGCGCAACGCGAAAAGGCCGGTTTCACCTCCAAAGCGCCGCGGTGGGCGATTGCTTATAAATATGCCGCCGAAAAGGCAGAGACGCTGCTTAAGGGCATCACCATTCAGGTCGGCCGCACCGGCGCGCTGACCCCGGTGGCCGAACTCGAGCCGGTGTTCCTGGCTGGCAGCACGATCAGCCGGGCAACGCTGCACAATGAGGACTATATCCGCGAAAAGGACATTCGGATCGGCGACACCGTCACGATCGAGAAGGCGGGCGAAGTCATTCCCGCCGTCCTCGATGTGGTGCTGAGCAAGCGCACCGGGAAGGAGCGCCCATTTCGGTTTCCGCAGACCTGCCCGGAGTGCGGCTCGAAGGTTTCGCGCGCTGCCGGCCTCGCATCGGGCGATGACGGCGCCGTCTGGCGGTGTCTGAATCCGGATTGCCCGGCCCAGGTGCGCGGCCACATCGAGCATTGGTGCGCCCGAGGGGCGATGGACATCGAAGGCGGCGGCGAAGTGCTCGTGCGCCAGCTCGTCAGCTCCGGTCTGGTCCGGGACGTCGCTGATCTGTATTCGCTCCAATTGGAGCAGGTCGCAAACCTGGAGCGGATGGCTGAAAAGTCCGCTCGAAATTTTCTGGATGGAATTGAACAGAGCAAAAAGCAGGACATGTGGCGCGTGCTCTACGGCCTGGGCATTCTGCACGTCGGCGCGGGCGTCGCCAAGGCCCTGGGCCGCTCTTTCGCGAGCCTGGATGACGTATTTGCCGCCGGCGTGAATCAGTTGCTCGAGTGCGAAGACATCGGGGAGGTGATCGCTCAAAGCATCGTCCAGTGGCATGGGGACGGCTCAAGTCGAAAGCTGCTCGAGCGTCTGCGCAAGGCCGGCGTCAATTTCCAATCCGAACTTTATCAGCCGCGTGCCAAAGCAGGGCCACTGGCCGGCAAAACGTTCGTGTTGACGGGCACGTTGCCGAATCTCAAACGCGAGGAGGCCGCGGCGAAGATTGAAGCCGCCGGTGGCAAAGTCAGTGGTGGCGTCAGCAAGAAAACCGATTACCTTGTGGCCGGCGAAGACCCCGGTTCCAAAATGGAGAAGGCCCAAAAGCTAGGCGTCAAGATTATTGATGAAGCCGAGCTGCTGCGGCTTTCCGGAGGATGAACGCGGGGCCGAGACCCAGGTTCTCGGTCAGGGAGGCTTGAGCTGCCGGAGGAATAGATTTCTCCACGCATCTTCGGCCTGCGCGTTCGTCGAATGCCGAGCTGAATTTGTGGTAGTTACGGCTGCGATGCGGTTCGTCAATTTGCTGGATTCCTCCGAAGCCTGCGATTGATTATTTGTTTCGCCCCCTTTATCGGGCGAACCCGCACTAATCGCTCTGTTGATCATGAATGTCTGGCCCTCAGCCAGGCCGGACCCGTCCGAGGTCGGGTACTGATGCCACACGAGGTACCCAACCGTAGCTCCCGCAAGGCCGAGAATGAGCAGGACAACCGCCCATTCCACGAGATTGAACGGCCCAAATCGATATCGAGATCGGCGCGAGCGGCGCGATCGCTTTCGCGGTAATGCAAGGGCTCCGCGCAGCTCAGATTTGCTTCGCGAGCCGCGGCTCAAATCTTGGACGATCTTCGAGGCCTGGGAAGCATCGAGACCCCGCTGACACAGAGCGGTGATGACCTCGGCCTCCGGGCGGGCGCTCTCCATCAGCCGCCTGGCAAAGTCAAGATGCGATTGCAAAGTCTCGCCCGTCATACGCGCAAATCGTATCTCAGCGTGAACATGAACAGGATGGACTCCTCGCGGACAAGAGCAAGAAAAACAAACCGTGCGAGCGCCAACTAGGGCCTCTCGAGTCTTGAATAAAGATCAAGACCGGTCAGGCGCCGAGGCGGCCCAATGGCGGAACTGTCAAGAATTGAGACGCTCTCGCGGCCACGTTAGCAGTTGAAGAAAGTCTTATTTCCCGGGGCCGTTGTGTAAGAAAAACATTGAAAAAATTCAATGCCCCGGATATCCTCTGCCGCTGAGTGGCAACATCGGCCAACATGGCTCGACGAATCCTGGTCGTCGATGACGACGCGCTCGTTTGCGATTCCATCCGCAGGGTCCTGGAGCTTGACCAACACGATGTAAGAACCACGACCAGCCCTCATGACGCTGTGGCCGAACTGCAGACAGGCAAGTTCGATCTGATCATCCTTGATTATGAAATGCCGGGGATGAAAGGCGACCAGATCGCCGCCTCCGTTAAGGCCCTGGCACCGCAACAGCCGATCATTATGATCACCGGCTTCGCGGAGACGTTGCGGCTCGCGGGCCATTTCCCTCTCGCTGTGGACATGGTCATCCACAAACCATTCGAGATGCAGGAACTTCGAGAAGCCGTTCAGAAGGCCGTCAACAGGTAAATCATAGGTTTCCTGACCGAGGCCGGGTTGGTTGTTGGACTGGCACTGATGGCGTTGCCTTATATCCGTGTCATCTGTGCAATCTGTGGTCAAAATCCCTCGCGGCCTGCGAACAATTTCGACTATTGCAGTGCAGCCCCCTCCATCTTGTCCGAGAAAAGTGGTGCGCGCGAGAGGACTTGAACCTATTCAGTGATTTCGTGACGGAGGGCAAGCGCGGGGTTCGCTCGATAAACACGAGGCGAAACGCATGACGGCAAAGACTGCGTTTGGCAAACTTTTGCGGCCTTACGCAACTCCTCTGTCAGGAATTGTCAGGAAAAATCGGATTCGATTGGTTACTCACTCTTAGGAACCACCTCGATTTCGTCTGCCTTCGCAACCACAGACGACGCTCCAGCGCTCGAAATCCTCACTGTTACATCCCCTTTCATGGTGATTCGTTCTCCGTCCAAATCGTAATTCCCGGACTTGCCCTCGAACGCAACACCCTTCCCGTTCACGATCTTTAACTCGGCCATAATCTCGCCGCCCGACCTTAGACGAATGAGCTTCGCTGAGAGCGGCTCCGAGATAGCAGTCCAAGGGCGGGGGTCCATTGTGACCTCGTCCACAGCCACCGTGACAGCATTTGTGCCGACAGCGATTTTTAAGATGATTCCATTCCTGGCCGTCACGCTGTTTCTACCCGCATCATGAGTCACAGGACCAGATGGATCGTGGCTGTTGATGAACTCCACAATACTCCCCTCTTGTAGCCTCAACCGCGCAATCGCTTCGCCGTGGGATTTGAGCAAATACACCACGGGCTCGAAGACCGCGAGCTTTGCGGAGCTCAAGTACATTTTGCCTTTGGGCACTTGGCCCTCAACAGCGAGCGACGCGGTGCAGAGCATGGCGACGGTACCTATGAGGGTAAGGAATACTGCATGCTTTGTTTTCATAGTCTTGTCCTTGGAAACGGCTCTTTCTGGGCCGTTGGAAACGTTCATCCTGGGGAAACTATCGTTCAGCGCCCGGCGCGCAAGGATTATTCAGGGGCTTTTTCGGTGCTTCTTCTTAAATGCTCTACCGCCGATAGGCGTATCATCGCGCTCACCTGCGGCAGCAGCGGCAGTTGAATGAACACAAGACAAGGCCATCTGCTCAATCGCAGCGGATTCCAGGTCAGCCCTTTTATTCAAAATGGCCGAAAATCATGGTGCGCGCGAGAGGACTTGAACCTCCAATCCTTTCGGAACCAGATCCTAAGTCTGGCGCGTCTGCCATTCCGCCACGCGCGCGCTCGGCCAGAACATGCCTGCGCCCAGCCAAAATCTCAAGCATGAAACCAGGTTCGAACACATCGAGGCTGGACAAATCCGCGAGGAATGGCTGAGTGGCTCAGGGCAATCGGAGAATTTCAGGCCTGAGCGTGCCCACGAACTGTTTGGGCATACGCGGGTCGAGCGAGCCAAGAAGCCATCTTTCGAGTGCCACGCGGCCATCGCAGAAACTGACGTTCGCCCGTTGTGAATGACGAAAATGAGCGTTCGGTTGATTCGTGAGGTCATCGACGTAATACCATTCCTCCAGCAGCGGGTTGTTGGGGGAGGCGGGCGGTTGCCAGGTATTGACCTGGGCGGCATCGGCAAACAACGCGGTGTCGGAAGGGCGGAAGATACGGCTCACCTTCACCGTCGGCTCGCGGGCGGCGGCCGACAAGTAAAGGTTGTAACCGTAGCCGTAAGTTGCGCCTCGGGCTTTCAATTTTAGCTGGGAAGAAAAATACTGGAACCCGGGACATAGCTCCACGCCACGGCCCTGCAAATATGGAAAAAGCGCGCCCTGGGAAGCCTCAAAGGCACGCTCGCCTTCCTGGCCGGGGCCAATCCACCCGAACCAATAAAGCTGGCCACCGTTGGTAGCAGTGCCCCCGTAGCGAAAGCAATTGCCATTGTTATCGTCCCAATACAAGTGCGCAGCCAGATTAAGCTGATGCAGGTTGCTAACGCATTTCACACGCTGCGCTGAATCCTTGGTCCGGCTCAGGGCCGGCAATAAGAGCGCGGCCAGGATAGCCAGTATGGCTGTCACAACCAGCAACTCCACCAGCGTGAACGCGGCTGAGACCTCACCTCCGGCCATTTTCTTCGGACGCTTCACATCACGGCCTTTCCGCGCGAACACGATAAAACGACCGCCATTGCAGTGGGCGACTATCCTGCAATGTCAGTGTTGTGCCGTTTCCGTCAGTAGTAGCGGACACGGCTGCCCAGGATTTAAGATCGACAGCACTTTCCAGCGTGTAAACCCAATTGGTGCGGCTCGTGAACGTGACCTGCCATTGATTGCCGTTCAGCCGGCCAACGAGATTTTGCACCGGCGGCGGGGGCACGCTCAGCAAGATGTTATCCACGATTCCATGCGCCAGTAGCGATCCGCCGTAACGCGGGTCCTGGCCGGCGTCGCTGTAGCTCTCAAGCGCAAACGCGCCGACGCGGAAATCGGTGAAGCAAGGGCAATTCGTGACGCTATGGATTGCGCCGATGGAAGTTCCGTTGGTTGTCACCATCGTGGCCAGAGTCTGGTTGCTCACGGTGTAACTCATCGTCACGTGCATCGTCGGGCCCACGGGCAATTCCATGATCGTGTAATCGTCCGAGCCGTTGTAATTGAGCGAACTGTTGGTGGACCAGAAGCTCGGCCAAACCGTCGCGGAGATATTGCCGGCTTCTGGGAAGTAGTCGAACTCGGCCAGGTTCGGCGAACTCGAACCATTGCCGCGAAAGAAGTTGGTACTCGTGGCATCCACCAGATTTAAGAAACCGAATGCCAGCTCAAACGTGGAGGGCTTTGTGACACCGGCTGCGACGTCTGTTAGTCGCAGATCGAGCGCCAGGCTGAAATCATCCGCCCGGGCGAGAAGCGTGCCCAGCGGAAGATAATAATAACTGTTGGTCCGCGATGAATCCCACGTCACGCTCAGATTGTGGTTCGCCGAATTCCACATAAATAACGTTGCGTCGCCAAACACCGCCCAGCCGCGAGTTCGTGGATCCGTCGTGAAGTCCTCTGTGATCAGCGCAGCGTTCGTGCTCACCCACGCTCCAAGTAAGAGCGTGGTGAGCAGGGAAACAATCCTGATCGTCAGCATGGGCCTGCCCATAGCAGGAGGCCTTGGCTCTCAGTTAACTTATCGCACGAGTCCGGGCGGCATAAACACCGCCGCAAAGCCGTCCACCTCGGCCTTCCCGCTTAGCACCTCCACTCGCACATAGCTGATTTCGGGGAGGTTCCCCGGTTTTCCCTCGGCATCCTGCGCCCAGGAAATGTCGTAGCCCGCTCCTCCGGCCGAGCCGAAGTAGAGGGCGCGAATCGCTTCGAGCGTCAAACCGGCAAAATCGGTTCGCGTCAGAGTGGGATCGGCCGGCGTGAAGAAATTCCCGCCGCCATCCGTGGGCAATAAATTGTCAACCGTAGGCGCCAGCGTCGCGCTAAGTTCGTAAAAAGTGACCCCGTCGCGGCTGACCGAAACTCGGCTCACCCCGTAATTGTTGCCGAAAAGCGAGCCATCAGTGGCCGGCGTTCCAATCCAGTCAAACGTAACCGGATCGAAAGCATTGGTGATGATGAAACCCGAGTTTCCAAAGATGATGAAATCGATACCGAATCGGTTGTGGGGATGATTAAGCACCGGGCGGCTGAACTTGACCGTGAGCGAGCCGCCAGCGCCGATGGACACCAATTGGCTCGGCAAATAAGGTGGATCGAACGGATCGACCGGCCCGCCGAACGTCCCAGGTGTGACGCGAGATGGTTCCCCCAACGCGGAAGTTGCATTCGTGTAACCCGGACTGAACCCGACGCCTGGGGAGTAGGAAACAACCTCCGCGGCATACTGGGCGTGGGAGGTGAGTGGAATTAAGATGCCAGCCAAAGCCAGCACGGACAGTCTAACAATGAACATACGCTGATCTTTCTCTTGTGCCCCGATACATATCGGGCACGGGTTAACCATTGAGAGACCAGCGCGGAGCCTGTTGGGCGCAGAAGGGAGGAGCGAGCGCGAGCGATTTCGCGCAGCAAGTCCGTTACTTCGCCTCGAAACAAAAAAGCCTTCAGACCCCCGCAAATCGGAGAATGAAGGCATTCAGCGAATCCCATTGCGCACTCACGCAAAGGGCTGGCCTCATCCTTCTCTTTGACGGAGAAGTTGGCCGCGAACAATTCCGACAGCACATCGCGCGCTGCCCGACGTCCACGACCGGGACGAGCACAGCCAAACCGGTATCCTGACTTCGGGCCTGAGACCTCGCTCCCGCCTTCCCGATCCCGCCTGCGGGGTCAGTGGCTCTGGGAGTTTGTAGCCCGTTACAGTGGCGCAACCGTCCCCGATTCTCACGGGGTTCCCGGACGCCTGGCTGTGGTGATGATGGACCACCTGTCCATCGCTTTTCAAAGAACAACAAACTCATACGCCTAAAACTTCTCGTTGCCAAGCGAAAACTGGCGACTAGCCGAACCATGACCCCTAGCTTGACTCGATGCGACCCTAGAGTCAGCATGAGCGAAGGATGAGCCGGCAAGCCGCTTTGACTCAGAAAAATGCCTCCGGTTGGCTCCGAGGCGGGAAGCAGTTTTCCGGTCATGTTTAGTGCGAGTGGAGGTCCATTATGAGAAATCTATCATGGCGGTTGATCTTCATGGCGGTGTTCGCCTGGGTGGGATTGTTCGGTGGAACGAGAGTCGCGTGGGCCGCCGAGGAGGAGCGTCGTGGACTCGGGGAACGGCTCGAGAACATGGAGCGGCGAATCGAGGAACTGGCCCAACGCCAGGAACAGATGATGCACCGGCTTGGTGGGGTGCCCGAACACCAGCGGCCGATGACACAGCCCGGCCCGGAGGGTTTTCGGCACCCAATGCCGCCTGTCGAGCCACGGGGCGCGGTCGTGGCCAAAGTTGCACAGGATGTGGGCGGGCTGGTGAAGCTGGCCATCCTAGTAGGCATAGTTTTCAATATCCTCCTGGCAATCTGGATCTACATGGACATTCGCAAACGTGGCGAAGGGTCGGGGATTTTTGTTGCCTTGTCGCTTCTGGCGGGCATACCTGCCGCCCTCATTTACGCGCTCGTGCGGCTCGGCGATAAGAAGACGTAGGCACGGTTGACGAGTCCAGGTCGTTTGTTCACTGCACGGCCGGAGTGCGCCCGTCCCCGGGCGCAGCAACTGCCGACCAAGCGATCGCATTGATGTGTCCGGGACGGCTCGACGTTTTTCTAAATCGCTGCGCCCGGGGACGGGCGCGCTCCTGACACCAATGCCGCCGCAACGTCAACTCGGTTTCGTAAGCGCCCTGGCGCTGGTCGTTGCCAGCATGATCGGCTCGGGCGTATTCAGCACGAGTGGCTTTCTGCTGGCTGATCTTCACAGTCCCGTCCGCGTTCTGGTCGCCTGGCTGGTCGGCGGAGTGTTGTCCATGCTCGGGGCGTTGTGCTACGGGGCTTTGGCACGGCGTTTTCCGGAATCTGGTGGCGAGTATTTGTTCCTGGCGAAGACACTCCATCCAGCCGCCGGTTATCTGGCGGGCTGGGTGTCCCTGCTGGTGGGATTTTCTGCGCCGCTGGCGGCGGTAGCGTTGGCCTGCGGCGAATATGCCAAGCCATGGCTGTCTTTTTGCCGACCCACGGTTACTGGCTCGTGCCTGCTGGTGGTGTTTGCCGCTGTTCACGCGGCCCACGTGCGGCACGGCGTCTGGGTGCAGAACTTGGCCGTACTAATCAAATTGCTGTTGATCGCCTTGCTCCTGGGCTACGCCGCCGAGCGTCTTCGGCCGCCCTCGGCCTCACCTAGTGACGCCTGGTCGCCCGCGAACTTCGCCGTGGCTCTGGTCTGGATCTCCTTCAGTTATTCGGGCTGGAACGCGGCGGCCTATATCGGCAGCGAAGTGCTTGAGCCGAAGCGGAACTTGCCGCGGGCGATGCTCTTGGGCGCTGTGCTGGTGACGGCAGTCTATCTGGGGCTGAATGCCGTATTCGTTTACGCGGCGCCGCTTGACCAACTGGCCGGCAAGCTGGAGGTTGGCCGCATCGCCGCCGAGGCACTCGGTGGTCACGCGCTGGCCAATGTTGTTACCGCGTTGATCATCCTGGCATTGGCAACGAGCCTCTCCTCAATGATGATGGCTGGGCCGCGTGTCTATGCGCGCATGGCCGACGACGGTTGCCTGCCGCGATGGTTTCGTTTTCAGGCGCACGGTCCGCCGCGCCGCGCCATCTTGTGCCAATGCGCGCTGGCACTGGTGATGCTCTGGACCTCGACTTTCCAGGGCCTGCTGACCTACATCGGTTTCACGCTCGGGCTCTGCACTGCGGCCGCAGTGGTGGGTTTGATTCGCTTGCGGCTGCGCGATGGCCGGCAACTGCCAGTGCCCGGCTGGCCCTGGGTGCCGACGGTGTTCGTGCTCGCCGTGACTGCGATCACATGTTTGACCATGGCTCGCAGGCCGGGCGAAAGCGCGGTTGGCCTGGCGACGCTGCTGCTTGGCTGGATTGCGTGGCATTTCGGCCCTGGAAAACGCGCCCGGTCAGGGTTATGGTAGCGGTATGAGGAAAGCGGCACTTTTGATGGCCGTGGACCTGGTTGCCTTTACCGCTTGCGAGAACCTTCCACCTTTTCTCGCCTTCGCAGCAGAGGATTCCTTCGCCCTCGCGCGCCAGCGCATGGTGACCGAACAGCTCGCTGGACCGGGACGTGACCTCACCAACGCGCGGGTGCTGGCGGCGATGGGAAAAGTGCCGCGCCATGAGTTCGTGCCCGAAGGCCTGCGTTCGGCGGCTTATCAGGACCGTCCGCTGCCAATCGGCCATGACCAAACGATTTCCCAGCCTTACATCGTTGCCTTCATGACCGAGCGACTCGAGCCGAAACCAACAGACCGCGTACTGGAAATCGGTACCGGCTCCGGTTATCAGGCGGCGGTGCTCGCGGAGCTTGTGGCCGAAGTGAACACGATCGAGATCATCGAGCCGCTGGCCAAAAGCGCGGAAGCCACTCTCAAACGGCTGGGCTATAAGAACGTGCGCGTCCGGGCCGGAGACGGCTATCAGGGCTGGCCCGAAGCAGCTCCCTTTGACGGGATCATCGTCACGTGCGCCCCGGACCACGTCCCGCAACCGTTGGCGGCGCAACTCAAAGAGGGCGGACGAATGATCATCCCGGTGGGCGAGTGGTACGATCAAAAGCTGTATTTGCTTCGAAAAAAGGGTGACCAGTTGGAGCAGAAGGCGGTGTTGCCGGTGCGCTTCGTGCCTATGACACGAAAGCGGCGCCCAGTGTTGGGCCGGAATTCGCCAACCTCTCCCGGCCAGGATGGGTTGCGGATGGCATCGTGCGCGGGTGCCGACAGATGCCGTAATCCAGGAATGCGCGCCGAATGGTTCGGCGCCGGGCACAGGTGATATGAACACACATACATTCACGGTTGCTCCCTCGAGAAGGGACCGGCTCGTACGCGAGCACAGTCACGACCCCTATAAAACAAAAAGCAAATTCCCCGAGCCAACGGTGTGTCCGAGTTGCAACGCCGTCTATCGGGAGGGACGTTGGCAGTGGGCAAATTCGTGGCCGGCGGACTCAAAACAGGCCCTCTGCCAGGCTTGCCAGCGAATCAAGGACGGTTACCCGGCGGGCGTGGTCACACTTCGTGGAAGTTTTGTTATGCGCCACAAAGCGGAAATCCTCAACCTGGCACGCAACCTGGAAGCCTTAGAAAAAATGCAGCATCCGCTGCATCGCCTCATGAAGACTGAAGAGCTGCCCGACTCGATTGTCCTTAGTACGACGGACATTCACCTGCCGCGGCGGATCGGCGACGCGCTGCAGCATGCTTACAAAGGCGTCCTGGAGCTTGGGTACGGTCAGGAGAGTTGCTTCGTCCGTGTGAACTGGACGCGCGACGAGTGAGCTGTACACAACGGAGCGCGTAATTTTGAATTGGCCCAATCTTTGAGACATATCGGGATGACATGAATGCAGGACCTTCCAAGGGAAAAGGCGGTGTTCTCTTCGCGGCGCTCATGCCGCACGCCCCAATCCTGATTCCTGAGGTCGGTCATGAAAGACTCCAATCGGCGGCGGCGACGGTGGCCGGGATGAAGGTTGCCGCTGCCCGGTTGACTTCGAGACAGCCTCAAGCGCTCGTTGTCATTTCTCCGCATTCGCCGCGAAGGCCCGGCGCTTTTGGTTTCTGGAGCGGTGGCCGATTGCGCGGGAGCTTTGCCCAATTCGGAGCCGCGGACACTGTGGTCGATCTGCCCAATGACCTGCGCTTGAGGGCGGAGCTGATCGTTGAGGCGCGACGAATGGGTTTGCAAACGTGGGACATCCCAGACCAGCCTCTCGATCACGGGTCCCTTGTCCCACTCTGGTATCTGGCGCAGGCCGGATGGAGCGGACCGACCGTGGTCCTGAGCCTGAACTACCCTGGTGAAGGGAGATTCATCGAACTTGGAGTCGCACTGGCTAGCGCAGCCGCCCGGCTCGAACAGCGCATTGCCGTCCTTTCTAGCGGTGATATGAGCCACCGTCTGACACCCACTGCGCCGGCCGGCTATGAGCCGCGCGCCCGCGAGTTCGACGACAAGTTTATTGCTTCGTTGCGTCGCGGCGCAAACGGGGACCTGAAATCATTTGACCCGGAACTTCAGGAGCTTGCCGGGGAAGATGTCCTGAATTCGACCCTCGTCGGGTTGGCGGCGGTGGACTGGCAAGCAACGGGGCACGAGGTCTTGAGTTACGAAGGGCCGTTCGGCGTCGGTTACGGTGTCGCAATTCTTTTCGATTCAGCCTTCGCCGACACGCAGCTCGCCGAGACGTCGCAGGAGAAGCGATGGCATCAAGAGTGGGGCGAAGCTCTGCCGCAGGTCGCTCGCGAGACCTTGAAAGCAGCGCTGTTCGAAACTGCGGAGCACTTGCCGGTCGAAGCTCAGAATTGTCTGGTGGTGAAGCGGGGCGTCTTCGTCACGATTCTTGCCCCAGGCGGCGAGCTGCGAGGTTGCGTTGGCACCCTTTATCCGAAGCACGGCAACCTGGTGGAAGAAACTCGTCATGCGGCCCGCTCCGCCGCGTTCAGCGATCGCCGATTTGCACCGGTCACAGGCGATGAGCTCTCCCGCCTGCGCCTGGAAGTGAGCGTCATCGAGCCGCCAGAAGACGTGGCCTCAGAAGACCAGCTCGATCCCGAACGCTATGGGGTCGTGGTCACGGCTGCTGATGGGCGGGAAGGTTGTCTGCTGCCGGGTTTGCCGGAGGTTCGCACCGTCGAGCAGCAGGTGGATTGCGCCCGGCGCAAGGGCGGCATCCAGCGCTGGGAGCAGGTGCGACTGCAGCGCTTCCACGCAGCAAAGTTTCGAGAAGGTGAGAGCGCTCTGCCAGGAGCAGTTATGGAGCAGCCTTGCAACGATTCCAATTACGAAGCCGACTGGTGGGTGACGCTGCCGGATGGGCGCGTCGAGTGCCAGCTTTGTCCGCGCGAGTGCAAGCTGCACGAAGGACAGCGCGGGTTTTGTTTTGTGCGCCAGCGCCTGAACCACCGCCTCGTGCTCACCACCTATGGACGCAGCAGCGGCTTTTGCATCGATCCGATGGAGAAAAAACCGCTCAACCACTTTTATCCCGGTTCCAGCGTGCTGTCCTTCGGCACGGCGGGCTGCAATCTGGGCTGCAAGTTCTGCCAGAACTGGAGTATCAGCAAAGCCAGAGAGTTCGACCGCCTGACGGATGTTGCCTCCCCGGAAACGATCGCCAGGGCCGCGCGGAAGCTCGGCTGCAGAGCTGTCGCCTTTACTTATAATGACCCGGTCATCTTCGCCGAATACGCCATTGATGTCGCGCTGGCCTGTCACGCCGTCGGCATCCAAACTGTCGCGGTCACCGCCGGTTACATGAACCCCAAACCGCGCGCGGAATTCTACCAATACATGGACGCGGCGAACGTTGACCTGAAAGGCTTCACGGAAAACTTTTATCGCAAGCTTTCCCTCGGCGCGCTCGCGCCGGTGCTCGACACCCTCGAATACCTCCATCGGGAAACCAATGTCTGGCTGGAGGTGACCTCGCTGTTGATTCCCGGCGAGAACGACGATGAAGGGCAGCTCAACTGGGCGGCGAACTGGTTCGCCGAACATCTCGGGCCGGACGTGCCCTGGCATTTCACCGCATTTCATCCGGATTTTAAAATGCTCGATAAGCCGCCGACTCCACTAACAACGTTGCAGAAGGCGCGCGCCATCGCGCTCTCCAAAGGACTCCGCTACGTTTATACCGGCAATGTGCGCAATCCCGACGGAAGCAGCACCCGTTGCCCTCAATGCCAGAGAGTGCTCGTTGAGCGGGACGGATATCAGGTTGGCACCTGGAATCTCAGGGACGGCCATTGCCGGTTCTGCGGTGGCCCGATCCCTGGGAGATTCAACGATCGGCCCGGAACCTGGGACGCGCGACGTGTGCTCGTGCGCATGAGCTGAATATCGGCCGCGGCACGTGCCGAGTGGCTGGACTGAGACCATCTCGCGTGTCAAGATGGCGGACCTATGCATGAATTTTCATCCAGGTTACGCTCGCGCCGTGAGACAATTCTCATTTCCCTTAGCGTCGGCTTCTGCTCATTGCTCGGCGCCGAGCCGGCTCGCGCCGCGCAACCCCTTGTCTATCCCCAAACCCGTCAAACGAACCAGTTAGACGATTATCACGGAACCAAAGTCACCGACTCGTATCGCTGGCTCGAGGATGACAATTCGCCCGAGACCAAGGCTTGGGTTGAGGCCCAAAACAAGGTCACGTTTGGTTATCTCGAGCAGATCCCGGAACGCAAGAGCATCAAGGAGCGGCTGACGCGACTGTGGAATTACGAACGCTACGGCGTTCCTTTCAAAGAGGGCGGCCATTATTTCTTTACGAAAAACGACGGGCTGCAAAACCAAAGCGTGCTCTACACGATGCAGTCGCTGGAAGGAACGCCGAGCGTGCTGCTGGATCCGAACAAGCTGTCCGCGGATGGCACTGCGGCTCTGAGCGGATATGCCATCACGCGGGACGGCAGTTTAATGGCCTACGGCATCGCCCGCGCTGGGTCAGACTGGCAGGAATGGAAAGTGCGCGACGTGCGCACCGCCCAGGACTTGAGCGACGATATTCAGTGGGTGAAATTCTCGAGCGCGTCCTGGACCAAGGACGGCAAAGGTTTCTTCTACAGCCGCTACGATGAGCCGAGGCCGGGAGAGCAACTCAAGGGAGTGAACTACTTCCAAAAACTGTACTGCCACGTTGTAGGCACGCCGCAATCTGGAGACCGGTTGATATATGAGCGGCCTGACCACAAAGACTGGGGTTTTGGCGGAAGCGTGACCGACGATGGCCATTACCTCATCATGCATGTGTCACAGGGAACCGACACCCGGAATCGAGTTTATTACAAAGATCTGCGAGCGCGGGAAGCAACCGTGGTTGAATTGATCGACGATTTCGATGCGCAGTATCGTTTCATTGACAATGATGGGCCGCGGTTTTGGTTTCATACCGACTTGAAGGCACCGCGTGGGCGCGTGATCGAAATTGATATCACGCAGCCAGTGCGCGCGAATTGGAAAGAATTGATCCCGCAAGCAGCCGAAACTCTGCGGAGCGCTAGTGTCCTTCACGACGAGTTCGTCCTCAATTACCTCAAGGATGCTCACAGCCAGATAAGAATCTTCTCGCTGGGTGGACAGTTGCGGCGCGACCTCGAGCTGCCCGGTATTGGCTCCGCTGCCGGTTTCGGCGGGAAACGCGCCGACACAGAGACCTTTTATTCTTTCACCAGCTTTACAACACCAGGCACAATTTATCGATATGATCTCAGGGCTCACGCGAGTTCAATCTATCGCCAGCCCAAAGTGCAATGCGACGCTTCGCATTTCGAGACTCGGCAGGTGTTCTATGCGAGCAAAGATGGGACGCGGGTGCCGATGTTTATCACGCACAGGAAGGGCCTGAAGCTGGACGGAACCAGTCCGACTCTCCTTTACGGATATGGCGGGTTCAATATCAGCATCACTCCGAGTTTTTCGGTGCCTCATCTTGTCTGGCTCGACTTAGGGGGGGTTTATGCGGTGGCGAATTTGCGCGGCGGCGGCGAATACGGTGAAGAATGGCACCAGGCGGGCATGAAGCTGAAAAAGCAAAACGTATTCGACGACTTCATCGCCGCCGCCGAATGGCTCATCGACAACCACTACACCACCCCGGCCAGGCTCGCCATCGAAGGCCGGAGCAACGGAGGGTTGCTGGTCGGCGCTTGCATCACGCAACGACCCGATTTATTCGGCGCGGCCCTGCCGGGTGTCGGCGTCATGGACATGCTGCGGTTCCACAAATTCACGATCGGTTGGGCGTGGACATCGGACTACGGTTCGGCAGATAACGCGGACGATTTCTTGGCGCTCTATCAATTTTCGCCGCTCCACCGACTGAAACCCGGTACTAAGTATCCCGCCACGCTGGTCACGACGGCCGACCACGATGATCGAGTCGTGCCGGCGCACAGCTTCAAGTTCGCCGCCCGGCTGCAGCAATGCCAGGGCGGTGAACAACCGGTGCTCATCCGGATCGAGACCCGCGCCGGCCACGGCGCCGGTAAACCAACAGCCAAAATGATCGACGAATCTGCCGATGAGCTGGCTTTTCTGGCCCATGCGCTGAAGTTCAACGCGGATGCGCTTCCTTAACCACGTCCAGGCGATCACGTTCGACGTCGGCGGCACGTTGATTCGGCCGTGGCCATCCGTAGGCCAGGTTTATGCCGAGGCGGCCGCAAGACATGGAGCAAAAAATCTTTCGCCGGCCCTCCTGAAGGAACGGTTCGTCGAAGCCTGGCGCGACCTGGAGGACTTCAATCATACTCGCGCCGAATGGGAGGCGCTGGTAGATGCAACATTCATGGGGTTGACGGCAGACCCGCCGAGTCAGACGTTTTTCCCAGAGCTGTTCGAGCATTTCGCGCGGCCGGACGCCTGGCGACTCTTTGATGATGCGCTGCCGACGCTCGAAGCCCTGGCGTGCCGAGGCGTCAAACTGGGCGTCATCTCGAACTGGGACGATCGGCTCCGCCCACTGCTGCGCGACTTGATGCTTTCACAATATTTTGAAGCTGTCGTTATTTCCTGCGAAGTAGGGTTTCCCAAGCCATCACGCGTCATTTTCGAAGATGCAGCGGAAAAACTTGGCCTGGCGCCGGGGGCGATCCTGCACGTGGGCGACAGCTTGCCACAAGATGTCGAAGGCGCTCGTTCGGCCGGTTTTGAATCTCTCCTGGTGCAGCGCGACATCCCAAGCCAGCCGGGTCAACGGATCAATTCCCTGCTCGAATTGTGCGAACCAAAATGAAAGACACAAAACCGCAGCCCACTCGGCTGGTCTTGCTGTTCGATGTCGATAACACACTGCTCGACAACGACCGCGTTACCGCCGATCTCAAGGAACACCTGGAAGCTGAAGTCGGGTCCGAGCGGGCGCAGCGATATTGGGTCATCTTCGAACAATTGCGCGCGGAGCTGGGTTACGCGGACTATCTTGGCGCCCTACAAAGGTACCGCGGCGAGTACCCGCATGAGTTGCACCTATTCACTGTTTCGAGGTTTCTTATCAATTACCCATTCGCCAGGCGGCTATACCCGAAAGCGCTCGAGGTGCTCCGCAAGGCCAGGTCGCGGGGAACAACGGCCATCCTGAGTGACGGTGACGTCGTGTTTCAGCCGCGCAAAATCGATTGTTCGGGTCTCCATGATGCCGTGAACGGCAATGTGCTCATTTACGTTCACAAAGAATTGGAACTCGCCGATGTGGAAACGCGTTTTCCCGCAGAACATTATGTGTTGGTGGATGACAAGTTGCGGATCCTCACGGCGGTCAAGAACATCTGGGGGCCACGAGTGACGACGGTATTTGTCCGGCAGGGCCATTACGCGCTCGATCCAAAGGTTCTTTCGCAGTACCCGGCCGCCGATAGGAGCATCGAGCGCATCGGCGAGCTGTTGAATTTCGACTTTAACTGGATACTCGGTCAGGGCCAGGGCTGAATCAGCGCTTACCACGGCTCATTTTGGCTCTGGTTGAGCAGCAACAGCGCTTTGATTCGAGCCGTAAGAGCGGGCCAGTTCGAGCAGAAGTTTTTCCAGTTCGCGATAGTATTCGTCCTCGGGAACCTGGCCCTTTTTTTCACGGTAAAGCAGCACGGCGCGCTCGAGGGCGTCACGACGGGCCCGCTGCTCGGTGGTCAGGTTTTGCTCCGCTTCGCTGGGGACCAAATAAAATTGTTGCGCCAACAAGCCATCGACAACGGCATCCTCTTTGGGCTTTTTGATCGCGCGCAGACCCTGGAACCAATCTGCAGGAGTCCCCAGGCCATCGCCGTTGTCGTCTAACAGCGCATGCTCGGTCGCCAACCGACCCTCGACCCGGTAGAACTCCGCTGTCCGTCGAGAAGCCGTCAGGAAGGCTTCGAGGAGCGAAACGGAGCCGTCTTTGTCGAGGTCCGACTGGGGATCGGCGATGGCCTCCGCCAGGTATAGTCCAAACCGCGTGAAATTCTGTTCGTGGCCGCTACGGGTGGCGGTGATGATGACACGGTTGGTGCCGGATAGCTTGGACAAGAACGGAGCGCTACTCGACGTGGTGTTGACAACGGCCAGCGGCCGCCGAAAAGGGCGCAGCCACAGCGCCAGCTCCGTGGCCGTAACATCTGGTCCACGGAGGTTGAACCTGGCTTCTTTGCCATCAAAGCTGCCGTGGCCGATTAACACCAGCCAAAGCGCTGCCGGGACATTTGTAGGTTCTTCCGCCAGCCTTTGCTTCAATAGGTCAAAATCGTTGGTTTGTCTGGCATTATCGAGTCCGAGGACAATCTCCTTGCACCCACCCTGCTTGCCGACTTTCTGCCAAAGCTCGGCTTGCTGAACGAAATTGCTGCCGAACTCGAACTCGCCCGCGGCACCGACCACGAGGATGAGCGTCGCGCGATCTGTGACATCGGTCTGTGTGCCAAATGCGGCGCGGCAGAGCGACAGGAAGCAGACCGCTAGGGCCCAACGCCATGAAAGTGCAACCAAGTTGTGGAAGCACAAAAACCGCAGAGACGCGATGAGCGCAGCAAAACGAATGCAACAACCCTTCTCCGCAGCGCTATACGGTAACTTGTTCACGATTCGGATTTCGGGCTCCATTCGGATTTTGGAATTCGACATTCGGATTTCTCAAGGCAGGCCTTTCCACCGCCGCAATCCCCATTCAGCCACAAAGCAAAGCAGCGCGAATGCGAAGATGGCGGGCGTGTGCCATATCGGGAAGGTCCAGGCTTCCATCACCGGAGCATGACGGCGTGGCAAGTTGCGCGCGAACGGCTCGAGTTGATTTGCGGGAATCACTTCTCCGCCTGTCTTCCGCGCGATGCTTTCGAGGAGGGCGACGTTCGGGATCAGCGACCGGAACTCTTCGGCGGCCAGGTCCGTCGTCCAACCAGCTTCGGCCGGGCCCACTTCGGCACCGGCGGCATTGGTGACATAAGCCGTGGCGTGGTAGCCGCCGGTCAGACGCGGGACATAGCTGGCCTGGTAGAGTCCCGGCTCGCTCGCCGAAGCCTCGGTCGCGAGCCGAATCGTGTTAGTCCCGGGACCGCCAGCGGCGTCGGTCATGACCGGCTGCACTTCGACAATAACCTGGGCATTGTCGAGCGGTTGGAATTTCGGGTCGCGCACGCGGACCTGCAGGTCCACCGCGCCATCGGGGGCCGCCGATGGCGGAATGGCCAGTTCCACGGGCCTTGGCACGTCGGTGACCAGCCAGCGGAGCAACTGCCGCCACGCCTTGTCCATATCATGATGCGCTTCGGGATCGTGAAGTCCCCAATGCCACAAATCGCCGATGGTCAACGCGGCGGTCCGGCCACGGCCAAAGCGTTGCGTGACGAGCGCCGGCCAACTCTTGCCGGCGGGATCAGCGACCGTGGCGATAACGCTCGCGCCGGGCTTAACTTCGTGCACGGGATTGAGCACCAGGAAGGGCGCCATGGCTTGCAGCCGCGACTTCTCCGCGGCCTCAGTGTCGCGCAACCTTGCCCATGATTGCAGCCAGCCTTCGCGCGTCAAATTCAACCGGACGGGGCCCGATGGCCAGGCCTCAGCCGGGCGATCCAGATAAACTGGCAACATGTCGCCAATTGGCGTGCGCTGATACTTGCCTTGCTGAAAGCATTCCATGCCACCGAGCATCAGAAAGCCGCCGCCGCGTTCGGACACATATCGTTGCAGCAGGGCAGCCTGGTCCGGAGTGAAAAACTCCGCTTCCAAATCATCCACGATAACGGCGTGATAGCCGTAGAGAGCCTCCGGTGTGGCCGGGAAACCGGCGCGCAACTCCAATTCATCGCGCGTATTGAGTCGGACGAGGACAGGTTGATCATAGCGTTCGGCGTCCTCCTGCGACTTGGTGTCGAAACCGCGGAAGAGTGGATTGCTGGTCTCGCCGGGGCGGCCGAGAAAATTGAATTTTGGCTCGCGCCGGGCCACGCGAATCAAACCCACCAATTGCAACTGGTCGTCCTCCTGCACTGCGCGATTGAGGAATTTGAATTCCCAGTTTGGCCGACCGGCGACATAGAGAATGCGGTAGGGTCCGCGTCCGCGGTCCACTACCAGAACGGTGCTGTTGTTGGCCAGGGTGGCTTCCTGCGTTTTTTCCGGTGCAACCTGCGCGTTGAGCTCGTCTTGCGCGCGCGCGCGAAACCGGTAGAAGCACAGGCCGGCCTTTTCCGGCCGCAATTGAAAGCGAAAGGCCAGAGTGTCGTTGTCTTTCCGAGCGCGAACGGTTTGTTCCGCCACCTTCTTGCCGGTCAGATCCAGCAACTGCGCAACAATGGCAGCGCTGCTGAATCCGGCAGCCGCCACATTCGCCTGGACAGAAACCGGCGCGTCTTCAAAGGCGGTTTGGCTGACAAGCGCCTGTTGGACGGACAAGTCCCGGATCGGTTCCTGGCTCCCAATGACCACTGGAAAGACAGGCGGAAGGCCTTGGAGATCCAGCTCGCCGCGCACGTCGGTAGCGTCACCGTCGGTCAGCACCAGAACACCGGCGAGCGGGCGGCCGCGGTACCGCTCACTGAGCGTGCGCAGGGCTGAACCGAGTGCTGAGGCGCGGCCGGCAAAATTCAACTCGCCGAAATCCTCAATGGTTTGGAGCCGGGCATCGAATGAGTAGCGGCGCACATCGAAATTTTCCTCGAGGGTTGCCTGCCAGGAAGAGCGCTGTGGATTGAGCAGATCCCGGAGCTGATCGCCCCGGCTGCGACTCTCGCCCCGGTCCCGGATCTGCAAGCCCTGGCTGTTATCGGCAATTATGGCGAAGAGGTTTGCCCCTGGCCGCGCGCGCTGCCCGGACCAAAGCGGTTCCAGAAGGCAAAGGGCCAGCGCGACGATCCCGAGAGCTTTCAGCGCCAGGCACGGCCAACGGATGTATCCGGGCAAAGCGGTTCGGTAGCTCCAGGCCAGCAAGGCAAGCGCGGCACCAATTGTGCCCACAGCCAACCACAGCCAACTCGCACCCGAAAAGAGCAACGTTGCCACGGACATCGTTCCAAGCTACCAACAGAAGCGCGAGGGGACAACAGGGCTCTTGGGCTGTTCGAGTTTCGATAAACTCCTCCTGAGAGGGACAAAGCTCGACACAAGGACTTCTGCGTTTAACGAACATGCGCGCCTCGTTTTCCGAAAAGCTGTCCAAAGACGAGACAGTGCGCCACCCACCCGAGCATCGAGGTGCCCTGCGTAAGCACTGCAAAACCAAGCGATAGAGGCACCACGAGACCCTGGAGGAAGGTTGCATCAGAAAGGCCTTGGGGCACACAGGTTGCTTCTTGCTTGGGCGTGCAGCAAGACATCAATAGCCGCGCTGCTTTGTGCGCTTTCGACGTCCCGAATTGAAAAGGCCTTCATTCGACGAAAACGTGAACATTGCCCAGATAGATCCGGCAGATCACCGTGCCCGAAAGGGCGGAGGTCAGGGCTGACTTTATGCTCGGGATCTCCAACCTTCCAAAACCTTGAGGCCATGAAGAAAGTGCGCGGCCGACTGAAATTGAGTTTCAACACGAAAGTGCTGGCCCCGGTGCTCATGACGATGGTGTTGCTGCTCGGTATTACGCTCTGGATCCTGAACTCGCGCATCACGCAGCAATTTGAGACCGAAGCCGCGCGCCGGCTGCTGATGGCTGATGAGTCCGTCCGCAAATCCCAGGAGCTCCACTCCAAAAACCTTCTGCTCCGTTACCGGAATCTTCCCAACGAGCCGCGCTATAAGGCGCAGCTTAACGAAGGGGATGCGCAACCGTTGAAACGGTGGTTCGAGGAGCTGCTGGGCGAGCGGGATCTGGACGTGATTCTGTACACGCGCATGGAAGCGCCGGACTCTCTCGCCAGCGCTAAACAGGATCCGCTCCTGCCCCTGGCCGAATTTGAAGCCGGTTGTGCCAAAGTCGTCGCCAAAGCACTTAGCGCTGAGGAAAAGGCGGACACAATCCGCGTCGGAGATCGGCTGTTCGACGTGGTTTCCGTGCCGGTGTTCGGCGTCGGCAATCATTTGATTGGAGCATTAACGCTGGGCTCGGAAATTGACGTAACCACGGCCCAGGAATTACGTGACCTGACTCAGTGCCAGATCGTCCTGTTGGCCAACCGGCAGGTGGTGGCTTCAACGGTGGCCGGGCCGGAATTGCGCCATCAATTTGTCGGCCTGTTCCAGCAGTATGCCTCAGGAGCAGTTCGCCGGGACAGCTCGGCAGGCATCCAGAAAATTCTCACCGGCGATGAACACTACTTCTGCACGGCCGGGAAATTTAGTTCGCTCGGCGGCGATGGGAATTTGGGCTACCTTCTGCTCTCCTCGTACGAGCAGCCGTTGCGAGCGTTGCATCGGATGCAGCAAACCCTGCTGGTGGTGAGCGCGGCGGGTATCCTGCTGGGCACCGCCATTGTCTGGTTCCTGATTCGCAAAGTCACCCAGCCGCTCCGGGCGCTGCGTGACAGCGCCGAGGCGGTGGGTCGTGGCGACTTTTCGCGTCGTGTCCAGGTTCAATCAAGGGACGAGTGCGGCGAGCTGGCGGACGTTTTCAATCGCATGACGGAGAACCTGAAAAGTTCACACGAGCAACTGGAGATGACGGTCGAGACCCTCAAGACCACGCAGGCGCAGTTGATTCAGAGCGAGAAACTCTCCGGCATCGGCGAGTTCGTCGCGGGTGTGGCGCACGAGTTGAACAATCCGCTCACTTCGGTCATGGGATTTTCCGAGTTGCTCAAAAAGGCCGACGGCGACCCGCAACACCAGCGTTTCCTGGAGATGATTCATAAGAGCGCGCTCCGGTGCCAGAAGATCGTGCAGAGCCTGCTCAGTTTCGCGCGCCGGCACCAACCGGAGCGCAAACTCTCCAGTCTCAATGAACTGGTGGAAGGCGCCTTGGAGATTCTTCAGTATCAAATGCGCACCAGCAATATCGAGGTCATCACCCGGCTGGATCCGGAATTGCCGCGAGTCATGGTTGATCCGCACCAGGTGCAGCAGGTGTTTCTCAACATCGTCAATAACGCGCGCCAGGCGATCGAAGCCCATCGGCCCAGCGGCTATGTGCGTATCGTCAGCGAACGCCAGGGCAGTCGCGCTCGAGTCACCTTCCAGGACAACGGTCCGGGCATCCCTGAGAGCAACTTGTCGAAAGTGTTCGATCCTTTCTTTACGACCAAGGAGGTGGGGAAGGGAACGGGGCTGGGTCTGAGCCTGTGCTACGGCATCATCCATGAGCATGGGGGCGTCATTTCAGCCCGCAGCAAGCCCGGCGAGGGCGCGACGTTCATCGTTGAGCTTCCGCTGGCGACCGACGTGGCAATCCAGGATGAGCCACGCGAGGAGGCGCCGGCAGTGGCGCCGCCGGATACCTGGAGTGAAGGCACGGGCAAGAAAGTGCTCGTGATTGATGACGAGGAAACCATCCTGCACATGGTGCGTGAGGCGCTCATCGGCCACGGTTACGAAGTCGATGTCGCCCAGGACGGCGAAACTGCGTTGCGGTGCCTCAGTCAAACCCCCTACGACTTGACCTTGTGTGACTGGAAAATGCCTGGCCTTAACGGACAGCAAGTCTATGAACGACTCCGCGTCACCAATCCAAAGCTCTGCGAGAGGATGATCTTCCTCACCGGCGACGTCGTCAACGATAAGACCCAGCGCTTCCTCCAGGAGTCCAAGCGGGTTTGCCTGACAAAGCCATTCTCGCTGGCAGAATTCCGCGAGGTCATCGGCAAAGCGCTGGCAGAGTAAGCAACCTGCTAGCGTGACGAGCCTGTACCCTGCGCCGATTTCAACTGCGGAGGCGCGGGGGCGAACAGCTTGAAGCTCAGTCCCTGCGAAGTCGCGCTACCCCCATAGACCGTGAAGTAAAAGTACTTCGCGATTTTGTCGAACGACGGCAGCAGCGAGAAATCGAACCACTCCCGAAACATTGCGGTCGGGTTTGGCAACCCCATGGCGCCCGGCATCGAGGCAAACGGGGAGGCGTTCGTGTTGGTGCCGGGATCTTTTTTCAGCAGCTCGAGGGCGACACGCATGCTTTCTGTCTGATTCCGAAAACCGAAGAGCGTGGCGCCCGGACCGGTGACCTTTTGGGCCGCCGCAGTCAGGCCGGCGGTTTCACGTAGAGATTTTCCCTGACTTTCGGAGCTGCGCAGGTATTCTTCGAGCAGCGAGGCGTCGGTGGAAATGGCAACATAACCGCCGCTGGCTGCAAAATTGAGCGTGCGCGGTGGGGCCGGGCTCGCCCCAGCCGGCATCGGCAACGGCAGCGTCGGCGCCGGCAAACTGACAATCTTTCGGCCCAGAAACTCCCGTTCGGTCGCTTTTCCACTTTGTTGATTGAGGAAGCCGAGGATGCTTTTCAGGGACGCCGCTAATTGCTCGGAGTTGGGCGAGCCGAGCAGGTACAATGACGGAGGCGAACGCAGTTCCGCCACGGAAGCGCCACGAGGGCGCTTTTCATAAGTCATTTCGTCGTCACCCAGGTTCGCAATCAGGCTCGTTTTGACATCGAAACCAGGGTCCTTTTCCTTCGCAGCGGCGTTGGCGGCGTCGAGCAGGCGATTCAAGCCCTCCGCCAAGTCCGGCGAAATATCACCCAGCATCTTCTCGAGCGTGGCCCAGGCCTTTTTGGCATCGACGCGCGAGCGCTGGAATTTCACCGCGTCCGCCGGCACGAACGGCGGCGGATTCGCTTCTTTGGATTCGCCGGCCAGAATCTTGAACAAGCCCTGGCGGCTGGATTCCGGTACCGTGATGAAGAGCTCTAAGAGGGCTCCCTCAGGTGAGCTCTGGAAGCTGAACGCGATCGTTTTCAGGCTCGCGAGCCCGGTCGCCGCCAGGACTTTCTCCGCGCTCACATCCCCAAAGGGACTTGGAGCATCGGACGATTTCTTCTCGGAGGCCTGGCGGGTGATGAGCTCGACGAATGCCTTCAGATTGACCCAGCCATACAGAGGCGATCCTCGGAATAGAGACTGATGATTTGCGTCGTAAGCGGCCAGGTCGCCTAATGACGGCAAAGCGCCACCTTTCAAATGCGTGACGATCTTTTCGACCGGTTTGGTTGAGTTGGCGATGATCAGGAGCGACTCTGCCTGGCCGATCACCAGTTCACGTCGCGCCGGGCTCTTTTTCGGTTCGCTTTCAGCACTTAGTTCCTGGACCTGGGGCCGTTGCGGCAGGAGTTTTCGAAGCGTCTTCGGCATATCATTGCTGGATACCGTCAGAACCGAAAACTCGAAGTCACGGATCTTTTCGGTCTTCAGCGACTTGTCCGCCTCCACCCATTTCTTGCGCAGGTCGGCCAGGTTGCTTTTGAGCTTGCCGCTCTGGCCTCGCGTATCTACCAGGAGCAACAAGCCGGGCGGTTGGTCCTCCTTATCCGCCGAGCCGTTGAGCGTCACGGCAAACGTAACCTGGCCCTGTAACAGTGAAAGATAATCATCGAAATGAATCTGGAGTTCTCCTTCGAGAGGTTTGACGAAATCATCGGTCCACTTGGCCAGGAATTTCTCTTTGAAGGGTCTCATGGCCGGATCGTTCCAGAGCTGGCTTTGAGGGGAAGCCTTGTAAATCTCGCGAAGCCTCGAAAAATCCGGTACCGTCACCAGGAGCAGCGTATCATCCGGCAGCAGCTTTTCGGGAGAAGGAACCGCCCCATTGCTGCGGAACGCCGCGCAAACAATTGCCGCGCCAACCATTAGAGCGCGTCTTAGTATTGTAGGAGCCGACGTAAGGAGGCTCTGATCAATTCTAAAATCCCTTGAAATTTGAGCCTCCTTACGTCTGCTCCTACACGGATTTTGATTTCCCAAACACGCTCTTAGGGAAGTACAGGACCACCAGCATTCGCCTCGCGAGTTTGTGGTATTCATTGTTGCCCGCATAAAGGTTTAGGCGATTAACTCAGGTCATACCCTGGCGATTCGACGGCGTAAAGCTGCCCGCTTGCGCTCCGGCAACGAATCACTCGTCCGCCACGGCCTGTCGCGTATGGCTGGGCGGCTGCAGGTAGCGATAAGGATTGCTCGGGTTGTCGTTCGAATAGGCGAAGGCGTCGCGGTGCTCGAGGAAAAATTTGACCGCTTCAACGGGAATCGCGAACCCCAGGCCCTCGCCGAAAGTGATTTTCATGTTCGTGACGCCAATGACTTCGCCGCTCAAGTTGAAGAGCGGGCCGCCGCTGTTGCCCGGATTGATCTGTGCGGTCGTTTGCAGGTAAAGCTCGCCCTGTAATTGACGAGTTTTGGTGCTCAGAATCCCTTCGGTTACCGTGCGCTCCAACCCCAGCGGGCTGCCAACAGCGAATACCCGTTCTCCCACCGCCAGTGCGTCGGCATTGCCCATCGACACGTATTTGAACTTCGGCGCGTCCTTGTCCTCGATTTTCAGCAACCCAATGTCCTCGAACTTATTGATGGCAACAATGCGCACCTGCTTGTAGCTCTTCCTCTCCAACTGCCCATTGCGTTGGTGATACACCTCGATCGAAATCTGGGTTTCTCCTTCGATCACGTGAAAATTGGTAATCAGGAATCCGTCTTCATTGATAAAGAAGCCTGAGCCGAGGCCGCTTGGGGTGCGAACCTGAACCACTGCCTCGCCGATCTCATTGACCAGGTCGCGCACATTGCGAACCGGCGCGGCTTTGGTTGGGGCGGCGTAAAATCCGGATTTGGATTCGACTGACTCGCGCTTTTCAGCAGGCGCCGACAGTTTCACCGGGGCCTTAGAGGACAATTCGGCGTCATCCGATTTTGATATGCGGGTAATCTGATTTCGGGGAATGACGAGTACAGTGTAACCGATGTCCACTGCGACCTGGTCGCGCTTTTCCGACAGGATTTTTCCAGTGACGGCGGCTTTCTCCTTGAGTTGAATCGTGTCCGCGAGCGCCATCGGCAGCACGCAACCGACCAGCACCCACGCCCCAAAACTCTTTCGTACCATGGCCTTCATCATATCAAAGCCATGCGCGATTGACAAGCCAGGAACAGCGGCTTGAGGCTAGCTTTTCTTCCCCGAGCTCGCCGTTTGCATCCCTTTGCGCCTGCTCCACATCCGCTTCGCGCGCTCCCAGTCTCCCGGGGTATTCACATTACGCAGTTGAGGGGCCCAGGCGTGGGGCAGTCTAAGCTTGCTCCCCTTCAATGCCGCCGCCAACGCTTGCAGCGAAAAATCCCTGCGCTCGATCTGTGCTTCTACGGCTGCCAGGCCTCCCCGCAGCAGCAGGAATGGAAAACCAACACGTCCACGGTGGACAACGAACCATGCCGCCGGTGCGGCTTGGAATTGCCGCACCAGCCGGCGCAGCAGTTGACCGCTCACGAAAGGCGCATCGCAGGCCAGGAATAGCACCGCTTCTTTGCGAGTGGTCAGCAGGGCGGTGTACACTCCCGCGAGTGGACCACACCGCGCCACCCGATCGCGCCGAATAACGCGCACCGGCCAGCCCGTGGACCAGGCGGTTGCTCGGATCTGTCCGAGCATGGTTTTTCGGCCGAGTCGGAGCCGAGCTTTGTCGCGGCCCATTCGCCGGCTTAGCCCGCCGGCCAGTATGCAAATCTCGAGGCGAGGACTCAGAGTGTGTCTCAGAATTGTAGGAGCCGACGTGAGGCTCAATTTTCAAGGGATTTCAGAAATAATCAGAGCCTCCTTACGTCGGCTCCTACAATTGGAGCAATTTTCAAACACGCTCTCAGCGGTTCCGGCATGGACATTCTTTGCCGACTTGGTCAAGCAGGCAGTAGGGCCGGGCGCTACTTGATTTTGCCGAGCGTCTGATAGATCCACATCAGCGCCGTGTTCATCATTTGCTCGCCGGCGCCGACTGCCACCGGTGAGACCTGATTGTCAGCGCCGTAACCGCCTTCCGACACGGCCTCGATAGTCGGGAAGTATTGGTGGTAGCCATTGCAATATCCGAAGAAAAAGAGTTGCTTCACCCGGGCGCGCTCTTTGAGACGGATTGAATGGTTGCTGAAGAATTCACCCGAAGCGCCAACGAGCGCGATGTCGCCGTTAAGCAAGGCCACAGTGAGCCGCGGCCGGACGCCATCAGCATACTCGTCAATGAAATTCGGCACAAGTTCGGGGAAAAAGGCGTGGGAGAAGGCGGCTTTGACGCGCGGATCGGACATGTCGGTGCGCGAGCTGAATTTGAAGCGATCTTCCTTCACGACCAGCGAAGGCTTCGCCACTTCGGTGGGCTTCAGGCTCGAGGCCAGCTTGATCACCTCGCGGCCCAGAGCCGGGCCAAATGCCTGGTAACCCGAGTTGGTCCCGGCGTTGACGGATTGATCGCCGGCGGCCCCCTGCATGAAGATGGCCGTGCCCCCCATTTCTTTCTCCACCGTTTCCTTCATCGCGCCGACGTAGTCTGCCGAAAACTTCAAGGTCTGCGCGGGGATCATCGTCGGGTGCGCGGTGAAATTGACCACAATGGCCAGCGGTTTGCCCGAGGCATCGTCAAAACGCATGACCTCGAGGTCGCGGTCGCTGGGCTTGGGCTCGAACTTCGTATGGCGATTGCGATTGAATCCCTCAAGCCGGACCGAACCTGTCGCCATCCTTGCCGGCACCAGCTTGCTATTGGCCTCGATGATTGCGCCCGCAATCCCGTCTTCCATTTCCTTGTAATAGCGAAGTGACGCGTCGAATTTTCCCTTGCCCTTTCCCGGTTCGTCAGTCAGTTCTAGCACCGGACCGTGATGCGTGTGCGAGCCGGCGATAAATGAATAATCGATGCCCGCCTCGGCCTTGATGCGTTGGCGAATGTTCTGCAGCGATTTTTCCGCCGGCGACCGGCCAAGGTCCAACCCCACGATGGCAAGTTTGTTGGTTCCCGCCTGAATGACCACCGCAGCCGCATAAAGCGGGTCGAGCATGCCGCCGGAAAGCGCGTCGTGGCGCGCGCCGTATCCCCACATTGGCACAGATTCTTTCGGCGTAACCTCCCGGCGGGCGGCGCCGGCCTTGAAGACTTCCGTTGGTTCCTGAGTTTGGCCAAGAGAGCCGAATGCGAAGCAGGCGGCCAACAAGCATGAGCTGCGAGCAGAAAAGTTCACGCGCGCCACTCTGTACGCCGCGAGTAGCAGCGTCAACTTTTTCTTGCTCCATATCGGCGCGGCGTGTAGGGAAAAGGACATGCTTGAAAAATTTAACCCCCGAAGCGGTTCCCTCACCCGACGTCAGTTTCTCTATTACTCCGCCCTGGCCGCCGGCGCGACAGCGCTAGGCGCCACCAAAGCGACGCCGCGCAAGCTTGGTTCGGGCGACAAGTTGCGCATCGCGGCCGTCGGCGGCGGTGGCAAAGGCGCAAGTGACATCGAATGCTGCGCCACCGAGGAAATTGTTGCCATCGCGGACGCGGACGAGTCGCAAGCCGCCGGCTCGCTCAAGCGCTGTCCCAATGCGAAGTTCTATTTCGACTGGCGGGAGATGCTCGAAAAAGAGGAGAAGAATATCGATGCCGTCATGGTTTCAACCCCCGATCACCTGCACGCGATTGTTGCTTCGGCGGCGATCAAAATGGGCAAGCACGTTTACTGTCAAAAGCCCTTGACGCGGACCGTACACGAGGCGCGGCATCTTAGGAAGCTGGCAAAGGAGTACGGCGTTGTGACCCAAATGGGCAACCAAGGCAGTTCCGAAGAGGGATTGCGCCGAGCCGTCGAGGTGGTGCAAGCGGGCGTTATCGGCCCCATCCGCCAAATCCACGTTTGGACCAATCGTCCGATTTGGCCGCAAGGCATCAGGCGGCCTGAAGGCGAGGACCCAGTATCGGAGAATTTCAAGTGGGACTTGTGGCTGGGTCCGGCACCTGTGCGACCCTTTAAGAAAGGAGTCTATCATCCCTTCGCCTGGCGAGGCTGGTTCGACTTTGGCACCGGCGCCCTGGGCGACATGGCGTGCCACACTGCCAACATGCCGTTCAGGGCCGCCAAACTCGGCTACCCGCGTCTGGTGGAACTGCTCGACCATTCTGAACTGAACCCGGACACGTTCCCTAAGACTTCAAAGATTCGATTTGTCTTTCCGGCTCGCGAGCATCTGCCTGAGACGGAATTCTTTTGGTACGACGGCAATCCCGAAGACAAATCGGTGCCACCACTCCGCCCGCCGCAGGATGCCACCAAAGCGATCAGGGATTTGCAGGAACACGTGCCGAGCAGTGGCTGCCTGTTGCTCGGGGAAAAAGGCGAGCTCTTCTCGCCTGACGACTATGGCGCCCGGTTTTTTGTTAAGATGAAGGATGAAAAGGATCTGGTGGACGGGAAGAACCATGAAGCTGTCAGGGCCATACCGCAAACGATCCCCCGCAACCATCATTCAGGCGGAGGCGATCCCAAACAGCACATGGAATGGATCGCCGGCTGCAAAGGCGGCCCGGTCCCCTACTCCAATTTCGACATCGCGGCCTATCTCACCGAGATTATTCTCCTGGGCTGCGTCGCGCTGCGCGCCGGCAAGAAACTCGAATGGGACGGTCCGAATATGCGTGCCACCAACGCGCCGGAAGCCGCCCAGTTCGTCCAGAGCGAGTATCGCACGGGCTGGAACCTATAACGCCACCGAGCCGAATCCCGTTACCTGCCCAAAAACCGGTCAAACTCGCCGCCGAACAGCGCGTGCACATCGCGCTCGATCTCATCGCGAGTGACTTGCCAACCTGTCTGGGCCAGCGCTGAATATTTATCCACCAGAACCTGGGCGATGATGCGGCGCGAGTGCTGCCATTTGTAAACGATTTGGTCCAGGACCCGCGCGTCGGAATGTTGCGGGGTGAAGCTCAACCCGAGCAATTCAATGCGCAGTCGCGTGATCTCGTCGATCAGGTAGGGCACGTTCGTGAACCACCAGCAGCCGAAGATGTGCAGGTTTCGGAATTTTCGCGCCAGGACGCACAATTCGTGCTGGTTCTCGCGCGCCAGCACTGTTGTCAGGAACTTGTTCTCCGGAAACGCGGCACAGAGGTTCTGCAAGGCCGTCAGGTTGCTCAGGCCCACGCCGTCGCCCGCCAGCTTCAAATGGGGATTGACCGCGCGCTTGGCTCCGAGCATCACGGCAAAGGGCAAACTGTGCTCTCGGCAATGAGGCAGGACGGCTTTCTCGATGAGCTGAGTGGTCATGTTCCTTCCCGGAAACTCGAAATCCGGAGGCAGAGACACCATCAAGTAGTGCGCCTTAATTTTCTTGGTCCAATCCGACAGAAAACGGCGCACTTCGTCGAAGGTTTTTTGGGGCGGAACTTCGGCTTCCACCCGATAACCCCAGCGAGCGAGCCGCGGTGCGGTCTCCGGCCAGAACACCAGCAAAGGATCGATGCGTAGCGCCGCGGCAAAACGGTCGTCCCGGGAAAAGCCTTTCTCCCAAATCGGCCGCTCCAGGTCGTCGAAGGGCGAGTTGGTCATGTAGATTCTTTTCACGCCCGCCAGTTCCATGCAGCGAGTGATGTGTTGCGCGGCGGTCTGTCCGGCAAACCATTTTCGCAAAGCAGTCAAATCCCGCTTCTTTACATCCAATCCGAACGCATGCAGTGTGGCAAGCACGCCGCGGCACGCCTCGGATACCGGCGAATTCTGCAGGAACAACGTCTCCCAAATCAGGTCAGCCTGAGCGGTCTTGGACATCGCCCAGAACTTGTCAGGCGCGAGGTCGAGAAATCGCCACGATTCTGCGACCAGGTAATGATACACCAGCAGGTCGTCAATTCCCCAGAGGAGCAACTGCTGAAAAGCGGAGTCATAAAGATGCGTGTGGATGTCCACAATCGGAGTGGACAGCACAATCTGCTCGACTTGCCTGGCGAAGGGAACGCGGCTCGTTTCCGCAAGAACTGTTTTCATCCCGGCCAACCTAAGGAAACAATCCAGTGGCGGCAAGGTACACCACGTGATACATAGATTCGATGTTTGGCGCCGCCAAAAAAAACGAGCCCGCCGCTGTGAATGTGCCCGGGCCGTTCGGCCGCTTCTATTTGCAGGAGCTCATCAACAGCGGCGGCATGGCGGATATTTGGCTCGCAACTGATGGCAACGGGAAGGCCTATGCCTTGCGCCGCCTCCATCAGCGGCTGCGATTCAATCTGCTGGCGCGCCGCCGTTTTGTGCGCGGCGCCGAAATCCTTTCACACATTCACGACCACGACTGCGTCATCGGCTACGTCGAGCACGGCAAGATCGAAGGCCAGCTCTATCTGTTGATGGAATATGTCGAGGGAGAGAACCTGAAAGATCTCTACGCGCGCCACGATCCCGTCCTGGTGGAGAACGTGGCCCAAATCCTGATCGACATGTCAATGGGCCTGGAGCACGTGCATGAGAGCGGCTACATGCACCTGGATTTCAAACCGGAAAACGTCCTGGTGACCCGCAACGGACACGTGCGGCTGGTGGATTTCGACCTCGCACAGCAGATCCCGGAGAAGCCGATGAAGATGTCGAAAAAAAATCCCGGCACCCCGGCTTATATGGCGCCCGAACAGTTGCTCGGACAGCCGATCTCGCATCGCGTCGATATTTTTTCCTTCGGAGTGGCTGCCTACGAACTGTTGACGAACCAAAAACCGTTTCCCGGGGAGACGCCGGCGCAGATTTTGCAAAAACAGCTCAACCGCTCGGATTTCGCGGCGCCACGCCAGTACAATCCCGACCTGCCCGTCAGTTTGGAGAAAGTCATCCTGCGCTGCCTGGAAACCGAGCCGGAGAGGCGCCACCCGTTCATTGGCGTCATGGTCCGCGAATTGCAGGCGGCGCTATACGTTTCGTGATGGGGCAGACCTTGACATTGTGGTACGGGGCGAACGCAGAAATCCAGCAGGCACCGGTCCATCCTTTCCTGCTACCCGGTGTAATTCGTCGTGGCATGATATGTGAAGCGGTGCGAAATTCTCCACCAACCGCAGGCCGCCGCGGCTCTTGAATCGCAGGTGGTGGAATTCCAAATCCCCACGTTGGACGGGTCGATTACACCGAGCACACCGGTGTCCATATCGTTCCAAAACCTGCAATTCCATCTCGGCAGTCAGGTGCGATGAGTAAATGACAAGGTCTTTGCGGACTGTACGCTTCCTCCGAGGCACGATCCCAACGTCCGGCTTCGAACTGAGCGGTGCGTCGCGGTGAAACAAATCAATGGCTGAGACAAGAATGGGATGCGCCACGGTGATGAGCTTTTTTAAGCGAGGACCAAGAATTTTCGGGAGTGCAGAGAGAGGTTTGTCAAAGTTGAAGGTGTAACGCAATTCCACCGTCTGGTCATCCTCACGATAACAAAAAGGCTTGGGACAGACTTTCCTCAGGCGACGCAGTTTCAACCTCAGTGCGTCGCGCACGTCTGGATAGACCACCGCAATCCTCTGAATGTTGCATCGCACTTGGAGGAGCCAGATGTGGTTCCCGCTCTCCGGTCGGAGCGGTTTGTAGTTCAAGCAATAGTTGAATTGGTTTCTTTCAAGTCCAGTCTGCTGCCTGTCCCAAGCGTTGAACAAGATCATGTCCGTTTTGGAGCCGTGGCGGAAGGCGTTGCGGGACCAAACGAGACGCTCCGCCACTGCGGTCGGCAATGCAGCAGAAATCTGCTCCGCCATTTTCAAGTAAATCGGCGTTAATCGCCGTGGGCTATAAATCATTATCGAGGGAGCCGAATGGATAGCTCCTGTCGGACCACACGCAGCCAGGCTGTTCGTAGTCGATGCAAGTTACAACTTCAGGTTGCCGGTGCACACAACGGCACGGCCCTCCTGTGACATCCCGCGTCCCTATTACAAGTGCTGACAAGAGTAGATAATCCAACCTAACAGGACGCCGAGCATGATAGCTTTGATGGTCATCCAAATTGAGAGCTTTGGAAAGCGCATATTGCCTGCTAAATGCGGCGAGGTCTCATGCCATGAGGAAGCATCGGTCGAATTTCGTTCAAAAACCCTTCGCATCTGGCGGGCTGGTTCGGCGATGCACTGGAATAAGGACTTGCCGATATTGTCCCACCGTTGAAACAATGTGAACTGGCGCTTGCTCGGGCATCGGCACGCTGGACCAGTGAGGCGACACCAACAATCTCGTGAACGTCGTTCAAGCCGCCGTTGCAGAAGTGGCGCGGGGCTGGAACGAAGGCTTGCACGCCGATCAATGACGTCGCCTGCTGCTTTCGAACGCAGTGGACACAAACGTTGCCTTTCCCGTGACGAAAAATCCTAGCCGCGTTACTTTGCGACTCTTAATTTTTTTGAGTTTGTGGCCCGTCGTTAGGGGCAGGGGGCGCTCCTTACGTTTTCGATCGCGCTCCCGGTTCAAATAGGCCCGAATTTTTTCTTCGCCCAGGGTCAAAATTTTGGAGTTCTTCATTGGGAGGAGCGCTAGGTGGGAAGCGAGCTGGTGTCGGTTCTCTATTTGACCTGCTTGCGCCGAGAATCGACGGCTTTGCGGTCGGGTTTGTTCGACGACGAGCATGAGCGATAGTCGATCAGGAGCAGGACAGCGTCAAGAGCGATTGCGCACAGCGTCTGTGTTGTTGAGATATTGCGCCACTGATGGAACAGTGAGGGTGACACTCGGTTAATGGTCAAGATCAGCAAGGAGGTGCGAGTGGCGCCGGTCAGCAAGTCTCGGAAGAACCGCTAAGCCGCCAACATTTGAAAAGGAGAAGCCCGAGCGAGAAAACGAGGTGCTGGCGACCGCTGACGCCATGTCTTGAACCCTCACAGTTTTCCATGACTGGGTTGTGTTGCATTTCAAATCATTGAAGCTTTGGATATTCAAGCTCAAGCGACGTTGTGTACCAAGCTAAGGAGTCCAGGCGGGAAACCGCGCAATGAGGGGTGAGTGAGTCGACTTTGCGAGAACGCATTTCCCGTGGCCGGGGCCAGCCTTGACAGTGCTCGGCTGAACCACCAGCTTTCGGGCAGATGAAACCCGTTGACGGCCCGCAGCAACCACGTCTTCGCCCCGCAGCGGTTCTGGCCAGCATTTGTGTTGGCATTTTGCTCCTCTTGGTCGTGCCGAGCGGCGAAGTGGCCGAAGGGTCGGCAAGCAATTCGTCGGAGAAAAATCCAACATTGCTGATTCCAGAGCGGGTCTTTGACGCAGTGGACGGCGCGGTGCACGAAGGCTGGATGGTGTTGGTCACCGGACAAAAGATCACGGCCGCTGGACCCAAGGCAGAAGTGAAGCCGCCTGCCAATGCGGTGACGATTCAGTTGCCGGGCATGACGCTGCTGCCGGGTCTGATGGACATTCACTCGCACATTTTCCTCCACCCGTACAACGAGGCGCTCTGGAACGATCAAGTGCTCAAGGAACCAGTGGCGTATCGCGCCGTCGAAGCGGTCAATCATGTTAAGGCGACACTGATGGCCGGATTCACTTTGCTGCGCGACCTGGGCACGGAGGGAGCGGGATTTTCGGACTTGGCAATCAAACGCGCGATCGATGAGGGCCTCATCCCCGGGCCGCGCCTGCTAACGGCGACCAAAGCCATTGTCGCGACGGCAAGCTACGGTCCCGGCCCGCTCGGCTTCGCTGAAAATGTGATCCTGCCAAAGGGCGCGCAGGAAGCCAGTGGCGTGCCCGAGATTCTCAAGGCAGTGCGAGAACAGGCGGGCGCAGGCGCGGATTGGATTAAGGTTTATGCTGATTTTGGGCGTGGTCCCCAGGGCAAAGAAGTGCCGACGTTCAGCAGCACGGAACTGAAAGCTCTGGTCGAAGAAGCCCATTCGGCGGGCCGGCCAGTGGCTGCTCATGCAATGACGCCTGAGGGGATGCGCCGCGCCATCCTGGCTGGGGTAGATACCGTCGAGCATGGCTACTTCGGCACCGAAGAAGTCTTCAAGCTCATGGCCAGCAAGGGCGTGGCCTTTCTGCCAACGCTTACTGCAACTGAGGCTTACGCTGAGTACTTCAATGGATACAAACCCGGCCAAAGCCCAATGCCGCCGCAATTGGAGCGGGCACTGGAAGCATTCCGGCTCGCCTTGAAGAATAAAGTGATCATTGGGGTGGGCAGCGACGTGGGGGTTTTTGCCCACGGCACGAATTATCGCGAACTGGAATGGATGGTGCGCGGAGGTATGTCGCCGGCACAGGCGCTGCTCGCGGCCACGGCAGTGAGCGCGAAAATCGTGCGGATGGAGGACAGGCTCGGCCGTATTCAGCGCGACATGCTGGCCGACCTCATCGCTGTGTCAGGCGATCCCACCAGGGACATTGAGGCGCTGCGCAGCGTTACCCTGGTGATGAAGGATGGAGTGATTTATAAACGTCCCTGAGCATGCAGTTGGTCCGGGACATTTACGCCACGAAGGCCGCCGCGGGTCAGCCGGTAATCTCCTTCGAGTTTTTCCCGCCGAAAACCCCGGAAGGCGACCGGGCCCTTCTGGAAAAAACGCTGCCCGCTTTGCTGAAGACGAGGCCCGATTACTGCTCCGTCACGTATGGCGCCGGCGGCAGCACCCGCGACAAGACTCTGATGATCGTTGAGCGCATTCAGCGCGAGCACGGACTGACTGCTGTCGCCCATTTGACCTGCGTCTGCGCCACACAGGAGCAGATTCGCGGGCTCCTCGGTCAAATTCGCGCTTTGGGTGTTCGCAACGTTTTGGCCCTGCGGGGGGATCCGCCCGAAGGCGGCCAGTTCCAGCTCACCCCCGGCGGGTTTGAATACGCCAGCCAACTGGTCAAGTTCATTCGCGGAATGAACGATTTCTGCATCGGCGTCGCCGGTTTCCCGGAAGGCCACATCGCGTGCAAGGAGGGGAGGCTCGCCGACTGGCGGCATCTGCGGGAAAAAATCGACGCCGGCGCCGATTTCGTCATCACCCAATTGTTCTTCGACAACGCGTATTTCTACGAGTTCCGTGAGCATATGCAACGCCAGCACGGAGTCAGAGTGCCGCTGGTTCCCGGCATCATCCCGATCCTCAGCGCCTCGCAAATCCAGCGTTTCACCGCCTTGTGTGGCGCGCGCATTCCGCCAACACTGGCTACCAAGCTCGCTGAGCTGGGAAATAACGACGCGGCCGTGGCGGAATTCGGGATCGAATACGCCACCAACCAGTGCCGGGACCTGCTCAAAGCGGGCGTCCCCGGTATCCACTTCTACACGCTGAACAAAGCGCCTTCAACGGTGCGGATTCTAAAGGACCTGGGATTGGCGTGAATGGCAATCATCCCCCGAGCGAACTCGGATCGCTCACATCGCCTTTGTTGAACTCGACGTACTTTTCGGTGAGGTCGGCAGCGTAGATGACCGCGCTGGACTTGCCCAGATTCAAACGGATGTGCAGATCGAACTCCCGCGCGGCGACGGCCGCACAGAGTTCCTTGAAGCTGGCCTTCGTCGGTTGGCCGCGCCGCAAACTCCACAGAACTCTGTTGCTGGCCGGCGCGCTATAACCGATGTCCACTTTTTCTTCGACCACCCGGGCGGCGCTGTAACCGAGCGCGTCGATGATGCGGCCCCAATTCGGGTCCCCGCCGTGCCAACTGGTCTTGACCAGCGCGCTGTTCGCCACCGCGCGCGCCGCCGCATCCGCCTCAGCAAATGACTTCCCTCCACTCACCCGCACGGTGACAAACCGCGAGACACCTTCGCCGTCGCGGACAATCATTTTGGCCAGCTCCAAACAGACAAAGTTCAACGCCGCCTGAAAAATCCCAAACTGTTTTGGTTTCCGACTTTTGACTTTTGACTTCTGACTTGCCGCTCCGTTTGCGAGCACCAGCACCGTATCGTTCGTGCTCATGTCGCCATCGACGGTGATCCGATTGAAGCTGCGGGCGACGGCTTCGCCCAGTGCGCTTTGCAGAGCCGATCTCTCGACGGCCGCATCCGTCGTGAGGAAGCAAAGCATGGTGGCGTGGGGCATCGCCGCAGGACGCCGGCCCCCGGAGCTCATGCCGGGTTGAATCATGCCCGCTCCTTTGCAAATCCCTCCGAGGCGCACCTTCTCACCGTCCAGCTTGAACTCGACGGCGCTCTGTTTTGGGCGCGTGTCGCTCGTCATAATCGCTTCGGCTGCGTGCGCAGCATGTTTCGGTGTCGCGCCCAGCATCGCGGCGGCTTCGATGATGCCAGCGCGGACCTCGTCCATCGGCAGCGGGACTCCGATTCGGCCCGTGGACCCAACCAGCGCCGAGCCGCTTGGGAGTCTGAGCGCTCGCTCGGTAAAGCGGACCATCTCCACTGCATCGCGAAACCCTTGGTGGCCGGTACAGGCGTTGGCATTGCCGGAATTGACCACGATCGCCCGCACGCGGCCGTTGCGGACGCGCGGCAGGCAAACCTTCACTGGCGCCGCGCAAACCTGGTTGGTCGTGAACATTCCGGCCACCGTTGCCGGCACATCCGAGACAATCAGTGCCAGATCGCGTTTTTGACCTTTATCAGACCCTTTGCCCGTGCCCAGACGCTTGATGTCACAGAACACGCCGGAGGCCCGGAACCCTCGCGGAGCCACGACAGAGCCGGGAATTTCAACTGGTCGCAACTTCATCTCTTGTCCTTCACTTCGCGCAAGCGGCTGCAAGGAGTTGCAGTTCCCGCCGATCCCAGCAAGCGCAAAAGCGAAGGACGAGTGAATCCGGGTAGCGACGCGCGGCCCGCGCGTCCGGCGGGATCGGGCCCCCAATGGACGCCTCGGGGAGGCGTCCCCACCAGGTTCAGGAGTTCAACACAGGAACTGTTTCGGGGAGTTCACTCCCTGAGGGAGAGTGCAGGGAGTGGGCAAAAGAACTTTGGCGCACTTGGCGCCGAGAAGAAGGCGAAGAGACGCAGAGTTCGAAACTTTTTCTCCGAGCTTCTGTCGGACCCTGCGTTCTCCCCGCTTGAATTGCCGATCAGGTCGTCACCATCTCCGGGGCAGGTTTTTGCGCCATTTTCGCAAAGAAAGCTTTGGCGTTAGTGGCGATTTGTTCTTTCGTCAGGTCCTGTTTATGCGTGGCCAGGGACCATTGATGACCGAACGGATCTTCCACTGTGCCGCTGCGGTCGCCCCAGAACTGGTCAGTCATGGGCATCTTCACCATGCAGCCGGCTTTCACCGCGCGGTCGAACGCCGCATCCGCATCCTCGATGTAAACATAGAGCGAGACGCTGGTGCCGCCACGGCTCTTAGGCGAAAGACACGACGGCGGGAATTCACCGCCGAGCATCAATCTCGCGTTGCCGACCTGCACTTCAGCGTGCATGACGGACTTGCCATCAGGCGCCATGAACCGTCCGATTTCCTGCGCGCCGAAGGCCTTCTTGTAGAAGTCAATCGCCTTGGCGGCATCCGATACAATGAGGTGAGGAGTGACCGTGTGATATCCATCTGGAATTGCTTTAGCCATATTTTGCCTTTCGTTTTTGGTAACAAGGCAGAAGCTTCATCCGATCGCGAGATATTTCCAGTGAAATTTTAGAAAATTTTGCAACGCCTTAGCGAAAGCGGGCGGAACGCGGAATTTATTCCGCAGCAACGGTCGAATGCTGGGCTGCTGCGGAATAAATTCCGCGCTCCGGCTTCTGCGCCCGCTGTGACTGACCCATTACATTTGTATGATTTCATCTTCTACAAATCGTGTTAATTTGAAGTGGATGAGCCCAAAACCTGAAGCCCTTGGAGATTCGAAGTCCCGCCGGCCAGGAAACAGTGCCGCTAGCTAACTCACTCGTGAAACAAGCGTTCCCTATCCTTCTGATCTCGACCCTCCTGTGGAGCCACTGCAGTCGAAGCGAACCGATCGGCGGCGTGACGCTCATGATCGCGCCCACAAACACGAATGCCATTGTTTCCTGGCCGTACCCCTCGCGTGGATTCGAGCTTCAGGCGGCGACAAAGCTGGGCGCGGCGGACTGGCAGGCCGCGACGGGAACGGCCATCTCGAACAGTGGCCGCTGGCAGGTCACTGCGCCAGCCGGCCCGTCGAGCAGCTTCTTTCGCCTAAAAAATCATCTGCAATATTTCGGCTTTTGGGCAGGTTCAGTGGCTCCCGGCGGCTCGGTCGCCGAACAGCGCGGCACAGTCAATTTCACGATGGGCGGCAGCCCGGGGACTTCAGCGGACCAGGCCGTGGCCGCTGGAATGAAGCTGATGTTTTTTGCGCCGGATTTCAGCGATCCCAACGTTCAAAGCCAGATCGACGCGATGAAGCCGTACGCAACCAACATGCTCGCTTTCTTCATGATGGACGAGCCCGATTGCGTTGCCAATGGCGACACCAACAAGCTCGACCAACTCCTTTCCTCTATCGAGACGAATATCAATCAACTCCGGCAGTCATTCCCGCAAGTTGCATACATGATGACGCTGGGCTGCTCCTTTTGGAGCTACAGCAATTTTCGGATTCCGCAAGGCATCGATTACATCGCGCTGGAAAGCTATGGGAGCTCGGGCGACCCGGCCGCCACTCGCAACGAATGGTCGTCCAAACTCGCGCACCTGAACACTTACATGAACAGCTCTCAAAGGATTTTTCTGATGCCCGGGGCCACCGAAGCTTATGGGACGGAAACCCAGCTCATCCAAAAAGCGAATGACATTTTCACTTACGCACTCACCGATCCGCTCGTCGTGGGCGTGTTTCCGTTCGACTGGTACAGCGACAATTATGATTGTGCCAGCGCCGGCGTCTTCTGCGGCAACGGCGTTCCTGCTACAAATTACTCCATCCCGGTCAGCGGCAACCGGAGTGCCCGGGATCTGCCCAATCTGCGCGCGTGCTACATCCAGATCGGCCATTCAATCATGAACGGCGCTTTTCTGGACTTCGGCGCCGGCGAGCCCTCCATTCAGTTCCTGGGCGGCTCCAGCCTGCCAGCATCACCCTGGATCTCCTCAGGCGGAGCAACAGCCGTCATTGATTTTTTCGACCCGGACCTTCAAACCACGAACCAATGCCTGCGCATCAGCTCTGGCGCCAATGCCAACGAATGGTACGTCGGCCCACTGGCTCTTGATGAATTGGCCCTCGGCGCCCGCTTTCGTCTCGCCGCCTTCACCACAACCGGGAAAGAGAATCTCTTGTGTTTGACGACTCATTCCACGCCGTCGTCTCCCGCGCCCTCCATCACGCTCGTCGATGGCCGCTACAAACTCTGGAATTACGTCAACTCCAACTCCGAACTGATGGACATCGGCCCGGCGGTAACCAACGCGTGGCACACAGCTTATCTCTACGCCCGCAACGACGGCCGCGTAAAGTTATGGTGGGATGACAACCTGGTCTTTGACGGCGCCGCGCCGCCGGTCAATCCTTACAATGCCTACGTCGAATGGGGCAGCGGCAGCGACTCGTGGCAATACGACGCCACCACCACCGTCGATTTTGATTGGGTCGCCTACGGCGATCATTTCTAGTCTCCATTAGAGCGGGAATCTGGCTATTCTGCAGCCACGATGGCCACTTTGCGCGAACCAACTGAGATTCCGTCCGTTAATTGAACATCCCACCGGTCTTCTTTCTGATCTACGCGCAGGATGATGCTGGCGCGGCCGGGCGGATGGTCAAACGGGTCCTGAAGCAAGAGGAACCCCGGTCCCAACTGGGCCACCGGAATTGAATGCCCATTGAACACCAGGCTAATCCGGACGTCGGCAGAATGGCCATTGTGGCCGCTGGATTCGAAACCTGTGAATGACATTGCTCTCAAAAGCGCCGCAGCATACGCGGCGCGGAACACGTTGACGCTCGCTGCACAGCTCGGCTTCGGTGTGCATGGTATTGTACATGTAGTCGAAGACAAGATCAAAAAAGACCGGTCGGCGATCAAAGTGCATCATTCCACAGCATCGTACGAGCGCGAGCGAGCTGCGTACGAACGCCTCAAGGAAGAAGGCGTTTCAATCGTTTTGGGATTCAACGTTCCCCAACTTATCAGGATCGACAACGAGCTGCGAGTGATTGAAATGACCATTGTCACTCGCCCGTTTGTGCTGGATTTTGCCGGGGCCTACTTGGATTCCCTGCCCGAGTTTCCGGCGGAAGTCTGGGCCGAATGGGAATCCGAAAAACGGGATCAGTTTGGCGCCCGTTGGAGCAAAGTGGAGGCGGTCATTGAATCACTTGAGGCAATCGGGATCTATTTAACGGATGTTACTCCCAATAATGTGGCCTTCGTTGATTAGGAAGGCCGCAGAAATTTGCTGCTTCGCGAGCGCTTGCTTGGCTTGACCGGCCAATGGTCCTCATGCTTCTCTCGTGCATGATTCAGAGCTTTTGTTTTGGCCGTTTTTCTCGCACCCGCACATTTTCTGTTTTGTTGATCGGATGGGCGGTTTGGTTTCTGGCATCGGTCCCGGCCGCCTGGGCTGCCGAGCTGCGCATCGAGCGGCTGTTCGGACCGGAGATCAAGACGGGGCCCTACAAGCACCCCGCGCGCATCGAGGAACTCAGAAACGGAGACCTCTATGTGGTTTATTACGGCGGCGAGGGTGAATACGCTACGGACACCGGCGTCTTCGGCTCGCGCCTAAAGAAAGGGGGCCGTCATTGGTCAAGCCCCATCCGCATCGCGCACGATCCGTTCCGGTCGCTCGGCAATGGCGTGGTGTGGCAAGCGCCCGACGACCTCGTGTGGTTGTTCTACGTCGTGCGCTACGGCTCGACGTGGTCCACTTCGCGCGTGCAAGCCAAAGTCTCGTACGATAACGCCCAGACCTGGTCGGACGCATTCCCCCTCGTGAGCGATGAGGGTATGATGGTCTGTAACAAGCCGATCGTCTTGCACAATGGCGATTACCTGCTACCGCTTTATTTCGAAACGGGCTTCGACCCGGAATTTACAGCGCCGGGAAGCAGCGGCCTGTTTCTCCGGTACGACCTGCAGAAGAAGGAGTGGAAACAGACCGGCCGCATACAATCGGCCACCGGCAATATCCAGCCGGTGCCAATCGAAATCATCGAAAATTCTCTCATCGCCTACTGTCGCCGCGGAGGCAATTTCGAGCCAACGACCAACGGCTGGTTGATCCGCGCCGAGTCGCACGATGGCGGTTGGACCTGGAGCCAGGGAGTCAACACCCGATTTCAAAACCCCAACGCCGCGGTGGACTTCATCAAGCTGCGCAGCGGAAAATTACTGCTCGTGTTCAACGACAGCATGAACGAGCGCACGCCGTTGACGCTCGCGCTCTCCCCGGATAGTGACCAGACCTGGCCCTGGCGCCGCAACGTGGCCGAGGGCCCATATGATTATGCCTACCCGATGGCGGTGGAAACCCGTGATAGCAAGATCCACCTGATCTTCACCTCCCACGAACGCACGATTGTGAATCACGCCGTCCTCGACGAGCGATGGATCCTGGAGGGCGGTCCGGTCAAATCCTGGCTGACGAAGTGAATTGTTCGACGATTCAACGATTCAATGCTTCAACGCTGTTGCGCTTTCCCCCACTGCGCGTCGGCAAAATCCATAAAGATCCGCCAATCATCCGGCGTCATGGAGTGCTTGCCTTCGCGGATGTAGTAACCGAGGCGGCTGGCGACAAGCTGGCCCGGCGCAGGCATTTTCCGAGCATCCAATCCTTGTCCGCAGAGCAAACGATAGACCGGATCGGCGGCCTGAAGCACCTGAAACTGGCCGGCGGGGTTAGCCCATTGGTCGCCTTCGGCCGCGGAAAAGAGCACGGGCCGAGGCGCGCACAGGGCCACTAAACCATTTTGATCAAATGGCAGCCGCTCCGGCTCCGCGTTGAATTGCTTGAAGTTCGCGTTGAACCAATGCGGGAAGCGATCGTTGATGGCCTTTACCGATTCGCCGATCTTGCCGCGACTGGGCGCAGTTCCCCCACACCCTGCCTGATGGGGAAAGGCCATCGCGATCCGTTCATCGAACGCTGCTGCCAAGAGCGCGGTCTTCCCGTTGCGCGAATGACCGAGGGTGGCAATTCGGCGCGGGTCAATGTCGCGGTCTGTCACCAGATAATCGACGCAGCGATGGAATCCCCAGGCCCAGGCGGCGATCGTGCCGCGATTGGTCGGATTGTTTCTCGCCGGGTCGCCTCCCGCAAGCCAGGCATAGAGCCCCTGGCTTACGTCGCTCCGGTCCGGATCCACGTCACCGCTATAGAAGGTTGCCAGGGCGTAGCCCCGCCCGACAATTTCCGCCAGCGGCCAATCCAGAACTTGCGAACCGCGCGCAGCTTCGGTGGCCTTGTTCTGAGAACAACCTTTGCACCCAGCTCCCAGCCAGCTTTGGGCCAGCGGCACTCGCGGGTCGGTCGTCAGCGCATGATTGCCGCAGAAATCCATCGCCAGAAAAACCGGCGCAGGACCGCGGCGCTCATTGGGCACCACCAGCATCAGATCAATGCGGGGCGCGTTTACGGGACCGGTTTCCAGCGTCAGCAGCTTGAGCGTGGCTTTGCCATCCAGAAAATCGTGGTGCTCGCCCAGTTGTTTGATGGACATGTGGGCTGGCTTGGGTGGAATTGGCCCATACATGTAGTGCTCGAAAAGGGCCTGGAGTTCCGGTCGGCGCTCGTGAAACCACTCCGCGCGTGAGGAGACGCGCCGGCCATCGAGCATTACCAGTGGATCGGGCATGGCTGGCTGAGGAGGCAGCGCTGCAGCGGACGGAAACGCGCGAGGAGTCGAAGGAGCGGCACACCAAGGCAGCAGCACGAACATCAGGACGCCGAGTAAGGACGACTGGTTCTTGAATTCAGATTTCATTGTTTCTTCGCTTTGCTCAGGGTTGGATTCGGAGTAAATTTGCCGATTGTTTTAACACAGAATTTCGGGCGTGTGAGCAAAGAATTTATCCGGATCGGCGGCGCGCGAGAGCATAATCTCAAAAACCTCACGCTCAATATTCCGCGCGACAAGCTGGTCGTGGTCACCGGGTTAAGCGGGTCGGGCAAATCCTCCCTTGCGTTCGATACGATCTACGCTGAGGGCCAGCGCAAATACGTCGAATCTCTTTCGGCATACGCCCGACAGTTCCTTGACCAGATGCAGAAGCCGGACGTGGACTTTATCGAAGGCTTGTCACCAGCCATTGCCATCGAACAGCGCAGCTCGGGCTCGAGCCCCCGGTCGATCATCGCTACAACAACCGAGATTTACGATTACCTGCGCCTGCTCTATGCGCACGTCGGCCAGCCCTACTGCCCGGAAACGGGCGTGCCGATCGTGACCCAGACGACCAGCGACATTGTGGACAAAATCCTCGCGCTGCCGCCGCGCAGCCGGGTCATGCTCCTGGCACCGGTCGTACGCGAGCAGAAGGGTGAGTTCCGCGACGTGGTCGAACGGCTTTCGCGCGAGGGTTTTGTCCGCGCGCGCATCGACGGAGACCTGGTTGAGCTCGCCAATGGCGTCCGGGTCAAGCTCGATCCCAAAGTCCGGCACACGATCGAAGCGATCGTGGACCGCCTTGTCATCGACGACAAGATCCGCGTCCGGCTGAGTGACTCGGTCGAGACGGCTCTGAAATGGGGCCAGGGCCTGTTGCTGACACTCCACCAGTTGCCGGATGGGGAGTCCAAAGTCCACCCGTCCTCCGTAGCAGCACTGCGGAGGTTGGAAAGTCCGAAGCCCAAAGTCCTGGCGGAGGGGTCGAGAGTCGGGTCTCGAGGGTTGGGTCTCGAGGGTCGAGGGTCGAATGTCGAGCGAGGCGGGCCAGCGCCGGAGATCGGTCCCTCGACACCCGACACTCGACACTCGGCCCCCTGGATCGAAACTCTGCACTCCAACCGCAACCTCAGCCCTGCTACTGGCAAGAGTTACGAGCCGCTCACGCCCAAACATTTTTCCTTCAACGCACCGGCGGGCGCTTGTCCCGTTTGCCACGGGCTGGGCCAGAAGATGGTGTTTGACGAAGGCCTGGTGGTGCCGGATGGAGAAAAATCACTCGAACAAGGGGCCGTTTTGCCCTGGCGGCGAGGCGGAAAACGGATGGTGAGCTACTACAAAGCACTGTTGCGGGGCGTGGCCGGTCATTGTCAACAGAGCCTCGAAACGGCCTACAAAGACCTGCCGGAAGATTTCAAACGGGTCCTGCTCTGGGGCTCAGGCGCGACCGAGATTGCATTCACCTTTTGGCGTGCGGGCAAAATGACCCGGGCGGCGCGAGTATTTGAAGGGGTAGTTCCGAATCTCGAGCGACTCTACCAGGAGAGCGAGAGCGAGTTCACGCGCAACCGCCTCAAAGGTTTCATGAGCCCCCAGTTCTGTGATGCGTGCTACGGGCAAAGGCTCAAACCCGAGATCCTCTCCGTGAGGCTCGGCGATGAAGAGAGCCGCGCGAAATTCAAACAACGCTTGCCCCTCACCCCGGCCCTCTCCCCGAGAGAGAGGGTGAATCGTCGCCAGCGGGTCGGAAATTCCACCGCGCTTGAAGTCCCCGCTGAGCCGCGAGCCGTTCCCCCTCTCCCTGAGGGAGAGGGCCAGGGTGAGGGGGAAGAGAGCGAGCGCCCCTCGACCGCAACGGTACTCCCCGGGCTTTCAATAATGGACGTCTGCAGTCTCTCAGTCGATAAAGCCGACGCGTTCTTCGCGGGCTTGAAGCTCACGCCATTCCAGGAAAAAATCGCCCATGACATCATCAAGGAGATCCGCGCTCGGCTGGGCTTTCTCAAAAACGTCGGTCTGGGCTACCTGACCTTGGACCGCGAAAGCGGCACGTTGAGCGGAGGCGAAGCCCAACGCATTCGACTGGCGACGCAGATCGGCGCCGGCCTGGTCGGCGTGCTCTACATTCTCGATGAACCGAGCATCGGCTTGCACCAGCGCGACAATGACCGCCTCCTGCGGACACTCGAGGGACTGCGCGACCTGGGCAACTCCGTTCTTGTGGTCGAGCACGATGCCGACACGATTCGCCATGCCGATTACATCCTCGATCTCGGCCCCGGCGCCGGGGTGCGCGGCGGCGAAGTCGTGACCGCCGGCACACTCTCCGAAGTGCTCGCCCACCCGCAGTCGCTCACCGCCCGATATCTGCGGGGCGACCTTTCCATTCCGGTGCCCCGACAGCGTATCAAACCCGACGCCGGCCGCGGCTGGCTCGAAGTCCTCGGCGCGCGCGAAAACAATCTAAAGAACATCGATGCCCGAATCCCGCTGGGCACACTCACGTGCATCACCGGCGTCAGCGGTTCCGGCAAGAGCACGCTGGTAGATGATATCTTGCGCCGTGCGCTGTTCCGAAAGTTCTTTGGATCCAAGGACCGTCCCGGCGCGCACCGGGCCCTCAAAGGCTTCGAACAGCTCGACAAGGTTATCGTCATTGACCAAACGCCCATCGGTCGGACGCCGCGCAGCAACCCGGCCACCTACACCGGCATGTTCAACCACATCCGCGATCTGTTTGCGCGATTACCAGCGGCGCGCATCCGCGGTTACGAATCCGGTCGTTTCAGCTTCAACGTGAAAGGTGGCCGCTGCGAGAAGTGCCAGGGCGACGGCCTCATCAAGATCGAAATGCACTTCCTGCCGCCCATGTACGTCACTTGCGAGGCTTGCAATGGCCGCCGCTATAACCGCGAGACCCTCGAAATTACCTACAAAGGCAAGAACATTGCCGACGTGCTGGACTTGACCGTGGACGAAGCCGTGACTTTTTTCCGCGCGGTCCCGCAGATCTATGACCCGCTGTTCACGCTGGCGGAAGTGGGCTTGGGCTACATCCGGCTTGGGCAGTCCGCCACCACGCTGAGCGGCGGCGAAGCGCAGCGGGTCAAGCTGGCAACTGAACTCAGCAGGAAGGCGACTGGCCGCACGCTCTACATCTTAGACGAACCTACCACTGGACTGCACTTTCACGACGTGGCCAAGCTGATCGAGGTGCTGTTCAAGCTCCGCGCCTCCGGCAACACGCTGGTGATAATCGAGCACAACCTCGATGTGATCAAAACCGCCGATTGGGTCATTGACCTTGGTCCCGAGGGCGGCGATGCCGGCGGGCAGATCGTTGCCCAGGGCCCGCCTGAGGTAGTCGCGCGCGTAACAAGCAGTTATACGGGTCAATACCTGTCTCGAATCCTGAATTGATGTGCCGGCATCCATCGCTACCCGGCAGTCCATGCCTCAATCGCCACACACCACCAACCTATGAAAATCGCCCTCTTCGGCCTTCCTGAAATCAACCTTGGGAAGCATAACCTGAAAGATCAGCGTTTTGACCAGGCCGATAAGCTGGTGGAAGCGGACAAAAAGACTTACGCCCAGGTGGACGTCGTCGGTGAAGACCGGTTGCTCGAAGCCGATGCCATTCTGACGTCGCTGGAAAGCAAGCCGGATTTGCTTCTCAAAGACCTGGAATTCGTCGAAACGCGCCTTGGCCGTGAACCACAGCCAGCGGAGCGGGCCTGCCTCGAAAAAATGCAAGCGATTTTGGAAAGGGAGCAATTCATTTTCAGCTCCGGGCTCAACTCGGAAGAGCTGCAGGCCGTCGCGGCCCATAGTTTCTTTACGAACAAGCCAATTACCGTGGCGACGCGCGAGGAGCTTCAAAATCCAGACGCCCTTCTGGTTAAGGCATTCTCCGAGGGCGGCTACATCTGCTTCCTGACGGTTGGCGGCAGAGAAAACCGCGCCTGGCCGATTCGCAAAGGCATGACGGCATTGGAGGCGGCCGGGACAATTCACACTGATATGCAGAAGGGATTTATTCGCGCGGAGATTATCGGCTTCGCCGATTTCATTGCTGCCGGTGGCGAAACCGAGGCCAAGCGCGCGGGCAAGCTGCGCCTGGAAACCAAACAATACGAAATGCAGGATTACGACCTGACTAATTTCCGGTTCAACAAATGAAAACCCTCTTCACTGGAGGAGCCGACGTGAGGAGGCTCTGATCAATTTGGGATTTGAGATTTGGGATTTGGGATTTTTCGAACAGGACCTCCTCCCGTCGGCTTCCGCAATTTCAAAACACGCTCTTACTCTTCCACAGTCGCCAGCTTCGCTAACACTCCCAAATCCTCGAGCGTGGTGGTGTCTCCTTTGATTTCTGTGCCGGCAGCAATCTGTTTCAGCAGCCGGCGCATGATTTTGCCCGAGCGGGTCTTGGGCAACGCGTCCGCGAACCGGACGTCGTCGGGTTTGGCGACCGGGCCGATTTCTTTGGCGACGTGTAGGCGCAGCTCATCGCGCAAAGGGCCGTCCGCGCTGAAGCCGCCCTTGAGCGTCACGAAAGCCACCAGCGCCTGGCCTTTCAGGTCATCGGGCCGGCCCACAACCGCCGCCTCAGCCACTTTCGAATGGCTGACCAGCGCGCTCTCGACTTCCGCCGTGCCGATGCGATGGCCGGCGACATTCAGCACGTCGTCGATGCGGCCGACGATCCAGAAATAGCCCTCCTTGTCCTGCCGGCTGCCGTCCCCGGTGAAATAGCTGCCTTTGATTTCGCTCCAATAAACTTCCTTGTAACGCTGCGGATCGCCCCATAGTCCGCGCAACATGGCGGGCCAGGGACGGCGCAGGACCAATTTGCCGCCGGAATTGCGCGGCACCGGATTGCCGCGGTCGTCCACAACTTCGGGTAGGACGCCGAAGAACGGCAGCGTGGCCGACCCGGGCTTCGTCGGCGTAGCGCCCGGCAGCGGAGTGATCAACATCCCTCCGGTCTCTGTTTGCCACCAGGTATCCACAATCGGACAGCGTTTGGCGCCGATGTGCTCGTGATACCACATCCAAGCCTCGGGATTGATCGGCTCGCCAACCGTTCCCAGCAGACGGAGCGAACTCAAGTCATGTTTCTTCGGCCAATCGACGCCCCATTTCATGAAAGCCCGAATCGCCGTGGGCGCCGTGTAAAGGATGGTCACGCCGTATTGCTCGATGATGCGCCAAAAGCGGTCAGGCTCGGGATAATTCGGCGCGCCTTCGTACATAAAGCTGGTCGCACCGTTGGCCAGCGGACCATAGACGACATAGCTATGGCCGGTCACCCATCCGATATCAGCCGTGCACCAGAACAAATCTTCATCCCGCAAATCAAAGACGTAACGCATGGTCATCTTCACGTAGAGCAGATAACCGCCGGTCGTGTGCAGGATGCCCTTGGGCTTGCCGGTCGAGCCGCTGGTGTAAAGGATGAACAGCGGCGCTTCGCTATCCATCTTCTCGGCCGGACATTGCGCATTCACCATCGCCATCTGTTCGTGCCACCAAAGGTCGCGCCCTTCCTGCATCCTCACCTCGTTCTGGGCGCGGCGCAGCACGATGACTTTCTCGACCGATTTTGCCAGGAGTTCGCCGCCGGCATCCTTCAGCATCAACGCCTCGTCCACGTTCTGCTTGAGCAGCACGACCGCTCCGCGACGAAACCCGCCATCTGAGGTGATCACCAGCTCTGCCTGCGAATCTAAGATGCGGTCGGCCACGGATTGGGCGCTGAAGCCGCCGAAAACTACCGAGTGGACGGCCCCGATACGGGTGCAAGCCAGCATTGAAATGGCGGCTTCGGGCACCATCGGCAGGTAAATAAGAACGCGGTCGCCCTTTTTGATGCCGTTGCGTTTGAGGACATTGGCAAACCGACAGACCTCATGGTGAAGTTGCTTGTAAGTGAACGTGCGCTCTTCGCCTGGTTTGCCGGCGCCTGCCGGTTCGCCTTCCCAGATGAGCGCGGCCTTGTTGGCGATGGGAGTTCCCAGGTGCCGGTCGAGGCAGTTATAGCTGACGTTGAGGCGGCCGCCGACGAACCATTTGGCGAATGGTTCCTTCCACTGCAACACCTTGGTCCAGGGCTTGAACCAGATCAGTTCGTCTTTCGCGGCTCTGCCCCAAAACTTTTCCGGCGAGCGAATCGACTCGTAATAGATTTTGCGATACTGCGCCAGAGATTTGATATGGGCGCGTCTGGAGAATTCCTTCGGCGGCGGAAAAACGCGTGCTTCTTGCAGAACGGAGGTGATGCTGGTGGAAGCCTGATTTTCAGCCATAATCATTCAATGCTCTGAGCAAGCCTCACTAGTGTGGTGTAACGGTCCCGCCTTTGCAACGAGCGCAGCCGGCTTCCCCCTCTCCTCCCATGGAGGAGAGGGCTGGGGAGAGGAGGCTCCCTGCTCGTACATTGTAAAGGTCTGCTTATTCCAGGGCACTAGATCTACCACTTCCTTGCCTCGCCGTAACCCCGAACAAATCCAATGCATTGGGCGACGTCGGGCACGGAGTTTTCCCAGTTATGTTCGTATTCTATCGAGATATTGCCCGTGAAGTGCTGCTTTTTCAGCTCCTCCAGGATTCCGGGAACATCCGAGACTCCCGTGCCGAACGGCAGATCATGCCCGGCGTGACCCATTTGGTTCAAGTCCTTAAGGTGGCTGCTGATGATCCGGCCTTTAAGAATGCGCAGGCAGTCCACTGGCTTGAGATTTGAACGAACCCAGTGGCCGGTGTCGGCGCAAGACCCGATCCGCGCATCCCGATCCTTCACGACGGAGAGCACATAATTCGGATCCCACATTTTGTAGTCCGGCTTGTTCGGCTGCCGCGGATGATCGTGGAAGCCGACCATAATGTCGTATTCTTTCACCATCTTCTCGATCGTATCAATGGCGTCCACAGATTCGGTGGTGATGGCTCGCAGGCCCATGGTCTTTGCGAACTCAAAAAGCTTCCGGGCCCCCGCGTCATCCTTGGGGATACCCACAACGCCAAAATTGACGGCCCTGAGTTTATGCTCGGCCAGTTTGTCTTTGATCTTCTGGATGGTTTCGGCTGAGACGTTGTGGTCCAAAGTGACATTGGGTTCGTCCTTGCTCAGCTTCTGGCCCGGGAAGAACTCGATCACCCTGCCGCCCGCGGCCGCGGTCTTTTCGATGGCTTCAAACACCGTGTAGCGGTTGAACGTATACGCCTGGCAGCCGATAAAAAAACCGCCGGTCTTGTATTCCTCAGGGATTTTATTTTCAGCCTGGAGGGAACCGGTTCCCGCTTCGGTGGCAAAGGCAGCCACGAGGGCGATGGCCAGAAGTCTTTTTGAGCGCATAGGAAATATGACGTAGATCGTTTAAAAAATCGTTTGCTCGATAGCCGCACGAAAGGGTCATGTGGACGCCGCCTATACTGTGACCGGGCCGAGCCATTGTCAATATCCGGAGAGGAGCACTGCACCGCGCGCCGGCATTTTGCTCTTTGGCCCGAAGAGGCGAGTTGCTAGGCTCTGCCCCATGGAAATGTTCCATCGGATTCTGAAAACTGCGGTCGAAGGGGGCGCGTCGGACGTTCATCTCAAAATCGGCACGCCGGTGATCTTCCGGATCAACCGCCAATTGGTCGCCATCGAATGCCCGCTGCCCACGGGGGATTGGGTCAACAAAATCGTGGCGCAGATTGTGCCAGCTCATTTGAAAAACCGCATTGATGAGGAGCGAGAGGCGGACTTTTCCTATTTCGTTCCCGGTATCGGACGGTTCCGCACCAACTTGTTCCAGCAGCGGGGCGAATGGTGCCTGGCCATGCGCCACGTCAAAACTCACGTGCCGAGCTTCCAGGAGTTGGGGTTGCTGGAGCAGATCAAAAAAATCGCCGAATCGCCGCGCGGAATCGTGTTGCTGGCCGGCTCGACGGGCTGCGGAAAGTCCACAACGCTGGCGGCGATGATCGAACACATCAATGCCAACTTCAAAAAGCACATCATTACAATGGAAGATCCCATCGAGTACGTGTTCGAAGACAATCAATGCGTGGTGGAGCAGCGCGAAGTGGGCTTAGACACTCTATCATTTCACCACGCGCTCCGCCACGTGCTTCGGCAGGACCCGGACATCATCATGATCGGCGAAATGCGAGACTCGGTTAGTTTTACGGCGGCCATGAGCGCGGCGGATACCGGCCACCTGGTGCTCTCCACTTTACATACCACCAATGCCGGCCAATCCGTCAACCGGATTTTGGATTTCTTCAAAGCCGACGAACGGGAGCAGATTCGGCGTCAGCTCGCCGGCACGCTCCAGGCCGTTGTGTGCCAGCGGATGGTCAATACGGTCGCGGGAGGCGTCACGCCTGCACTCGAGATCATGATCAACACGGGCACGGTCAAGAAACTCATCGAAGAGAACCGGCTGGATAAATTGGGTGCTGCCATCGAGACGGGCAGCGAGGAGGGCATGATCAACTTCAACCAGGCACTGTTCCAGTTGGTCAAGGACGGCAAAGTCAGCGAGCAGGAGGCCCTCAGCAAGGCCAGCAACGCGCAAGCCCTGGAGATGAACTTCCGCGGGATCTTCCTCGACGAAGGCCGCCGAATCCTGGCCTAACCCCCATGTTCAATATTTTGGAGCCGCCGAGGCAACGAGCCGGAACCGACACGCAGAGCCCTCTGAAGATCCGCCTCCTTACCTCCGCGGCTGCGGTCCTCCTTTCCTTTTTCAACATGCTGCCAACCTACACTCGCTATTTTTGAGGAGCGACGTACAACTCGCCTCCTTGAAGCTGCTCCACGATCATGTCGGCCGTCCGCTCCATGGCGCCGAGGTTTTGGCTGACGACTTTGAGCGCGTTCCGGCCGATTTTTTCACGTCGTGCGCTGTCGGCCAGCAGTTCACCCAGGACTTTTTCCAACTCGGCCGCGTCGCGGACCTGTACAGCCGCGCCCTGTGTGACGAAACTGTGGACGACGTCCGCAAAATTCTGCATGTGCGGCCCGAAGACCATGGCTTTTCCCAGCGCGCCCGGCTCGATAGGGTTCTGGCCGCCTTCGGCCAGGAGACTCTTGCCGACAAAAATCAATGAAGCTTGCTCGTAAAAAAGCTTTAGCTCACCAGTCGTGTTCACCAGCAGGCAATCAATCTGGCCGGGCCGATATTGCGTATGAATCCCTATCTCGCTACGGAAGGCGAATTTCACTCCTCGCGCGCTCAACTCGCGGCCGACCTCGCGGCAGCGCTCGAAATGCCGCGGCACCAGCACCAGGAACAGGTCCGGAAAGCGCGCACGCAGGCGGAGGAATTGTTCGGCCAGGACACCATCTTCGCCATGGTGCGTGCTCCCCCCGACGAGCAGACGCGCCTCGGCGGGCACTCCCAATTGGCTCAGCATGGCCGGGACATCCAGCGCGCGCCGCTCGTGAATGATCGCCGTGTCGAATTTCAGACCGCCGACGACATGTATCGTTTTCGGCCGGCACCCGAGCGCGCGGAGCTTCGCTGCGTCTTCCTCGTTCTGAGCGCCAACAGCAGTGAAGGAGGCAAACAACGGTCGGAACAGGAAACCGAACCGCCGATAGCGACGATATGAACGGCCCGAGAGGCGGGCATTGACCAGAAAAACCGGCTTGCCTAACGCATGAGCTCGCCAGAGAAAATTCGGCCAGATCTCGGCTTCAATCAGAACGATGGCTTTGGGATTGATGGTGTTGAGGGCGCGAGCCACAATGGCGCGCCGATCGATCGGATAATAAATTTTGCTGACGTGCGTCGGCAGCTTTTTTTCCAGTTCCGCCATGCCCGTAGTTGTAGTGGTGGATACCAGGATTTTGAGGTTGGGCATGCGCGGTTCCAACGCTCGAATGAGCTGCGTGCAGACATTGACTTCGCCCACGCTGACGGCGTGTGCCCAGAGCACATGCCGGTTGGTGATGGCTTGCTTGAGCTTGGAGTCATACTTGCCAAACCGCTGGCCGAAGTCTTGCTGCCAATTGCCGCGGCGGCGCATCCGCAGAAAATAATACGGCGCCGACAGCGCCAAACCGAACGTGAAAAGGATGTTATAAAGGGTTCGCACGCCAACCCGCGTAGTTTATCTCTTCTGCACTGTCCTAAAGGCACCTCTGTCTGGCAAAACAAATTTGCGGCTGGGACGACGAGCCTTCAGCCCGCTCGCAACCGTTCCAATCCGACCGGCCTGGGTTGAGAGTTAGACGCAGAATGGGGGCCGTGGGTTTCGTTTCAATCACCAAACGCTTTACCGAGTTCGAAGGAACAGCAGCCAAATAAGGACCAGGACTGGCGCCAGGTAAGGAACCGAGTATTTGAACACAAAACCAAGAAAGCCTGGCATGCGTACCTTGTTACGGTCGGCAATGGCCTTGACCATAAAATTGGGAGCGTTGCCGACATAGGTAGCTGCGCCGAAGAATACCGCTCCAACGCTGATCGCCACCAGATATTGGCTCAAAGTGTCACTGCCGAGGAGCAGGTTGAGGTCGAATTCGCCGATTTGGGCAAGGCCGGTCTGCGGCTCGACCAGCAATCCAACTATGGCGCTCAGGAAAGCCATGTATGTGGGCGCATTGTCCAAGATGCTCGAAAGCAGGCCGCTGCACCAGTAAAACAGGGCCGGACTTGCCTCCCCCAATCTGTGGGCGTGGGCCTGGACGAGGTCGAGCGCCGGAATCATCGTGGCAAACAGGCCCAGGAATAAGATGGCAACCTCCCGAATCGGGTGGAAATCAAACTGGTTCGCCTCGTGAATCGTTTTCCTGGTCGTAAACCAGGAGCCAACTGCCGCACCGACCAGGAGAACTTCCCGGAGAAACAGCGGCTGTTTGATGAACACCGCTCCCAGAATCACCAACAAAAAGCCCAGGTTGCCGAGGCCCTCGAACCGCCATTTTTCGCGCGCGCCCAGTAACCGGGCCCGCACTTCGGCGGAGGCACGCCGGTAATGGGCGGCATCCACCACGTAAAAGACCGCCAGGAGCAGCCCCACGGCGACGGCCCACATCGGCCAGCAATGAGCAGTCACCCACCCAAATGGAATTCCTTTCAGGTAACCCAGGAACAGGGGCGGATCGCCAATCGGGGTCAGGCAGCCGCCGATGTTCGAGACTATGAAAATGAAGAATACGATGTGATGCGCCGCAATTCGATACTTGTTCACGCAAATCCATGGCCGGATAAGCAGCATGGACGCGCCGGTAGTGCCGAGCAGGTTGGCCGCCAGAGCGCCGAGTAGAAGGAACAGGACGTTGACGGCGGGAGTGGCTTCGCCTTTGACGGTGATGTGAATCCCACCTGAGACAACGAACAGCGACCCGATCAAAGCGATGAAACCGGCATAATCGTGCGCGACGTGAAGGATTCTCGCGGACGCATGCAGGCCGAACAGGTAATAAGCCAGAGTGATCGCGCCCAAAGCACAGACGATAGCCGCATAATGGTGTGGCCAAGCCTTGGGAAAGAGCAACGGGCCTAACGCAATGGCCAGGAGCAGCGCCACGAACGGCAACACCATCCACGGGGTCGGCGCGGGGAATTGTGTAGCCACCCGGCAAAACTATGAGCGGCGGTGAAAGCCGGTCAACGATGAACTCTTAATGCGGTGACTTGCCTAATTAAAGACAGAGGTTCGGGACGCGCTGTGCGCCAACGCGTCCTAACCGCCCTCGCTGGCAGATTGCCATGCGACGAGCAACTCATTAGGGCTCCCGCTGGCCGACTGCCGGTACCCGCTTGAAACCAGCACGGCATCGGCTCTTTCGCCAAATAATTCCGGAAACACGAGCAGAGGATATGGTGTTACCCATGCCAGCGCCGCCGCTTCGTTGGCGGCGCGCCGAAGCCGGCTGTTGCCTTCGGGATCCTCCACTTCCTCGATTTTCTCGAGTAGCAACCGGCTCTTGAGCTGTTCGAAGCGGCTCTCCTCCGCCAGCCGGAAGGGAGCCACAGGGACCGCCGTGACTTCGAACTGGACCATGGGAGCGAACGTTGTCGGTATCCATCTATAATTTGCTTTCATATTTTGCCTTGTTCTGGGCCGCGCTGCGCGACCGGCCTTGTTCCAACAAAAAACCCGCGATTGACTGGCAATCGCGGGTTTCTGGAAATCTATGTTTTTGATGCTTTAGAAGGTTCCTCCCGCGATACCAGTGCAGCGATGCCAAACGGACATCTGTCCCTTGGCTCGCTGGCTACACAGGCAAATATTAAACGTGGTCGTCATCTTCTAACGCTGATATTAAACATCAGAGAACTGGATTTGTCAAGTCTTCGTATCCGAGGCCATGAACGAGGAAGTTTTCGATGTCGTCAACGAAAGGGACGAGGTTATCGGCCGTGCGACGCGGCGGGAAGTCCATCAACAGGGGCTGATGCATCGAGCCGTTCATGTGCTTGTGTTCAATGCGCGCGGCCAGGTGTTCCTTCAACAACGGTCGCTACAAAAAGATCGGCAACCGGGTCTGTGGGATTCGTCGGCCTCGGGCCATTTGGATCGCGGCGAGGATTATGATGCGTGCGCGATGCGGGAGCTGAAGGAAGAAATCGGTCTGGAGGTCAGAGCGCCGCTACAGCGGCTGTTCAAGCTGCCCGCCTGCGCCCAAACTGACCAGGAGCATCTGTGGGTTTACGGGTGCGAGGCGGAAGGACCGTTTGAGCTCAACCGGGAGGAAATTCAACGCGGCGGCTGGTTTGCACCCGAGGAAGTGTCGCGGTGGATGAAGGAACGGCCGGAGGAGTTCGCCGGCGCACTCGTCCTGATTTGGGAAACATTGAGAGGAACCACAAAACTCTGAAACGGAAACCGTGGGATGGCATCGGTTCCTCGATTGCCTGGTGCCGCATCCTCTTGCTGTTCTGCCCGATTATTTACGACATTATTTTCTGCGGCGCTTGACCTTGTCCTTACACTCCGTTAGGTTGCGACGCGATAGACCAGAGTTTTTTATGAATAATTTCTTAGTGCCGATGGTGGTGGAGCAGACCGGCCGTGGCGAACGCGGTTATGATATTTATTCGCGGTTGCTGGTGGACCGAATCGTGTTCCTGGGCACGCCCGTGGATGACATGGTCGCCAATCTAATCATCGCCCAGTTGCTCTTCTTGCAAATGACCGAGCCCAAAAAGGACATCCACTTTTACATCAATTCACCTGGCGGAGGCGTTACCGCCGGCCTCGCGATCTACGACACCATGCAATTCCTGACATGTGACGTGAACACGTATTGCATCGGCCAGGCTGCCAGCATGGGAGCGGTGCTGCTGGCAGCAGGCGCCAAGGGCAAGCGCTACGCCTTGCCCAACGCCCGCATCATGATTCATCAGCCGTGGGGTGGCGTGCAGGGCGCCGCGGCGGACATCAGCATTCAGGCCAAGGAGATCCTCCGTCTGAAAGATCGCCTGAACGAGATTCTTGCCCACCACTGCCTTAAGCCGGTCGATTCCCTGGCCAAGGATACAGACCGCGATTTCTTCATGTCGGCTGACGAGGCCAAAGGTTACGGGCTGGTTGACGAAGTCGTGCAGTCGCGCAAGCAAATTCCCGGGCTGGAGCGGGCCACGAGCCTGGCGGACAAAAAAGAGTAAGCCGGATGGCGCGGCCCACCACGATCACCCTTTGCAGCTTCTGCGGCAAATCGCACGCCGAAGTCAAGAAGCTCATCGCCGGGCCCGGCGTATACATTTGCGATAATTGCGTCATCCTGTGCAAACAGGTGCTCGACAAGGAGCTGGCGTCACAGCTCAAAAAATCCAAGCCTCGCATCAGCGTGGCCAAGCCGGCGGAGATTAGACGCCAGCTCGATCTTCATTGCGTTGGACAGGACCACGCCAAGAAAACCCTGGCTGTCGCGGTTCACAACCACTACAAACGGGTTCTTCAGGAACCGCCCCCGGTGGCGGAAACGGAAGATGCCGCCGCCTCCGATCCGCACCACGGCGTCGCGATCGAGAAAAGCAATATTCTGATGATCGGGCCGACCGGCTCGGGCAAAACGCTGCTGGCCCGGACGTTGGCGCACATCCTCGACGTGCCGTTCGCCATGGCCGATGCGACCACGCTCACTGAGGCGGGTTATGTGGGCGAGGACGTGGAGAATATCATTCTGCGCCTCTTGCAAAATGCGGATTACGACTTGAAGCGAGCGCAGCGCGGAATTGTGTACATCGACGAGATCGACAAGATCGCGCGCAAGACGGAGAACGTGTCCATCACGCGCGATGTGTCGGGCGAGGGCGTGCAGCAGGCGCTGCTGAAAATTCTGGAGGGAACGGTTTGTAATGTGCCGCCGCAGGGTGGCCGTAAGCATCCGCAACAGGAGTATATCCGCGTGGATACGACCGACGTGTTGTTCATTTGCGGCGGCGCATTTGTCGGTCTCGAACGCATCATCCAGCGGCGGCTGGGCCGGCACTCCATGGGCTTCCGGGCCCGCTCGGAAGACCCAGCCAAAGCTGCCCTAGACCGGCAGGAACTCCTGCAGTATGTCGAGCCCGAGGACTTGCTTAGCTTCGGTTTCATTCCTGAATTTGTGGGCCGGCTGCCAATGGTGACTGTGTTGGCGGAACTGACAGAGGGGCAGTTGGTCTCGATCCTGACGGAGACCCGGAATGCTTTGACGCGCCAATATGCCAAGCTGCTGGCCATGGAAGGAGTGGAGCTCGAGTTCTCTCAGGATGCGCTCTCGGAATTGGCTGTGCAGGCGCTCCGGAAAGGGACCGGCGCCCGCGCACTCCGCAGTTTGCTGGAGAAGCTCATGCTGGACGTGATGTATGATGTCCCAAGCAGCGATGACATCCTGCATGTGATGATCACGCGAGGTGTCGTGGCGGGGGAAAGCAAGCCGGTCATCCGGAGGAAGCAGGGGCGAGCCGCCGCCTGATGGGTTTTCCCGGGGATGGATCCGTTTCTCGAGGCGGCGATCGCTGAGGCGAAGAAAGGACTGGCTGCCGGCGGTATTCCCATCGGCTCAGTTCTGGTATGGGACGGCCGGATTATCGGCCGCGGTCATAATCAGCGCGTCCAACAGGACAGCGTCATTCATCACGCCGAGATGAATTGCCTTGAAAACGCCGGCAGGCAAATGGCTGCAGTTTATTCTCGGTGCACACTCTATTCGACACTCTCTCCATGCCCGATGTGCAGCGGCGCCGCTTTGCATTACAAGATCCCGCGGATTGTCATCGGCGAAAATGTCACATTCAAAGGCCCGGAAGATTACGTGCGGTCGCAGGGAGTGCAGTTGGAAGTGCGGCAAGACTCGGCGTGCATTCAATTGATGCGGGAGTTCATCACGGCGCATCCGGCGTTGTGGAAGGAAGATATAGGGGTGTATGAGACGACGTGAGGAGTCTCTGATCAATAGCTTCGCGTAAGCTCCGCGCGCTCCCTGCCTGCGAGATTATCAGAGACTCCTCATGGGCGTGTTGCCCAAACGCCGGAGCGCGGCTGTCCCCAGCCGCAGCAACGGTCGAATTGGTTGTTTCTCTCGAATTTCGGCACAACCGCTGGACCGAGAGTCACGGCTTTCCCACGATTTCTCGTTTGGACAACACGCCCTCACGTCGTCTCTTACAATAGTTTGTCGCGGAGTTTGTTAGGGGCACTGCGGGCGCTGGGCGCGATAACGGGCTGAAGAAGCGAGTTGTTTCAGATTCGGACCAGTGTCTTCACGGCGTGGTTGCCGGCGGCCATGGACTTGAACAAAGCTGGCAATACGCTCAAGGAACATTCGCCATCCACAAAGTCGGCCGCCCGAATCACGCCCTCCTGGATGAATTCGAGCGCGCGACGAATAGTGCGCGGGGTGTGATGGAAACTGCCCAACAAGGTGAGGCTCGAGTAGTGAAGCAATGTTGTGTCCAGCGAAATCGCGGTGCCGAAAGGGCAGCCGCCAAAAAAATTCACTTTTCCGCCCTTGCGCACGAGATGCAGGCTGGCCTCCCAGGTTTCCGGCTTGCCCACAGCTTCCACCACCGCGTCAAAATGGCCTTTGGTCGCTCCACGAAGCTTTGACACCAAACCGCGTCCATCGCCAAGGTCCACGACCTGCGTGGCGCCAAGCCTCTGAGCCGCCGCCAGGCGGGCGGCGTGACGGCCCGCCACGGTAACATCCGTGCCGAGGTGCCTGGCTAGCGCGACAAACATCAGGCCGATGGGCCCGGCGCCCAACACCAGCAAGTGCTGGCCGGCCTTCAAGCTGAGATCCCCCAGACCTTGGACGACGCAAGCTAGCGGCTCCGTGAGCGACGCGTCAACGAAGGCCGTCTCCGGCTTCAGCGGCAACAGGTTCTTCTGCGCCAGACGTGCCGGAACGACAATTGATTCGGCGTAGGCCCCATTCAGAAAGAGCAGATCCTCGCAAAGGTTCTCCTGGCCGACCTTGCAATAAAAACATGCGCCACAAGGCGCCGAGTTCGCTACGACGACTCGATCCCCGACACTCCAGGCCTGGCCGTAGCTCGCTGACCCCGGAGCGCTTACTTCCGAGATGACCCCGGCCAACTCATGCCCGAACTTCGCCGGCGGCACGATCATCTTGGCATGGTAGCCGCGCTTGAAAACCTTCAGATCCGTGCCGCACGTCAGCGCCGCCGCGATCTGAATCCGCACCTCGCCCGGTTTCAGCGGTGCGGGCGTGACTTCTTCGACGCGAACATCTTCTTTTCCGTAGAGGATGGCGGCTTTCATCGGCCTACTTTATGGCGGCAAATCGTGAAAAGCGAAAGCGCGTTTTTCGGGAAGGCTTCAGGGAAGGATGGCGGAAGCAACCGGAGTGCGCCCGTCCTCGGGCGCAGCATCCGGGCAAAGCGGAACGCTTCCGGGAATCCCAGCACGTTCAGTCGATCGGGAGTTGCTGCGCCCGGGGACGGGCGCACTCCGCCGCCAAGGACTGAGCGGTTACGTTTTTCGACTGCGTCTGCCGGACACAGTCCCCAGCCTGCGCTCAGGGCAGGTGTGGGGGCGGCGGGGGCGCTTTGACGAAGTTGGTTTCGCGCAGGTAAATCGGTTCCAGTTTCTCTCCCGCGACAAAGTCGGTACGGCCCAAAGCCAGGCGACTCAAGGTCGCGGCCCGGGGAAACATCCGCCGGCCACCCCGCAGCCGCGAGGCCGCATCCGGCCCGATGAACTGTTCGCCGCACACTTCGCGACGTTGCACTTCCTCAACGGTCACCAGTCGCAGCGGCTCGACCTGGCTCCATCCCTCCTCGCTGAGTTCATAACCCGCAAGATAAAACTCGCCGCGCTGAGCATCGATAATCACATTCACGCGGCCGGTCAGTCCCGCCGCTTGAACCTGTACGGCAAGGCAGTCGGCACTGCTGACACCCAGCAGCTTTATTCCGTTCTGGCCAGAAGCCAATTGCCAGCCTTGCGCCACGGCAATCGCCAGCCGAATCCCGTTGTAGGAGCCCGGCCCCAGCCCGACGGCAAGGCATTCGATTTGTTCCCGTTCTATCTGCGCCTGGCGCAAAACAGTTTCGATCATGCCGATGGCATTAGCGCCCAGAGAACCCGTCTCGATAACCTCGCTGATCGACTGGACCGCGTCCCGACTGGCCTTCTTCACAGTGGAAGCGAACCCCTGCGCGGAAATCGAATCGCCTTGGGCCGGTGACCCGTGCCAGGCGTCGTGGACGACCGCCACGCTCCGCTCGGAGGAGGAGAATTCAAGGGCCAAAATCTTCATAAGAAATGCAGCGTTCGTTTTCACCCAAAGCCTGAATCACAACCCAGCGGAGGCAAATTGGCCGAAGAGTGAGCGGGTAGTTACGGCCGCTGGTTGCAGCTTCCTGGAGACTGGTCCGCAGATCGCCGAACCATCGCTCCGCCCATTCAATCACCGTCACACCCGCCGGCGTCAAATATTCTTCAAGCCCGGCCTGAAAGACTTTTTCGCGTGTCGGTAACCGGTACAAATCCAGATGCGCCAACGCGAGCCGGCCGCCCGGATAGAGGTTGACCAGGGTAAACGTGGGCGAATGTACGCGCCCCGTGATTCCCAGCCCGCGAGCCAGACCTTTGACCAGTTGCGTTTTGCCCGCGCCCAGATCGCCGCACAGGCCGATCACTAGCCCGACCGGCGCTTCTCGACCCCAGGCTTCGCCTAGCGCTTCGGTTTCCGCAGGACTATGCGAAATGCACGTACCCATGCGCAGTCAACGGTCGCACGCCCTCCTTGTCTCTGATCGTGATCCCTTCGCGGGCGGTAATCTTGCCGATGCAGCCTAATGGCAGCTCGGGAAATTGCTTTTTCCACGCGTCCAGCACCGGCACGGCGTCCTGACTGGCCAGCGTGAAAAGCAACTCGAAATCCTCGCCGTCAGTCAGAGCGGCCAATAACGGTGGCTTGCTGGAAGACTTGTTTTTGGCGGCGCGACGCGCCTCCGCGCTGATGGGAATCGCCGAGGCAAGCAACTCGGCTCCCAGCCGGCTCGCCTTCAAAATGTGCCGCAGATCGCCGGCTAAACCGTCGCTCAGGTCGATCATCGAGTGCAGCGAGAAATGTTGCGCCAGCCATTGGGCCTCCTCTAGACGCGGGTGGAATTCGAGGTGTTTGCCAGACAGGGAGCCGCCGAGCTCGCCCGTAACGAGAATGGCATCCCCCACTTCGGCGCCAGAACGCAGCACGGCTTTGCCGCGCGGGACGGATCCGAGCACCGCCACCGAGATGAGCAGGCGCTCGGGGTTGGTGGTGGTTTCGCCTCCGACGATGGCTACGTGGTGCCTCCGCGCCAGCGCGTTGATTCCGAAGTAAACTCTCTCAATCACTTCGGGATCGAAATCCCGCGGCAGCGCAATCGTCACCAGGGCAGCCACGGGAGTCCCGGCCATGGCCGCAATATCGCTCAGGCACCGGCCCAGGGCCTTGTGACCAATTTTCGCCGGCGCGGTTCCGCTAACAAAATGGATGCCCTCTACAACGGCATCGGTCTTGAACAACAACAGTCGATCTGGCAGCCCAACATCGAGCACGGCGCAATCATCGCCCGCACCGACGGCCACTGCCTGATTGGTCGCGAGAGATCGAGTCAGACGGGCAATTAACTCAAACTCATTCATTTGCCCAGTGGCCGGTCAAGCAAGTATAGCATCCCGAAATTCAATGCATTGAACAGGGCATGTGCGGCGATGGGAGCCAACAGATTGTCCATGCGTTCGTACAAGGCTGTTAGCACCAGCGCCAACACGAGCAGAGGAATGAACGTTACCAGGTTGAAATGCACGCAAGCGAACAGCAGCGAAACGCCCCAAAGCGCCAGGCGGGGGAATCCTGCCTGCTTGATGGCGGGATACATGACCCCGCGGAACACAATCTCCTCCGCCACCGGCGCCAGAACGATTGCCAGTGCTGCCAGCAGAAGACGATTAGACCATGCATTAGTCATCCGCAGCGCATGGACCGCTTGCTGCTCCTGTGGCTGCCAGTGAAGCTGAGCCATCGCCTGGGCCGAGGCCCACTGCAGCCCCTCGCCCAGCGGCAAAAACACGAAGGCCAGGGCGATCCCTGCCACTAGCGCCCGCCGCCGCTGGTTGGCCAGGCCGAAGGCGTCACTCCAGCGCACGCGCTGCGCACGCAGAAAGCCGATGAGAAATAGCAGCACCGCCGCTTCGGCCACGACCATTTGCTCGCCTGAACTTGCTTCGGGCGCCTGGCCCGCAATCTTCTGCGTCCACGCCGCGAGCGACAAACCCACCGACAGACAGCCCAGGATCAAAATGAAGCGGAGCAGCAGGTCTTCAAGATTCCAGACCTGGCTGATGAATACCAGCCCGGCTGCCAGGGCAATAACTCCTGCGGTCAGGAGTGCGAAAAACGCCACCCGGTGCATCCCGCCGGCGCCGGTATGATGCAACCCACTCACGATCATCGAACCGAGGCAAAGGCAAATAAATATCCCCAGCAGCAGGCGCAGGATCGTCTCCAGGTTCCATGGTTTGGGAGACAGCATAGCGTCAAATCACTCGCTCACTTTCACGACATAATACAGCAGGGGACCGCGCACTTCCTTGAACCAGTGCGGAACGCGCGCCGGAATCACGATGATGTCCCCTTTCGACAGTTGGCGCGCGTCTCCGCCAACGATTTCTTTGGCGCGCACTTCTCCGGGGGAAATGGTCCTCGACTCGCGCGCCGTGCCTCCTGTGACAAAAGTCGCGGAGCCTTCCAGGATATGGAAGATATCTGTGTCTCGTTCGTGCATTTCCACCTCACCCGGGACCTCGCGCCTACCTGCCTGAATCTTGAATTGGTTCGTGGTCAGGAGCGGGCCGCCTTTGGCGAACGCCGCCTCCACTTCCTCATGCCCAATGTGGATGACGGCGCTGGGCAGCCTCTCGGCTCCACCGCTGGCTACAGGCAAGCTGGCGACCAATATTACGAGGAGGAATATCGCTTTCATGCACTCGGAGTTTGCTTTCGCCCATCGCACTTTACAATGCGAACTTGATCGCTGACTCGTCGTTCATGGTTCTTTGGTCTTGCCTTGGCCGGAGCAATGTGCGTCATTGGAACCACGGCACACATTGCCTCGCTATGAAACCAAAGCTACTCATTCTCCTTCTCGCACTGACTTCTTTCGTTCTAAATTGCGCCGCCGAGTTCCGCGCCGGCATCGCCGTCCGCAAGGTCACACCTGACCCACTGCTGCCGGTCAGCGGCGGCGTTGGCCCTTCCCATAAGGTGACGCGCAAAGAGGGCGACTTGACTGTTCGCGCCCTCGTGTTGGAACAGGACAACACACGCGTCGCCATAGTGAGCGCCGATTTCCTGGGATTCCCCGGCGTCCTCGGCAACAAGGTGCGCGCTGCCGTCAAAGAAATTCCAGCCGAGAATATTCTGATCGGCGCGACACACACTCATAGCGCACCGGATTGTTACGGGTTCCCCGACGGCAGGGGCGGCACCGCAAGCGACTCCAATTATGTGGCCAGTGTTTGTGTGCGCATGGCCGAAGCCATCAACGAGGCGGTCTCGAAGCTGCAACCCGTGAAACTGAAGATCGCCACGGGCAAAGCAAACGGAAAAATCGCGTATAACTATTATGCGCCGCAGTTGTACGATCCGCGTTGCCATGTCATTCAGGCGCTCGACACGAGCGGGCGGCCATTTGTCACGCTCGTGAACTATGCCGTCCATCCCGAGGTCCTCGGCAACAGCGTCGGTATCTGCAGCCCGGACCTGATTGGACCTTTGTATGACCGAATCGCGGACAAGGGCGGCGGGACGGGCATCTTCATGAACAGCGCTCAGGGTGGAATGGTGACAGCGGACAATCGCGTCACAGGGGAACGCGACGCTCGGACCTGGGCAGAATGCGAGCGGATCGGAATGTTGCTGGCCGACGAGGCGTTGCGGATCGTCCAGGACGCGCCGGAGCAGGCCTCACCCAAGCTCGTGTGCAAATCAAGGCCGCTGACGCTGCCGGTGGAATCGCCGCTCATGCGCGCGCTCATGAAACAGTTGCCCGGCAGCCCGGGCGGCGAGACCAAGAGCGTGACCACGCAACTGAATGTCGTGAACGTTGGCAATGCCCAAATCCTGACGATTCCCGGCGAGGCGCTGCCGAACATCGGCTACTATCTCAAGCGCAAGATGCACGGCCAACACAACCTGCTCTTCGGCCTGACGAATGACGCGTTCGGCTACATACTCACCAAAGAGGACTACGACAGCTTCGAACGCTACTCGTATGTCAGCCGCACCAGCCTCGGGGAGCACACCGGTCAGGTTCTGGTTGATGAAGCGCTGAAATTTGTGGACGAATGTCCCAAACCGGAGGAAATCAAGCGGACCGATTGATCCGCGACTCGGAGCTGCTTTTCGTCAAACCGTCCGTTGGGCTGCGCCCGTCGGGTCGGCATTACCCGTATGCAAAGCTTGCAGTCATGAATTCGGATTTGAAAATTCGGGCTTCATTCGCGCTTCGGATTTCGACCGTCGGATTTCCGACTAGTGGACAGGATCCCCTTCGCTCTGATTCTTTAGCCACGCCTTCACTACCCCTGTAATTATCTTCTGTTAGTTCGTTCGGTTTGCCGTCGGGCGGGTGCTATACTCTGAAAACCATGACCGACGCCGAATTGCTCCAGCGCTATGCCGAAAGCCGTTGTGAAGCGGCCTTCGCAGAACTGGTGAATCGGCACGTTTCCCTGGTTTTTTCCGCGGCCATGCGCCAGGTCGGCAATGACGCGCATCTGGCGCAAGATATCACGCAGAGCGTGTTTATCGACCTGGCTCGGAAAGCGTCATCCCTGTCTCGACGCTCGGTTCTGACGGGCTGGCTTTATACCAGCACTCGTTACGCAGCCGCCAAAGCCGTGCGCGCCGAACAGCGGCGGCAGGCGCGGGAGCAGGAGGCCTCTACCATGCAAGAAATATTGCGCGAGACCACAACCGAAAATCAATGGGACCAATTGCGGCCCGTGCTCGATGAAGCCATGCACGAATTGAATGAGGGCGATCGGAATGCCGTGCTGCTCCGCTACTTCAAAGGCCGTCAGCTTGCCGAAGTTGGCGCTGAGCTCGGCCTGAGCGAAGACGCCGCCCGCATGCGCGTGGCTCGCGCGTTGGAAAAACTGCGCAACCTGCTGGTCAAGCGGGGCGTGGCTGCCTCCGCTGCCGGGCTCGCCGCACTGCTTGCCAGCCAGACGGTAACTGCCGTCCCGGCCGGCCTGGCAAGCATGATTGCCGGAACGGCCTTTGCCAGCGCGACGGCCGCGGGGGCTGTCTCCACGTTAACTCTGTTCAAACTCATTACTATGACCAAACTCAAACTCGCAATTCTTAGCGCGCTGGTTGTCGCCGGCGTCGCCACCCCAATGCTGCTTCAGCACCAGACACAGGTTCGTCTCCGCGAAGAGAGCCAAACCTTGCGCCAGCAAAGAAATCAAGCCACAGAACAAGTGACTGCTCTGGCCGCCGAGAACTTGCGCCTCTCCAATCTCATCGCCCAGGTAAACAACTCACAATCAGTCCAGAAAGGCCCTTCAAACGAGCTTCTGAGACTTCGTGGTGAAGTTGCTCGCCTGCGTGCCGACGGGCGGAGCTCCACGCAAGGCAGATCTGCTGATTCAGAGGCCAGCAACGATCCCAACATCGAAGCTTCGCTCAAGACCTGGGCGACACGAGTGGCCTTCCTCAAACAGCGCCTGGAGCAGATGCCTGACAAGAAAATTCCGGAATTCCAGTTCCTCACCGACAAGGATTGGTTCGACGCGGTGAAGAACACCAAGCGACTCGAAACCGACGACGACGTTCGCCAGGCCTTGAGTGATCTACGAAAGAACGTCAAAAACCAATTCGACCAGATGCTGCAGCAGGCGCTCCGCGGTTATGCTCGGGCCAACGATGGCATGTTGCCAACCGAGCTTTCCCAATTGAAGCCCTACTTCCAGACACCCATGGATGAAGCCATCCTGCGCCGTTATTCGCTGGTGCAGTCGGGAAAAGTGGCCGACGTGCCCCAGAGCGAGTATTTGGTGAGAGAAACCGCCCCTCCCGTGGACGATGAATACGACACCATCCACAGCATCAGTATCAATGGCATCAACATACATGGTGTCAACCGCATCGAGGACGCCGTCAAACAAGCCGGCATTCAATACGCGCAAGCCAACAACGGACTGTTGCCAACCGATCCGTCCCAGCTCGCGCCTTATCTCAAAGAGCCGATCGATCCGGCCAAGATCCAAAAAGTCATGAGCCAGGTTCCGCCCGGCGTCACCACGCTCGACCAACTCAAAGCGTTCCTCAAATGAAAACCGACACTAGGCCTCGCCAGGTACTCCTACCCGGCGTCGCTAAGCGAATTGGATCCAACATGTCCGAGCGCTCTGTGTTTGTCTCCCAAGCGCTAGTTTCCGGACTTAACGTGAGCTGCCGGCCTCCTGCGGCCTTCCCGAAGCGGTCTGGGCGTGGCTGATGGCATCGTGGAGTTCGAGGCGAAAGGCGAGCGCCTCATAGTCGTCCATGGGGGGAAGCTCCAGCAGCCGCATGAGGGCGGGCATCAACAGGCAGAGCGCCTCGTGCGCGTCGTGGTCGCGGCACAGCCGGGCCTCGTGATCGAGATAACGCAAAGCATCTGGCGGCGTCATATATACCTCGCAAGGATCGGGCGCTCCCACAGTCAGCAACGGCTGGCGGGACGCACGACCGCTCGCCCTCAAAAGCCCACTTATGGTGCCCGCGACAGGACTTGAACCTGTACGATGTTACTCACTAGAACCTGAATCTAGCGCGTCTGCCAATTCCGCCACGCGGGCAACACACCTGCATGTCCAGATAACGGCGCTCAATCGGGTCACAATTCACCACCGCGGCCAGATTGGCATAGTCCAAACCGCGCTTGTGCGGCGGTTATCTGAGACTGCGACATTATTCATTCACCCCAGCCAAACATCAAGCCAAATCAGCTCGACCAATCGGCAAGCGGAACGCCTTTTCGCACTTTTAACGGCGGCCACAGTCTGTAAATTGGGTTGGTGATTGATAGCGATCAGAAGCTCGCTGCCTTTCTGCCCCTGCTGCGGTCCGCCACATGGGTGGCCGTGGACACCGAAGCCGACAGCCTGCACGCTTACCCGGAAAAGATTTGCCTCATCCAGATTAGCACCGCTTCGGGCGACGAACTGATCGATCCCCTGGCCTCATTCAACCTCGATCCACTGCTGGAGGCGCTTTCGGGCCACGAGTTGATCATGCACGGTGCGGACTACGATCTGCGCCTGTTGGAGAAGCATCACCGCTTCGTTCCCAGCGCGGTTTTTGATACCATGTTGGCGGCACGTTTGCTGGGACTTTCGCAGTTCAGCCTTAGTCACCTTGTCGAACAATTTTTGGGGGTGAAACTGGAGAAAGGGGCGCAGAAAGCCAACTGGGCATTGCGACCTTTGACCGAGCGCATGGAACGCTACGCGCGCAATGACACGCATTACCTCCGGCCTCTCGAGGAGAAGCTCAAGCCGGCCCTTCAGGCCAAAGGACGGCTGGCCTGGCACCAGGAATCCTGCGACCGGTTGATTAGCGAATCAACGAAGGAACGGCCCGCCAATTTGGACTCGGTCTGGCGTATAAAGGGCAGTCATCGCCTGGGGCGACCCGCACTGGCGGTGCTCCGCGAATTATGGCGCTGGCGGGAAACGGAGGCGCTCGGAGTCAATCGCCCGCCGTATTTTGTAGTGAGTCACGAAGCGTTGGTCGATATTGCCGCCGCGGCCGCCGCCGCCAAACCGGTTGAAGCACATTTGCCCAGACACCTTTCCGAGCGCCGCCGCAGCGGCCTCATGAAAGCGGTCGCGCGCGGCCTGGCGATTTCAGCGGAGGAGCAACCGAAAATTTTGCGCTCCAGCAGCCGGCGTCCAAGCGAAGCCGAGCGGCGCCGGACTCTCGAATTGCAAAAGCGGCGTGACGCCCGGGCTTCGGAGTTGGGCATCGACCCTACGTTGATCGCCAGCCGTGCGATGTTGTCCGACCTGGCGCACGACTGGGAGAAACACTCGCCGGAATTGATGACCTGGCAACGCACGTTGCTCTCCCCGTAAGCCTGCTCGCTCACCTCACCACCTCGAACGCAAATCCCTTTAGATACTCGGTCTCGGGGATCATCGGAATAATCGGATGGTCAGGCGACTGCGTGTACGTCGCCACGCGGCGCAGAAACCGGCGGGCGTCGTACGCCGCCGAGAGCACAGTGTCCTGAAACAGCCCCGCGGCGACATGATGCGAACAGCAGAATGTCGCAAGCGTGCCGCCCAATTTGAGCAGTTTCAGCGCGCGCAGGTGGATTTCCTTGTAGCCGCGGAGCGCGTCTGGCACCGAGGCGCGATTGCGCGTGAACGAAGGCGGATCGAGCACGATCAAATCCCAGCGCGGAACAAATTTTTCATGGGGTTTGGTTACAGTCTGTGCCTTGAGCCAATCAAAGACGTTCACGGTCTCGAACGAGCATTTTTCCGCCAGGCCATTGGCTGAGGCATTGCGTGCCGCGGCTGCGGTGGCCTCCGCGCTCTGGTCCAGAAAGTGCACATGGTTAGCGCCGGCGCGGGCCGCGTGGAGGCCGAACCCGCCGAGAAAACAAAAGCAGTCGAGCACCTGGCCGCCTCGCGCTAGTTTGGCGACGCTTTGGTAATTGACCTGTTGATCCAAATAGAGGCCCGTTTTGTGGCCCGCGCGCAGGTCAGTCTCAAATTTCAGCCCGTTCAGCTCCACGGTCACTGGTCCGCTCAAGTTGCCAAACAGTACGCCATTGGCTTCGGCCAGTCCTTCGAACTTGCGTGAGGCGATGTCGCTGCGTTCGACAATAGCCCGCGGCGAGAACAGGGTCTGCAGTGCTGCCAGAATCGACGCTTTGCGTTGCTCCATTCCTAACGAGGAAATTTGCACAACCAGCACGTCCTCGTATTTGTCAACAATTAGTCCGCTGAGCAGATCGCTCTCGGCATTCAGGACGCGGAATGAAGTCGCCTGCGGCAGATGCCGCTGCCTTACCGCCAGGGCCGACCTGAGCCGTTCCTCAAAAAAGCGCTGATCGACTTCCACGCGCTCCGGCGCGAGCATGCGAATGTTGATCTTCGATTTAGAATTGTAAAAGCCAGTTCCGAGAAAACGCTGGCGGTGATCCTTGACCTGCACCACTGCTCCATCCTCTGCGGGCTGCGTCAACCGCAGCACCGAGCCTTGATAAATCCATGGATGGCCGGCGACGATGCGATCGGCCTCGCCAGGTTTTAGTAAGACAGTCGGCAACGTGTCCATGGATTATAAACAGCATCGGCTTTTGCTTCCAGCGAAACAGCCGTCCCCGCAGGCGCCCAGTAATCGTGGACACTAAACTTTTTGTCAAGGCGGCGCTCCTTTCGTTGCAGCTCCGCTATGCTGCGACAAGTGCGCTCCACGACCCCAACACCGCTGATTCCCAGCGCAAAAAACTGGCCCGTTAGTTGCTTTTGTGCTATAAATTGGATTGGCCCTTAAAAGAGCGAAATCGCCAACCAGCCTAACTTTTGATGCGCTTCTTCTTCTATTCTCATGATGGGATGGGTCTTGGGCACATCCGTCGGCGCATCGCTATCGTGCAGCGAAGCGGGCTGGGGCCAGGAACAGTTGGTGTGCAAGCTGCTGTTAAGGAATGGCCTGTTACATGTCAACTTAACCTCACCCGAAGCCGGTTATGACAAGCCCCCAGCGAAAAACCCGCATTGCTCTCTATTCACCCGGTATTGTTGGCCTGGGCCACTTACGCCGGAACCTGCTTATCTCCCAGGTTTTGGCCGAGTCGGAGCTTCGGTCGGTAAACCTGATGGTCACTGAGGCGAGGGAGGCCAGTGCCTTTGTCAACTGCATGCCCCCAGGCGTTGACTGCATCACTCTGCCTGGGCTGAGCAAGGGCGTGGATGGGGTTTGCAAGCCTCGGTACTTGGACCTTCCACTGAAGCAGGTGATCGCTCTTCGAGGGCGAACGATTCGCGCCGCGCTCAAAGCGTTCGAGCCGGATCTGCTGGTTGTCGACAATTTACCTCGCGGCGCATACCGGGAATTGGATCCGGCGCTGAAACAGCTTAAAGCCGCGGGACAGACGCGCTGCGTACTGGGACTGCGGGACGTGCTCGATGAGCCCTGGTCAGTGCAGCGGGACTGGCTCCGATGGAGATTCGATGAGGCCGTTGAGGAGTATTACAGCGCAATCTGGGTGTACGGGGATCCTTCAGTGTATAACATGATTGATGAGTATCGCTTCCCGCCTAATATTGCCTCGAAGATTCGCTTTACGGGTTACCTGGACCAATGCAAGCGGATGAGCTTTCCGAATCGGCAATCCCAGGAGCCACTGGAGGCCGATACTGTGCCCCAGGGAAGGCTGATGCTTTGCCTCCTGGGCGGTGGGCAGGACGGCGACCGGCTGGCCGAAGCTTTTTCGCAAGCGGATCTTCCCCCGGACGCCTGCGGCTGCATCGTGACGGGGCCCTTCATGTCGGCGGACACACAACGGCGGCTGCTGCAGCGGGCGGCGGCGAACCCTCGGCTGCGCGTGCTGAGCTTCATTTCCGAACCAACAATGCTCGTCAAACGAGCCGACCGGGTGATTGCGATGGGCGGCTACAATACGGTGTGCGAAGTGCTCTCGTTTGAAAAAAGGGCGTTGATCGTGCCGCGGGTAAAGCCGCGCAGGGAGCAGATCATTCGGGCGTCGCGGCTGCGCGACATGGGATTGATCGACATGCTGGAAGTGGACCGGTTGAGTCCGCAAGCACTCTCCGAATGGATGGCGCGGGAATTGCCACCCTTGCAGGTAAACGGCCGACTTAATCTAAACGGTTTGGAGCGGCTGCCTGAATTGGCGGCGGAAGTTCTTGGGCGCTCGGGCCAGCAAGCGGCGGCTCGACAAGCAATCGCTGGCGGCATTCCGACGCTGGCGGCTTCATGAGCGAGCCATTCGGAAACGCGCTCCTCCGACCGGTCAGCGTGGGTTACGTGGTCAAGATGTTCCCCCGCCTATCGGAGACTTTTATTCTTAATGAGATTCTGGAATTGGAACGGCAGGGGCTGTCGCTGCGCATTTTCTCGCTCAAACGCCCAAACGAATCCGTGGTCCATCCTCAGGCCAAATTGGTTCGCGCGCCGATTACCTATCTTCCTGAGAGCATTCATCGAGAGCCGCTTCGGATTCTCCGGGCCCAGTTCGCAGTCGGTCGTTTTTGCCGGCGCTCCTATCGCGACACGCTCATCGATCTGCTCAGAAATTGCTGGGGGCGGTCCCTGGGAAAATCGTTGCTCAGATTCAGCCAAGCGAGTTGCCTCATAGCCGAACTCAAAGGAATCAGCCACCTGCATGCGCATTACGCCACGGATCCGGCCAAGGTGGCGTTCCTTGCCCACTTGATGACAGGCATTCCCTACAGCGTGACGACTCATGCCAAGGATTTATTTCAAGATGAACGGCTCAGCTCTCCCTCCATCCGGGAACGGCTTGGCCGGGCGCGCTTCATTGTCGCTAACAGCCATTACAGCGCCGGCCAGCTTCGAGCCCATCTCAAGGCCGACGCTGAGATTCATCCGATCTACAATGGCATTGACTTGAACCTCTTTCAGCGTCCGCAAAACGAGCCGACCGAACCGGTCATTTTGAGCGTAGGGCGTACGGTGGAGAAGAAAGGGTTCGCTGTTCTTGTCCAAGCGTGCCACCTTCTGAAAAACCGTCGAGTTCGTTTTCAATGCAAAATTGTTGGCCGGCTCGCTCGCTCGCTCCGAAAGCAGATCGACCGTTTGGGACTTGAACGAGACGTGCAGATGCTTGGCCCGCTGCCGCAGCAGGAGGTCCTCACGCAATATCAGCAGGCCATGATTTTTGCCCTGCCTTGCGTTGTGGCAGCGGATGGCGACCGAGACATTTTGCCAAACGTCCTCAAAGAGGCGATGGCTGTGGGCGTGCCGGTCGTCACGAGCCACCTTGCTCCGATTGAAGAATTGATACAGGATGAGGTCAACGGTCTGCTGGTTCCTCCCGGCGACGTAGCGGCGCTGGCAAACGCCCTGGAGCTGCTCCTGACCGATGCCAAACTCCGCCAGAGGCTTGCCAGCCAGTCGAGAGTAGTCATTGCGGAACGGTTTGACATGCGGACGAGCTTCACCCAGCTCAAAAATCTCCACCTGCAGATGATGCGAGACCGGCTACCCGTACCGGTCACGATTGGGACGGCTTGGACGAAACCCGAGAGCTATGAACCAGAGCAAGTCTCTTAAAGTCGGCTACGTCCTAAAGAGGTTTCCGCGCCTCTCGGAGACTTTCATTTTGAATGAATTGCTCCAACTGGAGCGTCAGGGAGCGTCCATCCAAGTCTATTCCATGATCGATCCCGCGGTGGTCGAGGCGAACGGTGTGCGCCACGGCCTACTTCGCGAGTTGGCGGCGCAAGTCACTTACCTGCCGCGCAAGGTGGCCCTCAAAGGATTAGTCGTCAAACGCGGTCGCTTTAGCGATGGCGAGTTTGCCGAGGAGGCCTACAAAATTAAATCCGCTGCCTTCCTTCAAGCCGCGACCATCGGCAACATGGCTGTGGCGCACGAGATCGGCCACCTGCACGCCCACTTCGCGACCGACGCGGCCACGGTTGCTTTGCTCGCCAGCCGGCTCACGGGTATCCCGTGCTCTTTCACCGCACACGCTAAGGACATCTACCATAAGAATGTCGATCGCGCGTTGCTGCGGCGGAAAATTCAAGAGGCCCGCTTTGTGATTACGGTCTCCGAATTCAATCGGCGATTCTTGGCGGATCTGGCCGGGCCGGACCTCGCAAACAAGATCGTCCGGCTCTACAACGGCCTCGATCTGGAGCGTTTTAAACCCGACCCCCGAATCACTCGCGAGTCAGCGTCTATTCTGGCGGTTGGCCGCCTGGAAGAGAAGAAAGGGTTTCGACATCTCATAGAGGCCTGCCGTATCTTGCGCGACTCCGGGCAGTCTTTCCATTGTCTCATTATCGGTGAGGGACCTGAGCAGGAAGCCTTGAAGCAGCAAATCGCCGAGGCGGGTTTGTCGGACCGCGTTTTGCTGGCCGGAGCGCAACCGCAAGAGCAGTTGATCGAAGCGATGAAGCGCGCGACGATGCTGGTGCTCCCCTGCGTGGTCAGCACCTCGGGCGATCGGGATGCGCTGCCGACGGTATTGCTGGAGGCGTTGGCCAGCGGGCTGCCGGCTATTTCCACAGCGCTGGTCGGGATTCCCGAAATCATTGAGAATGGAAAAACGGGCCTGCTGGTCCCGCCAGGCGAACCCCGGTCTCTGGCCAAAGCCATCGGAGAAGTTCTAAGGAATCCGGAACTCCAAAAGAGGTTGGCCCAGGCCGGGCGGGCGAAAGCGGAGACGGTCTTCGACATTCGCAAGAACGTCTGCATCCTCCAGGAACTCTTTGCCAAATCAGCATTCGACCAGCAGAGTGTTGGCGAACCGGCTGAGGAGGGAGACTGATGCGGATTGCTTACGTCAGCGCAGACACGGGTGTGCCGATCTTTGGTCGTAAAGGCTGCTCGATTCATGCGCAAGAGGTGTTACGGGCGATGAAAAAGTGCGCTGTGGAAATCGACCTGTTTGCTCTTCGTCTCGATGGCCAACCGCCCGCTGGCTTGGAGACGGTAGCTGTCCACCACCTTCCCGCGTTGCCCAAAGGGGATCGAGCCGCTCGCGAACAAGCCGCCCTCGCCGCTAACGGCGAGCTGCGAAGCGCGCTCGAAAAAGCTGCGCGCGAAGCGCCGTTCGACCTGATCTACGAGCGCTACTCACTGTGGAGTTGCGCCGCGATGGAATTTGCGCGAGACCTCGGAATACCCGGATTGCTTGAAGTCAACGCGCCGTTGATTGAGGAGCAGGCGCAATACCGTGAACTGGTGGATCGCGCCAGCGCCGAGCAAGTGGCCGAGCGGGTTTTCGGCGCCGCCACAGCCCTGCTGGCTGTCTCGGATGAAGTCGCCGAATACCTCGAACACTATCCTGCGGCTCGGAACAAAGTACAAGTAATACCCAACGGCGTTGACCCGGAGCGTTTTCCGGCAAATCTGAAGCCGTCATTGCCCGGCACGCCTGGAACATTCACCGTGGGCTTTGTCGGCACTTTGAAAGCGTGGCACGGGCTGGGGATTTTGGTCGAGGCCTTGGCGCTCATGCGCCGGCGCAACCCGCAGACTCGATTGCTCCTGGTGGGCGACGGGCCGGAACACGGGCGGCTCGTGGCAGACTTGTCAGAGCGCGGCTTGCTTCAAGCGGTTCATTTTACCGGCGCAGTTGCCCCCAGCCAAGTGCCCGGGCTGTTGGCTTCGATGGATGCAGCCGTCGCGCCGTACCCGAAACTGTCGCATTTCTATTTCTCACCGCTCAAGGTTTATGAATACATGGCCGCGGGGCTGCCGGTGGTAGCCAGCCGGGTCGGTCAGCTCGAGAAACTGATTGAACCCGAGGTGAACGGTTTGCTTGTGCCGCCGGGCGATGCGCCTGCGCTGGCAGAGGCACTCGGGCAATTGCAAAGTGATCCTGAGCTGCGTTTGCGGATTGGCCAGGCGGCTCGAGCCAAGGTGCTTCGAGACCACACCTGGGACCGAGCAGTCCAGCGCATCCTGAGGCTTGCCGGAATGGAGCGGCAACCGCATTTTATCGAGAAGCAATAGTGGTCTAGCAGGTCAAAAAGGTTAAAAAGCTTACCTTAGCTACATCGTTACGAGGGCCAGACGCGCGGCGCGGCCATGTAATTGGTGTAACAATGTAACGATGTAACTGTAACAACCGTAAATGTCGCGACCGCAAACGCTTTCCAAAAGCCTGCCCGGCCTGTGGAGGATTACGAAATACTTCTGGCCGCAGCTCCGCAAGCATCGCCCTTTGATCCTCGGGGCGATGACAGCTCTGTTCGCCGAAGTTGGCTTGCGCTTGTTGGAGCCCTGGCCGGTGAAGTTTGTCTTTGACCGTGTCATTGGCACGTCACGCGGCGCGCGCGCCTGGGGCATCCCCGCACTGGCCAACTTTTCACCCACGGCGCTGATCGCCTTGGCGGCTTTGGGCGCAGCTTCCATCAGCGGAGCGCGCGCCTTGGCCGCTTATTGGAATAATATTGGTTTTGCCAAGCTCGGCAACCGGGTGCTGACCCAAGTGCGTTCGCAACTTTATCGTCACGTTCAATATCTCTCGCTCTCCTTTCATACCAAGGCCAAGACCGGCGATCTGGTGGTGCGCGTGATCGGCGACGTGAGCATGCTGCAAGACGTGGCGGTGACCGCCTTGCTGCCGCTGCTGGGGCGGCTGTTGATTCTCGTGGGTATGCTGGCGATCATGTTCTCGCTAAACTGGCAACTGGCCCTCATCGCGCTGGCGGTTTTTCCCCCGTTCTGGTTGCGGAATGTGCGCTTGATGCAGCGCATCCGGCAAGTGGCACGCCGCCAGCGCCAGCGCGAAGGCGCCATGGCGGCCACTGCGGCCGAATCCATTAGCGCCATCAAAACCGTGCAAGCTCTCTCACTGGAGGGCGCTTTCGCGCAGGTTTTCTCGCGCGAAAACGAAAAGAGTCTGAAACAGGATGTGGAAGGCAAACGCTTGGCCGCCAACCTGGAACGCTCCGTCGATGTCCTCACTGCCGTTTCCGCGGCGTTGGTCTTATTTTTCGGTGTCCCGCAGGTGTTGCTCAACGAAATTAGCGCCGGCGACCTTTTGGTTTTTCTAGCCTATCTCAGATACGTTTTTCGACCAGTCCAGGATTTTGCGAAATATACCGGCCGGCTTGGCAAGGCCTCCGCCGCCGGCGAACGCGTGCTGGATCTGCTGGATCGCGTGCCGGACGTGCGCGATCTTCCGGGCGCAGTCCGCGCGCCCGCCTTCGAGGGACGGGTGCGATTCGCGGCCGTCAGTTTCGCCTATGAGCATGGGCTTCGGTTGTTGGAGAACATTGAGCTGGAGATTCAGCCTGGGCAGCAGATCGCGTTGGTGGGGCCCTCGGGCGGCGGCAAATCGACGCTCGTCAGTTTAATTCTCCGGTTGTACGACCCGATGAAGGGACGAGTGATGATCGATGGGCGAGACATCCGCGAGTTCACGCTCGAATCATTGCGTTCCCAAATCAGCGTGGTGTTGCAAGACAACTTGCTCTTCGCTGCCAGTGTGCGCGACAACATCGCCCACGGCGCGTCATCTGCCACGATGGATGAAATCCAGGCGGCGGCCCGGCTGGCCAGCGCCCATGATTTCATCGAGGCGCTGCCCCAAGGATACGAGACGGTCCTGGGCGAGCGGGGCGTGACCCTGTCGCATGGGCAACGGCAGCGGATCGCTATCGCGCGCGCGGCCATTCGCAAGGCGCCCATTCTGATCCTGGACGAGCCGATGACCGGCCTCGATAAGAAAAACGAGCGGGCGGTGATTGAGTCTCTTGAACTGCTCAACCGGGGCCGGACCACCTTCCTCATCACGCACGATTTGGGCCACGCGACCGGCGCCGACCTGATTCTCTATCTTGAGGCCGGGCGCATCCTCGAGCGCGGCACGCACGCGGCCTTGATGCAAGCCATCGGTCCCTACGCTGCTCTCTTTAACCTGCAAGCTGCGTCCCGCGACGAGAGGCGGGAGATTCATGCTCTCACTCAGTGACATCGAACCTAAACTCCTGAGCGCGCTCTGCGATGAAGGCTATGCCCTGGATCAAACCCGCTTCACGACCGGCCGTCCAGACCGCGCGACGCTGGCTTTGCGAACGCGTACCGGCACACCCGTCGTGGCCAAGCTCTATCCCGGTGGCGGCGGAGAAACGGCTTACAATAACATGCAAGCCGCCTGGCGCTCCTCGTTCGGAGAACGGCGTCAGCCCCCCGGCTTGCCACAGCCTCTCGATTATTTGCCCGAAGCGGGAGTTCTCGTCATGGAACGGCTCGAAGGACGGTCACTGACGGAGCTGGCCGCGCCACGGGAGAAAATTTTTGAGGAATCAATCCGCTTGCTCTCAGCGCTTCATGGCTCTGACGCTCAACCGGCCACTCGGCGGAACTCGCGCGCCATTGTGCGCTCGGTGAAGCGAAAAGCGCAACGAATAGCCGAAATTGCGCCCCGTTTCGTTGACGTGACTCGACCAGTCGTCGAAGCTTTGGAAGCAGCGCGAGCGCACGACACCGAACTCGTGCCTTCGCACGGAGATTTCTCAGCGCGGAACATTTTGGTTGGGCCAAACCGGCTGGCATTGATTGATTGGGATCGCTTTCAGTGGGCCGATCCCGCTCGAGACGTGGCTTATAATGGCGCGTACTCGTGGGTGTCGGCACTGCAGCGGGGCGATCGGCCCGAATGGTTGGAGTTGAAGCGTGCGGTCGCAGTTTATGAGTCGGTTCGTCCCGGCGTGGTTCTCGAACCACAGTTGGGATTCCACGTCGCTGCTGGGCTGATGCGTTTGGCGTGCAGCCTGGTCGAACTATGGCCGCACGAGGCTCACCTGGTTCCTGAACTCGCGGCCGAGGCGCGCCGTCATTTGGACGAGCGATGAAGATAACAATTCTCAGCCACAACGTTTCTTCCAACGCCGTCATGCGCGCCCATCGGTTAGCGGTGGCCGCCCGGAATTTCGCTGACGTGACCTTGCTGGGACCGACTGAACCTACCGGCGCGTGGCCCGCTCTGCCGCCTGAGCCGTGGATCAAGACTGTCGAGGAAAAGCGGTTTCCGAAGTTCTTTTTGTCTTTCATTCAACTTGTTGAAGCTGCGGAGGGCGACGTGTTGATCGCGGTCAAGCCTCACCTGGCTTCATTCGGAGCGGCCCTGGTCGCGGCGGAAAGACGGGCAGTTCCAGTGGTGCTTGATCTCGATGATCTGGATGTGGCGCTGGCGCCTCGCGCGGAGTGGAACAAAAAACCTTCGATGACGGACCTGCGCCGTCCGGCATCAGCAGTTTATCTTTCACTACTCACGAAAGCAGCGCCGGCTGCGTCGGCGATCACCGTATCTTCCACGGCGCTGCAAAAGCGGTTCGGCGGCACCGTCGTGCCTCACGGCTGCCTGACCGAATTGTTCGATCCGGCCGCAATCGACCGAGAGCGCGCTCGGCGCGAGTTTGCCTTCGATGGTCCGACGGTGCTCTTCGCCGGGACGCCACGAGAACATAAGGGCCTCAAACCACTGGCCAAAGCCATGAGCCAAATTCCGGGAGCACGCCTGGCCGTGGTTTGCCGCCTCCAAGACCTCGCGGATTCGCATTGGGAACGTTACCCGCTGCTCAGAATACCGATCGTTTCCTATCCAACTGTTCCCAAACTGCTCGCCGCAGCCGATGTGCTGGCGATTCCGCAATTGGATTCGGAGCCGGCACGCTACCAGATGCCGATGAAAGTCTATGACTGCATGGCCATGGCCAAGCCGATTGTGGCCAGCGCAGTTTCTGATTTGCCGAGTGTGCTTGAAGGCTGTGGCCGCCTTGTCCCGCCGGGAGACGTGGACAAGCTGGCGGCGGCGGTTTGCGAACTGCTCAGCGATTCGGCTCAGGCCCGTGCGCTCGGCGAGCGAGCTCGGGCGCGCTGCCTGGAAGATTTTTCCATGGAGCGGGTCGGTGAAAAACTGCGTGAGGTCATCAGCCGCGTTCAGTCGTAATTCCGTGAGCGTTTTGGTTCACGATCCGTTCAACGCCGCGCAAGACCCGCAGATGCCCTTTCTGCTGAACGCGCTTGACCCGCGGCAGGCTTTATCACAACTGAAATCCTGCTGCACTGGACTCAATAGCTACGAGGCCGAAATCACGCTTGCTTCGATTAAAGTGACTCGACACAAGCCGGGCCGGCGGTGCCTCATCGAATACGAACTGAAGCTGGAACGCTGCGGCGAGCCATCCGAGATTTTGATGGTTTTGGGAAAAGCGCGCGCCAAGGGACTCGACAAAAAGGCCCACGAACTTTTGCAGCGCTTCCGCGAGTCCGGCTTCGGCCCAGAAAGCGAAGATGGCATTTCTGTCCCCGAACCGCTCGGGCTGATTCCCGATTTCCGGATGTGGCTGCAGCGGAAGGTGCCGGGCGTTCCAATAACGGAACCTTTGCGAAAGCCGGATGGAGTGAAGTGGGCAAGGCGAGCGGCCGAGGCAGCGCACAAGATTCATCAGGCCAACATTCCAGCCCGTCGCGTGCACACCATGGCAGATGAACTCAGAATCTTGCGCGAGGGTCTGGCGAAAGTGGCAGAGATCAAGCCTGGATGGGCAAAGCACCTTGACCGCGTGTTGGCGAAGTGCGACCGCTTGGGCGCAAGCTTGCCGGTAGCGCCCGCGTGCGGTATTCACCGGGACTTCTATCCTGCACAAGTAGTCTTAGAGACTTGTACCAATCCATCCACTAGGGATCACCCGTCGCTACGCCGGATTTATCTTATCGATTTTGACTTGTATTGCCTGGGTGATCCCGGTCTGGACATCGGCAATTTTATTGGTCACATGACAGAGCAAAGCTTGCGCGAGTCCAGCGATGCTCAGGGATGGGCGGCACAGGAACAGGCTTTGAAGGAGAGATTCATCGAATTGTCAGGTGAACCATGCCGCGCTGCAGTTGACGCTTACACGACTTTGACGCTGGTTCGGCACATTTATCTCAGCACACAGTTTCAGAGGAGGCAGAAGTTCACGCCCGCCCTGCTCAAGCTGTGCGAGCAGCGGCTCGACCTGACGTCGCACGGAAAGTGAACCAGGCGAGTGATCAAGAATGCAGGCTAGCGAAGTTGCCGAAAATTACAAGATTTTTGTGCGAATTTCGCAGATCGGGTAGCGTAAGAGTTCTTGTGTAAAAGCGTAGAGAGCGGGTGTATCGGGGTTTA